>JAILZP010000060.1 GCA_023512435.1 Peptococcaceae bacterium | reverse complement strand
CAGTGCAGGTGGTTTTCGTCCCTGGAACCGGCGCACTGGATAAAGGCGATGCTGCTGATTTCCTTGCCGTCCGAGGGCCGCACTATTTTCCCGCCGGTGGGCCCGTTTACGGCCGCCAGCCTTTCCATCATCACATTGGTGATCACGTTGGGGAACCTGCCGAACCCGTAATAGCTGAGCTTTTCCGCGTCGTAGGGCTTCCAGCCGGTTGCCCATACCACCGCGCCCACGTTCAGCTTCACCGTCCTGGGCTGCATATCCAGCTCAACGGCCTTGTACTGGCAGACCTCGGCGCACTTGCTGCATCCCTGCTGGCAGGCCCCGGCGTCGATGACGTACTTCATGGGAAAGGCAAACTCGTGGGGCAGGTAAACGGCCTTTGTCTTGTCCAGTCCGTAGTTGAAGTCGTTTGCCCTTTCCGCCGGGCAAACTTCCGCACACTTGCCGCAGGCGGTGCAGTTTTCATTGATATAGCGGGGATTCAGCCTGACAGTTACATCGAAATTGCCTTCCTGGCCGGAAATGCTTTCCACCTCGGCCATGGTAAAAAACTTGATTGCCGGGTTGCTCCGGATCCTCTTAAAGTTTATTTCCAGGCCGCAGTTGGGCGGGCAGAGCTTGGGGAAATACTGGTTTATCTGGGTCACCTTGCCGCCCAGGTACGGATTCTTTTCCACGATAAAAACTTCAAACCCCACCTCGGCAGCCTCAACGGCGGCAGTCAGGCCGCTTATTCCCCCGCCTACAACCAAAATGCTTTTGTTTACCATCTTTTAGATATCTCCATTCGTTTAATGAAGTTAGGGTAATACCAGCAGAACCTGTTAATGCCAGCCCTGGTCCAAAAAAACAGCTTCAGGCGCCTGCAAAAGGACGCCTGGATAAACTGGTTCAAAAAACAGTGTATTCCCGCCCAGTCTCCACAGGCGTTCCTTTCGTCCCACTCGCATCATTCTAACAGTGGCGGCCGCTTAAAAGCCCGATCAAAACAACGGCTGAGAGCCCGTGGCCGGTGGCCACGGGCCCTCCAGCGCCGTGGATGGCACTGTTGAATGTCGAGTCTTATCTCTTCGGACACATCCTCCGGGACCGGTTACTCGATGCCGAACAGGTTCAGGATGGGCCGCTTGAACACGGACCACTCGCCGGTCTTCGGATCGTACTTGGTGTTGACGAAGCACAGCCAGTTCTGGTCGTCGATCTTCGGGTAGTCGGCCCTGAAGTAGTAGCCGGGCCACCTGGTCTCCTCGCGGAACAGAACGGTCCTGATGTGGGACTCGGCCTGTACCAGCCTGTGCTTGTTCTCCCAGCACCTCATGAGCTCGTGCAGGTCACGGGCCGCCAGCTTCTCCTGGTCTTCCTTGAGGAAGCCCAGCAGTTCCAGGGCGCGCTCAAGGCTGGCCTTGTTGGTGGAGAAGTTGGAGGACACGCCGCCCACGTACTCGTCCATCATCTTCTGCAGCCTGAACATGAACATCTTCGGGAAGATGTAGTTCGGGTTGACCTCGGGGTCGGTGGTCAGGTTCTTGTGCTGTTCGAAGGTTTCAAAGGGCTTGTAGGTCTCCTTCTTGATTTCCTCCACCACGGCCGGGTCGACCTTGGGCTGGGTGTTGTTCTCCAGGATGAACTTGATGGCCGACTTGGCGGCGATCCTGCCCTCGGCGTGGGAACCGGAGGAGAACTTGTGGCTGGAGGCGCCGGAAGCGTCACCGGCCGCAAACAGGCCCTTGACGGTGGTCATGTTGCAGTAACCCCAGAAGTACTCGGTGCCGCCGGCCAGGTCCTCGGGACCGGACACCCAGGCGCCGGAAGCTCCGGAGTGCGACCCGATGAAGTAGGGCTCGGCAGCGGCGATCTCGGAGGGCCGCTTCTCGGGCTCCACGTTGGTGGCCGCCCACAGCAGGGCCTGGGAAATGGTCATGTCGAGGAAGTCTTCCCAAGCTTCGGCTTCCAGTTCCTTCATTTTCTTCTTGAAGGCCTTCTCGTCGCCCTCGTACTTCTTGGCCAGGTTGGCGATGGCCTCTTCGGTCCTCATGTAGATGGGACCCTTGCCCTCGAATACGTCCAGCATGCCCAGGTAGTTGCGCAGGTTGGCCGGTATGGGCTTGGTGGCGCCCCACTTGCCCCACTTGGCCAGTTCGTCGCGGCGCTCCACCATGTACTCGCCGCCGAAGGCGTTGGTGGCGCGGGACTTGAAGAGCAGGAACCATGCGCCCACCGGGCCGTAGGCGTCCTTAAAGCGGACGGGGATGAAGCGGACTTCCTGGCAGGTCATTTCGGCGCCGGCCTTGATGGTGAAGTAGGCGGAAGAACCGGTGCTGAAGGGAGGATACCAGGAGCGGCCCAGACCTTCACCGGTGGAACGGGGCTTGAATACGCCGACGGCGCCGCCCATGGCGGCCAGCACGGCCTTGGCCTTGAATACGTAGAACTTGTTCTCGCGGACGCTGAAGCCTACGGCTCCGGCGATCCTGTCGCCGTCCAGCAGGGGCTCGATGATGAACACGCGCTCGTAAATGTTGTCGGCACCAAGTGCGTTCCTGGCGGCTTCGGCCACGACCACCTTGTAGGACTCACCGTTGATCATCAGCTGCCAGCGGCCCTCGTTCACATAGCCGCCGTTCTCGTCGCGCCAGAAGGGCAGGCCCCACTTGTCGAACAGGTGCACGGTGCTGTCCACGTGGCGGGCGATGTTGGCCACCAGGTCGTCCCGGGCAACGCCCATCAGGTCGTACTTGACGTACTTGACGTAGTCCTCAACGGTGTTCGCGCCCTTGGCCAGGCCGATGTACTGGTTGATGGCAGAGAGGCCCATGCCCACCGCACCGGAGCGAATGATGGCAGCCTTGTCAACCATGGTCACCTTGACACCGTGTTTCTGTCCCCAGTACGCAGCTTCAACGGCCGCGCCGCAGGCCGCCATACCGCCGCCCACGATAAGAAGATCCGTAGTTACTTCTACAGTTTCAAAGTCCTTATAGCTCGGCATTTATATTAACCTCCTCCGTATTTTCTTTAATCTACCGGCCTTGGAAAAGCGGTTACTTCTTGTAGGTCCACACGGGCACGCCCAGGGAGTCGGGCTCGGTGAACAGTTCCAGGGAGTTGAGGTCGCCCTTGGTGGAGAACCCGCCGTCGGGCACAGCCTTGCCCTCTTCAGTGGTCCGGATGGGGAACTTGAAGCGCTTGACCATCCCGTTGCGGAACTTGATGGTCCACATGATGTCCTCGGATCCCCTCAGAGGTGTGCAGCTGGCTCCCAGGGGAACGAAATCCTTGTAACCGCTCAGGTCCATGGCCTGCTGCGGGCAGGCCTTGGCGCAGCACAGGCACTCCCAGCACATCCAGGGGTCGCGGTTGTAAGCCTTCATTTTTTCCTTGTCCAGCACCATGAGATCATTGGGGCATGCATACATGCAGGCGGTTTTGTCCTGGCCTTTGCAACCATCGCACTTTTCGGCAATTACAAAAGTTGGCATTAATTCAACCTCCTATTCCCTATTTTTTAGGTCTTTTTCGGTTCTCGATTAAGAAGAAGTCAAAATTCCCGCTACTCACCACGCTGACACCAGGTCAAACAGTTGGTGAACTCCATTCCCCTCTCCCTTGAAAATATCACCTCCCTGAAAAAGGTTCCTCCAAGGTCCAACTCGATGGACGCATGGAATATGCGGCGGCTGATGAATTCCGCCTGATAAGGGATAAACAGGGCTGGCATGCGCCCCTAGCGGTGCGCATGTCAGCCGGCTTTCACAGTTATTTTTCCAGGCTCTGGTAGTACTCCATGAGGATCTTCAGAACTTCGGGACGGCTGAAGTTGCTGGGCGGCAGTTCGCCCGCGGCCAGCATGGCCCGCAGCTTGGTTCCGCTGATGTTCAGGTGTTCGGACGCGTCGTGCGGGCAGGTCTTCTCGGTGGTCATTCCCTCGCACTTGTTGCAGTAGAAGGCCGATGTCACCTTAATGGGCTGGCACAGAATCTCGCCGGGCTTGAACTGGTCGAACATCTCCTGGGCCTGGTAGGCGGTGTAGTAGCTGCCCACGCCGGCGTGGTCGCGGCCCACCAGCAGGTGGCTGCAGCCGAAGTTCTGCCTGAAGATGGCGTGCAGGATGCCCTCACTGGGACCGGCGTAGCGCATCTCCATCGGGTACACGCGCATTACGCAGGTCTTGGGATTGAAGTAGTTTGCCAGCAGCACCTCATAGCACTTGAGCCTTACCTCGGCCGGAATGTCCCCGGGCTTGAGTTTCCCCACGATGGGATGGATCAGCAGCCCGTCACAGACCTCGTTGCCGATCTTGCACAGGAACTCGTGGGAGCGGTGCAGGGGGTTGCGGGTCTGGAAGGCGGCCACGGTGGCCCAGCCCTTCTCGTCGAAGATGGCCCTGGTCTGTGCCGGAGTGGCGTAGTAGCTGCCGTACTTGCTGGCGTAACCCATCTGGCTGAAGGTAATCACGGGGCCGCCCACGTTGACCTCGGGCTGGGCCATGACCTTCTGCACGCCGGGGTGGTCCTTGTCATCGGTAAAAAATACTTCCTTGCATTCCTTGACCTTGTCGTACTCGTACTTTTCCTGGACAGTCAGGATGCCCACGTAGGTGTCGGTCTCGTCGTCCACCAGGGCGACTTCCATGCCTTCTTTAAGGTCCTTGGCCTGGTCCCTGGTCACCGACACAGTGATGGGAATGGGCCAGGCAATTCCGTTGGCCAGGTGCTTGGTGGCAACAACGCTTTCATAGTCCGCCTTGCCCATAAAGCCGGTCAGCGGGCTGAATGCGCCCATGCCGATCATGAGCAGGTCGGAAGTTTCCCGGGAGCTCATCCGGATAACCGGCAGGGTCTTCGCCTTTGCCAGGCACTCGGCGCGCTGGTTCTCGGGAACGAGTACGGGGGTCAGTTTCCCGCCATGGGGGGGTACAAGTTTGGACATTCAACAGGCCTCCTCTTTAATGGTTTAAATTTTTTAACCCAATCTCCCCTGGTGAATTGGATCCTCAAAGGAGTTTCCGCCAATTGTTTTTTCTTAAATTAATACCGCAAATTTTTCCATTTTTTTGTCGGCTATTTGTGCATTTTTTTGTCGGCTGCTTGCTATTTTTAAAAAAAACTTATCTGTTAACATTTAAAATGCCACCGGTACGGGGGTTGGGTACCCTGCGGCCGGCGGGCCGCCGACCGTTTAATGCTTGATTTCAACCGTACAACATGGTTAATTTACCTTTCGCAATTAAATGTGTTCGACGTCGGCATGTGAACATCCTCCTTTTTTGCCCTGGCAAAATTAATAAATTATACAAAATGCATTTCAGATGCAAAGCCGACGTCTTTGGCCGGCGGACCACCCCCTTTAGTGAAATTGTTAGCGTTCCGGCAGGGATGCCCTTTTATACCTTCACCGCGTTTTTGAAGGGATTGGCTCCCAGCTGCCTCAGCCTCTGGACAAATGCCCCGGCCTCCCCGGCAAAAACCTCCGCTTCCCCTATTCCAAGCCTTAAGAATTTCACCCGGTCCTGGTCAATCATCATGTCCCGCAAAGTATCCCCGATGTTTTCCAAACGCCCGGCGGCCCGGTCGGACCCCGAGATATGGTGGCACTCGCCGGACCGGCAGCCCGCCAGCAGAAAGCCGTCTATGCCCGCCGATATTCCGTCCTTGATCAGCGCCATGTTCACAGATCCCGCGCACCTTACCGGAATCACGTGGATATTGGCGGGGTAGACCATTCCCCTCCGCCCGGCCTCCAGGACCGCAGGATAAGCGTCATTCTCACACAGGAAGGCGATCACCAGCGGTTCCCCGGGGGCTGTTTCCTTTATCCTGGCGCCCACCATGGCTATTTGCTGCCTGATGCCAAACCCCTGGTGAACAATGCACTGGCGCGGGCAGGACCCCACGCAGACGTGGCAGGCCCGGCAGAACAGCCTGTCGGGGACCGGGTAGCCTTCCCCGTCCAGGCGGAACACCCCGTAGGGGCACTCTTCCATACACCTCTTGCACTTGTCGCAGCCGCTTTTGTCCACCATGGGCACCAGCGGTGAAACCTCAACCTCCGGAGCCGCCGTTTTGATCACCATTCCGGAGGCGGCCAGGGCGCTTTTGGCGGCGGCCCCCATATCCATGGGTTCCTGGCAGCAGCCTGCGAAGTATATCCCCCGGTCCGCCGATTCCATGGGAAAGCACTGCCTGTGGCCCACGTGGAACCCCCCGGCGCTGACCAGCCCGTACCGGCGGGAAACTTCCCGCCGGGGTGCTCCCCGGGCTTCCTCCCCCCGGATTTCTTCCATTCCGCACGGGGTCATGCCGGCGGCCAGCACTATCAGGTCGGCCCCGGTCCGGAACACGCGGCCCATTAAGGTGTCCTCGGCGGTAATGGTCAGCCCGCCCGAAGAACCGGCGCCCACTTCGGCCGGATTGGCCCTCACAAACACCACCCCGGCCCGCTGCGCCCTGAGGTAAAGTTCCTCGTACTCCCCGGGCGTCCTGATGTCGGTGTAGAAAATGTATACCCGGCACCGGGGATTTTTTTCCTTTATGATAAGGGCCTGCTTTATGGAAGCGGTGCAGCACACCGCGGAACACCAGGCCTGGTGTCCCACGTCCCTGCTTCCGGCGCACTGCACAAAAACAACCCGCCCCGCCTCACGGCCGCTGCCGGGACAAAGCAGCTTCCCCCCGGTTGGGCCGTCTTCGGCCGTCAGGCGTTCCATCTGCAGGCTGGTGATCACATCCGGGAAAACACCATAGCCGAGCCTTTCAACCTTTTCCACGGGGTACGGCTTCCAGCCCGTGGCCACCACCGCTGACCCGAACCGCAGGCTGTACTCCACGGGTTCCTGGGTCAGGTCCACGGCTCCCGCCGGGCAGGCCCGGCTGCAGGCTTCACATCCCGGGGGACAAAACCGGCGGTCAATCACGTATGAACCCACCGGGTCAAGGGGATAGGGCGCGTAAACAGCCTTGCGTTTTCCCAGGCCGTAGTTGTATTCGTCGGCCACCTCCACCGGGCAGGCTTCGACACAGTTTCCACAGCCGTTGCATAGACCTTCCCGGACATAGCGCGGGGTGACCGCCACGTTAACCGTGTATCTTCCGGCGCTTCCCTCCAGGGCCCGGACCCCGGCAAGCGTCATTATCTTAACCTTTCCGGTCTCGCGAATCCTGTTGTACAGGTAGGTCAAACCGCACCTGGCGTCGCACAGGCGGGGAAAAATCTTGTCCAGGCGGGCCACGTTTCCGCCCAGATAGGATTCCCTCTCGATCAGGGTCACACGAATCCCGGCCTCCGCCAGGTCAAGGGCGGCGGTCATGCCGGCCAGCCCTCCCCCGATCACCGCCACCTCCCTGTTCCCGGGAAGGACAACCGGGCTGAAAGGTTCCGCCAGCCTGGCCCGGGCAGTCCACATCCTGATCAGGTTCGCGGCCTTCCGGAAGGCTTCCGCAGGATTTTCACGGTGCGGGTAGGCACACCCTTCCCTGATGTCCAGCCTGAGGACCATTTCGGCGGAGAGGCCGGCCTCAACCGCCAGGCCGGTGAACAGACCCTCGTGAACGGCGCCGGGGCAGCCCGCCAGGACGACGCAGTCCAGGCCGCACCGGGAAATAGTGTCCCGGATCACCTCCCGGCCCTCGTCGCCGCATAACCAAGGGTGCACCACCCGGGCGCCGACCGATTTTTTCAGTTTGGCCAGCTCTTCCTGCATTCGGGCCGGGTCAATGACATCGGCCACCAACCCCCTGCACCCGCACACGAATATCCCTATGTTGTTAGCCACTCACAGCTCCTAGCTTTCACATGTAATGACTTTCCGGGCGGTATCCCTCAATCTTCGTCCTCGTCGTCTCCCGAAGCCAGGGTTTTCATGACAAACCTCTCCACCCTGCCGTGACAGTCGATGGAGGTCCAGGTAACGCTGTTTGTCCCCACCAGAGGGATCAATTTGCCCGGGAAATAGGCCAGCTGATACTGCAGGACGGTCATGATGGCCTGCCGGGGGCAGGCCTTGGTGCAGGTCATGCAGTCCCAGCAATCCGAGGGTTCCCGGATTACAGCCTTCATGGTTTCCTTGTCCAGGGTCATCAGGTTGCCCGGGCATACCTGCTCGCACAAAGGCTCGCTTTCTCCCTTGCAGCCATCGCATTTTGTAGGGTCAACCTTGGGGGGCATCAGAAAACACACTCCCTTGCAGGCGGTTATCATATACTCTGTTTTTTCCGGTCACCCTTGACAATCTGCTCATAGGGAACCTTAAAACAAATGACCTCGTCGCTCACCGGATCCCACCTGGAATTTATAAAGCAATCAAAATCAGGGTCGGTGCCGGCATAGTCGGACCTGTTGACGTATCCCGGGAAGCGCGTTTCTTTCCTGAAGCTGATGTGTTCAATCACCAGCTGGCAGACATCCAGGCGGTTAATTACATCCCAGGCCAACTGCAGGTCGTGCAGGTCACTGGCGCAGAGATACTGCAGCTGATCCTGGCGCATGCGCCTGATGTGCTTTCTGGCTATGTTCAGGTAAGTTTCATTAACATAGTACCAGTGTGTCCTCCCGCCGCAGTATTCCTCCATGACCTTCTGCATGCGGGATTCCATGTCTTTTGCCGTAATGCCCCCCATGAGCGTCCCGTCAGTCCAGACACCCTCTTTGACTTTTTCTTCATATCTTTTAAGGGGGCCAAAGGTGATGTCCTCCAGTTTATTCAGATCATCTTCCGGTATATCCGCCAGCTGGCAACTGTTCTCCCGGAGGGCGTTGACCGCGTGGCGGGCGGCAATCCTGCCGCAGGTCCAGGAACCGGAAATAAACCTGCTGGGCGCCGCTCCCAGGGCATCCCCGGAAACATACAGGCGGTCGACCGTGGTTTCCCGGGTAATTCCCCTTGTCCAGGCGCCGGACATGCCGGCATGGGCCCCCACCATGTGCGGGTCACCACCATCAATCTCGATTGGCTCTTTCGACGGGTCAATGTCGTTGCAGCCCCAGTAGAGGACAATGCAGGGGCTCATGTCCAGGTACTGGCCCTTGAGGCCGATTACCTTGGCGGGGTCGCCTTTGGTGGTATCCATGTAAATGGGCCCCCGGTGGGCCAGGGTTTCCCTTTGCAAGGCCAGCATACGGATAGGTGTGGGAGCGGTGTGTCCCCCCCAGGACAGGTAGTACGGGTCTTTTTCCATAAATGGTTCGCCCAGGGCGTTGACCATCGGGGCGCCCATGCCTATGGCCAACGTTCCGGTGGCCGAAAAAGTGTCTTTGGTCCTCACCGGCACAAAACGCATTTCAAAGGAGGTCATCTCGGCCCCGGCCCGTTTGCACATTGCATACGCGGAACCGCAGTTAAAGGGGAAATACCATATCCGGTGGTGGGCGTCCCGGCGGTTATTCGGCCTCCAGAGCCCGGCGGCGCCGCCGGTGCACAGCAGTGTTACCTTGCTGCGGCAGACGTAAAACTTTCCGTCACGGACGCCAAACCCTACCGCGCCCAGGCATACATTATCCTTAACAATCAGCTCGGTAACGTAAACCCGGTTATAAATTTCCGCTTTGGCCTCAAAAGCCTTGGCGGCGGTGATGGGTTTCAGCAGGGAGCCGTTCACCTCGATATTCCACTTGCCCCGGTTCAGGTAGCGGCCGTCCTCTTTCTTTTTCATCGGCAGGCCGGCGGCTTCCATTATCTTGACAGTGTCATTTACCTCCCGGGCCACCGAAAGGATGATATCCTCCCTTATCGGCGCGCCGCAGAGATCGTACCTGACGTAAGACACGTAATCCTCCGGGGTGCCCTGGTTTATATACATGTTCAAGGCGTTCATGCCCGCGGAGAGACACCCGCTGTGCCGGATAAAGGCTTTTTCCAGGATGACTATCCTAAGGTCGTCCCCGCCGACCTGCCTGGCTTCCCAGGCGGCCAGACAGCCCGCCGTGCCCCCGCCCAAAATCAGCACATCGGCGTCGATATAAACCCTTTGGGCCACGATTCTCCCCCCTGACCAATCATGAACAATATTTTATAAACAGCATAAATATAAAAGAAATCTTTTTCTCTTTTACCTGGTCTTCCCTACCCCTTCTTGGGGCTGAAACAGCCGCCAATCTAAATTGTAAAAATTTATCGTGGCGGCCGTTTATAAAATTAATTTGTGATGGTGAAGGCGTTCACTTGTCTTTTATACTTAAAACTTCGATATTCCCCGCCCCTCACCGACGGGAGTGTATGTCGATCGGCAACACCGGGTTGTATTCAATATTTGGGGACATTCCTGTCCACAAAGAAACACCCGGGCTTCAGCAGGTGTGTCCCCTCTCCTTAGTAGATTATACTTCTAGTTAGATTAAAAATTCCCTTCATGCCTGTCCCAAAAAATTAAAATTTTTTCCGGTAAGGATACAATACTTCCGTTCGGGCCGGAAAAACGACCGGATAATCCGGAAAATTGGGAAATTCTCCTATAAACTCACTTGCTTTGCTTTTTCAATAAAACCGTTCAACATGGCACTGCCGCCCGTCTCCAGGTACTCCTTCATCACCTTGGGCCTTCTGATCCTTGCCCCTTCGGAAAGCACCGTCAGCGCCAAGTGAGTTACAAAAGGCACAAAGGTATATTCTTTATCCACCAGTTCAACGGGAAACAGCCGGCTTTCCAGCTGGGCGACGTAGGAAACGGCCACTTCCAGCAATTCGGCAGATGCTTTTCTGCCGTCCACAACCCTTACCTTGCCGCATTCAGGCAGTTTAAAACCAACCACTTCCGCGGGGAGAATAATCCCGTATTTTTCCTTGTAGCGCCGGGCCAACTCCTCCATTTCTCCCCTATCCCCGCCAAAATTCCCTTTTTTGGCCAGGCCGTATCCGCGGCAGCTCAGAGGCCTCACCGGGTAAACCAGGCAAAGGTTTTCTTCACCGAGGAAGGGGCATTTAAGATTGATATCCACCAGCTCCAGAAAGTAAAACCTTACCGCCTTTTCCAGCAAGCTTGGTATCAGATCCGAAAGGTTTTCCTTCATGTAGCGGAACATGTTCAGGTACTCGATGATATAGGCCGGGGGAGGAACGGTACAGCAGGTACCGCAGCGGTCACAGGCTGTTTCGGGCAGGCCGCTGTAAATTGAGTTTAATCCTTCGAAAAGCCCGTTTTTTTGAGCGTAGCTGAGCTGCGGGTACAGCTTGTCCAGTGACAGCAACATTTTCACTCCTTGTCAGTTGCCGTAGTATGATTTTGAAAACCGGCAAATAATATTTTTCACCCGTGCCCCAAAAACTCCACGGCGAGAATTTACCAGGCAAGGGCCTCCCTGATTTGGTGGGGCGACATTATCGCCCCGCACAGTTCACCCTTTTCGTTCAGATCAGAGGCGGCAATCACCAGCTGCAGGGGGTACCCATCCTCACAGAGCCTCAGAAGCACTTCCAGATGTTCAGCGCTGACGCCTCTGACCTGGAAATCACTGCTGTGCCGGGCAAGTTCACCGGCCGCCCAGTCAGCCATGCGCTTCTGGGGAAACAGCATGATCATTGCCCGGTCACCCTGTTTACCGATACTGTGATAATTTCCGGTGTTTTTTCCGTCTTTTATTTCCATAAGGACCCAGAAAGGACTGCCGGGGACATTTTCACCGGGCATCACGGTTTGCGCTGAAACCTTGTACTTGCTGATAATCTCCTTCCAGTCGCTCATCAGTACCCCTTCTCTTACACCGGAATATAAAAGGGTTTGTATCAGGCGCCGGCGGCCGAAGCTGATAGAATTATAACAAAGGGGGACATTGAGCGCAATTGACTAAATAATTCTTTTTCAGCCCATTGGTTGCCGCAAAGACAATATCTGGGTTAAGATATTAATATAACCAGCCAAAAAGGACATAAAACGATGTTATATTTAAGCCTTCTTTTCGTACTGGCGGGAATTTCCCTGTTAAGCGCCGCCGGCCTGATGATTACCTATCTCAGCATCACCACCGGGGAAAAAAACCTGCTTCTGGTTCCCCGGAAATGGCCCCCTGAATTTAAGAAGTGGGCCCGGTACGGGGGCTTCGGCCTGGCTTCCATACTAGTGGGAATGCTTCTGGCTGTGGCGGCCACCTGAAAAGAAAAACACCCCTTCGGGTGCTTTTCACTCGCTTGCTGCTGTTTTAATCGTGATGGTGTCCGCAGTGTCCATGTTGATGATCACAGCCGCGGCTGTGATGGTGCTCACTGGTGTGACTGTGATGGTGGTGTCCGCAGACGGCCCCCCGGGATACCAGTTCTCCCCGGGCGTATTGTTCCGCGGCGGTGTCGATGTCTCCGGAGGCGCCGGTTACAACCTTAAAGCCTTTACTCTCCAGGGCCTGGAGGGCATAGGGGCCAATCCCCCCCAGTATAACCACCTCAACATTTTCACCGGCCAGCAAATCCGCCAGTCCCTGGTGGTCGTGCTGAAGGGACTCCGCCGAAACCTTTTTCCGGCTGACGACTTTCCCGTTTTCCACTGTCAGGATGGCAAACTCCCTGCTGCGGCCGAAATGCTGGTTTATTTGCCCGTTATCATTGGGCAAAGCCATTTTCATAAAACCCATCTCCCTGCTGCCGTTTTATTATGAACTATATTTCATTAAAATAATAATATCATCTCCGTTTATTGTCAATACCAAAGGCGATAAAAAACCAAAGGCCGGTCACACCAAAGGCGACCCGGTGTAAAGTAATTGTAGGAGAAAAATAGAAAGAGACCTACCTTCTTTGGTAAAATGATAGTCGACTAAAACC
>JAILZP010000078.1 GCA_023512435.1 Peptococcaceae bacterium | reverse complement strand
ATTTATAACGCGCACAATGGATCTCCACAGATCACCCAGGCGGCCCACTCTCTCATACCTCCCGGGGAGGTGTATGAAACAGCCCCAAACTTTCCTTCGTTCAGCCTGCGCAGGGGTGGAGGCCGGCGGTGCTACCAAACAGGGTCATGCCCCAAAGATAAATTTCATCGGCTACTCCGGCGCTGTTTTTGTCTTTTCAATTCAACGCTAACCCCATACCTGGCAGTCAGGTAGCATGAGGCCGTTACCCTTCTTTTACCTTCATGTTTTGGTGAGCCCGGAGGAAACTGTCGTTATGGCACGCGGCGCCGCAGGGCAACCTTGACAGCCCGTTAAGAGGACTGCGGTATAATTGAAGTACAGACGGGGCGCTAACCCTTGTTTTCATGTTTCGGAGCCGCCCGTCGGTACTTTCTATCCACCGCAGTCCTTAGGGCTGTCAAGGTCGCCGCTCCCTGCATGAAACGCTAACACTTTGCTTGTTTTTTTATGCAGCCAGGCCAAGCTGCTGCCACCGGTATTCACCCAGAGCCAGTTCCGGCTGGTATGAGCCACCTTTTTTCGCCAGCGAAAAGATAATCCGCAGGAGTTTACAACAAATGGCGATAACCGATTGCTTGCCGGCCAGTTGATTGGACGTCCGGGTGGTGAAATAGTCATGGAGTGCCCGGAATTCCGGGACCTTGGCGATTGCAATCAGAGCTGCCCGGTAAAGAGCGGAGCGCAACCTTGACCGGCCCCTTTTGGTGATCCGGGTTTTACCCTTGTGGGTGCCGGAACTGTTCTCTTTCAGATTCAGCCCGGCCAGTTTGCGCAACTGCTTCCAGTTGCTAAAACGGTCTATATCGCCAATTTCTGAAACAATAACAGCTGCTAACACCGGCCCTATACAAGGGATAGTCAGTATGGGTTTGGCATAACTGATTTGGCTCAAAAGTTCCTTGATCCGGTCTTCGATTTTCGTGCTTTCGGAGGCCAGCAGTTCCAGCATTTGCACCAGGCTGGTTGCCTGCAACCGGGCGGATGCAAGACCTTCCGTGATCCCGATGGAATGCCGGGCCACCTGGATCAATTGAGCGGCTTTTGACTTACCCACTTTGTTATGAGTCGCCTCAGCCATTACTTTTGCCAGCGCCTCTTCCGCAGCCCCGTTTATATCGGACGGGAACGGATACTGTTTTAAGATTGCCAGCGAGGCTTTGCCTGTGATTTCTTTAAAGATACCGGCCCGTTCCGGAAAATACCGGTCCATCAGGGTTTGCAAGCGTAATTTGTACCGGATTTGCTCCTGGACAATTTGGTCGCGGAAGCGCACCAGGTTCCTGATATCGGCATAGATGCCTTCAGGCATATTCGGGATGGAAAAACGTCCATCCTTGACCAGGCTGGCGATTACCCCGGCATCTTTAGGATCTGTCTTGGCAGGCGAATTATCGTCCAGTTCCTTGCTCTGATGAACATGCAGGGAACTCACCAACGTCACCAGGATCCCTTGATTCTTTAATGTCGTAGCGAGGTTCTCCCAGTAGTGGCCGGTGGGCTCCATAGCTACAATGATGGTGCTTTTATCGTGTTTTTCCTGAACTTCATACAGCTTTGCCAGTAGACAATCAATGCCGGCTTTGGTATTCTGGAATGGGAAGGCCTTGTGGAGCTTCACTCCCCGATAGTCGCAACACTGGGCATAGTGGGTTTTTTTGGCAATGTCCACCCCCACGATTAATGTGCTTTCGGTGATTAATGCGAGCTTTTCGAGCTGTGAGTTCTTCATGGTTGTC
>JAILZP010000059.1 GCA_023512435.1 Peptococcaceae bacterium | reverse complement strand
CTTCTAATCCAGGCCAGGCAGCAGGGAATCAACCTGCCGGTGATGGGCGGCAACGGGTTCAACGATCCCGAACTGATTAAGATTGCCGGCGAAGCGGCGGAAGGCGCGCTGGTCGGCAGCCCCTGGTATGCCGGCAAAGACGACCCGGCGGTGCGGGATTTCGTGGAGGAGTACAAAAAGCGTTACCACACCGTCCCGAACCAGTTTGCCGCCCAGTCTTACGACGCCCTGGGGATTATGGCCGAGGCCCTGAAGACCGAGGGGGCCGCCGCCGACCGCGCCAGGTTCAGGGACGCCCTGGCGGCCATCAAGGATTACCGGGGTGTGACCGGCAGGTTCTCCTTTGACGAAAACGGCAACCCCTTGATGGATGCAATGGTGCTGCAAATAGCTGGTGGAACATACCGGGAAGTGAAGTAGGAGAAAAAGTCGAAAGTTGAAAGGACTTAGACTTTGGACTTTAGCCTGGATTTATTAAGAAGGTGAATTTCGGACCATGTTCTGGCAGCAGGTGATCAACGGTTTGACGGCGGGAGCCACTTATGCCCTGGTGGCTGCGGGGTACACGCTGGTTTTCGGGGTGCTGGAAATCATCAACATGGCCCACGCGGAAATATTCATGATCGGGGCATTTATCGGGCTCTTGCTGGTTACCGGGACGGGCTGCCCGGTCTGGGCGGCGGTGGCCGGCGCCATGGCCGGCGCCGGTTTGCTGGGCTGGGCGCTTGAGCGCCTGGCCCTGCGGCCTTTAAGAAAACAGGGGGTTTCGCACCTGGCGCCGCTGATCAGCACCATCGGCGTGTCCATTTTCCTGATGAGCCTGGCCATGAAGATATTCGGCCCCCAGTCCGTCAGGTTTCCTGCCAGCGTCGAGCCCAGGTTTTTTAACCTGTTCGGGACTGTCAACATTTCCCTGCTGCAAATCGTCATCCTGGGCATATCCCTGGCCCTGGTGGTCGCCTTAAAAGTGCTGCTGGCCCGCACCAGGCTGGGCAAGGCGCTGCGGGCCGTGGCGGAAAACCCCGAAGCCGCGGGGCTGATGGGCGTGAACGTCAATTCGGTCATGGCGGCCGCCGTGGTAATGGCGTCGGCCCTGGGCGGCGCCGCCGGGGTGCTGGTGGGGCTGCAGTTCAACGCCGTGTCCCCCACCATGGGCATTGCCTACGGCCTTAAAGGGCTGGCCATAATCATCGTGGGCGGCATGGGCAGCGTGGCCGGCGCGGTGGCGGGCGGCCTGCTGCTGGGAGCGGCGGAAGTGCTGGCCATCGCTTACATCGGGTCGTCGTACCGTGACGCCGTGGCCTTCATCATCTTGATTGCGGTGCTGCTGATCAAACCTTCCGGTATTTTCGGCAAGCTTGAGGGCAGGAAGGGGTGAGCGGGATGGATTTATTAAATGTTTATCACCTGCAGATAATCACTTTCATGGCTGTAAACTCCATCTTGGCCCTCAGTTTTTACCTGCCCCTTTCCGCCGGCCAGCTTTCCCTGGGCTGCGCGGGGTTTATGAGCATCGGAGCCTACACCGCCGCCATCCTGAGCCTTCATTACGGACTGCCCGTTTTCACCACCATACCCGCCGGGGCCGCGGCAGCGGCGCTGGCGGGCGTCCTGCTGGGGTTTCCGGCCCTGCGCCTCACCGGGGTTTACCTGGCCATCGCCACCCTGGGCTTCGGCGAGGTGGTGCGGGTGCTTTTCTTGAACCTGAAGATAACCAACGGCGCCCTGGGCATGCCGGAAATACCCAACCTGAACGACTATTTCTCCGCCCTGTACCGGTCCTGGGGGCTGCAGGGGGACCTGGCGGGGCTTGACCTGCCCCGGCTGGCTGCCCTGACCACAGTGGTCTTCTGTTATTTCGTGCTGGCTGCCTGTGTGGCGTTCGTTCTGCGTCAGGAGAACTCCCGCACCGGTCGCGCCATGGCGGCCGTCAAGGCCGACGAAGTGGCGTCCGGAGTGATGGGCATCGGCGCCACCTACATAAAGATGCTGGCCTTTGTGCAGGGGGCCTTTCTGGCGGGACTGGCCGGGGCCATCAGCGCCCATGTCACCAATTTTATCGCCCCCGGTGACTTCAACTACCACCGGGCCGTCAACATCCTGCTGTTCGTCGTCCTGGGCGGCAGCGAGCTGGTTTGGGGAGGGCTTCTGGGAGCGGCCGTCTTAAGCGTTTTGCCCGAGTTTTTGCGGTTTATGCAAGACTTCCGGTGGATTATTTTCGGGGCGCTGCTGGCGGCAATGATGGTGTTCAGGCCCCAGGGGCTGCTTGACCGGCAGTTGCTGTGCCGTTTCTCCCTCCGCAAAAAGCGGGCTATGGACGGTATGGATGCAAGGGCTTCCTCCGGGGAGGTGGATTAATCTTGTTGCTGCAATTGAAAGGGGTGTCCAAACGTTTCGGCGGGGTGGCCGCCGTGGATAACCTAAACCTGGAGGTGGCCCGGGGGGAAATCGTCGGGTTGATCGGTCCCAACGGCGCCGGGAAAACCACGGTGTTCAACCTGATCTCCGGCCTTTTGTCCCCGTCGGGCGGCGACATACTGCTGAACAACACCTCCCTGGCGGGGAAAAAGCCGCACCGGATCACCGCCCTGGGCGTCGCCCGGACCTTTCAGAATATCCGGCTGTTCAACCACCTGACGGCCCTGGAAAACATCATGGCCGGCCAGTACTGCCGCACCCGGACCGGTGCCTGGCAGGCCTTCTTCCGCACCGGCGCTTTCCGGAAAGAGGAGCGGGAGGTGCGGGAGCGGGCCGGGGAACTGCTGGCCATGGTCGGGCTGGCCCCGTATCGCGATATTGCGGCGGCCGCCCTGCCCTACGGTTGTCAGCGGCGGCTGGAAATCGCCCGGGCCCTGGCCACCCGGCCCGGGATCATCCTGCTGGACGAACCAGCGGCGGGCCTGAATGAAGCGGAAAGCGAATCCCTGCAGGAAATGATCCGGCGGATCAGGGAGACGGGGATTGCCGTGTTGATTATCGAGCACGACATGAACCTGGTGATGAGCCTGTGCGACCGGGTGGCGGTGCTGAATTTCGGCCAAAAGATCGCCGAGGGAACCCCGAACCGGGTGCGGGACGACCCGGAGGTAATCCGGGCCTACCTCGGAAGGGAGGAAACCGGCCTTGCTTGAACTCATAGACGTGGAATCGTACTACGGCAACATCCGGGTGTTGAAGGGGATCAGCCTCAGGGTCCCCGCGGGAGCGGTGGTCACCCTGATCGGGGCCAACGGCGCCGGTAAAACCGCCGCCCTGCGTGCCATTGCCGGAGCCGTCAAGCCCCGGTCGGGGAAAATCCTGTTTGAGGGGCGGGACATCACCGGCCTGCCGCTCCACGCGATCACCCGGATGGGGATCACAATGATACCCGAGGGCAGGGCCATTTTCCGGCGCATGTCTGTGGAGGAAAACCTGGAGATGGGCGCCTATAGCCGCAGGGACCGGGAAATAGCGCGGGACATCGCCATGATCATGGAGCGGTTTCCCATTTTAAAGGAGCGCCGGGCGCAGCCCGCCGGAAACCTTTCCGGCGGTGAGCAGCAGATGCTGGCCATCGGCCGGGCGCTGATGGCCAGGCCCAGGCTGTTGCTGCTGGACGAACCCTCCATGGGGCTGGCGCCGCAGGCGGTGGCGGAGGTGTTCCACATTATCCGCGAACTGAACAAACAGGGCGTCAGTATTCTGCTGGTGGAGCAAAACGCCCGGCAGGCCCTGAAGGTGTCCAGCTTCGGGTACGTTATGGAAACCGGGAGAATAGCGCTGTCCGGCGAGAGCGCCAAACTGGAGCGGGACTCCCGGGTGGTGGCGGCCTACCTGGGGAAACGGGCGTAAGATCACATTGGAATTCATGTGCATGTAATTTAAATTCGGCGAAGAAAGTTCGGGCCAATGAGGGCAGTTTGGTTCTCTTCTGAAAGAGTGAATCAAAAACTTACCGATGCCGGTGAGGCAAAAATGGGTGTTATGTCCGGCACAACCTGGGAACAGCTTGCCAGGACCAGGTTACCCAACGCTTCTATCAATAGCTTCGGTGATGTCATGGACGCCGTAGCCGCATTTAAATCAGGAAACTCTTCGACATGAAAAACTATTTCAACCCCTTAAAAACCTCAGTGAGTTTTATTTCCAACCCGGGTAACAAATCAGAATGCAAAATATCCTCCTGGTCAAAGGCGCCCACCCACCGCCATTCCTTCTCACCGGCTTTAAATACATCCACAATTTTAGCGTCCGGATCCACCAGCCAGTATTCCTTTACCCCGTGTTTAAAGTACAACCGGCTTTTCTTCTTTTTATCATGGGCGGCAGTGGACGGAGATAATATCTCAACCACCAGGTCCGGCGCACCCTGGATGTTCAGTTCTCCGATAATATCTGAACGTTCTTTGGTGATAAATAATACATCAGGCTGAAGTATATGTTCTCCTAAAACAATATCAATAGGAGCATCAAAAACTTCTCCTAAATCGTTATTCTTTAGAAAGTTCTCAAATTGGTAAAAAATTCTCCCGCTAACCCTTTGGTGTTTTGGCCTTGGGCTTGGTACCACAAACAATTTCCCCCCAATCAACTCATACCGCCTGCCGTCATCCATTTTCATGTAATCCTCAACGGTGTAGATCCTGTCCGATAAAACCACCGGCATATCAGACCACCCCTTAAAGTCTCTTTCCTCCATTATAAACATTTCTCCAAACAATAGTCCAGCAGCCGGCAAATCATAAAAATATGTCCGAGAACATCGGCACGCTGATCGGGGTGTCGCGCAAGGCGGGGCTGCTCGACGAACGGGGGCGGCTGCCCCGCATCGGTAAAGCCTTGTTTGCGGACTCTCTGGGGACCATTTTTGCTTTCTTTACGGGGACCAGCACCGTGAGTCGTTTTTGCCCCCCTGGTGGCGCTGATCCCGGCCCAGGCTACCGCCCCGGTGCTGATTAAGGAATAAAAGAAGTCCGCCACCAAATCCCAGGAAATTATAGCGAAAGTTGTGTAATGAAAAAGAAGCCGTGACGTATTACCAAACTAAAAAGGCAAATTAAATCCGGCATGATTTTTTACGATACCGGCGAGGCGTTGTTGTTGAGAGCTTTATGAGTTGTCCGGATGGGGCTTCATACTAATAAGCAATGACCCGGGCCGAGGTGGGAATGCCCGTGGTCAAGGTGGTGGTGCCGGGCCTGCGCCACTTCTGGGCGCGTTTTGCCCCGGGGCGGCTTTACGACGTGCCGGCCGGGATGGGCTGGCTGAAAGAGCCGCTGCGGGAAGAAGATTTAAACCCCATCCCTATGTTCTTTTAACATAGAATATTCGTGACATGCAGCGAAAAAATAGCTGCGGCGTATTGCTTGAAGCGCCCGGAAATCCTGATGCAATGAATGCCGGTGAAACAGGCGGGATGGAATAAATTTCTGGGGGGTTGATGCGGGATGAAAGTTATGGCAAACAGGAATGGTAAGCTTTTGATCCTGACGCTGGAAGGGAGAGCCGACGCCTTTGCGGCAAAAGACCTGCAAAACTCGGTGGAACAACAATTGACGCCTGAAATCTCGGCGGTGGTGTTCGATTTAAAGGGTGTCAGCTACATCAGCAGCGCGGTACTGAGGATCATCATGTCGGTCAGCAAAAGGATGAGACGGGATGAAGGTTCTGTCGCCTTGTGCCGCGCCGGCCGGTTTTGCCGGGACGTTATGGATACGGCGGGATTCCTGTCCATTTTGCCCCTGTTCGACACCTTGGAACAGGCTGTCGCCCACGGACTGAAAAGCATCAGGGAAAAAGAGCTGCTGCAAAACTGGGAACAGCTCGCAAAAATTGACCTGTCCTGCGGCCGGGCGACAGTAATTCCTGTTTCCGCAGAAAAGGGCGAGGCCCTGGTGACGGGAGACATCAAGGATGTATTATACGCCAGGGTTAATAAAGAAAGGCTTTTTTCCAAAACTTTTTCCGAGGCCGAATATTCCATCGGATTGGGAGCGTTGGGGGACGCGGTGGACGATTACTATACTGTGATGGGCGAGATGATGACCATCGGCGGGACCATGGTCTGGCTGCCCACCGACGGCAACGACACCCCCGACTTTCTTATTCCGAAGGCCGACACCGGCAAGGTCAGGGTGCGAACGGGTTTTAACGTCTCCTTAAACGGTGTGTTTAACGAATTGTTTTACTTTGTAAGCGAAAACCCCCGGGGTGTATCCCTCGGGGAGATCTACAGCGAGCTGTTCCGGCTGGCGTCTGTCAGGCGTCCCGACTACAAGGGCGCCGTCGGCCTGGCCGCCTGCGCCCTGATGCCCGCGGTTTTCGGCTCGGGCATATTAAAGTCGCCCGTAAGTGAATTTGCCCCGGCCAACGGCAAAATGATCACCGACGGCGAGAACGTGGAGCAGTGGCTCGAATCAGACAAAGAACCCAGGCATACCGGCGTAACCGGCCTCATTTGCGGGGTGGGCGTATCTTTGGAGGCGGACTTGTCGGTTTTTGACCAGGATATATTGAACCGTATCTTTTACCTGCACCCGGCCAATACGGGGGGCAAAAGCCAGATGCTGCACAACCACGGGGTTTTTTTCAGCCCGCAGCCCTTCCCCGGGAAGGCAGTCAATTTGGAAAAGCAGATCGACCTGGTGGTGGAACAGGGAGATTTTATAGATATGCGCCACCTGTTGGACGCTTCAACCATTGAAAGGGGCTTGATCGGCGTCAGCTACCTGCAGGAATTGAGGCAGGATGATAAGTAAGAGTTGAAAAAGATGAACAGGAAGATTATAAAAATTGATCGAGGGGTCGATTTTGTGAAGAAGATGCCGGCTAGAAGCAAATTGGCCCCTACCTGCTTTACCGGCAGGTTTATTTTGCTAAAACCCCTGCTGTCCGCCCCGGCTGGGGGGATGCCGCCGCCGTGCGCGCGCAGGCCCGGAGTGTGAAATTGGGAGGCTTTTTTATCGGCATCAGCCGCTTCGCCGTTAACAACGGAACGGTGGAGGGAATTTATGAGAGATTGCCGGAGGGATACGGGCAAGAGCCGGTAAGGGACTATGGCGGACGGTTTATCCTTCCCGGCTTTGTGGACCTGCACGTGCACGCTTCCCGGTTTTACCAGTGCGGGTTGGGACTGGACCGGGAATAAAACTGTAAAGTTAGGTGATAGAATTTGAGGTGTATTTATTATGACGGCAGCCTGCGATATGTGGCAGACTTTGGTGACCGTGGAAAAACTGGTAAGCGGGATTTTTACACTGGAAGAGTGGGAACAAGCTTTTAAGAAGCAAAATTCATTTAAAATATTATTTAAGTTCCTGTTAAAACTTTAATAAAAGGCAGATTTGGATATGCAGATCAACGGTGCATACCGGGAAGTAAAGTAAGCGGTGCGGAGTAGCGGAGTGAGCGGTGATCACGCGGTGCCTTTATAGCGGTTTAACTGGAGTTGCGATCTGTTTGAGAAGAGAGGGCAGACATGAATTATCCGGCGGGAGCTTCCAAGGATGCGGAAGCATTGAAGCCGGCCCAAAAGACACCATGGAGCGTATTGCTTGGGGCGGCCTTTATCATGGCCACCTCTGCCATCGGGCCGGGTTTTTTGACCCAGACCGCGGTGTTTACCGGGGAACTGGCGGCAAGTTTCGGCTTCGTCATCCTGGCGTCGGTTGTTCTTGATATCGGCGCCCAGTTAAACATGTGGAGAATCATCACCGTGTCCGGGATGAGAGGCCAGGATATTGCAAACGCCGTTTTGCCCGGTCTGGGGTATTTCGTTGCCTTCGCCATCGTGCTGGGAGGCCTGGCTTTCAATATCGGCAACATTGCCGGCGCCGGACTGGGGATGAACGTCCTATTCGGCCTTACTCCCCGGGTGGGCGCGCTCATTTCCGCGCTGATAGCGGTATTTGTTTTTCTCTCGAAAGAAACGGGCAAGGCTCTGGATGGTTTTGCCAAGGTTCTGGGCCTCGTCATGATCGTCATCACCGTCTATATCGCCGTCATGACCAGCCCGCCGGTCGGCCGGGCGATTGTAAAATCAGTCGCTCCGGACAGGATCGACATGTTTGCCGTTTTAACCCTCGTCGGGGGTACCGTGGGCGGTTATATTACCTTTGCCGGCGGCCACCGCCTTCTCGACGCGGGAATGAAGGGCCGGGAATACCTGAAAGAGGTCTCGAAGGCTTCGGTAAGCGGTATTTTGATTACCACCGTAATGCGTGTCGTTTTGTTCCTGGCGGCTTTGGGCGTCGTTGCCGCCGGCGCTTCCCTGGACCCGGCCAACCCTCCGGCATCTGTCTTTAAAATCGCCGCCGGAAATGCAGGGTTTAAATTCTTTGGTATTGTGCTCTGGTGTGCGGCCATTACCTCGGTAGCAGGCGCGGCTTACACTTCCGTTTCCTTCCTCAGAAGCCTCCATCCGGTGATAGAGAAGAAACAGCCGCTTGTTACCGTTGGATTTATCTGCCTGTCTGCTCTGGTCTTCGTGCTGGTGGGCAAGCCCGTCAAGGTATTGATCGCCGCCGGGGCCTTAAACGGACTGATTCTTCCGGTGGCCCTTCTTTCTGTTTTGGCGGCGGCACATAGCAGAAAGATTACCGGCGATTATAAACATCCCCTTTGGATGACGGTTTTTGGCGTATTTGTGGCTTTAACGACAGCCGTTATGGGGGGCAAAACCTTGATCACAGAATTACCAAAGCTTTTTAAATAAATTTGATTATCTTTCAACCTGGCTTTGTCCCCCTGGCGTCGATTGTTCTTGATCCCGGCGCTGAGTTGGACAGGTGAAGCATTCGGCAGCCGGCAAGCCGCAAAAAAATTTCTGGAAGACACGAAAAGCTTGTAATGCGAATTCCGGTCCGGCGTATTAACAAACAGCAGGTTGAACGAATATGAAAATTGTTCAATCTGGCGGTGGGCCCGTATTGCTGTACGGGACCGTGCGGCGGCTGGAGGCAGACTTTTTTCTTATCGCTGATTCAAGCGCAAAAATCGCAGTGTATACCCTGAAAATAGATTTTCATTATTTGCCGGTGCCGCGTGAGCGGCATGAGGGTCTAATAAAAAGGATCTAGAGAGGCGGGAGTAAAAATAGATAGCATTTTGCAGCTTCTCATTACGCTGATCAAAAACATGTCGGTTGTTATTGTACTTGCTTACGTTATAACCAGGAGCCGCGTTTTTATTCCGGTATTGGAAGGGAAAAACGGCTTGAGAAATAACCTGTACCTCACAGGTATATTCGGTTTATTCTCCATCTATGGAACGCTGAGCGGCATAGAAATACTGGGTGGCATCGCCAATATAAGGGACCTGGGGCCCATGATCGCCGGTCTCATGGGGGGGCCCCTTGCCGGTTTGGGGTCCGGCTTGATCGGGGCCGCCCATCGCTACGCCCTGGGTGGACTGACGGCTCTTCCCTGCGCCATTTCCACTGTTATTGCCGGTTTGGCCGGTGGAATGATCTTTGTCCTGCGCCGGAAGCAATTGCCCGGGGTGGTTGTTGCCGCCCTGTTTGCCGCCCTGGTAGAGATTCTGCATATGGGACTGGTGCTTGTTCTATCCCGGCCTTACCATGCCGCACTGGACCTGGTTAAACAAATATCCCTGCCCATGGTGCTGGCCAATTCATTGGGCATCGGTATTTTCATTTACATCGTTACGAACCTGCTCAAGGAACGGGAAACCGAAGCCCGCAAAAAGCGTATAGAAGGCGAATTACAGGTCGCCCGGGAAATTCAACTGGGCATAGTGCCGAAAATCTTTCCGCCTTTTCCCAATAGAACAGAATTTGATCTCCACGCCGTTCTCGAACCGGCCAGGGAAGTGGGCGGTGATTTATACGACTTTTTCCTGCTGAATGAAGACACCCTCTGTTTTCTAGTGGGGGATGTTTCCGGCAAAGGAGTCCCGGCATCCTTGTTTATGGCGGTGACCAAAACCCTTTTAAAGGCGCGGGCCCACGAAGAGCAGACCCCCGAAGGAATTCTGGGCGGTGTAAATAACGAACTTTGCGCGGAGAATGAATCAAATATGTTTGTAACGGTATTTCTGGGCCTTTTACATATCCCCACGGGCCGTGTAACATGCAGCAACGCCGGACATAACAGCCCCTTTATTCTGAGAAAGGACGGCAGTCTGGAAAAATTGCCCAAGATGCGGGGGATTGCCCTGGGGGTTATGGATAGTTTTATCTTTGCTTCCCACTCTTTCACCATGCAAAACGGAGACACCATCCTCCTTTATACGGACGGGATCAACGAGGCTATGAACCCGGAAGGTGAACTGTTCGGCGAAGAAAGACTGGCGGAGGTGATAAGAAATCACAGCCATGCCGGTGCTGCCGGGTTGACCAATGGATTGATCAACGCAGTCCGTGCTTTTGCCGGCAGGGCTGAACAGTCCGACGACATTACCGTTCTGGCGCTTAGATATAAGGCTGCCCCGGCCGGCGATACATGATGGCGGAAGGTGGCGGTGGACCACTTCACCTTGCCCGCGGTGATGGCTTTGGCTCCGGCGCCGGTTCCGGGTGAAAAGCATTTTTTTTAACTGGTTTTGGGAAGAATCAGGAGTGGTTGGTCGAGAAAGGACTTTTGGTTGGCTTTGGAGAGGATGGCAGGAACCTTGGACGAAGAAACGCGGATTGAACTGAAAAACAGCCTTTCTGAACTGGAGCGGTTGAGCCTGGCTCTGGAGGAATTCGGGGACCGCCGCTGCCTGCCGCTGAAAACCGTCATGGACGTAAACCTGGCCCTGGATGAGATTTTTACCAACATTGTATCCTATGGTTTTCCGGATAGTGACGATCACCTGATCAAAATCAACCTGTTAATTGAAGGGAAAGAGCTGAACATTACAGTGGAGGATGACGGCATGCCCTTTAATCCCCTGGAAATTCCCGAACCGGATCTGAACGTGCCTTTGGAAGAGAGAAAAACAGGCGGACTGGGCATTTATTTTGTCCGGAAAATGGTTGACGAGCTGAGATATGAAAGAAGGCAGGGGAAAAATGTATTGTTTTTGAAAAAGAAAATAATTTAAGTTGAGGGAATAATGGTAATTATTACCAGGAAGGGGAATTTTAGTGAAAATCAAGGAGAGCAAAAGCGGAGCCGTGATTATGTTGGATCTGAACGGAAGGCTGGACGCGAGCAATTCAGGCGTGCTGGAGAAAAAATTAACGGATTTGTTGGGTGCGGGGGAAAAGTATTTCATCCTGGATTTTGACCGGTTGGACTATATCAGCAGCGCCGGTTTGCGGGTGCTTCTCATGGCTGCGAAGAAAGCCAACGGCGCCGGCGGCAAAGTGGCCCTTTCCTCGCTCAAGGAACACGTCAGGGAGGTCTTTGATATCGCAGGCTTTACCGCCATTTTCCCGATCTGTTCCACCAGTGAGGAGGCGGCCGGGCTGTTCTGATTTGATAACGGCAGCGGTTCCAGGCGCCCTAATTTAAGGAGTGATAACTTGGCAAACCGTGCTCATGTTAAGCCGGTCAACCTGGTCTATGGTGTCGATGACCGGCCGCCGTTATTTATTACGGCCGTGCTTGCCGTCCAGCATGTTCTTTTGATGTCAAGCGCGTTGATTTTTCCCGTGCTGGTGGTCCAGGTGGTAAACGGCTCGCCGGAAGAAATGCAGGGCCTGGTGAGCCTGTCGATGATCGCCGGGGGGGTCGGAACAATCCTGCAGAGTTTGCGGAAAGGTCCTCTGGGGTCGGGTTATCTTGCCCCCGAAGGGGGCAGCGAACCGTTTCTTCCGGCCGCCATACTGGCGGTAAAGACGGGCGGCTATCCCCTGCTGTTCGGGATGACCGTCGTTACCGGGCTTTTTGAAGCTCTGTTGTCGCGGGGAATGAACCGGCTGCGGTTCCTGTTTCCTCCCGAGGTGGCCGGGGTGGTGGTGTTCATGGTCGGCGCCTCGATCATACCCATTGCCGTTAAACTTTTTTTCGGCGCCGGCGGCGCCTCTTCCGCCGGCCGGAGCGAAAATCTTGCCGTTGCCTTCATCACTTTTGCGGTCATGGTGGGAACGGGTATCTGGGGCAAAGGGAGCTTAAGGCAGTTTTGCATGATTACGGGTATCGTCGCCGGTTATGTTTCCGCCTATATATCCGGCCTCTTTACGGCCTCTGATTTTGAGCAGTTGAACCGGGCTCCCCTGGTTGCGCTGCCCTACATGGCCAAACGGCCCGGGCTTTTATCCGGCGACAGCTTCCAAGGGTGCGGGAGCATTGGTGCCCGCCAAAAATCATCATGGAGCGTATCGCTGGGGCGGCCTTGATCATGGCCACCTCTGCCATCGGACCGGGCTTTTTGACCCAGATAAACACCAGTGAACCTCCTCCAGCACATGGCTGGAGGAGGTTCACTGGCAGAAATCGGCAACCTTGAACCCCACAGCTTCAGCCGTGGGGGAATGTCAGATGGGATTACCCAAGCGGGACTCTCTTTCGGCATGACCCAGAAGATACAAAAAAGCGAAGGCTGGTATTTTTACAATTTTTGTTTCCTTGTATACACCAAAGTCTTCCGCCTGTTTTGTAACTAAAATAGCTCCAGCTGTTTCCTTCTCGTTGGCCAAAGTTACAATTGCATCTTCCTTGCCTATCCTTGTATCCATGCGATATTTTGTTTCAATGAGAATCTTCTTGCCTCCGGGAAGATCCACGACGATATCCACCTCCTTGTTCTTCTTGGTATCCCGGTAATAACCTATCTTTGGCAGGACAGGATAGTAGAACGTCGCTACATGCTTATAAACAGACGTTTCAATTATGACACCCATTTCATCGGGGTCCGACAAAACACTCTCTCCTAATACCAAAACAGCATTTCTAAGCGCAGCATCGGCCACATATATTTTTGGCTTGCTCTTTAACGCTTTCTTGTCTGCAATATCTATCGGGTTACTTATATAAATAAGATTAGACTGTTCTAAAATTGTAAAATAGTTGTCTATTGTTTGTCTTGATATTTGCAACTCCCGGGAAATTGTATCACGGATAATAATGCTACCACTATGAATACATAAATAAAGAAACATTT
>JAILZP010000058.1 GCA_023512435.1 Peptococcaceae bacterium | reverse complement strand
GAGTTTCCGCCCGTCGTGCCAGGTGGCGTTTTTACGCAGCCTGAACAGGTAAGCGTTTTCTTCCTTCAGGTATTCCCAGCTTTCGGCCAGGGCAGGGGCAAGCCCCCGGTCGTCCTTCCACAAAAGGGTGTCGAAAATAAAGCTCATCCTTACGTAGCCTGGACCGCGGGAATTGTGGGCGTACGGTGAGGGGAACCCCCAGTCGCCCGTCGGGTCAGCCACCGTATAAATAACGTCCTTCTCCGCGCCCGTGTCCCGGCTTCCCGTCTTTTGGGCGCCGCAACCCGCTGCCGCGGCACAAGCCAGAAAGACGGCCATGAAAAAGACTGCTGTTCTTCTAAAGGTATACACCCGGCCGCTCAATGCCCTTCCCTCCCCGTTCAATTCAATCCCGTCCGCCGGAAGAAGCGGCCCCGTCCTTCCCGCCGATGAACATTTCCGCATATTCGGCGTACCTGCCGGCAAAAACGGGCCGGGTGAACCACATCCCCTTTTCGCCCAGCACCACCGAGAGAGGCTTTGCCGTTTCGTAATCCATTTCCCCGGCCTGGTTGAAGAAGCGGTCGTCCGCCTCCAGGTGGATGACTCTGCCGATAACCAGGGAATAATTCTTTCTGCTGATCTCCTCCACCAGCACGCACTCCGCCCAGGCCAGGCAGCCCTCGACCCCCGGCGCCTTGAGTTTCCTGGACGGCCGGGGACTCAGGCCGGCCTGTACAAACTCGTCCTCCTCCGGGGGATAATTTTTGGCGCAGGCCATTACCGCTTCTGCCATGCCGGCGGCGGGAACGCTGACCACGAACTCCCCAGTGGCCCTGATGTTATCCAGGGTGTCCCGCTTGATCCAGGAGGCCACGACTATCTCTTCAAGCGGCCTCAAAATGGGCGTTATATTTGACCAGGGGGCCACGTTGCGGACGCCCCCGCCGCTTACGGTGGAAATCAGCACCACCGGCAGGGGCAGTATTTGTTCCCTTTTGCGCGGTGCCAGGATCATCCGCCTCACTCCCCTTCAGCCATCCCGGCCAGGCCACCGGCCAGTTCGCCCAATTTGCCGCGCAGGCCTCCCGCCTCCAGGCTTCGTGGCCGGGAAAAGGGCCCGCAACATCCTTCCCAACCCCGCCCCTTTTGTTTGAGGATATTAAGGGCTGTCATTTCTCCCCAGCGCAGTCCGGGCAAACCCGCTTTCCCTCCCGCTCGGCGGCGAAACTGGCGAAGACTTCCTCCCCGCACTTGTCACAGGCCACGGATACGAAGACAAAGCCAGGATCCGCCGGCGCGCGGGAGACCTCCCGGCAGTCGAAGAGATCTTCCGCCGGCGCCTGCAGTATGTATTCCATCAGGGGCTGCTGCCAGGAGTAAAACCGCCCTTTTTCGCCGGGTGAAGCGGTTCCGTTGGCCACTTTTTCCATTAAAACAGCGAAGTCGGTGCCGTAACGGCTGATTATGCCCGGCTTTAGGGCCAGACGCACGGCCTTGCCCGGCTTGGCCACGGTGAACACGTGCTTGCCGCGGTCCCGCACCAGCAGGCGCCGGTTGCCCACCGTGCAGCGCAGCACCGCCTGCAAAGCGTCCGTGCTGCAGTCAGCCGTCTCCACTACGGCCTCCAGGCGTTCGCCTTCCTGCAGCGGGCCCAGCTTCTCCCTGGCCAGCATGGCCGCCCTGTACCCCACCGCCAGGACGCAGCAGTGGTGACCGTGAAATTCAATCGCCCTTTCCCATAAGTTCATGTCCCCGCACCTCCAATCTCAGTATTATGCAACCGTGCTTTTTTACATCCCTTGTTCACCCACCCGGTGCGCGCGCCGGCCACGCTGTCCAGTTCGCTGGAATAGGGCTTCAGGTCCAGCAAAGGACTGCCGTCCAGGGCGTCGACGCCCCGCACATGGAGGCGGTTTCCTTCCCGCCGCAGGAGTTCGGCCACACAGAAGGCGATGGGGTTGGGCCTGGCCGGCGACCGGCAGGCGAACACCCCCCTTTCTTCCGGCCCGTGGGGAGTCACCGTCCGCAGCGTGTCCCGGCCGGCCAGGTGGCACCAGTAGAGAACGATCAGGTGGCTGGCCTGTTCAACGTACTTCAAGCCGTCCCCGTACTCCGGGAAAACTTCCAGCACGGATGTTTCACTGGACAGGCGGCCCTGGAAGGGGGCCTCACCGGATTCTTTGTAGGGGGACCGGATTAATCCAATGGGTCTCAGTTCCAACTAATCACCACCGCCTCGCCCGGATATCTAAAGGGCTCCTTTATTTTACAAACGACATCTTGTTCAACGGAATCGGCACGCCGCTGCCCACCCCCTGCAGGGTGTAGTACAGGTTTACCCGGCCGTCGTGAACCCAGTACCAGGTGGGGTAGTAGAGGGGCAGGGAGGGCATTTCCTCGCTGTACAGCTCCTGGATCCCGCCCACCAGTTCCCCGCGCCTGTCCGTATCCAGGGCGGCCAGTTGCTGTTTGAGGGCGTTGTTCATTTCTTCGCTGTCCTGGTACCGGGCGCTGTTGAACCCCTTGCCGGTGATGACCCTGTTCAGTATCTCCGGGTCTCCGCCCATTCCGCCGTGGCCGCTTAAGGCCAGGTCGAATTTCCATTCGCCCACCCGGCTGTCCAGAGTCTTGGCCTCCAGGCTGCGCAAGTTGACCTTTATGCCGGCTTTTTCCAGCTGCGCCTTGATCATTTCCCCCTCCCGCTCCCGCGGCGCGCCGGGCACGCCGATGCCGCCGCCGCTGACCAGGAGCTCCACCTCCAGCACTTTGCCGTCTTTTTCAAAATAACTTCCTTTTTTGACGTAGCCCAGCCCGCCGATTAACTCGGCGGCCTTTTCCGGACTGTAGGGGTATCTGTCCTGCATGGCCGGGTTGTACCACCGGCTGTCCGGGGGAACCAGGCCGGGGCTGCCCGGCTGCCCATGACCCCGCAGGCAGGTTTCCACCAGCGCCCGGCGGTCCACGGCGTAGGCCAGGGCCTGGCGAAACTGTTTATTGCTGAAAGGCTCCTTCCGGTGGTTGATCATCAGCTTGGCCACCCAGTCGTTGGTTCCCGCCAGCACCTTGAGACCCTCCTTCCCCAGGTCGCCGCTGAGTTCGGGCGGCACCTGGGCCGCGCTGACCTGCTTCTGCCTCAAGGCCGCCGGCGACATCTCCCCGCTGACCTTGACGAACTTCAGCTGGGCCACCTTCGGCCGGCCCTGGTAATAACCTTCATAAGCGCTGTACAGGTATGTTCCGTGATCCTTGCTGTAATCCGCCAGGGTGAAGGGTCCCGTCCCGATCAGGGCCTCCTTTTGCTGGAACTGTTCGGGATTTTTCACGTCCTTCCACACGTGTTCGGGCAAGATGGGCAGGGTGCAGGCCACATAGTCCAGAAACGGCGCGTATGGCCTCTCCAGGTACAGCCGCACCTCGTGGTCGCCGGCGGCCTCAGCCTTCTTTATGACGCTGGAATCCACCCACTGGTAGGGGTGATCCTTGATGTAGCTGACGGTGAAAACCACGTCCCGGGCGGTGAATTTTTTTCCGTCGTGCCAGGTGACGTTGTCATTGAGCTTGAACACGTAGGCGTTTTCTTCCTTAAGGTATTCCCAGCTTTTGGCCAGGGCCGGCACGTACTCCTTGTCGTTCTTCCAGACCAGGGTGTCAAAAATAAAGCTCATCCTTATGTAGCCCGGCCCCCTCGCGTAATGGGCGAAGGGGGATGGAAACCCCCAGTCCCCGGTGGGGTCGGCCACCGTGTAAGTTATTTCCTGCCCTCCCGCCGCCTTTTCGCCAGCCTGCTTCTGCCCGCCGCAGCCGGCCAGGGCGGAAACAACAAAGGCCGAAATCAACCCCAAGACCTGCAATCTTCTGAACCACCCGAATTTAGACACTGATCCGATCCTCTCCCCTTCCTGAAAATTGCCGCGGGAATTCCCGCATTTAAAAATAAAAGCCACGGCGCCCTTTTATCCCGAAAAGGATAAAACCCGGGGCCTCCGTGGCCTTCTTGACGTTGGTCCTCCCGCAGTTTAAGTTCGCTGCGCCCTCCGGCCTTTCGCTTTTGGCACGGCGCCCGCCTTCATTGCGGGATTTTGCCGGCTAAAAGCATTTTAAACCTTATTTCAAAAAAGGTCAATCACTTTGCGTTTGATCCCGACTGAAATCTCAAACGAACCTGTGCTACCAGCCCCTGCCGTAATTGTCCGAACACGGGATGCAGACAATCTGCCCGTTTTTAATCCTGGCCCTGGCCTCCATTACGTATTCACCGCATTCCGCGCAGCGGACCGAGTTGAAAATCCTGGCCTTGCCGGGGAAATTGAAATCGATTTTTTCCACCTTGCAGAAATCCCCTTCGGGCATGTCCAGTATCTGACTGGTTCTCCGCGCCTGATAGGCGTAAAACTCTTTCTTTTCCTCCTCGGTGGCGGCGCCCCCTAAAACCTTTTTCCTGAGATCCGCCGCAACGGGGTCATTCCTGTGCAGAACCTCGCCGTTGACCGACACCCTGATTGCCCGGCCGCTGTTGCGGCTGCCGAAGGTGTATACCTGCTTGCCGTAGTCCCGGTACAATAAATTGCCCTTGCCCAGGGTGCAGCCGGTCAAAAGCATGACGGCGTCCACCCCGCAGGCGTCGTTTTCCACCACCGCCACCAGTTCCTCGTCGGGAGACCGCATCTCTTCCAACTCCCTCATCGCCACCTGGGCCACCCGGTATCCCACCGCCAGCCCCGGGCATGAATGCCCGTGAAATTCAACGGCTTTTTCCCACGGTGTTTTTTCCACGCACATGTTTACCCCTCCTGTGATTAAAATTGGCTTTCAATTCCCCGGGCAGCCGTCAAAAAAGCCACGAATGCCGGTACGCTTTCAAACGCACGAGCCTTCATGGCTTTGTTTTGCCGGTATCAAACTGCCGGTAATCAGAGCGGATAGTTGTCTCTGTTATGAGAATTATACACTCATTCACCGCCGTTGGCAACCTGTCAAAAAAAATTCCGGCATGAAGGGACCCCGTCCGGTCATGCCGGATCGACACCGGTATTTTTTTCGAGGCAGGTGAAAAAATATTGACAAAACTTCAGGAGGTGTCCAAATGAGCTGCGGCAGCCTGAAACACCGCTTTGAAGATCAAATGCGAAACGGCATCAGCTTTGAGACGGCAATGGAAATCTACCGGGACGTGGAAGGATCCATCGCCGCCCACCGGGCTGAGATGGCAGACCTGCAAAAAGCGAACGCTTCGCAGGACGAAATCAACCATCTCAAAGAACACATCGCCGAAGGAGAATCACTGATACAGCGGATTAAATCAATGAAACTGCACTGAGAAAAAAGGCCATGGAGGCGAAGACGCATGTTCTTCAGGACCTTCATGGCCAAACACCTTCCCTTTTAAAGGTAAAGGCCGCCCCGGGAGGCGTGTTCCAGAACCATGCCCGTCCTTGTGCAGCCCTTTCAAATCAAGCCGAGCTTCCGGGCGTTGTCCATGATCAAGTCCTGCAGGCTTTTATGTTCCTGGGCGGGAAAGTTGCGCAGCTCCACCCGCGGGCATTTGGCCATGTCCGCAATTCCCTGGCCCTGGGGGTTGTGGAAGTTGTCAATGACCAGGTCGGGCCTGAGGGCGGCCAGTTCTCCCATTTTCGCCGGGCTCAGCTCCTCCGGCCCGAATTCGGCCAGCACCTGGTAGCCCAGCCACTTGACGAAAGGCGACTGGTGTTTTTGCACCAACACCCTTTTCCCGGCCACGTTTTGCTTCGCGGCACCTTCCCGGATGGCGGACACCGTTTTGTCGAACTCAGCCTCCCAGGCCTTCTGGGTCCCGGTGGTGCCCAGTTTTTCAGCCAGAAGGGCGGTCTGCTTTTTCAGATTCTCCGGAGTGTTGACGGTGGCCACCTGCACAACCTTGTCCTCTGGTATCTGGACGGCCTGAAGCATTTTCTTCATAAACGGCTCGTAGCCGGCATATACGATCAATCTTGCATCCTTAAGCTTATCCACGTCACTTGGGCGGAAATCATACTCGGGCGGGTGCTTGAGTTCGGCGGGAGCCAAAACCGCCACATCCCCGGCTCCTGCGGCTTTGGCCATGAGGGCCGTCCAGCTGGTCGAGGCCACCACCGCGGGCCCGGAACCTTTGGCGGGAGAAGCCGCCTCCCTCCCGGAGGGAGCGCCCGGCTGCCTGGCGGGCGCTCCGCATCCCGCAACCATGGCCGAAAGGATCAGCGCGATGACAATCATCCGGGCCGGCAACGCGGACCAGTTGCCGCGCATGGATGCACTCCGCCTTGTAATGTTACTTCTTTTCACCCAATTCATCCTTTCCATCCCCTCCACAGTATGTTTTTCTCGCCCCTTCACCGCCGGATGAAAACGCTTAGCCCCAGCAGGCACACGCCCGTCAGGGTGATGGCGGCGCCGGAGGGCATGTCCAGCGCCATGGAGATCAAGAGCCCGCCGGCTGCGGCCGCCGTGCCGAAAAAGGACGACAGGACCAGTATCTGCAGCAGGCTGCGGGACAATCTCATGGCGGTCATGGCGGGTATCAGGATCAGGGCGTCGATGAGCAAGGCGCCCACCACCTTCATGGCCACCCCGATGGACAGGCCGGTTAAAAACAGGAGGGCGTTTTTAATCCTTTTGGCCGGGACACCCAGCCACTCCGCCTGTTCGGGATCATAGAAGACCAGCTGGATTTCCCTGAACAGGCACGCATAGACCAGCAGAATGGCGGCTCCCAGGCCGGCCACCGCCAGGAGGTCGTCCCGGCTCAGGCTGAGGAGGCTGCCGGTGAACAGGCCGAACACGTCCAGGGCGGGCACTCCGGCCTTGTAAAACAGCACAAAGGCCAGGGCTATTGAGCCGGTCATGAAAAAGGCCCCGGTAATCCCGGCATCGAGGCGCAGCCTTTCCGAAAACGGCCCCAGAAACAAGGACCCCAGAACAATGGCGGCGGTGGCCCCCGCCAGGGGTGAAGCCCCAAAAGCCAGGCCCGCCGCGCCCCCCAGCAGGGCCATGTGCATCAGGGCAAAGCGCATGGTGGTCAGGTTGAGCATGACGATGACCACGCCAAGCAGGGAAACCGTTCCCCCGGCCACCAGGGCGGCCAGCAACGCCCTCTGGAAAATGGGCACCTGCAGGTACTCCCCGATGCTCATCAAACGACCTCCAAACATTCCTCGATGCGGCCCCGGCGCAAGTAAACGGCCCGGTCCGCCAGCCGGCGGGCGTATTGCCAGTCATGGATGATCATCAACATGGTCAGGGGCCATTTTTTCCGGACCTGGTCAATCAGCCGGGCCAGCACGTCCCGGGAAGCGTCGTCCAGGTAAGTGGTGGGCTCGTCCAAAAGCAGGATCTGGGGTTCCCTGACCAGGGCCCTGGCGATATGCAGCCGCTGTGTTTGTCCCCCCGACAGGGCGCGGCAGTCTTTGTCACGAAGGTCCCATAAACCGACGACATCGAGGATCTCCGCGGTCAGTTCCCGGTCACGGGCACCGGGACGCCGGAAATAAGAGAAAGATTTGCCCCAGCGGCCCAGCATCACCGCCTCAAAGACAGAAATGGGCAGCCTTCCCTTCCCCTGTCCCTGGGGAACGTAGCCCACCCGGGACCGGACCCAGGCTCCGTCCTCCCTGCTTTTGACATCGCGGCCCAGGACGCGGATGGTGCCGGCTATGTCCGGCAGCAGGTGCAGAATCGCCCTGAACAGGGTGGTTTTTCCGGCGCCGTTTTCGCCTAGAATGGCCAGGTGCTCCCCCTTTTTCACCGACAGGGAAAGACCGTTCAAGACCGGCGCCTTTCCGTAACCGGCCCGGACACCGGAAAGCCAAAGGGCACAAGATCCCCCGTCCATCTCAACCGCCTCCCGCCGGCCGGACCGCGGTAAGGCGGTACAATTGCGGGGAATCAACCGCTCCGGTTACTGTGAACCCCGCTTTCCTCAGCATTTCCGCCGCTTCATCCGCCGGCGGCAGCAAGTCCGCGTGCAGTATGGGATGAGGGGCGGACCGGTGCACCTGGTTGACGAGCTCCCGCCCGGCAAAGTGGTTGATCACCAGCAGGCCTTCCGGGCGCAGCACCCGGAACAGCCCGGTCAGGGCGACCCCGGGATTCTGAAAATGGGGAAAAACGTTGTGGCAAATCACACGGTCCACCGAGGCCGGATCCAGGGGCAGGGAATGGACATCCGCGTGCAGCAGCAATAACGGCGATCCGGCTGCCGGGAAGTAATCCACCCTGTATTTTCCGTTATACTTTGCCTCCAGTACTTTCAACATCTCTCCGGACAGATCGCAGGCAATCCAACGCCCGGCGCCCGCGGACAGACCCGCCTCCACCAGGATGCCCGTTCCGGCGCCCACGTCCAGGACGACCTTGCCTTCCACACCGGCAATGTCAATCAATTCCCTGATTTTTTCCGGAGGCGCGGGGGGAGCCATGCTGTCCCAGCGGGGAGCCATGCTGTCGAACACCCGTTCGCGACCGGCGTCGAAATAATTGCCTGGATTGCCTCCGGGAGTGGTGAAGCTGTTCATCATGCACCTCCATCGTCAAATAGTTCTGCCGATTTCCGTTGATTAAAGCACTTTGGCCACGCATACCCTGCACAACAATCCGTTTCCTCCCGGTACGGCCTTTCTTGCCGCCACCACTTCACCGCAACCGGAGCACTTGTCGTATTCCAGGCCGTCATTCAACCGCGGGGGGCGCAAATAAACCTTGGACCTGGCGAACAGGCTTTCGTCCGGAATGTCCAAAATCTCAGCCACGGCCTTGTCTATGGCGCGATGGTACTCATCCGCCTCGGAGACAGTCGCCTGGCCGGCCACAATCTTCTTTTCGATATCGCGGGCGGGGCCTATGTCGACAACGGGATTTATCAGGGCCACCCGCAAGGTTTCCCGGGGTTCGGGATCGCTGTCGAACCTTCCGAAATAGTATACGTGCTTGCCCAAATCATAGGCGTAAAAACTCTGATTTCCCACGGTGCAGCCCGTCATGCACTGCAGGGCGTCTATGGCGGAGGACATGTTCTCCGCCAGGATAAAAAAGCTGCGGGCGTTGTCCCGGGTCAGCCCCAATTCGTTCTGGGCGATCAGTCCCGCCCGGTACCCCACCGCCAACTCGGGACAGAGGTGGCCGTGGAAGTGAACAATATTCATCAAGGGCAACGGAACTAGCCGGCCGCCGCCTTCCCGCAATTGGAACGCGGTTTTCCCCTGGCCTTTGGAAAGCCCGGACCCGTCCCCGGCGGAGTCGTCGTTGACCCGGTACTTCAACACCCACCTGCTTTTGCAAAAAACGGCGGCCTCTTGATCGCGCACCATTGTCAGATTGAAAACCCCGCCGTCAGTCAAAACCAGGTAACAAGGGTGTCCTCCCGGCTTGTTGCTGACCAGAATCGGCTTCAGCACCTCGTAGTGCCGGTCGCGCCACCGGAACCCCAGCGGGGTCTGCTGCCGGTTGTCGAACTGAACCGGCACCTCCTCTTGAATAACAGTAACGTGATCATGTTGTATTTTAAAAATGATCTCCCTGATATCCACGGGCATCCCTCCCGGACAATCTTTTTGTCGCAGTTTTCATGACCTTCGTGGCCAGGGCTATCGCAATGGCGGGCTCTAAGGTGTCAAAGGGCGGCTTACAGACGTTGAAAAGCACCGGTTCCATCGCCCAATCATTTTTCAGACACCTTTTTCCGGATGTTTTCCGTCGGTCCCGCCGATCAGACGGGCGAAAAGGCGCGCCGGGTGTTCGGGCGCCAGCTCCGCCAGCAGGAAAGGCCGGCCCCCGGCATGTTCCTCCTTCAGCCGGGCGGCAAGCCCGCGCAGGTACCGGATGAAGGCCTCGCCGTCCTCGCCGGGCTCCCCCTTGAAGATCAGAATGAAGGCCGAATCGCCGAAGGGCACCTCGTAGCCCGTGGCCACACCGGCGCCGAACCAAAACAGCGACCCCGGCCGCATCAGGCGCCTCCTGCCGCCGCTGGCCAGCACCCAGCGGCCCCGGACGGTGTAAATCAGGCTCTCCGTCGGGTGCGGGTGCTCGGCGCAGTACAGCCCCGGCGGCATTTCGATGTAGTGCGCCCGGCAGCCGTCTCCCCTAAGAAGCGGGCCGATGCGCCCCTCCAGGGTATCCACGCCGGGGTTCTTTTCAGCGTCGGTGATGTCCTCAATTGCCTGAACACCCTCCCACGCGGCAGTGCCCGAATCCGGCGGGCCCGCCGGCGGCGTGCCGGCGTCCGTCCCCGGGGCCGGCGAGGGACCGATCCTTTTCAGCCAGGCGACCAGCGCGGTGTACAGGTCCTCGCTGTAAGGCCGGGCAAAACTTTCAAAGGAGTGCCGCTGGCGCATCCTTGTCTCCGGGTCCGGCGCCGCCGTCTGGAAGCTGTGATCGGCGTTGGCCACCATAATCCGGGTCACGTCCCGGTTGCCGGCCTCCCGCATGATCCGTTCCGCCCGGGCCGCGTCCTCCGGCGGCACGTTCATGTCCTGGTCTCCGTGGAGAACCAGGGCCGGCGCCCTGATGTGCCGGAACAGGTCTCCGGGCCTGTCAACAAGCTCCCGCCGCAGCCTGGCCAGGGGAACCTCCCAGCGCAGGGGGCCGTATGTCAGCGTGTAGCTTTCCCCGCCCCGCTCCGCCGCCCGGATCATGGCCCGGTAGTGATCGCCCAGGGCCAGGCCGAGCGGCGCCGTCCGCTCGGCCCAGCGCAGGTTTTCTTCGCTTTTTCCGGCGTATTCCCTGAGCCGGCCGTAATTGTATTCGTACAAATTTTCAACGGGGCTGCACAGGGCGCCCAAAAAAGCGTAGGCGTCAGCGAAGACACCCTGCTTGGCGGCCAGGCAGGCGAAATAGGCGCCGGCGCTTTCCCCCGCCACCACAACACAGGACACCCGCGGATGCTGGCGGGCAAAATTCATCACGGCGATGAGATCGGCCGTCTCGTCCTCGTTGGTTGTGGGGCGCGGCCCCGGCGGCGTGCCGCCGTAGCCGCGCTTGTCCCAGCGTATGGACGCGCAGCCTGCCGCCGCCAGCCTGACAGCCAGCCTTTTCAGGGCGTCGCGCCGGGGAATTTCCCGGCCGGGTTCGACCAGTTCCCCGTCGCGGGTGTGGGACATGGTTCCCCCGGCCAGTACCACGCAGGGAAACCGCCCCCCGCCGCCGGGAATAAGCATCGTTCCCGCCAGCGCCACGCCGCCGGAAAGGATATTCACTTCCACCGCCCAGGGTTCGGAACAATCCGTGAAGGCTGATAATTTCGCGTCAATGCCGCCCAATTCGCCACCTCCCCTACTCCGCGATATCGGCGTATTCCCAGCGGGTGCTCACATTGGACGGGTGCGGGACGAATCCCTTTACCCTGCTGTTGGCCGCGTACACGTTGGACAGCAGGGCCACCGGGATAAGGGCGGTTTCTTCGTCAATGGCCTGGTGCAGCGCCCGGGCAACCAGCCCGGCCCTCTCGCCGGCGTCGGTCGTGCCCCGCGCCCGGTCAATCAGGTTGTCAAATTCCGGGCCGGCCCACCAGGGGTTGCCGCAGTTCTCCCCGTAATACCCCTTGCTGTGGTGCAGCATCTGGGGCCCGAAGGTGGGATCGGCGTTGTTCTGGTTGCCCTTTGTGAGCCAGAGGTCGCCCTCCCCCTTGCGGAGCAGGTCTTCGTAAAGCCCTTCGTCGGACACCTCTATGATTTTGGTGGCCACACCCAGTTCCTTGAACTGCTGCTGGACGATTTCCGGCACCGGCTTGACATCGGCCGCGCTGGGATATCCCGAAACAATCGCTATTTCCAGCCGCCGGCCGTCCTTCACCCGCACTCCGTCCGGGCCGGGCAGCCAGCCCGCCTGGTCCAGCAGTTCCCTTGCCTTCCCGGGATCGTAATCAAAACCCTTGATCAGGTCCCTGTTTTCCCCCAGCATGCCCTGGGGCAGCCACATCCGGTCCTCGGCCGCATGCCCTTCCCACACGTTTTCAACTATGGCCTTCCGGTCTATGGCATAGGCCAGGGCCTGGCGCACCCGTTTGTCCCTCATGATGTCGCGGGGCGCCTTCCCGTTCATCCGCACCTCAAAAGACATGTAGATGCCTCCCACGGGCGACGCCAGGATTTGCAGGCCTTTTTCACTTTTTAACTGGCTGACCGCCTCCCGGGGAACATCACCGATCATGTCCGCTTCCCCGGCCTTAAGGGCCATTATTCTCGTGTTGGCGTCCGGTATGTATTTGAACGTAATCCTGTCCAGCCTGGCGGCGGTTCCCCAGTAATCCGGGTTTTTCTCAACCATAAGGTGCCTGTCCTTCTCATAGCCGGCGAACCTGAACGGGCCGGTGCCCACGGGGCGGGCGGCGGGGTCGGTGCCGGGGCACCTGATGCCGAAGAGCGGGTGGGTAATCACCTCCGGCACGGCCATGTTGGGCTCGCTGGTGGTGATATCCACCGTGTAATCGTCCACCACCCTGGCGGAACTGAACTTCAATATGGACTTCCCGCTGGGGCGCACGGCATTTTCCAGCGTGTACCTGACGGCTTCGGCGGTGAACTCCCGGCCGTTGTGAAACTTTACTCCCCGGCGCAGGTAAAACCGCCAGGTGTTGTTTCCAGTATACTCCCACCTGGTGGCCAGGAGGGGCTCAACCTGGAAGTCCGTGCCGAGCTTCACCAGGCTCTCATATATATTGGCATTTGGCGACAATACGCCAATTTCGGCAAACTTGGGCTGATTGCCGTCCTTTCCTATACCCACCACCAGCTCCCGGGCCTTCTTCGGGGCCCGGTCCTTTATACCGCAGCCGGCAAGCAGGACGGTGAGCAGGGAAAGCATCACCAGCAGAAATACAGCGGATTTATTAAAGCGCGACATCATATCTCTCCCTTCATACATATTTATCCAACTTCAAACCTCCGGCCTCTGACCTCCAAAACGGCAGGCCACCCGGTGGCCGGGGGAAATGGCCGTCAACTCCGGCATCTTTCCCAGGCACATTTCGCCCGCCTGATCGCAGCGGGGCAGGAAAACGCACCGGTCAGGCAGTTCGAGGAGGCTGGGCGGCCGCCCCCGGACGGGATCCAGCGTATCACCGCCGTCTCCCAGGCGCGGAATAGATTTAAGCAGCGCCCTGGTATATGGGTGTCCGGGGTTTTCAAAAACATCCAGCACGCCGCCGTGCTCCACAATGGAACCGGCGTACATCACCGCCGCCTCGTCCGCCATTTCGGCCACCACCCCCAGGTCGTGGGTGATTAAAACAACCCCGGAACCCAGCTCGTTTTTCAAATACCCAAGCTCCGCCAGAATTTGCGCCTGCACGGTTACATCCAGGGCGGTGGTGGGCTCGTCGGCGATCAAAACCCGGGGACTTGGCCCGGGCCACCTTGATGTAGTCCCGGCTCAAGACGTCCAGCATGCTTGCCCGCAGCAGGCGGGCGTAGACAGCGGCCATCCCGAAACCCAGGGTTGCCGCCGGAAGCACCAGGTGGTTCCACCCGCCCCTGCCCATCACCGGCAGCAGCCCCAATTTCACGGAGAAATAGTAAA
>JAILZP010000057.1 GCA_023512435.1 Peptococcaceae bacterium | reverse complement strand
CTGGCTCCTCGAGCAGGATTCGAACCTGCAACCTACCGGTTAACAGCCGGTTGCTCTACCGTTGAGCTATCGAGGAACGGTGCACTATCTATTATACAAAAAAGAAAAGCCCCGGTCAACACTCATCTGAAGAGGCATTTAGTGCCGGGGCTGTCTTTCTAATCCAGGTAATCCTTGAGTTTTTTGCTTCGGCTGGGGTGCCTCAGCTTGCGCAGGGTCTTGGCCTCGATCTGCCGTATACGTTCCCTGGTCACGCCGAATTTCTGCCCGACTTCCTCCAGGGTCCTTGCCCTGCCGTCATCCAGGCCGAACCGCAGGCGCAGAACCTTCTGTTCGCGGTCGGTAAGCGTTTTCAGCACCTCGTCCAGCTGCTCCCGCAGCAGGGTGAAAGAGGCTTCCTCGGCCGGCGCTCTGGCCTCGTGGTCCTCGATAAAGTCCCCCAGGTGCGAGTCCTCTTCCTCGCCAATGGGGGTTTCCAGGGAAACGGGCTCCTGGGCGATCTTCATGATCTCCCGCACCTTGTCCTCGGTTATGTTCATCTCCCTGGCGATCTCCTCCGGGGTCGGCTCCCGGCCCAATTCCTGCAGGAGTTGGCGGGAAACCCTGATCAGCTTGTTTATGGTCTCCACCATGTGCACGGGAATACGGATGGTCCTGGCCTGGTCCGCAATGGCCCTGGTTATGGCCTGCCGTATCCACCAGGTGGCATAGGTGCTGAATTTAAACCCCTTCCCGTAGTCGAATTTTTCCACTGCCTTGATCAATCCCAGGTTTCCTTCCTGGATCAGGTCCAGGAAAAGCATGCCCCTGCCCACGTAGCGCTTGGCTATACTGACCACCAGGCGCAGGTTGGCCTCGGCCAGCTTGCGCTTGGCTTCTTCGTCCCCCTGCTCCATGCGCTTGGCCAGGGCTACCTCTTCTTCCGGGGAAAGCAGCGGAACCCGGCCAATTTCCTTGAGATACATGCGTACCGGGTCGTCTATGCCCACGCCCTCGGGAACGGTAAGGTCCACGTCCACTTCCTCGGCTGACGCCTCCAGGGCAGCCCCGTCATCCAGGGCTTCAATATCATCGGGAACTTCGGGCACAACCTCGATGCCCATCCCGCTCAATTTTTCATAGATCTCTTCTATCTGCTCGGGCGTCAGGTCATTTCCCTGAAATGTGTCCATTATTTCAGTGTAGGTCAGGACGCCGCTTTTTTTGCCTTTTTCTATAAGATCCTTAACACTGTCGGCCTTCAAATGTTCGCTCACTTTCTATCCCCCTTCCCGGGCCGCCTGGTATGTTAAAGTTGTATTTCCTGGAGCTTTCTCAGAATATCCTGGACCAGTTCAAGATCATTATTCTTTTCGGCCTCGGCAAGCTCCTGCAAGAGCGTCATTCTTTTTTTTGCCTGCAGGTTTTTTCTGACTACATTAATATAGTCCGCCAGGGCCTTATCTGTGCCAGGCGAGGCCTCCCCGCATTCCACGATCAGCCTGCTCAGCAGGGCCGCGGCCGGTTCCTCCAGGTCATTCAGCAGCACCGCCGGGTCGTACTCCCCGCGGTCTATCCGTCCGGCCATGGCCTGGTACAATTCCCGGTAGGGCGGGGTCTGGATAAAATCATCCCCCAGGACTGACCGAAAGTAATCAAGTTTGTCCGGATTTGCCGCCAAAGCCTTCAGTATGCCCAGTTCGGCTCCTGAAACGGCGTCTTTCGGCTTATCACTTTGTAATATAATATTATGCTTATTTTTAGCAATTTTATCCGGTTTTGCCCAAATTTTTCGCTGGTCGGCCTTAAATCTTCTGATTTCGCTCTTTACGGATTCCCAGCTGATGTTCAGCCTGGCAGCCACCAGCTTAATGCCCTCTTCCAGATCGATCTCGCTCTTTATGGCCGCCAGGTTCGGGAGCACTTCGCCCAGGATATCCAACGGGTCTTTCCGGCCCCTCCGGGCCAGCCGCAGCTTGTATTCCAGGAGTGACTCGGCCCCGGCAATGACTTTCCGCCACCCCTCCACCCCGTGTTTTCTGATAAAACTGTCGGGGTCGGCGCCGTCGGGCATGCTGATCACTCTCAGCCGGCAGCCGGTTTCCTGCAGGATGTCCAGCCCCCTGGCGGCGGCCTTTTGACCGGCGGCGTCGGCATCGTAGGCTATATAAATATCCCGGGTGTATCTCATTATAATTTTCCCCTGGTCCGAAGTCAGGCTGGTGCCCATGGAGGCCAGGGCATTCCTGATGCCGAACTGGTGGGCGGTGATCACATCCATGTACCCTTCCATGATCACCGCGAAGCCGCATTCCGCGATGGCCTTCCTGGCCTGTTCCAGTCCGAATAAAACCTTGCTCTTGTTGAAGAACGGGGTCTCCGGAGTATTTAAATACTTGGGCTGTTTTTTATTAGCCTCGTTTTCCAGCACCCGGCCCCCGAAGGCCACCACCTTTCCCTGCGGGTTGGTTACCGGAAACATAACGCGGTTCCGGAAGCGATCGCGGACTCTGTTCCTGTCCCCCACAGCCAGCCCGAAATCCAGCAGCTCCTCCGGGCGGTATCTCCGGCCGCTGAGGAAAGACACCAGTGAATCCCAGGCCGCAGGAGCGTACCCTATTTTAAAAGCCTTTATTATCTCACCGGAAAGTCCCCTGCCGGCCAGGTACTCCCTGGCCGGGGCCGCTTCCGGGCTGTCTAACAGGCAGTGGTGATAAAATTCCCTGGCCAGCTCATTGGCCTTCCAGGCCCTCTCTTCCCGGGCGGCCCTCTTGTCGTCCCGGGTTTTCATCAGGTCCGGAAAATAAACACCGGCCCGGTCAGCAAGTCTCCGCACCGATTCAACAAAGGTCAGGTTCTCGGCCAGCATCAAAAACTTTATGGCGTTTCCCCCGGTCTGGCAACCAAAGCAGTAAAATATTTGCTTATCCGGGCTGACCGAAAAAGACGGGTCCCGCTCCTGGTGAAAAGGGCAAATTCCAACGTAGTTTCTGCCCCTTTTCTCCAGCCTGACGTACTCACTGATCAGGCTGACGATATCGGTTTGCTGGCGGACATCTTCAAGGACATCCGGGGGTATCAAGGCCAAGAGAGAATCACCACAATACAAGCGGCTCTACGATTATAGAAATTTCTACAATTAATGAATATTTCCTTCCGGATTTATTATTCTGCCCAAATTATATTTATAATGATTATTCGCTCTCAGTATTGATTATCCTGCCGAAATACCGGTGTTCACTTCCCTAGTCCATGGTGAAGGCCCTGGGTACAAACAGCCTGGTGAACTGGCTGATGGCGTAGCGGTCGGTCATCCCGGCTATGTAGTCGCAGGCAACCCGATCGGGTCCGTGTGCCTCCACCCTCTCAAGGTATTCCCGGGGCATGGCCTTCGGGTTTTCAACCATGAACCGGTACAGGAACTTCACCACGTGCCTGGCCTTTTCTTCCTCCCTTTTCGCCTCGGACCCCACGTAAACCTTTTCAAACATGAAGGCCCGCAGGCCGTCCGTGGCGCTTTTTACTTCATCGCTCAGGGATATGAAGGGCTTGCCCGTGCTGTTCGCAATCAGGTCCAGGACCATTTTGTTGATCCTCTCCCGGTGTGAAAAGCCCAGCACCTCCAGGCACTCCCGGGGCAGGTCCTCCTTTTTGAGGACGCCGCCCCGCAGGGCGTCGTCTATATCATGGTTGATGTAGGCTATCCGGTCGCAGATTTTGACGATTTGCCCCTCCAGGGTATAGGGATCCCGGGGGCCGGTATGGTTGAGTATGCCGTCCCGCACCTCAAGGGAGAGGTTGAGGCCGCGCCAGCCCTCCAGTTCGTCGACCACCCGCAAACTCTGCTCATTGTGCCTGAACCCCGGCGGGAACACTTCGTTCAGGGCGGCCTCGCCGGTGTGCCCGAAGGGTGTGTGCCCAAGATCGTGCCCCAGGGCAATGGCCTCGGTCAGGTCTTCATTCAGGCGCAGGGCCCTGGCCACCGTCCTGGAAATCTGGGCCACCTCCAGGGTGTGGGTGAGCCTGGTTCTGAAGTGGTCCCCCTCGGGGATGATGAAGACCTGGGTTTTATGCTTCAAGCGGCGAAAACTTTTGGAATGAATAATCCTGTCCCGGTCCCGCTGGAAAATGGTCCGGACGCCGCACGGTTCTTCCGGGTACACCCGGCCCCGGGAGGAATCGCTGAAGCAGGCGTAGGGCGACAGAAACTCCCTTTCCATCTTTTCATAGGACATCCGCAAATTCATTTTTCACCCGTCCCTTAAAAAATCATCCCCGGCAGCCTGGGTACCGGGGAGGACGATCCGAACATCCCGTTTATAACCGGTCAGCCCTGATTTGACGGGTGGCCCGGGCCACTTCATGCACCCTCCGGGCCAGTATGTCCACCCGCTTCAGGGCTTCCGCATCCTCCGCAGAAGGCTGCTGGGCGCACCCGCCATGGTGTCCGCAGTCTGCCTCGTAAAGACCGTCACCCACCACCGTCATCCCTTGACAGAGCATCATGTCGTGAAGTGCGCGCAGGGTGGTTTCCTGACCCCCGAAACGGGCCCCGCCCACCGCAACGGCTCCCCCCACCGTGTTTAAAAGCGCCCTGTTGGTGCGCAACTTCCTGGTCTTGTCCCAAAAGGCCTTCATTTGCCCTGAAACCGTGCAAAAGTAAACCGGGCTGCCGATAATTATCCCGTCGGCCCTGGCCATCAGGTTATATGCCTCCTCCAGCCCGCTGCCGGCATAACAGCGGCCTGTGCATGGGGTTGAGCAGGCCAGGCAGAAGGGATGCTTATCCCCGGCCATCACTTCGGACACGTGGATAAAAACGGCCTCGTCCCCCAGCGATTCCAGGACACCGCAGGCCGTCCTTAGCAGCATGGCGGTGTTTCCGTCCTTATTGGGACTGCCGTTGAGAACCACAAACAGCATAAAATAAAACCTCTCTCCGGACCAATAAATTCAGTGTATCTTATGCGTAACAAAAACAATTATGCAGATCCAAAACCGGCCACATGACATGCAGGGGCTTGGAAATCACGGTTAGTGGAATGTTTATATTATATTCTATGTTCTTTAGTCAAATCCTCCAACTCCAAATTCCTAATTCCCAATTCCCAATTTTACCGACGCCAGGAGGGTATATACCGGCCCCCGGGGGGTCAGGCCGCTCTGCATCAGATCCACCGCGGCAACCTTGAAGCCGCCCAGGTTTTCCACCCGGGATTTCTCCGCCTCCACGGCCTTCACCAGGCCGGCCGCTCCCCTGGAGGATTTTATCCTGGCCAGGGTGAGGTGGGGAGAAAATTTCCGGGCCTCTCGGGGAAAGCCTAACGGTGCCATGGCATCTTCCACCTTCCGGGCCGCTTCCCTGAGAAAGGCCACCTCTCCCTTTAGGCCCGCCCAAAGCACTCTTGGGCCGGAAGGACCGGGAAAGAAGCCCAGGCCTCCCACATCAAGCCTGAATGTATTAAACCCGCGCAGGCACCTGACTGCAGAGTCAGCCACCTGCGCCACCAGGCCGGCATCGGTATCGCCCAGAAACTTCACGGTGACATGAAGGTTTCCGGGCTCCACCCACCTGGCGTCGGCGCCTGCTGTCTGAAGCCGGTCCCGGATATCCGAAAGTTTAAGTTTTATTTCCTCAGGCAGGTTCACCGCCCAAAACAAGCGCAACTTCCCGGCCAAGTCTCATCACCGTTGTCACATGTATTCCCTGAGCAATTCCAGGAAAACTTTTACTATTTGCGGGTCAAACTGGGTCCCGGCGTTCATCTTCAGTTCTTCAACCGCCTTTTCCAGGGAGTAGGCCTTCCGGTAGCTGCGGTCGGAGGTCATGGCGTCGAAGGCGTCGGCAACGGCCAGTATCCTGCTTATGATGGGTATTTCTTCGCCCTTCAGTCCCCGCGGGTATCCCGTTCCGTTATATCTTTCATGGTGGGCCTCAATAATCGGCACTACATCGTCCAGCCAGCTGATGTGGGAGAGGATGCTGGCGCCCATCTGTGAGTGCCCCATAATGAGCCTGTATTCCTCGCTGTCCAGGGGACCCTTCTTGTTCAGGACTTCTTCCGGGATACCTATTTTCCCCACATCATGCACGATACCGCAAAGATAAGCCAGGTCCACCGTCTTTAAATCAAGTCCCATTTTTTCGGCAATCAGCCTTGAGTACTCGGCCACCTTCTCGGAATGGCCCATGGTGTAACCGTCCCTGGCGCCGATGGCCTCGGCAAAGGCATAAATGGTTTCAAACTGCTCCGACGGAACGGTGGAGGGCTGGATAATCCTGCTGTCATGGGCATTGCTCGAAAAAAAGGCGCAGGCCCCTTTAATCTTGCCGCCGGCATCCTTGATTAAAAAGGTGTTCACCTTAAGCAACCTCGGGGCCACATTGTATACGGTCTTGATTTCCATCAGCTGGCCCGAAAACTCCCGCCCAGTAAGAAGCGTCTCCATAAGGGGGCTGCGGTATCCTCCCTTTTTATTGAAAGCCTGGCCGTTGTAAAGCGCCTGGATCAAGGGCCGGCCGATGATTTTGGAGCGTTTCACGTTTAAAAATTTTTCCATTGACCCATTAATATACAAAATAGTGCTGTCATTATTCACCAAAATAACCGGGCTGGGAATAGATTCAAGGATCAACTCCGCCGCTTCCGGACCGGAAATCAGTGGTGAAAATTCTTTCATGACGACGTTCTCCTCTTCCTTGCGGTGACGTGAACGCTCTCCCAAGAATATAAATCGGCACTCCGGTTGAAGAATTTAACAGTTATTTGGTACAATTTCACAACACTGGAAATTAGACAAAAAATATTTTCGTCTTTTTTCTCCTTTTTCCTGTCATTTTCCTGGGGAAAAATAAAAAAAACATAGGGGAAAACGCATTAAACTTGGCTGGGATTAAACAGAAGAAGGCCGCAGGCAGTTCCTGCAGCCTCCCGATCCGCCGGCGCCGGCCGGAAAACGGTTTTACGCGCATTCAGGACGGGGCATCATCCGTTCTTTATTTTTGCCTGGGCCGCCGCCAGCCTGGCGACGGGCACCCGGAAGGGTGAACAGCTGACGTAATTCAGGCCTATCTGGTGGCAGAATTCTATTGAATCGGGGTCTCCTCCGTGCTCGCCGCAGATCCCGATGAGCAAATCCGGTTTGGTCTTTCTTCCCAGATCCACGGCCATTTTCATGAGCTTGCCCACCCCCTTGCGGTCCAGGACCACGAATGGGTTCTCCTCCAGTATTTTTTTGCCCAGGTAGTCGGCCATGAATTTCCCCTCGGCGTCGTCCCTGGAAAACCCCAGGGTGGTCTGGGTCAGGTCGTTGGTGCCGAAGGAGAAAAATTCCGCTTCCGCCGCCACCTCGTCTGCCAGCAGGGCCGCCCTGGGCACCTCGATCATGGTTCCCACCGTGTATTCGAAGCTGACCCCGGTTTCCTTCATAACCTCCCCGGCCACCCGGACCACCATTTCCTTGAGGTAGGCCAGCTCGTTAACATCTATCACCAGGGGGATTTCCACCTCCGGAATCACCCTGCGCCCCTCCCGGACCAGCATGGCGGCGGCCTCAAAGATGGCCCTGGCCTGCATTTCATATACCTCAGGGAAGGTGATGCCCAGCCGGCAGCCCCGGTGGCCCAGCATGGGATTGAACTCCGAAAGGGACCTCACCTTGCGCAGCAGTTCTTCCTTTCCGGCCAGATCCCCGGGACTGCCCCCGGTCATCCGGAGGCGGGTGATTTCCACGGCCAGTTCCTCGGCGTGGGGCAGAAATTCGTGCAGGGGCGGGTCCAGCAGCCTGATGGTCACCGGCAGCCCCTCCATGGCCTTGAGAATGCCGTAAAAGTCGCCCCGCTGCATGGGCAGAAGCTTGTCAAGGGCGCTGGACCGCTCCTCGGGACCGGCGGCCAGGATCATTTGCTGTACTATGGGCAGCCGGTCCTGGGCCATGAACATGTGCTCGGTCCTGGTCAAGCCGATGCCCTCGGCCCCGAAGTCCCTGGCTTTGGCTGCATCCTCGGGGGTGTCGGCGTTGGCCCTCACCCCCAGGGTGCGGACCTCGTCCGCCCAGCGCAGGAGTTCCCTGAATTCGTCCGAAAGATCGGGGTCCACCATGGGCACCTCGCCCCGGATGACTTGCCCGGTGGCGCCGTCTATGGAGATCAGGTCCCCCTTCCGGAACACCTGTCCGCCCACGGTAAACTGCTCGTGATCGTAATCGATGCGCAGAGCCTCGCAGCCGCAAACGCAGGGCTTGCCCATGCCCCGGGCCACCACCGCGGCGTGGCTGGTCATACCGCCCCGGGAAGTCAGGATGCCCTGGGCGGCCACAATGCCGTGGATGTCATCCGGGGTGGTCTCGGTGCGCACCAGGATTACCTTTTCCCCTTCCTGGCCCATCTTTTCGGCCTCGTCGGCGTCGAAGACAATTTTCCCGCAAGCCGCTCCCGGAGATGCCGGCAGACCCACGGCAATGACGTCCAGCCTGGCCGAGGGGTTGATTCTCCTGTGCAGGATCTGGTTCAACTGGGCAGGATCCACCCTCATAATGGCTTCCTCTTTGGTGATCAGGCCCTGCTTGACCATGTCCACCGCAATCTTGATGGCGGCCTGGGCGGTGCGCTTGCCGTTCCTGGTCTGGAGCATGTACAGCCGGCCGCGCTCGATGGTGAACTCTATATCCTGCATGTTCCGGTAGTGCCTCTCCAACAACTGGCAGGTATCCACAAACTGCCTGAAGACCTCGGGCATTTCCTCCTCCAGTGCTGAAATGGGCTGGGGAGTCCTGATCCCGGCCACCACGTCCTCGCCCTGGGCGTTGATCAGATATTCGCCATACAACTGGTTAGTTCCGGTGGAAGGGTCGCGGGTAAAAGCCACCCCGGTTCCGGAGTCGCCGCCCATGTTGCCGAAGACCATCAACTGGACGTTCACGGCCGTTCCCAGATCGTCGGGAATCTTGTTGATTTTTCTGTATATCTTGGCCCGGTCATTGTTCCAGGAGTTGAAAACCGCGTATATGGCCATGAAAAGCTGTTCCATGGGGTCCTGGGGGAAAGGATTACTGGTTTCACGCTCGATCAGGCGCTTGTATTCCCTGGCCACTTCCTCCCAGTCCCCGGCCTCCAGCTGGTGATCAAAGGACACGTTCTTCCTGTCCTTCTGCATTTCCAGGATGCGCTCGAATTTCTGGTGTTCAATGCCCAGCACGACATCGCCGAACATGTTTAACAACCGCCGGTAGCAATCGTAGGCAAACCGCCGGTCGCCGGTGTTCCTGGCCAGCCCCTCGACGGTCTGGTCGTTGAGACCCAGGTTAAGTACGGTGTCCATCATGCCCGGCATGGAAATGGGGGCCCCCGACCTGATGCTCACCAGCAGGGGGTTTTCAGGATCGCCCATTTTTTTGCCGGTATTTTTCTCCAGGGTTTTCAGCTCTTCCCGGACCTGGTCCTCCATTCCGGGAGGGAATTTTCTGCCTTCTATGTAAAATTCCCTGCAGGCCTCGGTGGTGATGATGAATCCCGGCGGAACGGGGATGCCGATGCGGGTCATCTCGGCCAGGTTCGCCCCTTTTCCGCCCAGCAGGTCTTTCATGTCCGCCCTGCCCTCGTCGAACCGGTAAACATACTTTTTACTTGCCATGTCTTTCACCCCTGTAATATATCTCCAGGACCCTGCTGGCCGTTTCCTCCACGGCCTTGCTGGTGACATCGATCACCGAGCAGCCGGCCCTTTTCATTACTTCCTCGGCGTACTCCAGCTCCTTCAAAATCCTGTCCATGCTGGCGTAATCGGCGTGGGAGGTCAGGCCCAGCGTTTTAAGCCGCTCCCGGCGGATCTCGTTGAGCTGGTTGGGGCGTATGGTCAGCCCGATCAGCCTGTGCGGGGGAAGTTTGAATATTTCCTCGGGCGGCGCCACCTCGGGAACCAGCGGCACATTGGCCACCTTCAGCCTCTTGTGGGCCAGGTACATGCACAAAGGGGTCTTCGAGGTCCGGCTGACGCCGATGATCACCAGGTCCGCCTTGGCAATCCCCCGGGGGTCTTTGCCGTCGTCGTACTTGACGGCAAATTCAATGGCTTCCACTTTGCGGAAGTATTCCTCGTCCATTTTCCTGACCAGCCCGGGTTCCAGCTTGGGCGGCCTGCCCTCGGCTTTGGTCAGGGCGTCCAGCATGGGGGTCATGATGTCCACGGTTATAATGTTGTGCCTGGCCGCCTCCCTGACCAGGGCTTCCCTCAATTCCGGCAGCACCAGGGTATAGGCTATCACGCTGTTGAATGCGCTGGCCTCTTCTACAATCTCCGGAATTTCCTCTATATCATTGACATAGGGCACCCTCCTTATGTCCACCGTGCCGCCGTTGAACTGGCTGGCAGCGGCCCTGGCCACCAGTTCGGCGGTTTCCCCGATGGAATCCGATATTATATACACAACGGGCCTGGAGTTTCTTTCGGCGCCCATGGAGACATCCCCCTTCATTCAGTCGTTAGCCGTCAGTCGTCTGACGTCAGATTTTTCGATAGTCTATGTTGTCGTTTGACCCGGGTTAAATGACCTCTATCCCGACGTCTTCCGTCCGATGACATGCGACTGCTTATTCCTCGCCCAGTTCCACAAAAAACCTGGTGATGTTGGTTTTACTCAAGCGGCCCACCACTTCCAACCCCTTGCGCCCGTCCGGGTTCTCCTTCCGGCGAACCACCGGCATGGCGTCAATCTCGTGGGCCAGCAGCTTTTTGGCCGCCGCCCAGACCGATTCTTCCTGGTCGGTATAGATGATATTGGGCATCCTGGTCATCACCACCCCCACCGGCAGCTTGTAAATATCATGCCCGCCCAGGGTGATTTTGAGCAGGTCCTTGCGGGATACCACCCCTTCCAGGAATCCTCCCTCCTTGACCACAAAAAGGGTCCCCACGTCCTCGGTGAACATGGTTACCACCGCGTCGTAAACCGAGCACTTTTCATTTACCACCACCGGCACCGACTTGATGGCCCCCACCTTCACCTGGTGAAGCTTTTCGGCCATGATCCGGTTGGGGGTTTTTCCGCTGTAAAAATAACCCACCCGGGGACGGGCCCCGACCACTCCGGACATGGTCAGGATGGCCATGTCCGGCCTCAGGGTGGCCCTGGTCAGGGAGAGCTTTTCGGCAATCTGCTCACCGGTGATGGGCCCCTGTTTCTTTATGATTTCCAGTATGGCTTCCTGTCTTTTGGTAAATTGCAATAATACCGCCCCTTAAAGAGCATATGTGTTATACTATATCCTCAAAGACCGCCAATATAATATATATTATATTGCCTTTTGCCTATCCATTCAAGTTTTTTAAACATCAGGCCATTACTGGAAATTGCAGGGACCTAGCCGCTTACCACGATCCTGCCCAGGTCCGCCAGGGGCGAAACCAGAAGAGCCACATTTTTCAAAAGGGCCAGGCGGTTGTCCCGGATCCCTTCGTCCTCCACCATTACCATCACGGCGTCAAAAAAGGCGTCCACCGGCTCCCTCAAGACCGCTGCCCGGCGCAAGGCCCCGCTGTAATCCCTCACTGCGATCAATTCGCCGACTTCACGCCGGACCTCAACCACGGCCCGCCAAAGTTCTTCCTCGGCCGGATGATGCATAAGCCGCGGATTGACTTCGGTTCCCCCGAATTTCCGGGAAAGGTTGTTGGCCCTGTTGAAGGCGGTGATTACGGCCTCGAAGGCCGGATCGGCCCGGAAACGGTCCAGGGCTTCCACCCTCTGCACCACCCCCAGGATGTCGTCGGCGTCCGCGGAGATCACCGCATCCACAATATCATAAGCAAAGCCGCGGTCCGTCAGGAGGCCCCGGATCCTCTGCCTGAAGAACTCCTCCAGTTCACTGAGAACCGTTTCCCGCCCGTTTTTCAGCGACACTTTCCGGCCGTACCCCTCATAGGCCCTGGCCGCTATTTCCCTGAGGGAAAGTACCAGTTTCCCGTCCAGGATGATGTGCCCTATCCCCAGGGCCTGGCGGCGAAGGGCATAAGGATCCTGGGACCCGGTGGGCTGGATGCCCACGGCGAAGCAGCCCACCAGGGTGTCGAACTTGTCCGCCAGGCTCAGTACCCTTCCGGCCGGGGTGGCGGGCAGTATGTCCCCCGCAAACCGGGGCAGGTAGTGCTCAAATATGGCTTGGGCCACGGCCGGGTCCTCCCCCGACTTCAGGGCGTACTCCCTGCCCATGACCCCCTGCAGTTCGGGAAATTCGTAAACCATGTTGGTAACCAGGTCCGCCTTGCAGATGCTTGCAGCCCGCTTCAGCACCCGCCCCAGGTCGTCCTCCGCTCCCAGCTTATCCCCGATAAACAGGGCCAGGGCGGTAATCCTCTCCACCTTGTCGTGCACTGTTCCCAGGCTTTCCTGCCAGACAATCTTTTTCAGGGACCCGGTCCGGTCGGCCAGGGGGACCTTTAAATCTTCGTCCCAGAAGAAGGCGGCATCGGCCAGCCTTGCCCGGATCACCTTTTCATTTCCCGCCCGCACCGTGGCCATGTGGTCCTGCACCCCGTTGCGGACCCCGATGAATATGGGCAGCAGTTTTCCTTCGGGCCCGGTGACCGGAAAATACCTCTGGTGCTCCCGCATCACCGTGACCAGCACTTCCTTGGGAAGCCTCAGGAACGACTGATCAAAACGTCCGGTGAAAGCGGTGGGATACTCAACCAGGTTGTTCACCTCGTCCAGCAGTTCCTCGTCATCCTCCACCCGGCCGCCGGCCGCCCCGGCGGCGGTATCCACCTGGATCCGGATAAGGTTTTTCCTCTCCCCGGGGTCAACCAGCACGAAGGCTTCTTTCAATACGTTGAAGTAGTCCCGGGCGTCCCGGAGTTCTATCGGATCCGGGCTTAAAAAGCGGTGGCCGCGGGTGGTCCTGCCCGCTTCCAGACCGGCCAGACTGAACCTGATCACCTCGTCACCGTAGAGGGCCGCCAGCCACCGGATAGGTCTGGCAAAACGAAAGTCCAGGTTTCCCCAGCGCATGGGCTTGGGAAAATGAAGGCCTGCGACCAGGCCCGGACAGATTTCGGCCAGCACCTCGGCGGTAGGCCTGCCCTGTTCCACCTTCCTGGCAAAAACGTACTCCACCGGCCCCACCGGCTTCACCACCAGGTCGGCCACATCAACCCCCTGGCTCCTGGCGAAACCCAAAACCGCCGGTGTCGGCTCACCCCCGGCGTTGTAGGCCACCTTCAGGGCCGGCCCCTTGACCTCCTTCACCAGCGGCTGCTGGCTTTCCGCCAGACCGGAGACATAAACGGCCATCCGTCTGGGCGTCCCGGCCGTCCGTACTTCCCGGAAACCAATTCTTTTCTCCCCCAGCAGCCCCCGGGCCAGTTCCTCCAACTGCTGCAGGGCGGGCCCCAGAAAGCGGGCCGGCATTTCTTCGGTGCCTATTTCCAGTACAAAGTCTCTCATTTCCTCATGCCCCCCTTTTTCTTCAGCAGAGGGTATCCCATTTCTTCGCGCTGCTTCACGTAAGCCTCGGCGCATGCCCGGGCCAGGTTGCGCACCCGGTGGATATAACCGGTTCTCTCGGTGACGCTGATGGCCCCCCTGGCATCCAGCAGGTTGAAGGTGTGTGAACATTTCAGGACATAATCGTAAGCCGGCAGCAC
>JAILZP010000056.1 GCA_023512435.1 Peptococcaceae bacterium | reverse complement strand
GGCGAAAACCCGGGAACACATTGTCAGCGTCCTGGGGGACCTGTCGGAATACTGGAAGGACTGGCTCACCCCGGTGGGGGAGGAAGACTGCCTCAAGCCATAAGCAGTAAGCTACAAGCTATTAAGGTTTAAATGGAGGTATGATCTCTGCAAATGTTCAAGAAGGTTAAGGGAAAGTTTTTTTAGAATATGTAAACTTTGCTCTCTACTAACTGACATTTTGTATTTAGCTTACCGCCTATGGCTTACAGCTTATCGCCACCTGTTAATAATTACCTATTGGTGAAAACAGTTTATGGGGAATAATAACCCCGAGGTGGTTATCGGATGTTTACCAGATTATTTCGCGCCAAAAACCAAAAAAAGCAAAGAAATAAAGCCGCCATAGGCGGGGCGTTATCCCTGGCGGCAGCCTTGGGCGGGCTGATCACCTGGTACACGGCCAGGAGATTGAGAAGGCACCGGGACGAAGAATTTCTATACAGCCGGGAGGAGGAAAGCCAGCCGTAAAAGGCCGGCTTTCCTCTTTTACCGCTTCCCAACCGGACGGGCGTTCAAACCGCCTTTGGCGTCCGACGACTGTCAACTTATTTCGGCGCCATGCGGATTGCCCCGTCCAGCCTTATGGTTTCCCCGTTCAGCATGACGTTCTCCAGAATCTGCTGCACCAGCATGGCAAATTCCTCAGGCCTCCCCAGCCTTGACGGGAAGGGAACCTGCTTGCCCAGGGACACCTTGGCCTCCTCAGGGAGGGAGGCCATGAGCGGGGTGTCAAAAAGCCCGGGGGCTATGGTCATTACCCTGATGCCCAGGCTGGCCAGGTCCCGGGCTATGGGCAGGGTCATACCCACAATGCCCCCTTTGGAGGCCGAGTAGGCCGCCTGACCGATCTGGCCGTCAAAGGCCGCCACCGAGGCAGTGTTCACGATCACCCCACGCTCGCCCCATTCGTTTGGATCGTTTTTCGCCATCTTTTCAGCAGCCAGCCTGATCACGTCAAAAGTGCCGATCAGGTTGATGTCGATGAGCTTTCTGAACAGGTCGATGTTGTGCGGACCCGCTTTGGAAAGGGTCCTCACGGCTATTCCCGTCCCGGCGCAGTTAACGGCCGCATCCAGCCTGCCGAACCTGCTCACGGCCAGATCCACCGCCGCCTGCACCTGTTCGGTGTTAGTCACGTCCATAAAGGCAAAAACCGCCCTGTCCCCCAGTTTTTCGGCCAGGGCCTTGCCCTTTTCCTCGTTAAAATCCGCCAGCACCACATTGGCCCCCTCCCTGTGGAGCCTCACGGCCGTGGCCTCGCCCAATCCCGATGCTCCGCCGGTTATAAAGACGGTGGCGTTCATTATTTTCACCCGGATCCCTCCTCGGACTTTAATGTTACAAAATATTTTCTATATTCTTTTGAGTAATCCTTCAGTCATTAAAATATTAAGGTTGCGAATGTTTCCGGCATGTTCCCGCCCCGGTGGCACGAAATATGCATAACTTGTAAATTTTGATTTTTTAATACATAATTAAATATGCTTCCGGGCGGCGGCGGCCGGCATTTCTCCGTTTTTGCCAGCCGGCCCCGCCCGCCCGGCGTGTTCATTTTTTAACACCCTCGTTAACTCTTGAAGAAACGGGCTGACCCTTCGTGGAAAAAAACCGCAACCTGCGCTGGGCGGCGTTGACAGTTCTTTTTCTGGCTTATTTGCTTTCGGTTTTTCACCGGGTTACCATCGCCATGATGGCCGACCGGCTGATGGCAGACCTTTCCCTTAGTCCCACCCAGATTGGTCTCCTGGCAGCCGTATATTTTTACCCCTATGCCTTCATGCAGCTTCCCGCCGGCATTTTTTCGGACCGCTTCGGCCCCCGGCGGCTTGTCTCCGTCATGCTCCTGCTGGCCGCCCTGGCCTCCATTTCCTTCAGCCTGTCCAGCTCTTTCCCCATGATGCTGGCCTCCAGGCTGCTGGTGGGTCTTTCGGTCTCCTGCATATTTGTGCCGGCCATCAAGTTCATAGCCACCTTTTTTCCGGCCTCGATGTTTTCGACCCTGGCCAGCATCCTCACCCTGGCCAATGTTTTGGGGCTGCTGGCCGCCTCGGCGCCCCTGGCCCTTTTGATCGAAACCGTGGGCTGGCGCGCGGGTTTCTTCCATATCGGCATAGCCACGGCCGTCCTGGCAGCGGCGGCCTGGGCCGTCATAGCCGAACTTCCGGCAAAAGGCAAAAGCCCGGCCGGCAAACCATCCCGTCCGGACAATCCCTCCCGCCAACCGGAGGCGGCGACCCCCGGCCTTTTTGATTCCATCAAAACGGTCTGCCGGGAATCGGGCCTGTGGCCCGTCTCCATCAGAAACCACCTTAATTACGGGGCCATCATGAACTTCCAGAGCATCTGGGCCGGGCCCTACCTGATCGGCATAGTGGGAGTGGACCGGGTGGAAGCCGGGTCCCTGATCATGTTTCTTTCCCTGGGCGGCCTGGTTTCCCCCTTCAGCGGCTACCTTTCGGACTGGGTCTTCAAATCAAGGAAAAAGCCGGCGGTGCTGGCGGCCTTTGGCACCGTCCTGTTCTGGACGCCCTTCGCCTTTTTCACCGACAGGCTGACCCCCGGCCTGATTGCCTTTCTTTTTTTGTTCAACGGGGTGTTGAACGGGCTGGCCATGGGGGCCGGCCTGGCCATGGTCAAGGAACTTTACCCCAACCGGGTGGCCGGCACGGCCATCGGCCTGAACAACTTGTTCACCATGGCGGGCCCGGCGGTGATTCCGGTAATCATCAGCGCAGCCATGAACAGCCATACCCTGAACGGGGTAATGACGGCGGACACCTTTGCCGTCGGCTTCCGCTTCTCCCTGGCGGCGGCGGCATTGGCCGCCGTGGCCATCCTGTTTTCCAAGGAGACCTTTGACGCCTCCATATTTCACAAGACGCCCGGTTTAGAGTGGCGAAAGACCGTACGGGGCAGGAATGCAGAAGGCAGGAGACAGAAGACAGAATAAGTTGACCAGAGCCATCTCCACCTTGCGACAACTGTTTTAACTTCCACAGCTGTACCCTTAAGCATTTTCAATATTCCTGAAGTAGTTGGTTAACAACCGCTGGCAAAGGCGGCGGTAACGGGGCATCTTTTCTTCAGTCTGTCTGATTAGCCGTTCCGGCCCGTCCGGGCCCAGCTTGCTTTCCACCTCGTCACGGCAGCTCCCGATCCAACTTAAAACAGTCTCCCGGTCCACCTCGGGATGAAATTGAAATCCGTAAGACCATTTGCCTATCCTCATAATCTGGTGGGGGCAGACCTCCGACTTTCCCAGCAGCACCGAACCGTCAGGCAGGTCGAAGCTGTCCTCGTGCCAGTGAAAAACCTCTATGTATTCGCCGGTTCCCTCCAGCAGCCTGTCCCCCAGGCCGTCCCCGGTCAGCCGGACCCGGCGCCAGCCAATCTCCCCGCACCGGTTCCTGTGCACCCTGCCTCCAGCCGCCCGGGACATTAACTGGGCGCCGAGGCACAGGCCCAGCACCGGAAAACCTTTCTCAAGGGCCCCGGCGGTGAAAAGCCTCAGTTTTTCCAGGTACGGGTAGCCGGCCACGTCGTCCACATTCATGGTTCCACCCAGCAGCACCAGGCAGTCATATCCATCCAGGAAGGAAGGAACGCTGTGCCCGTCCTCCATCAGCAACACCTCCGCCTCCCACCCCAGGTCCTCCAGGACCTCCAGGACCCTGCCCGGGGGAACCTCCCTCTGATGTTGAACAAGAAGAGCTTTCAACCTTTACCCCCCAATACAGGTTATGATCTGCAGGCTTTCAACCTTTAGCTGTTAGCTTTTAGTTCAACACTGATAGCTCTTGATTCCAATCTGCAATCCCCAATCCCTAATCCCCAATATACTTCCTCAGCTCCTCCCAGCTGTCCAGCACGCCCAGGGGGCCGCAGCGCATGAGATCGGCGGCGGAACAAATTCCCCAGGAAACGCCCAAAACCCTGACTCCCGCCGCTTTCCCGGCCTCCAGGTCAAAATGGCTGTCCCCGACAAAGATTGCCTCGTCCGCTTTGACTCCCGCCTCGCCCAGGGCCTTTAATACGGGGTCGGGCAGCGGCTTGTGCCTCTCCACGTCATGGGCCGTCACAATAACGTCCAGGTACGGCCCTATACCGGTAAACTCCACCGTTCGCATGGTTCCGGGGCGTCCCTTGGAGGTCACCACACCGGTCCTGATCCCTCTTTCCTTGAGGTATTCCAGCATCTCCAGGGTTCCCGGAAACAGCGCCATGAACCGGTCGTGGTCCCGGTGGTAGTGGTGCTGGTACCTTTCCACGAAGCGGTCCGCCGCGTCCCGGCCGGCGAAGTGTTCCGCAATATCCTTCAGGGGCCTGCCGATCCACCTCATCACGTCGTCATTGCCCCAGGGAATACCCAGATCATTAAAAACCTGGTAGTAGGTGCGCCTGATCAGGGGGAGGGAATCAGTCAGGGTCCCGTCCAGGTCAAAGAGCACCGCCGTTATCTTGGATGCGTTGTCTGACATTTAAAAATTAAAACTCCCCGGATGTGTTTGTAAGTCCGGCAAAAATCATTGCTGTGTTTCGTCCTTCATTTTAGTTTTTCCCTGCTGGATTCGCCGCTTGAAAAAAAGTTTCCTGCCCGCCGGCTGCCGTCAACAAAATAAACAATCATGCTCCACCGGTTGTTCAGAGATAAAAAACAGCAGCCCCGGGCTGCTGTTTGAAGCGATCTTTGTTTTCCTTGGAACCGGTATTTATTTCAATGCATTGAGGATGACCGCCACCGCCTCGGCCCTGGTGGCATTGCCCCTGGGTTTAAACGTGAGGTCAGGGTAGCCCTTTATTATTCCTTTGCCCGCAGCTGCGGCAACGGCCTCCCTGGCCCAGCCGGAAATATCAGCACTGTCCGCGAAGACAGCCTGCCCATTCACCGGGACAAGCTTTGCGGCCTTGACAACCATGGCGGCCATCTGCTCGCGGGTGACGGGGTCGTCGGGTCCGAAGGAGGAGTCACTGTAGCCGCTTGCTATTCCATAGGCCCAGGCGGTGCTGACGATATCCCGGGACCAGTGGCCGGAGGTGTCGTCGAACACCTTGCCGGCTTTGATCTGAAGCTTGAAAGCTTTCACCAGCAAGGCGGCAAACTCGGCCCTGGTAATCTTGCTGTCAGGCCTGAAGGTCCCGTCCGGGTAGCCGCTGACGGCCCCCGACTGCAGCAGGGACTTCACTGCCGCTTCGGACCAGTGTCCGGCAATGTCCTTCAGGATCAACTCCTGGGCCGGAGGTTCCACCGGTTTCTCCAGGGCCAGGACGGCGAACTTGGTAAAGTGGTCGGCCTCGCCGCTGACCTTCCCCGCTTCCAGGTCCACTTTCACGTTCTTGAGCTCAACCCACTTCCGGCCGTCCTCATCAAACCAGAAGATGCTGACATTGTACTTTCGGGTATCCACCCTGGACTTGTCAAAGGCCAGGGTAACGGTCACCGGCTTTGTAAAACTGCCCGGCCTGTCCTTGGTTATTTCCAGCACGTCGCCTAAAAGCTTGCCGTTGGCCGGCACGGGCAGGCCCGATATGCCGGTCACTTTCTCCACTTTAATTTTGATGTCACCGGGCACCGCGCCGGCCGGGAAGGTTATGGTGGCGCCTGATCCCGACACCGTCCCGCCGGCGGCCGAAACGGTGTTTCTTTCGGGAGCCGGCGTATAGCCGCCTCCGCCGCCCCCGCCGCCCCCGCTGCGGGTGATGGTGTAGTTTTTAACATTTGCGGGCAGGCCGCGAACCACCGCTTTGACCTCCACGCTATTGGACCCCACGTTCAGGTCCACCGCCTGGCTGAAGGTCCTGACGCCTTCCCCTGCCGCGTCGCCGCTTACGGCCTGTCCGTTTACATAAAGATCGGCCGCCGCGTCGTACTCGCCTTCGAGTGTATAGGAGGCAGTGCTGTTGCCCACCGAAACCGGAGAGGTGTTCGGGTTGGTGACCTTCAGATACGGGGCGGCGTCGTATTTTGAGAAGTGCTTGGTGGTGAAGCTGAATATCGAGTTCCCCGGCGAGTATGTCCACTGTCCGACGGTAAAATCATCTTCGGTTGCCGCCGCCCCTTCCAGCAATACCTCCGGCTGCCGGTAATAAGGCAGGCCCGACAGCGTGACGGTGGCATCCGTCTCCCTGAGCACCTCTTCGGCTCCCTCCACATCCAGCCTTACCGAGCCGTCCGTCAGCTCAAGGCACTGTTCCAACGAGATCAGGGTGTTCACAGTATCGAAACTGGTCAGGTTGACTGACTCATTGAAAACCAGCTTGACCTTGCCGTCGGCCGTTTCAAAGGTCAGGTCCGGAACGTCGGTCAGGTCCGCCAGAGACCCGAACCTTGTGGTGCCGCCTCCCAGGGCCGGAACGATTTCGACGGGCTCAACGTCGATTACGACAAAGCAAATTGGAACCGGCTGGCCCGTTGTGTTAACAGAAAATTGAATCACTTTTGCCTCAAGCGGGTTTATGCCGGGGGTAAAAACGGGGGTCCAGTACTTTCCGCCCGCACTGTCATAGGTCAGGGAAACCACGCTTCCCCCCACCTGGGACAGGTCGGCAACCACCCCGGTGATGAAACTCGCCGGAAACCCTATGTTTGCCGCCACAACGGAAGGATCAACGCTCACCCTGTAGCTCTGGCCCGGGTACATGTAGTAAAACCACGAGTTGTTCGCGCTGTACGTGACGTACGTTACAGACGCCACCCCGAAGGGGGGATCGTCCGTCGGCCTCATTTCCTCCTGCAGGGCGCCGGCCGCCGCCGGAAAGGGCATTACCGAAGAAAGAAGAAGGGCCAGCACCAGCAGCAGGGACATTTTCATCTTGCCTGTCTTTGTCAACTCCAACATGCTCCTTTCACACGCTTTTTAAGATTGTCCACCAGTTCGTCCAGATCTTTCTGTTCAGCCGGGAGGATCAGGTAGCCGCAGGCGCCCTCCTCAAAAGCGGCAACCGCATAATTCCCGGTGTCGGACATGAACACGACCATTGTCGCCGGGGAAACCGCAAATGTCTCCCTTGCAACGGACAACCCGTGAAATCCCGGGCTGCCCACCCGGATAAAGGCCAGGTGTATCCCTCCTTTCTCAATTTCTTTAAAAAAGTCGGAGTATCCTCTGAAGCAGGCCACGGAAGAAACATGCGGGTTTCTCGCCAGAAGACCGGCCGTTGCCTCAAGCGAACCTGTGTCGGGGTCGACCACTGCTGCGTTGAACATGGAAATTGCTCTCCTTTTCAGGTTCCACGCTTTCATTGTAAATTGTCCCGCTAAACCACGACTAAACAGGTTTTTTTGTCTAAAAAACGAGAAATGACCGGTTAACAAGGTTTTATGGGGTACCAGGAGCCGTTTTCCAGTATATGTTTTTCATTTAAACAAAAAAACCGCCCGGTTTGTCCGGACGGATTCTCACCTGACTCTTTCACCTCATCAGCCTCTTGAACGCGGCGTCGGGCTCTAGACCGAATTCGTTCCTGAGTTTCCTCCTGTACATGTCGTAGTACCTGGCCGCAGAAATGCGGTCGTTCAGAAGCAGCAAGGCCTCCACCAGCCTGAAGTTAATCCCGCCGTGCAACTGTTCATGCTTCAGGCCGGCTTTCATGATCTCCACTGTTTTATCATGTTTTCCCGCCGACTTGTAGTAATCGGCAATGTCGATCAGCATCCGGATATATTTTTCCCTGAGCATTATCCTGTTTCGTTCCGCCCACTGATAATCGCTGCCCGCCAGGTACTCCCCGCCGTAGAGGGCCACTATTTCCTCGTACTCCTGTATGGAGAATTCGTTAACGCCGGTCGAAGCGGGTATAAAAGACATGAACCTGTGGAAGTCGCAGTCGATCCCGGCCGGGTCAAGCCGGTACGCTCCCCTTGCGTGCTCCACCGGTGCTTCGGCCCCGTGCTGCAGCAGCGCTTTCTTTAAGTAATAGAGCGTGGTGTTGAAGTGGGCCACCGCCCTGTCCCCCTCGTATTCCCCCCACAGAGCGTCGATGATTTCACTCCGGCTGACCGCCGATCCCCTGCGGTCGACAAGAAAAGCCAGCAACTCCCCGGCTTTGACCGTACGGAATCTCACTTCGGAGGCGCCGACAACCACCTTGAATTTGCCGAAACAGTTAACCTGCATCGGGGCCGGGTGGACCCGGATATTTTTTTCAACCACGATCCTGTCCAGAGTTTCCTTCAGGCGATCCTTGCTCACCGGCTTCAAGAGATAGTCCAGGGCGTTCAGCCTGAACGCCTCAACGGCGTATTCGTGGTAGGCCGTGACGAACACCACCGCTACCCCGCCCTGGAGGTCGATCACGCGGTTTGACATCTCGAGTCCGTCTATTCCCGGCATCTCTATGTCAAGAAAAACGGCATCGACCCGCGTCTTTTTTAAAAATTCAAGCGCTTCCGCGGGATTGGTGAACTTGCCCTTTACATCCACAATACCGCTGTCGCCAAGAAGCTTGGCCATTTTTTCCACGGACGGCTGTTCGTCGTCAACTATTATCGCGCGGATCAACGCTTTTTACCCCCCAACGGTATCGCAAATGAAACTTCGGTTCCCCGGGCCGGTTCGCTCCGGATGGACAGTCCTCTTCCATAAAGCTTCCTTAGCCTGGAGTCGATGTTCACAAGTCCCACCCTGCTGCCGCTGCCGGACGAAAGAAGACTCTCCAGGCTGTGGGAAGCAATTCCCTGCCCGTCATCGCTGACGGTCACCCGCACTCCTTCCGGGACATTCCGGACGGACACGGTGACAGTGCCCCTGCCGCCCCTCTTCCTCAGGCCGTGGCGGATGGCGTTCTCCACCAAAGGCTGGATGCACAGAGTGGGGACGTCCGCCTTTATTCCGTCTTCGACATTGAACCTCACATTAAGATCATCGCCAAACCTGGCCTTTTCAATGGTGACGTATGAACGGACAAGGCTTATCTCACGCTCAACGGGCACGAACATATCCAGGTTTTTAAAGTCAAAGCTCTGCCTCAGGTAGTTGGCCAGTTCCTCTATTAGCTGTGCGGCGCGCCCGGGATCGGTGTCACAGAAGCTCGAAATGGTATTCAGGACATTGTACAGAAAATGAGGCTTTATCTGGGCTTGCAGAAAAGCGATCTCCGCCGCCAGCGCCCTGTCCACCGACGCCTTCAGGTTCACCAGCGTCTTTACCCTGGCAAGCATCTCCTTCGCCTCCACCGGCTTGGGAAGGTAATCGTTGGCCCCGGCCTCAAGACCGGCCACAATGTCCTCCGTGGTGGTCTTGGCTGTCAGCATCAGCACCGGCAGGTCGTGGAAGTCCTTGTTCGCCCTTATCGCCCGGCAGACGTCAAAACCCGACATTTCGGGCATCATAACGTCCAATACAACCAGTACAATATCCCTGTTCCTCGCTATTTCCTCCAGCGCCGCGGCACCGCTGTCCACCGCCGTCACGGAATAGCCCGCCGCCTTGAGAATGGCGGCTGCGGATCTCAGGTTCAAAACCTCGTCGTCCACCACCAGAATATGGGCACCCGGCCCGGCCGTCCTGAAAAAAACCGGACGTTTTTCCCCGCCGGGCGCTTCAAGTCCGTATACGGGCCGGTCCGGCTCTTTTTCTCCAGGTTGTTCTTTGGCAACCGGCAGGGTGAAGAAAAATTTGGAACCCTTTCCCAGCTCAGATTTAGCCCATATAGATCCCCCGTGCGACTCAACCAGCTGTTTTGTTATCGAAAGGCCCAGCCCCACACCTCCGTGCCTTCGCGCAAGATCCGTGTCCACTTGCTCGAATGACCTGAAAATATCATCAATCCTTTCTTCAGGTATACCCTGCCCGGTATCCTCCACGCACACCTCCAGCATTTCCCCGGACACCCTTGCGGTTACCCTGACATATCCGCGGGTCGTGAATTTAATCGCGTTGCCGACTAGATTATACATAATCTGCGCCATCCGGTTCTCGTCAGCCATGACCGGCGGCAGCCCGTCAGGAAAGGAGCACGATATTTCCAGCTCCGGTGATCTGTTTAACTGCCTCAGCACGTTCAATGCGGCCTCCACTATCGCGTTTATCCTCACCGGCCTCAAATCCAGCTTTATATCACCGTGCTTCAACTTTGAATAATCCAGGATGTCATTGACGAGGTTGGCCAGCCTCCTGCTGCTCCCGGCAACCACGGAAAGCTCCCTCTTCTGACCGTCGTTCAGTTCCCCTTCACTGCCGAGAAGCAGCGCCTCGGTTATCCCCAGAATGCCGTTAAGGGGTGTCTTTAGTTCGTGGGAGGTGTTGGCAAGGAACTCGTCCTTGAGCCTGTCCATTTTGATAAGCCGGTTGGACATGTCGTTCACGCTTCTGAAGGCCTGGGCAAACCTCCTGGCCAGCACGGAGGATTGGAGGAACAGGAACACCAGGAACCCGAAGGAAACCATCTCGCCCACGTAATAGCGGATGATGTTGTAGTGGCACAATATGTCGTAGATGACGCACAAGAACATAACGAAGACGCCGGCCATCGCCGTCAGTGAATCCTGCCTCCCTCTGACAAAGGCCTTCCCGGTACAGACCAGTGCATAAACAACGATAAAGAACGCCACCGCCTCCGCCAGGTAAGGATATCTGGTATAAACGCCAAGAGGAAGAAGCAATGTAATCAGGGACGCCGCCAGCGCATAAATGACGGTGGCCCGGACAACCTTCGCCGATATCTCTTCCCGGAAAAGCTCCCCCATCATTAGAACGAACGCTGCGGGAAACCAGTATAAGGTCAGGTAGTTGACTAGCACAATCACATTGACGCTGACAAACGGAAACAGCCTGACCAGGGCGTAATCTCCGTGTATGGCCGTCCTTCCGATTGCCACAAAGCACAGCAAAACAAAGTACAGGTTGCTTTTGTCCTCTCTCCTCAAGATGAAAAAAGCCAGGTAATACAGTCCCAGGACGAAAAAGCTTCCGAGCAGAAACAAATCCCTGTAGATGATACGCCTGTCAAGTTCCCGGATCCGGTCCGGGGAACCCATTTCTATCGAATACCACATGCCTCCGCGGGCATAAATGAAATTGGACACCTGCACAACTATGTCGAACCGGTCGGCCGGGGGCGACACCTGTACGGTCACGGGCCTGTACTCCGGCCTGAAACGTTCTTTTTCCGCAGCCACCGTCCCGTTGGACGCAACCAGCCTGTCATCAATATACATCCGGTATGCGGTGGACATGGTGGGCACGCGGAAGGCCAGAGGCGCGTCCTTTTTCGCGTTAATCACCCTGAGCCTGTATGTGGCGTATCCGAAGCCGGGAAGCTTCTCTCCTCCGAGTTCGTATTTGTTCCAGACGGACGGCACGCGCACCTTCACGTCCGGCGCCGGCCCCGATTCCCTCAAGTCACTGTGGGACATGAGCCTGTTCCAGTAAAAATCCCACTCTCCGCCCAAATTTATAAGCCCGTCCCGGTCAGGATCCCATCCGGCCAGGTCCAGCGTTCCGTTGCGGGGGACAGGCAACGGATCTTTCGTACCTGCGTCCTGCACACCCGCCAGGTACATGCCCGCAAGTATCACCGCAACCGCCGACAGGCAGGCAAGGGCAATCCTTAACCTGCCCGCCGCCGGCAAATTATGATCCTTCAGCGCAGGACACGACGGCAGCATTCTTTTAAACGCCTTCATCCGCTTTCCTTCCTTGGCTCCCATTAATAAAAAAGCATTATATATTATATAACAGGAGTCAATATCTGTCGATTTAAAAAAATTTTCCCTTCCAATCCGCTAATAATATTACAACAGGCGAAGGTTTTTGCCCCCGGCCACAGAATTTAATATGTCAACCAAAAGTTAGGGGTGTTGATTGGATGGCGATAAGCAAAAAGATCGAAGGTTTTTTATCGGCTGCCTCCTGGATCCGGAAAATGTTTGAAGAAGGTGAAAGGCTGAGGGCTATTTACGGCGCGGACAAGGTCTTCGACTTCACCCTGGGCAACCCGGACGTGGAACCGCCCGAAAAGTTCAGGGAGGAGCTGAAAAATCTGGCCGGCAGCCCAATCCCCGGCATGCACAGGTACATGAGCAACGCCGGGTACCCGGAGACCAGGGCGGCCGTGGCCGAAGTGCTGGCTGAGGAGTCAGGACTGCCCTTTAAGGCCGGCCACGTGGTTATGACCGTCGGAGCCGGGGGCGCCCTCAACGTGGTTTTAAAAACCCTTCTGGACGAGGGGGACGAGGTTATCGTTTTAAAACCATACTTCGTAGAATACAGGTTTTACATCGACAACCACTCCGGCAAAACCGTGGTTGCCCCCACCGGCCCGGATTTTCTGCCCGACCTGGAGGCCCTGGACAGGGCCATAAACCCCAAAACCAAGGCTGTTATAATAAACTCACCCAACAACCCCACCGGGGTGGTATATGGAAAAAATGTCCTGAACGGCCTGGGGGAATTGCTATCCCGGAAGGAAAAAGAACTGGGCAGGGTCATCTACCTGATTTCCGATGAGCCGTACGCCAAAATAACATACGATGGAACCGATGTGCCCAGCGTGTTCCTGTCCTACCGGAACAGCATCGTGGTCAATTCCCACAGCAAGGACCTGGCCCTCCCCGGCGAGCGGATCGGTTACATCGCGGTTCACCCGGAAATAGATTCCCTGGACCTGGTCATGGAAGGGCTGGTCTTTGCCAACCGGACCCTTGGGTTTGTCAACGCCCCGGCCCTGATGCAGAGGATCGTGGCCAAGCTGCAGCGGGAGACTGTGGACATCGAAGATTACCGGGCAAAAAGGGACCTCCTTTACAATCACCTTACCTCCCTGGGCTTCGAAATGGTGAAGCCGCAGGGGGCCTTTTACCTGTTCCCTAAGTCGCCGCTGCCGGACGACCTTGAATTCGTCAGGCTGGCCCAGAAGCACAACATTCTCGTCGTTCCAGGAGCCGGTTTCGGGCAGGCGGGATACTTCAGGATCGCGTACTGCATCGACAGGCAAATAATCCAAAACTCCCTTCCGGCCTGGACCGCCCTGGCCGGAGAGCTGGGAATGACAAAATAACGTGCGAAGGCCCCGCAGTTTTTTCTGCGGGGCCTTAAAAATAATTCCGGCAGCGACCTACTCTCCCAAGGCTCATGCCCAAGTACCATCGGCCCTGGAGGGCTTAACTTCCGTGTTCGGGATGGGAACGGGTGTACCCCCTCCGGCATGGCCACCGGAAATAGTTGTCAGACGTCGGTCATCTGACGTCAGTATCCCGGCTTTCCTTATAAGAAATACCCTTTTTTCCGACGTCCTAAGCCTTGCGACTTACGACCGAATACGCACCCTCAAAACTTCACAGCGCTTTCAAACAAGAGCTTTTTATCATCGTCGTGCCTGCCGTGGCCGTCAGCTTCCTTGACATTCTCTTTCGGGAATGCCCTCTTTTCCGACGTCCGACGTCTGACGTCCGACGACTTAAAAGGTCAAGCCCTCGACCTATTAGTACCGGTCCGCTAAACCCCTCACGGGGCTTACACGCCCGGCCTATCTACCACGTAGTCTACATGGGGTCTTACTCCCTTGCGGGATGGGAAACCTTATCTCGAGGTGGGCTTCGCGCTTAGATGCTTTCAGCGCTTATCCGCTCCGGATATGGGTACCCAGCGCTACCGCTGGCGCGATAACTGGTACGCCAGTGATCCGTCCATCCCGGTCCTCTCGTACTAGGGACAGCTCCTCTCAAGTTTCCTGCGCCTGCGACGGATAGGGACCGAACTGT
>JAILZP010000055.1 GCA_023512435.1 Peptococcaceae bacterium | reverse complement strand
CGGTGCCGGCGCAGGTGGGCCTTCACCCGGGCCACCATTTCAAGGGGGTCGAAGGGCTTTTTAATGTAATCATCACCGCCCACTCCCAGGCCGAGGGCCACGTCCATGGTCTTGCCCTTGGATGTGATAAAGATGATAGGCACGTCTGTTTCTCTGCGGATTTCGCGGCAAATTTCCAGCCCGTCCAGTTCCGGCAACAGGATATCCAGAAGGATCAGGTCCGGCCTCTCCCGGCGAATTATCTCCAGGGCGGCATAGCCCGCTCCTGCGGTAATAACCTGAAAGCCTTCCCTGGTAAGGTAATGAGTAATCAGTTTCCGAACAACAGCTTCATCGTCGACCACCAGTATTTTTTCTCCCGCCAAATCTTCCACCGCCGTTTCCCTGTAAGCATTATAAGCTGCACCTGGCCACCCTTATCTAAATTGGCTCAATAATTCCATGTTCTTTTTTCTCACCGCCGGCCGGGCAAGGTGTTATTAACAGGTGTTGTTTTCGTCACCGACGTTACCAGTTCGTTTGTCAATTATTTTACCAAATAGAAGTAAAATTTAAAATGAATCACTTTATTAATGTCGAAAAATGTTTTCTTTTTCGCTCCGGGAAAGTGACAGGGGACAGAATGTCTTTCGGAAGCTCTGGCTTTATTTTGGGAGGATTTCTCCAAAAAGAAGGAAATGACGCCAATCATGTTGAATGCCGCCTTTAAAGAAGTTTCTCTTTCCCGGAGAAAACCATAACCCTCCCAAGATATCAGCGCCGGAAGCGGTCGGGCTGAACCATGGAAGGGCGCCTTACAGCCTGCTTTTCCACGCGAGGTGCCTATGATCGGATGGGGCAAAAAAATAATACTTTCAGTTCTGTGCGCGGCGGGAATTTTCCTGGCCTTTCTGTATTTCCAGTGCCGGTCCGCGGAGGAAGGGGCGCGGCCCCCCGAAGCCGTGGACGGTGTCCTGGACCTGACCGGCTGGGATTTTCAACGGCAGGGAGTCGTGCAACTGAAAGGCAACTGGGAGTTCTACTGGGAGCGACTGCTGACCCCAGGTGACTTTGAGAATGAACCGCAAAAAACCGGCTTTATCGAAGTGCCGGGCCTGTGGAACGGGTACGCCGTCAACGAAGGGGGCGCTTCCCGGCGTCTATCCGGCGACGGCTACGCCACCTACCGGTTGATCGTCAAAACGGCCGGCCAAAACGACCTGCTGGCGTTGAAAATCCTGGACTTCGCCACTTCCTACCGGCTGTGGGTGAATGGGAAACTGCTGGCGTCCAACGGCCGGGTGGGGAAAAATGAAACTGAGGCGTCCCCCCAGGCCTTTCCCCTGCTGGTCAATTTTTTAAACGACCGGCAGGAAATCGAGCTGGTTTTGCAGATCGCCAATTTCACCCATAGTAAAGGCGGGATCTGGACGGGGATTTCCCTGGGGACTGCCGGTCAAATCCAGGCCCTGCGGGAAAGGCAGATCGCCGGCGGACTGTTTCTTGGCGGCGCCCTGGTGATTATGGCCGTCTATCACCTGGGGCTGTTCATGCTGCGCCGGAAGGATCGCTCCACCCTTTTCTGCGCCCTGCTGTGCCTGCTGGTGGCCGTGCGATCCAGTGCCACCGGGGAAATCGTCATCCTGGACCTTTTCCCCGGCACCGGCTGGCACCTGCTCTACGTGCTGCAGTACCTGGCCTTTTACCTGGCCGTGCCTGTTTTCGGGCAGTTTATCCACCTGCTCTTCCCCGATGAAACCTCAAGCAAGCTCACCAGGTTTTCCTGGGTGATGGCGGCGTTGTTCAGCCTGACTGTAATCGTCACCCCGGTGAAAATCTATTCGAAATTCATCCTGTGGTATGAACTCTACACCATTCTCTTTTTGTTGCACATCGCCCTGGTGGCGCTGGTCCGGGCGGCCCTGAAGAAAAGGGAAGGCGCGGCGTTTTTTATCCTGGGCACCGTTGTTTTGGCCCTGGCGGCCATCAACGACACCCTGGTAGCCAACGACGTGCTGGACGGTCCGTACGTCATTGACTTCGCCCTCTTCATCTTCCTTTTCTTTCAGGCCCTAATTCTGTCCATGCGTTTTTCCAGGGCCTTTGCCACCGTGGAAAAACTATCCGGGGAACTGGAGGCATACAGCCGCACCCTGGAGCAAAAAGTACGGGAGAGGACCAGCGACCTGGAGCGGGCAAAACAGGACGCCGACGCCGCCAACCGGGCCAAAAGCGACTTCCTGGCGGTGATGAGCCACGAGATTCGCACCCCCATGCACGGACTCATGGGCATGGCCGAACTCCTGATGGAGACTCCTCTCAATGAGGAGCAGCGGGAGTACGCCGCTGTGATCAACGAATCCTCGGAGATGCTGCTGGCCATTATCGACGATATCCTGGACTTTTCCAGGATCGAGGAGGGCAAGTTGACCCTGGAAGAGGCCGACTTCGACCTCAAACAGGTAGAAAGGAAGGTGGCCGGCCTGTTCGCGTCGAAAGCGGGTTTAAAGGGCCTGCTTTTTACCTCCGCCGTCGACCCGGCGGTACCCCGTGTCCTGCGTGGCGATCCCCTGCGTCTGTGCCAGGTGCTGCTGAATCTGGTGGGCAACGCCGTGAAATTCACCGAGCGGGGGGAAGTATCCCTGCAGGTCTTTTTGGAAAAGCGAGAGGGCGACATCGCCATAATCCGGTTTGAGGTGCGGGACACCGGACCGGGCATCCCGGAAGGCGTAAGGAACAGTTTGTTCGACCCCTTCACCCAGGCCGACGCCTCCACCACCCGCAGATTCGGCGGCACCGGCCTGGGGCTCTCCATCTGCCGGCGCCTGGTTGAACTGATGAACGGTGAAATCGGCTTTGCCAGCGAGGAAGGGCGCGGCGCGATATTCTGGTTCGCCGTTCCTTTTATAGTGAGTGGTGTGGCTGAAACACCGGCAAAAAACGACACTACTGTTTTAGATCACCTGCCGGTATGGACGCAAAACCCCGGGTCTATCCTGGTGGCCGAGGACTCTTCCGTCAACCGGAAGCTGATTCTCGCCCAACTTAAGAAACTGGGGCTGGAGGCAGAGGTGGCGGAGAGCGGGCGGGAGGCGGTGAGGGCCGCTTCCCGGAACGATTATGCTTTGATTCTGATGGACTGCCAGATGCCGTTGATGGACGGTTACGAGGCTGCCAGGATCATCCGCCGGTTGGAAAAGCGTCTGGGGCGGCATACCGCCATCGTGGCCACCACCGCCGGCGCCACCCGGGGGGAATGGGAGAAATGCCTGGCCGCCGGGATGGACGACTACCTGTGCAAACCCGTCCGGTTGGCCGACCTGCACAGGACGCTGGCCCGCTGGTTGCCGGGGCCGGGCATTTCCCCGGAGCCAGGCGTGGATGATGCGGCCGCCGCCGGTGAGAGCGGGGGCATGGTGGCGGCGCAAACGTCTCCGGGTTACGGGGAGTTTGGGGAACTGCTGCGGGTCACCGGCGGTGACGCCGGCCTGGCGGCTGAAATAATAGAAACCTTCTTGCAGGATATGCCGGCCAAACTGGCCCGGCTGAACAACGCCCTGGCCCGGGCGGACGCCGCCGGTGTGCGCCTGCAGGCCCACGGCATGAAGTCCAGCGGCACCATCGTGGGCGCCGCCCGCTTCGCCGCCCTTTGCCGGGAAGTGGAGGACCTGGCCGGAGATGGTGATCTGGCGGGGGCGGAAGCGATGTTTGCGCAAGTGGAGGATGAATACAGGCTGGTCGAGGAAAAGTTGCGAGTTTTCCTGGGCAAATATGGACAGCCTGACTCAACATAACTCTTCCTTGGTTCTATCCACATTACAACCACATCACCTTTTACAAATTTACCCATATTACAAATGTCAATATTGCCTTTTCAACACGAAAAAAAGGATGCCTCCAACGGCTTTGCCGGCGGGGGCTTTCTCTTTTTATCCGCTGAAACCACTAACTGTCGAGCCATAAAAATTTGCGGAATTAAGGTAAGTTTAAGGTTCAGTTAAGGTTACTTTCTCTTAGATTTAAGGTTGCAACTGCTAAAATTTAAAAAAAGAGAAGGCAACTATGCCGTGGGCGCCTGCACGGGAGGGGGACCTGCGATTACACCGGTGCGGGAAGGAGGTCCGTTTTGGTTGAGGGCGTGAATTTAGATTTCCTTAATATTGTCATCGAGGCATTTCTGCTTGAAATGCCGTCCAGGCTGGACTCCCTGCGGTCCGCCCTGGCCAGGGGGGACACCGCCGCCGTGCGCGATCAAGCCCAGAGCATGAAGTGGGGCGGCGCTTTTATCGGAGTCGGCCGCTTCGCCGGCCTGTGCCGGGAGTTGGAAGTGCTGGCTTTGACCGGCGGCATCGCCGGGGCTGCCGGACTTCTTTCAGAAATTGAAGCGGAGTACGTCCGGGTCGAGCAGGACTTGTGGCAACGGCTGGGCCGGTGAAACTGCCGGCAGGTAATCCTTGTGGAGTGTGGTTTATGCGAACAATTGCTATGTTACCGGATGAAGCGGAACTGGTTGCCCGCGCTGCAATCGAGCCGGATGCCTTTGCTTCGGTATACGATCACTATTTTCCGCGGGTGTATAAATATATGCGCTACCGCGTCGGCAATATAGACGAGGCGGAAGAGCTCACAAGCCAGGTCTTTGAGCGGGTTCTGACCAAAATCGGCAGCTATCGCCCGGAGCGGGGGACTTTTGCCGGCTGGCTCTTTGCCATCGCTCACAATACCGTAGTCGACCACATGCGCGCTAAAAAGCGACACGGGCTGGTTCCGCTGGAAGTCCTTGGTGTAACGGCCACCTCCGGAATGGGGCCGGAAGAAACGGTAATTTGTAAAGAAATCCGGGAAAAACTTTTGGCGGCCATGTCCAGCCTCACCGACCGGGAGCGGAACCTGATCGCCCTGAAATTTTCGGCGGGGATGAGCAACCGCGCCATAGCCGGGATAGCAGGTTTGACCGAAAGCAACGTGGCCGTAATCCTGTACCGGGCCGTACGGCGGCTGCGGGCGGAGCTGGACGCCAGAGACGTGAGATAAGGGTGAAGTCCTCCCTCACCTGCTCCATCGTCCAGGGCCTGGCCTTCGGCTTCATGTCCCATACCGTTTAAATTAGTAGAGGAATCGGCCAGGGTGATCTACCTGGTTCTACCGGTCAATCCAGACGAGCCGGCTGATGAACAGCTGGACGGCGTGGTTGGGGGCCAAATTGGCTGTCCTGCTGGATGTAATATCGTTTGCCTGCCGGTATGCAGCAGAAAGTAAGGGGGGATAGCACGGGGACATCAGGAAGAAAGAGGACGTTTTTAAAAGGGGTAATAGTCCAGCAGCCCCAAATCGCAAAAAAAAGCTTCTAAAAATTAAAATACGAAGAATTTTTTTAAGAGACGTGTAATGAAAACCGGCCGCAAACGTATTGACTTACAGGTACTAAAAAACTGCCGACAACCTGAACTCCCGCTTATGAAAGCGGGATTCTCGGGATTAAATAATACCATTCTTGTTGATGAATAACGTTTCTTTGCAGCCCGGTTGCCCGGCGCCGGAAGGGTGGGGAAAATATGAACGAGCAAAAATGGGCCGAACGATTCTGCCGGGACGTGGACAGGATTATGCAAGGTAAAGGTGAGGGACCGGAACCCACAGGACCGCTGCCGGAAGAATATAGAAAGGCTGTGGATCTGGCCAGGGTCTTGGCGGAGGCCGATTTCAGCAGCGAGTGCGGGGCGATGCAAGAGTTGCGGCGTCGTCTGCTGGACATGTTTGCCGCGCGAGTGGCGGGGCGCGAAGAAAAAAATGAAAGCGCCTTTGCGGAATTTGCCGACGAAGAACTGGAAAACGTGGCCGGCGGGGTGGAAAAAGGACAAAATGAGACCTGTTCTTTGTGCAACTGCAGGCGCAGCGGCAGTACGATAACTGGTGACACCTGCCCCAACTGCGGCCACCCCCGGGAGTTTCACCCCAGGTAAATAACTCCCGGTGTTTTTCTTTACCGCCGAATGAATTGAATCACTATTGAGAGGGACGTGTCAATGAGGAAGATAGACTCAGGCAGGAATTATCAATAAATGAAGAGCATGTTTTTTTATCCTTGATAAGCCTGTGGTGGAGGAAAAAATGAATGACAGAAAACAGCGCCTGGAAAAAAATATTATTCCTGCTGGCGGGTTTTATATTACTTTTTTGTTTAGCAACTCAGTTGACGGGTTGTTTTAATAGAAGCGGCCGGGAGGACATTGTCATCGGCCTGGCCTGGCCTTTCGCCACGAAAAACAGCATGCTCAAGGAAGGGGTCGAACTGGCCGTTGACGAGATTAACGGCCGGGGCGGTATTAAGGGCAGAAAAATACGATTGGTGGAAAAAGATGATGAAGGCACTGTTACCGGTGGTGTGAACGTGGCCCAGTCTTTGGTTAAAATCCCCAACCTGGTGGCTGTAATCGGCCACAGGGCCTCTTTTGTCTCCATCGCGGCTTCGGCAATTTACGAGGAAGCAGGAGTGTTGATGCTGTCCCCGGCTTCAACGGCCCCCAACCTTACCCAAAGGGGGTACAAATTGATTTTTCGCAATACTCCCAGCGATGATGAAATCGCCAGGCAGATGGCCCTGTATGCGGCCGGGCGCGGGCACCGCAGGATGGCTGTTTATTATTCGGAAGATTCGTACGGCCTGGGCCTGGCCAATTCCTTTGAAGACCATGCCAAAAAAGCAGGTATAAAAATTATTGATCGTATCTCCTATTACGCTGATCAGGATGATCTGGCAAGACTGGCTAAAAAGTGGCAGGCACTTGATTGCGACGGTATATTTGTGGCCCATTACATGCCTGACGGAGCGGAATTCATCGCCGACGCGGCAAAAGCCGGCATCACGGCGCCGTTTCTGGCCGGTGACGCCATGGACACGCCGGAGCTTTGCAAAATTGCCGGAAAAGCCGCGGAAGGCACGGTGGTGGGTTCCATTTTCAACCCCGGGGACCCCCGGCCGGAGACAAAACAGTTTATTGAAAAGTTTTATAAAAAATACAATACCGCACCCACCCCTTACGCGGCCCAGGGCTACGACGCCGTTCAACTGCTGGCCGCGGCCATTGAAGAATCCGGTTCCACGGACCCGCGGGCTGTGGCCGGGAAACTCCGGACTTTTAAAGACAGGTCCGGGGCGGCGGGCACCCACACCTTCACGGAAAACGGCGATGATGTGGGAAACCTGGTTGTAAAGAAGGTCATTCGCGATGGTCAATTTGATTTCATTAACTGACAGGTGACGAAGAAGATGAGGCAGGATTTATTTCGCAAGGTGGCCCTTGACAAGCTGTCCTCCCCGGAACAGCTTGACCAGCTTATTACGGTCGTCAGCCCCAGGGCCTGGTTTGCCCTTGCCGCCATCGGCGCTATCATGGTTACAGCCGCTTTGTGGGGTATTTTCGGGAGTATTCCCACCAGGGTATACGGTCAGGGAATTGTTACGAAAAGTTATGGTGTATATAACATCATTCCCGCCGGCTCCGGCCGGATTACCGATATCAGGGTTTCGGTGGGGGACCAGGTGAAAAAGGGAGATGTGGTGGCGAGAATTGAGCAGCCCCGGCTGGTGGAGCAAATTAACGGTTTGCAGGACCAGTTGGAAAATCTAAGAAATTTTGATGTAAACGGCCCCGGCCCGGGAGAGAAAAAATTTTTGGGGCCGGAGCTGTACGACCTGTACGAACTGGCCGGGAAAATCAGGGAGGCCAGGGCTGCCCTGCCCTATGAAGAAGCCAACTATAAAAATGCGTTATCCGGTAAAGAGCACGAGATAGAGATCGCCAGGATAACCCTGCGCCAGGCCAGGGTCAATGAAGCAAACAAGCAGGAATACGTTGACAAGTTAACCTGGCTTTATCAAAACGGCGCAATTGCCGAAATTGATCTTACCGGCGCGAAAAAAGATCTGGAACTGCTGCGTTTGCAGACCCGGGCGGCCGAAGAGGACCTGGCCAAACTGACGGCGGGCGAGTGGGAGGAAACCATCATCACGTACAGGGCGAAACTGCAGCAGGCGCAATTGCAGCTGCAATTGCTGGAGGAAAAGTTTGACACCACAAAGGCAGTAAAGATAACGGAGACGGAAGAAAAAATAAAAAAGCTGCAGGATGAGCTGAACCTTGCCTCGGAAGTGGTTTCCCAGGTGGATGGGCGGGTATTGGAAGTGAGGTGCGGCAAGGGTGATCTTGTTCAGCCCGGAATGCCCCTCTTCAGCCTGGAGCGCCAGGGCAGGACGATAAAAACAGAAGTGGTGATGTACGTGCGGGCGGAGGAAGGAAAAAAGATCACGCCGGGGATGGAGGCGATGATTTCGCCCACCACCGTCAAAAAAGAAGAATACGGCTATATGCTGGGCCGGGTGGTTTCGGTGTCCGAATATCCCGCCACCGGCCAGGGGATGCTGCACACCCTGGGCAATGAAGATCTGGTGCGGAAACTTGCCGCCCAGGGCGCGTCCCTGGAACTGCACATCGATTTAATTGCCGACGACTCCACCACAAGCGGTTTTAAGTGGTCTTCTCCCAAAGGGCCCCCGCTGAAAATCAACAGCGGCACCCTTTGCGACGGCTCGGTGAAAGTTATGGAACAAAGGCCGGTCAGCCTGGTTATTCCCGCGCTGAAAAAAATTCTCTCGGTAAATTAAGGTTGAAAGTCGAAAGTCAATGAAAGCTGTAAATTGTAGACTTTTAGACTTAAGTAGGTGGGGGGAAGGGCGAGAGTGGAACGGGTAAAGGTTCCCACCGTGCTGCAAATGGAGGCCGTGGAATGCGGGGCGGCCTCCCTGGCCATGGTTCTGGCCTACTGGGGCAGGTACGTGGCGCTGGAGGAGCTGCGCATCGCCTGCGGTGTTTCCAGGGACGGCAGCAAGGCCAGCAACATTTTAAAGGCGGCGCGGAAATATGGCTTGGAGGCCAGGGGCTACCGGAGGGAACCGGACGATCTGAGGCGGATGACCCTTCCTGTGATTGTACACTGGAACTTCAATCACTTCCTGGTGCTGGAGGGATTCGGCAGGGGCAAGGTTTTCCTCAATGATCCCGGCAGCGGCCCCAGAGCCGTTACCGAAGAAGAGTTCGATCAGTCCTTTACAGGAATTGTGCTGGCCTTTGAGCCGGGTCCGGATTTTGTTAAAAGCGGCGGCAAGCCGGGTATCCTGGCGGCCTTGCAAAAGCGGCTGGAAGGCCTGCAGGGGGCCTTGTCCTATGTCATCCTGGCGGGGCTGTTGCTGGTCGTTCCAGGTCTTGTAATCCCCGCTTTTGCAAGGGTTTTTGTGGACGACATACTGCTTGGCGGGAAAGGGAACTGGCTTGTTCCCCTTTTGCTGGGGATGGGGCTTACAGCGGCGTTAAGGGGGATATTGACCTGGATCCAGCAATACTACCTGGTCAGGCTGGAAACCAAAATCGCCCTCTCCACCACGGCCCGGTTTTTCTGGCATGTGCTGCGGTTACCGGTGGAGTTCTTCACCCAGCGGTATGCCGGTGATATCTGCTCCCGGGTGCAGAGCAACGACAGGGTGGCCCGGTTGTTGTCGGGGCAGCTGGCCACCAACGCCCTGAACTGCGCCATGGTTGTATTCTATCTTATCCTGATGGCCTGGTATAACCCGTGGCTGGCGCTGGTAGGGGCCGCGGCGGCCGTGATCAACATCCTGTTTTTGCGGTATGTTTCACGGAAAAGGGTGGACCAGAACAGAAAGCTTCTACAAGATTTGGGAAAATTGAGCGGCGCCGCCATGTCGGGCCTGCAGATAATTGAAACCTTGAAGGCTACGGCCTCGGAATCCGACTTTTTTGCCAGGTGGTCGGGATACCAGGCCAAAGCGCTGAACGCGGAGCAGGAACTGGGGGTATCCACCCAGTTTTTATCGGCCGTTCCTTCTTTTCTGACTGCCCTTACCAATGCCGTGGTCCTGGTTTTGGGCGGTTATCTGATCTTTAACGGCGAGATGACCATCGGGATGCTGGTGGCTTTCCAAAGCCTGATGACCAGTTTTCTGGAGCCGGTCACCGGGCTGGTCGGCCTGGGCGGCCAGCTTCAGGAAATAGAAGGGGATATGAACCGCATTGACGATGTTTTAAAGTATCCCGTGGAAAAACAGGCCGGAGAGGGCGCCCCGGCCGCCGGCTGCGGCGAAAAGCTGGAAGGATTCGTCGAGCTGCGGGAGGTGACCTTTGGTTACAGTCCTCTGGACCCCCCTTTAATTGATCATTTCAACTTGAAGCTGACGCCCGGTTCCCGGGTGGCCCTGGTGGGGGGATCGGGCAGCGGGAAATCCACGGTGGCGAAACTGGTCGCCGGCATTTACAAACCCTGGTCCGGGGAAATTTTATTCGACGGGATTCCGAGGGAAAGCATTCCCCGGGCGGTCATAAATCATTCCCTGGCCATGGTGGACCAGGAGATCAATTTGTTCCAGGGAACCATCCGGGACAACATCACCCTGTGGGATAATACCATTTCGGAATCCGACCTGCTCCGCGCGGCCAGGGACGCCTGCATCCACGACGAGATCACCGTCCGGCCCGGCGGCTACGATCATCCGCTGGCTGAGGGGGGGAGCAACTTCAGCGGCGGGCAAAGGCAGAGGCTGGAGATTGCCCGGGCCCTGGCCGGCAATCCTTCCATCCTGGTGCTGGATGAGGCCACCAGCGCCCTGGACCCCCCGACGGAAAAGGCAATTGACCAGGGCATTCGCCGGCGCGGCTGCACCTGCCTGATCATTGCCCACCGTTTGAGCGCCGTCCGGGACTGTGACGAGATTATCGTTCTGGAGCGGGGCAGGATTGTCGAGCGCGGAACCCACGAAGAACTGAAAAAATTGAACGGCCACTACGCAAAATTGATTCAAGCTGGTTAAGTGCAGCTACTCTACTCAGCAGTCAGTAGTCAGGGGGCAGGATTCAGATCGAAAAGACCCGGCGAAAAACATTTAGATTCCCTGGTACGGCAGTAGGCGCAATTGATCCTGCCTGCGAGAGGCTGGATGGTAAATTACTGGAAGATTATATACGACATTCTGCCTATTGCCTGTCTATCCGGAAAATACAATTTTGTTTGTCTGAACAGCAACTATTTCTTGTCTGGTGGTTATGATGACGTTGTTTGATTTTTTCCGGGAAAATGGCTCCCCGGTAGCCGGGGAGGGAAACAGGCCCTTGCCTCTGACCGATCCCCGCGGCGTCTGGCTTTTGGAAAGCGGCAAAGTGAATGTTTTTTCCGTCGCCATCAAAGGTGACGGGGTTGCCGGGGCGAGGGATTTCCTGTTTGAAGTGGAGGCGGGGGGGCTCCTGTTCGGCCTCAACCCGGAAGGACCGGAAGATGAGGATGAGGAGAAAAAAATCGCTCTTCTGGCGGCGGGCCTGCCGGGTACCCGGCTTTGGCGCGTTGAACTGGACGTGTTTATTCAGCGGGTGAAGCTGTCCGGCGGTGCGGACATGTTCCTGCTCCCGCTGGAACGGTGGGTGAAAGCCCTGGCCGGCAGCGCCGGGGCGGCGGAGCCGCCGGAAGTGCGGCTGCTTCCCTCCGCCGGGGAACCCATCCAGGTGAGATACGCGGGGGAAAGTGACGCCCCGCTGCCGCTGGACTCCTTTCACAAGGCGTCCTTGCGGGCGGTGGCCGGCTGCCGCAGGAAGCGGGAGGAAGCCGAAAGGCGGCGTTTCCGGCAAAAGGCCGGACAGGACCGGCTGTATTTTGAGAACGCCATAAAAGACATGGCGTCCGTGGCGCAGCCCGGACTTAAGGAGGGTGTCCGTGCCGCAACCGCCGGCGATCCCCTCTTTGCCGCCTGCAGCCTGGTGGGCCGGGCCATGAACATTGAAATTGTCCCCTCGCCCCGGGCCGCGCAGGATATGCCTGCGAAAGATCCGCTGCGGGACATTGCCAGGGCTTCCCGCATCCGGATCAGGCAGGTGGCTTTAAAAGGGGAGTGGCACACTCAGGACAACGGTCCCCTGCTGGCCTTCACGGCGGACGACAACCGGCCGGTGGCCCTGATTCCCCTGTCCCCGTGCCGCTATCAACTGCACGATCCCGCAGACAACACCACGCAGCCGGTTGATCGCCAAACCGCCCGGCGGCTCAAACCCTTCGCCGTGGCCTTTTACCGGCCCTTTCCCAATAAAGTGCTTAAGCTGCGTGATGTTTTAATCTTCGGGAGCGAGAACTGCTGGAAGCGGGACCTGCTGACGGTTATCTTAATGGGGGTGGCGGGTGGCCTGCTGAGCATGGTCATTCCCGTTGCCACGGGAATCATATTGGACACCATCATTCCCGGGGGAGAAAAGGCCCAGCTCCTTCAGATGGCCTTTTTCCTCGGAGCCTCCGCCCTGGCCGGGCTGCTGTTTCAACTGACCCGTTCCCTGGCCGTGCTGCGGCTGGAGGGAAGAATGGAGGGGGCCGTCATGGCGGCCGTCTGGGACCGGCTGTTGGGCCTGCCGGTGTCCTTTTTTAAAAACTATTCCGCGGGGGAACTGGCCATGCGGGCCATGGGCGTGAGCCAGATCCGCAGGATGCTGTCGGGTGTTGTCATTAACAACGTCCTTTCCAGCTTCTTCTCCCTGTTCAATTTCGGCCTGCTGTTCTATTACAGTGTCAAACTGGCCGCGGTGTCAACCGTCTTTATCCTGGTGGTCACGGTGATCATGGCGGTGCTGGGCTACCGCCAGGTGGGTTACGAGCGGCTGGTGGTCGGCATGTCCAACCGGCTTTCCGGCCTGATCCTGCAGTTTCTGACCGGAATAACCAAATTCAGGGTCGCCGGGGCCGAAAAAAGGGCGTTTTATTTAATAACCAGGGAGTTCAGCGAACAGCGAAGAATGGAATATAAAAGCAGAATGTTAGCCGTCCAGTTGAGCTCCTTCCAGGCCGTCCTACCCGTAATCACCTCCATGGCGGTTTTTTACGCCGCGGTATCTTTGACCGGCAGCACGCTGGGAACGGGTAAATTTGTAGCCTTCAACTCGGCCCTGGTCAGCTTCATGGGTTCCATGACGGTGCTTTGCCAGTCCTTTCTCTCCGTTAACATGATTATTCCCCTGTTTGAGAGATCAAAACCGATACTGGAGACACTGCCGGAATATGACGAGGCCAAAAGCGACGCGGGCGAACTGACCGGAGTCATTGAAGTCAGCCACGTGTCGTTCCGCTACAGGGAAGACGGCCCCCTGGTCCTGGACGATGTTTCACTGCAGGTGGGAGAAGGCGATTTCGTGGGTATCGTGGGGGCTTCCGGCAGCGGGAAATCCACGCTGCTCCGGATCCTGCTGGGGTTTGAAAAACCCGTAGCGGGGCAGGTTTTTTACGACGGCCGGCCGCTGGAAAAGCTCGATATTGGCTCGGTGCGCAGGCAACTGGGGGTTGTTTTGCAAAACAGCCAGCTGATGTCGGGGGATATATACTCCAACATTGTGGGCGCCAACTATCACCTGACCATGGACGACGCCTGGGAGGCCGCGCGAATGGCCGGCCTTGACCAGGATATCCGGGACATGCCCATGGGCATGTACACGCTGGTCAGTGAAGGGGGCGCCACCCTGTCCGGAGGGCAAAGGCAGAGGTTGTTAATTGCCAGGGCCATCGTCAACAGGCCCAAAATAATTTTTTTTGACGAGGCCACCAGCGCCCTGGACAACCGGACCCAGGCCATTGTCAGCGCAAGCCTTGAGCAATTGAAAGCAACCCGGATCGTCATCGCGCACCGCCTCAGCACTGTTGTCAACTGCGATCAAATACTGGTCATGGACAAGGGCAGGGTGGTGGAGCGCGGCACCTATGAAGAATTGATGGAGCGGGGCGGTTTCTTCGCGGAGCTGGCCCGGCGGCAGCTGGCCTAGGGGCCTGTATGAATATTAACACAAAGCAGGGAAAATACCATTAGATGTTGATGAATTTTTTTAAACAATGTGTATTGACGCAAACAGCGTATTAACGGTTGAAGCAGCTCACCTATCCATTAAATTGGGGGTAAAAAACAATAGCCCTCGTCGGAGGGCCTGGCAGCGGCAGATCAGGAGTTTTTGAAAGTACTTATAAGAAAAAAGGTGTATTTTATGGCAACTGCAGGCATCCCGGCAGGCGACCTGGAGGCAGGCGTGCAAAAGAAGCGTTTCATGCGCATCATACCGTATATTTTCGTGCTCTACATCATCTCATTCCTCGATCGTGTGAACGTGGGTTACGCGGCCCTGGCGATGAATAATGACCTGGGATTCAGCAGCGCCGTTTACGGACTGGGTGCGGGCATTTTCTTTATCGGTTATTTCATAATGGAGATTCCCGGCAATTTGATTATGGCCAGGTGGAGCGCCCGGCTCTGGCT
>JAILZP010000016.1 GCA_023512435.1 Peptococcaceae bacterium | reverse complement strand
ACCCTGGGCTTTTCCAGGGACGACGCCGAAGGGAAATTCATGGCCGATTACCTCGAAAAAAGAATACTGGAGGATAACCCCTTTATGGTCCTTGACCGCAAGGGAGTGGGTAAACTGATGAAAATGGCCGTTGAACTGGGCAGGAAAACAAAACCGGGCCTGTTGATCGGGATTTGCGGCGAACACGGCGGAGATCCCTCGTCAATCGAGTTTTGCCACCAGGTGGGTCTGAATTATGTCAGCTGCTCCCCCTTCCGGGTGCCCATAGCCAGGCTGGCGGCGGCCCAGGCCGGGATAAAGAATAGGAATTAGGCGACCCGCTATTAGAGCTGCCGGCTGATGGAAGAACTGTGAAAGGCCCCTGCACGGGGCCTTTTTTTATGGAACAATTTTTTATCTTTCCAGGTATTATTTAACAGGAGATCGGAAAAAGAGGTCGAAATTAATGCATTAATACCATAAGGGGAATCTCACATGAAAGAATTGGCGCCAGTTCTTACAGGGCCGGAAGCAGCCGAATTAATACTCGAATCCATCCCTAACCCGGTCATTATGATAAATAATGACAGTACTATTCTTTACATAAACAAATCAATGGAAAGCTTTTTAAAAGCGGACCGGTGCGAATTAGTGGGCAAGCCCCTGGTTGAAGCCCTTTATAAAGGTCTGACCTTGACCGATGGATACCACAACCCCGTGTTGGAGACCCTTATTACCGGTAAGGAGTTTTCCAACCGTCCGGTGGAAATAAAAACAATATTCAATGTGACGCCCAGGCCTATGCTTATATCCACATTTTTAATCAAAGACGGTGAAGGAAGAGTGGCAGGGGCCTGCGCCTTTTTTACCGATAATCCCGGCGGCAAAGGAACTGTGCCGCCCTTCGAACCTCCCTCCAAACGCCTTGAGACCGTTTATGCCTTTGCCGAGGCTATCGGCGCCAGGGACGGGTGTACCATGGGCCATTCCGAGAAGGTGGCTCAGTATGCAAAAATGATTGCGGAAAGAATGGGCCAGGATAAGGAAACGGTTGAACAGGCATACCTGTGCGGTATGGTGCATGATGTGGGCAAAATCGGCATACCCGAGAGCGTTTTGAACAAGGAGGGTCCTTTAACCGGAGAAGAGTACGAGCTGATCATGGGCCATTCGCGGATAGGGGCAAATATCCTTGCCCGTATCAGCTGGCTGAATGATATAGTGCCAATCGTTGAGGCTCACCACGAGAGATACAACGGAAATGGGTATCCCATGGGGCTGAAAGGTGATCAAATCCCCGTCCTGAGCCGTATACTGGCGGTGGCGGACGCTTTTGACGCCATGACCTCCGACCGCAGTTACCGAAAGGCTTTTTCCCTGGAAAAAGCAGTCGGCGAGCTGAAAAGAAATGCTGGAACCCAGTTTGACCCGGAAGTGGTGGACGTTTTCATCGACCTGCTTAAGGAGTACTCATAGAAAACGGTGGTGCCGTGTCGGAAAAAAAACTGCGCCTGTTCTGGGCGGTTAATCTGCCCGCGGAATTAAAAACAAAGCTTGTGCATGTGCAGGAGAGGCTTAAAGCAGCCGGCGCCGACGCAAAATGGGTGGAGCATGAAAACCTGCATGTAACGGTCAAATTTCTTGGTGATACCGGAGTTGACCTGGTGGCCGGGATAATCGGGACGGCAGCGGACTGCCTGAAGGGCTGCCGGCCTTTCAAGCTGGACGTGGACGGACTGGGCTTTTTTCCCGGATCCGCCAGCCCCAGGGTGGTATGGGCCGGCCTGAAGGGGGAAGTAAGCCGTTTAGTGGAAATAGCCCGCCTGATTGAGGAAGCCATGACTGTTCACGGCTTTCCCCGCGAGGGACGCAAGTTTTCTCCTCACCTTACCCTGGCCAGGATAAAATCCGCTAAAAAAAGTGAAGATCTGGTTAGAATCATCGAAGCTGAAGCTCCGGGAATTAAAAATTTGGGCATTTTTTCAGTTTCTTCGGTGGACCTGATGCAGAGCCACCTGACCTCCCGCGGGCCGTTATACACCCGGCTGGCCGCCGTAAAACTGGGGAATTAGGGGAGCGGCATAAAATTATGTTATACGCATATGATTCAGTGAAATTTTTTATCAGAAAGAGGTTTTAAGATGCTTTTTGTGGCATTAAACGGCAGTCCCAACAAGGATGGAAATACCGCCGCCTTGCTCAGGGCGGCATGCAGCGTGCTTGAATCACTGGGGTCCGAAACGGTGTTTGTCCAGGTATCCGAGGTGATGTCCCACCTGAAGCACCCATTTTGCCTGGCCTGTTCAAATCCCTGCAGCGGCCGCTGCTATGCCGGCACCGTGCTGGAAGAGACGTACAGCCTGCTGGCCAGGGCCGACGGCATCATTATGGGAAGCCCGGTTTATTTCTGCACCGTTTCGGGACAAATGAAGGCTTTTTGGGATAAAACCAGGAAACTGCGCAGCAGCAAGGCGCTTTTAAATACCGTGGGGGGAGCCCTGGCGGTGGGCGCAGCCCGTTTTGGAGGCCAGGAAACCACCCTGCGGGCCCTGCATGACATCATGCTTTGCCATGGTATGACGGTGGTGGGCGACGGCTATCGCGAAGCAGACTGCGGGCATCAGGGCGCATGCGCCCGGAAACCTTCCGCCGAAGACGCCGATGCCCTTAAAAGGACAGCCATACTGGCCAGGAGGATATACGAGGTGGCCCGGGCCACCAGTGAAATAAGGATTAAAGCCGGGCATGAAACAGATTAATCCGGCTGTCCTTCCCCGGCGCCAGATGGGCCGGGGATAAATTTTTAAAGAGAGGTTTGGCTAAAATGAACTTGCGGTTGGCCTATGAAGAAATGGAAAGGAAGTTTCTGTCGCCGCTGGCCTGTTTTAGCGACTCCTCCCGGGGCCGGGTATACCCTGAAGAGCCGTGCAGCGTCCGCACAGTTTTCCAGCGGGACCGGGACAGGATCATCCACTCCAAGAGTTTTCGCCGCCTGAAGCACAAAACGCAGGTTTTCATCATTCCCGAGGGGGATCACTTCAGGACCAGGCTCACCCATACCCTGGAGGTGGCCCAGATTTCCAGGACGGTGGCCAGGGCGCTGCGCTTAAACGAAGACCTGACCGAGGCCATTGCCCTGGGACACGACCTGGGGCACACGCCCTTCGGGCACACCGGGGAAGATGCCCTCAATGAGGTGTTCCCGCCCGGATTCAAACACAATGAGCAGAGCCTGCGGATTGTTGACGAACTGGAGGGCTGGCGGGGTTTAAACCTCTCCTGCGAGGTGCGGGACGGCATACTGAATCATACCGGGGATGTTCAACCCCTTACGCTGGAAGGGCAGATAGTAAAGATATGCGACCGGATAGCCTACATCAACCATGATATTGATGACGCCCTGCGGGGCGGCATTCTGAAGGAGGCGGACCTGCCCCGGGAATGTCTTGAAGTCCTTGGTTTCACGCACAGGGAGAGAATCAACAACATGGTCATCGACCTGATCAACGCCAGTCAGGGGAGGCCGGTCATAGCCCTGAGCGGCCCGGTGCAGAAAGCCACCGATGAGCTGCGCAGCTTCATGTTTAGAAAGGTTTATATCGGATCGGAAGCCAAAAGAGAAGAATTAAAGGCCAGGCACGTGGTTAAATTCCTCTACCAGTACATGGTGGAAAATCCCCGGGCCATGCCCCCCGAATACCTGAACAGGGTGGACGCGTCGGGGCCCGAGCGGGTGGCTTGCGATTACATAGCCGGCATGACCGACCGCTACGCCATTAATCAGTTTAACGAACTGTTTGTTCCCAAGGCCTTTACCATTGATTTATAGCGTTTCATGATAAATTTTCCGGCAGGATAATTAAATATTGGGAGCGAATAAACGTTATAAATATAATTTGGATAGAATAATAAAACCAGGAGGAATAATTCATTAATTGTAGAAATTTTTAATAACGGATCGCCACTTGTATTGACGGTGATGCCCAGTTGGCATTAATACCTCCGGACATTATCGAGGATGTCCGCATACAAACGGATATAGTCAACCTGGTCGGTGAATACGTCAAACTGGAGAAAAAGGGCAGGAATTACACCGGAATTTGCCCCTTTCACCAGGAGCGGGACCCTTCATTTACGGTCAGCCCGGAAAAGCAGATTTTTTACTGTTTCGGCTGCCAGGCCGGGGGGAATGCCATTAAGTTCCTGATGCTGATAGAAAACCTTACCTTTGTGGAATCGGTGCGGAGGCTGGCTAACCGGGCCGGCATTTATTTTCCGGACCCCGAAAAATTCCGGGACCACAAAAGGGCGGCCAGGGAAGAAAGGGCCTGGAAGGCCAATGCCCAGGCCATGGAATTCTATCACCATTACCTGCTGAACAGCCCGGGGGCGGCCCAGGCCAGGGAATACCTGGACGGGAGAGGGCTTTCCGCAGACATAATAAAAAAGTTTAATATCGGGTACTCTCCCGCGGCCTGGGACGCGCTGCTATCATACATGGCCGGACTGGGGTACCGGCCCGGTGAACTGGCGGACTACGGGCTGGCAGTGAGAGACAAGGGCAGGACCTTTGACCGGTTCCGGAACCGCATAATGTTTCCGGTTGCCGATGCCCAGGGCCGGGTGGTGGCCTTCGGAGGCCGGGTGCTGGGGCAGGAAAAAAACCAGCCCAAATACCTGAATACTCCGGAAACTCCGTTTTTTAACAAAAGCAAGGTTTTATTCGGCCTTAACCTGGCCAGGCAGGCCATCAGGCAGGCCGGTTACGCGGTCATCATGGAAGGGTACATGGATGTGGTCACCGCGCACCAGTACGGCATATATAACGTGCTGGCCTCCATGGGCACCAGCCTGACCCCGGACCAGGGCAAGATTTTGATGAGGTATACCCGCGATATTTATATGGCCTACGATACCGACAGCGCCGGCGTAAAGGCCGCCGCCCGGGGATTGGACATACTGCAGCAGCTGGGCTGCCGGCTGAAGGTAATAAGTATGCCCGAGGGCGCCGATCCCGACGACTTCATCAGGGAAAACGGGGTGGAGGGGTGGCGGGAGATCATAGCCGGGGCTGAAACCCTGCTGGAGTTCAAGCTGAGACTTGCCCAGAAGGGAAAGGCGGACCCCGTGGATGTGCTCGCCGAGGTGCTGCCCAACCTGGCGGAAATGAAGAGCGACATTGAGCTGGAGGAAGGCGTAAAACTGGTGGCTTCCAGGCTGAACCTGAGCTGGGAGTCTGTAAAGGGTGAAATTAGGAGATTTAAGGCAGACCAGCGAAAAATTCGGGTAAAACCGGATAAAATTGCTAAAAATACGTATAATATAATAAAAAGTGATCATACCGGAAACGCGGTTTCGGCGGCTGAAATAGGCCTGCTCAGAGCTGTGGTGGAAAACCCCGAAAGGCTTGATTATTTCCGCTCTGCCCTGGGGGATGATTTTTTTCAGGAGCCGCTGCACAGGGATTTGTACCAAGCCATAGCGGGGAAGATAGACCGGGGAGAGTTTGACCCGCCGGGCCTGCTCGATGAACTGGAGGATCGGGCTGCGGCCCTGTTGAGCAGATTAGTCATGGAGGCCGCGGATGAATCAAATATATCCCCGGGGCGTGACACAGAAAAAGTTGTTAATGATTATATTAATGTAATTAGAAAAAACCTGCAGGCAAAAAAAAGAATGATCCTTTTGCAGGAGCTTGCCCAGGCTGAAAAGAATAAAGATATTGAACTGGTAAAAAGCATTTTAAAGAAGCTGCAGGAAATAAGATAAACGACTAACAAGTGCGGCCCGGGAAAGGGGGCAGAAAAATGAGCGAACAATCGAAGGCCGAAAGCGTCAAGGACCTGATAGAAAAAGGCAAGAAAAGCGGTGTTTTAACCTACACCGAAATAATGGATACCTTTCAGGGAACGGATTTAACGCCGGAGCAAATTGATGAGATATACGAAAAATTAAACGGGATGGGTATTGAGGTTGTCCCTGAAGTCAGTGACATTGAACCCCTTGACGAGCCTCCCCTGCATACCGAGGAAGTGGACGTTGACCTTACTGTCCCCGAGGGCATAGGCATAGATGATCCCGTACGTATGTATCTCAAGGAAATTGGCCGTGTTCCGCTGCTTTCACCGGAGGAAGAGGTGGCGCTGGCCAAGCGCATGGAGCAGGGTGACGAGGAAGCAAAGCGGAAACTGGCCGAAGCCAACCTGCGGCTGGTGGTCAGTATAGCCAAGCGCTACGTCGGCAGGGGCATGCTTTTCCTGGATTTGATCCAGGAAGGGAACCTTGGACTGATCAAAGCGGTGGAAAAGTTTGATTTCCGCAAGGGTTTTAAATTCAGCACTTACGCCACCTGGTGGATACGCCAGGCCATAACCAGGGCTATTGCGGACCAGGCCAGGACCATCCGTATTCCGGTGCACATGGTGGAAACCATCAACAAGCTGATCAGGGTTTCCCGCCAGCTTTTACAGGAATACGGCCGGGATCCGACCCCGGAGGAAATCGCCAGGGAAATGAACATAACCGAGGAAAAGGTCCGGGAAATAATGAAGATCGCCCAGGAGCCGGTTTCCCTGGAAACTCCCATCGGCGAGGAGGAAGACTCCCACCTGGGTGATTTTATCGAGGACCACGACGCCAGGGCGCCGGCCGAGGAAGCGTCGTTCACCCTGCTGCGGGAGCAGCTGGACGAGGTGTTGAAGACCTTGACGGACCGTGAGCAGAAGGTGCTGCGCCTGCGGTTCGGACTGGATGACGGCAGGGCCCGCACCCTGGAGGAAGTAGGGCAGAAGTTCGGGGTGACCAGGGAGCGCATACGGCAGATAGAGGCCAAGACCCTGCGCAAACTGAGGCATCCCAGCCGAAGCAAAAAACTCAAGGATTACCTGGATTAGAAACACTGCCCCGGCACAAATTGCCTATCAATTCTGTGTTGACCGGGGCTTTCCTTTTATGTATAATAGATAGTGCACCGTTCCTCGATAGCTCAACGGTAGAGCAACCGGCTGTTAACCGGTAGGTTGTAGGTTCGAATCCTACTCGAGGAGCCACACCTGGGCCCATAGCTCAACGGTAGAGCATCCGGCTCATAACCGGCTGGTTCCAGGTTCGAATCCTGGTGGGCCCACCAGTTTAGACGTCGGACATCGGACATCGGACGTCTGAGAAAAAGGCTATCGACAAATGTGAAATTCGTACAAGCCTGATGACTGACGTCCGACAACCGACTACCAAATATGGCCCCTTGGTCAAGCGGTCTAAGACACCGCCCTTTCACGGCGGTAACACGGGTTCGAATCCCGTAGGGGTCACCAAGATACACCGGGCGATTAGCTCAGCTGGGAGAGCACATGCCTTACAAGCATGGGGTCGGCGGTTCAAGCCCGTCATCGCCCACCAAAAAGATCAAGACCTCCGGAAGATTAAGAGGTCTTTTTTATTTAATAAAGAAGCCTTGAGTTCTGCAGGTAATCGCAGATGAACTCGTTTCCCCTGAAGATGTTGTATTTTATCTCCACGTAGTCGGGAAGGGAGGTAAGGCTGTTCACCAGCAGCCTCATCATGAAGTTCCTGATCCCCACCCCCGGTTCCGACAGGTTCTTTCCGTACACTTTTCCCAGGAACGGGGCGCACATCCCGAAGGCCTGTCCGGCCCCGGGCGACAAGGCGTGGGATACGATTAATATTTCAACGTAGTTTCTCTGCATAAAGGCGCCCATGTCCCCGGCCGCCGCCTTCATTCCTTCCCGGCTGAACAGGTCCATGCTTTCTTCCAGGGTGCTTACCCCGCACCAGAAATCCACCCACCGGTTATTCCGGTTTATCTGTTTTTGGACTGATTTCCCGGTTTTAACCAGGAGGCTGCCGTTTTCCCTGGTAATTTCCACCGTGGCCGACCTGCCGGTTATTTTAGAGTATCCGGACCCGGAGCCGGTTTTGGAAAAGGCGGTAATCTTCCTGTAGTTGACGTGAATTTCGGACTGGTACTGCACCGAGGGCATGTTGTTCAAGGCGGCCAGCATCGCGCCGGTCAATTCCCGCACATCACCCCCGTAGGGGGATGGCCGGGACAGGGTTATATCCTTGCTTTTACTGAGGGAGAACATTGTTTTCAGCCGGAAAAGCAGATACACGGCCAGGGCCAGGATAATCAGGAATAGCGGTAAAAAAAGAATTCTCGCCATTTTTTTGTGTGCGCTCCCGTCGTTGCCAAAAGTATTATTTATTTCCCGCCTTTAAATTCAGGCCGCACAAGGACCTTGACATTGTCGGGCAGGGTGGGCAAAACCACCTCTATAGGCTCACTGATATAATCCCTCTTTTCCGCATCCCTGAAAAACCCCTTCATCTGAAATTTTTTTCCAAACTGGTACAAATGGGAAAAATTTGCTTTCAGATCGTAATATCCCGTGCAGACCTGACCTTCCCTCAGTCTCGTGGGAAGCGGCGGAGAAGATGATTTGCCGTCCGTTGAGGACACGATGATTTTTTTTTCCTCCGGGGTTATTATGCCGAAAACCGTCACGGTCACCGGCTTTTTACCGAGGTTGACCGCGGTGACAGCCACCGTGTCCTTGTCGATGCCGCTATCCTTCCCGCTGGAAATGGTCACTTTTACGTTAATCCGGCTCTGATCGTAAAAATAATAGAGTGTGAATGTAGAGATGATGGCGGCGTATATGGCAATTATCTCAAATATCCATTCATTGGGGTCGAAGGGCATCTCCACAACCTCCGGATTTCCCTGGCATGTTTCATTGACTCCGGGTAATAAATTTTATTCGCCCCTGGATGTGGATAACCTTTTGGGGGCCGCCAAAAAATTTTGACCTGCCTACCCGTTAAACTGACGTCAAAGGCGGATGCGTGCAGGGGCCCTTTATGGCGGGAAACCCGGCGCCGGCCTGCTAAAAGGCCAGCGTTACGGCCATTTTTTCTTCGTATATGTCTATCCGGGAGGGCGTGGAAAAAGCATCCAGCGGCATGGCCAGCTGGATTGCCATACTGCCGGCCAGTTCCCTGACCACCTCTTCTGCCACCGGGACGCCGTCCAGGCTGAGGGTTTTGGGTTCAAACCGGACCGATCCGGACCTGCCTGAGGGAACAAGCACTCCCTCCAGGGCAAAGGTGGAGGTTGAGTTTTTATCCCTGCCGTTCACTATAAACAGGCCTGGACGCAATTTTACCGAAAAGCCCTCCAGTTCCTTAATCCCGGATGCACGGAGTGACTGGTTAAGGGCCGATTCGGACAGTTCCATCCGGATCCCTCCGGGACCCACCGAAACGCGGTCGGGTTTCACCTCATACCAGGCGAATTTGGCCAGGGCGCCGGTCAACAGGTCCACCAGGTTCAGCGATTCCAGGAATTTTCTCTCCAGGTCCGCCACCTGCAGGGCCAGTTCCCTGGAACGCGCTTTTATACCGGCCAGGAATTCTTTACGCCGGTCCGACAGGCTTTGGATATTCCCGATCTGATCTTCCAGGGACCGGTTTTGAAGGATTAACAGGTTTTCCAGTTCCGCCAGGGATTTTTCTTTTTGTCCGGCGGCGGTGCAGGCGTCTGACGCCGTTCTGTAATCCCGAGCCTGCCGGCCCAGGATGAAGGCCGCCATCACCGACCTGTAGGCCAGTTCCGACAGGCTTTCCGACTCCAGGATGACGTCCACCAGGCTCCAGTGGCCGTAGCGGTAATGGAAGTTGACCCAGAGACCGATCTTCTTCAGGCTTGCATTTTTGGCCTCCAGGGATCTCCTGTACTCTTCCGCGGCCCCGTCTTTCTTTTTCCTGGTGGCGGCCAGTTCTTTTTCCGCCAGTTCCTTATCCTGCCGGGCCTTTTTCAGCTTCAGGTCCAGCACCAGGAGTTCCCGGGCCAGCCTGTCGGCTTCTTCCTCCAGGCCGGAAACGTCCTGGAGGCTTTTTCGTCTTTCCAGTGCCGGGTCCGGCAGGGCAAGAGCCGGAAAGACGACGAGGCTGATTAAAACAGCTGTTAAAACTGATATAATTGATATAATTAAAGGAGAACGCGCGGGTCCCGTCAAAGAGGCAACATCCTTTCCGGTCTTGGCGCGGGTGTATTTGTTTATTCGACCACTGTGTTTCTTTTTTCTACAGTTTACAGCAACTGCTTCAACATTGAAACAATTAATTTTTCGGCAGTCACCGGGAGGTAGGTTTATGCCGGATTCCCGTTGCATGGTGGAGGGGCCGGTAAGCGGAGACACCCTGCTTACCTTGAAAATGCATGATCAGCTCAACAATTTCCGCCCTCCGGGGGAACAGATCAAAGCCCTGGTGAGAATCGCCCGTTCTTCCATGGGCAGGGTGTACATAGCCAGGTCCGGCGAAGAAATAGTGGGTTACATCACCTTTCACAGGCCGGATGAGTTCAGCCGCTGGCACAGGCTGCCCTTCGTGCTGGAACTGGGGGGCGTTGAGGTGGCCCGGGACTGGCGCCGCCGGAAAGTGGGTTCCCGCTTGCTCGATTACATATTCAGGGATGGCTACTGGGAGGATTTTATCGTCATCAGTACAGAGTACTTCCGGCACTGGGACACCGGGGGAAACCGGCTGGATGTCTGGGAGTACAGGAATATGCTGGACAGGTTTTTCGGCCGGGCGGGCTTCATGCCCATGCCCACCAACGATCCGGACATCCTGGAGCATCCCGCCAATGTGCTGATGGCCCGGGTCGGTTCCAGGGTGGGGTGGGAGGAGATGATGAGGTTTGATGATCTGGCCGCCGGCAGGTTGTAGGGTATATTTCTTCAGTCCGGAGGCAATTCTTTTGAATGTTGGTAGAAAAGAACACCGTTTGAAGGAGGGTCCCGTCCCTTGGAACTTTCTCCCCGCCTGGCGGCCATAGCCGGCCTGGTTCCCCCGGGCGCCCGGGTGGCCGATATCGGCACGGATCACGCCCTGCTGCCCCTGAACCTGGTTAAAACCGGCAGGTCCCCCCGGGTGATCGCCACCGATCTGAATGAAAATCCTTACCGGGCCGCCTGCCGGAACGTGCTGGCGGCGGACGCGGGGGGCCGGGTGGAGGTCAGGAAGGGTGACGGGCTGGAGGCCGTCGCCCCCGGCGAGGTTGACGTAATCGTCATAGCCGGCATGGGAGGCAATGCCATAACGGGGATCCTGGAACGGTCCCGGGGCGTGCTGGCCGGGGCGACCCGCCTGGTGCTCCAGCCCATGTCCGACGCCGCCGCTTTGAGGCTTTGGCTGGTCCAAAACGGCTGGCGCCTGGCGGACGAGGAACTGGTGAAGGAAGACGGCAGATTTTATGTGATCATGGCGGCCGAGCCGGGGGAGGAACGTAGCCGGGACCCTTTTCTGCTGGAAATCGGCCCGGTGCTGGTGGACAAGTGCGGCCCGGTCCTGGTAGAATACCTGGAAAAAGTGAAGGGCGACTACCAGCGGGTGCTGGGCGGGCTGGCCAGGAGCAGGTCCCCGGAGGCCATGGAAAAGGCCATCGAGATTACATCCAGGCTGACCAGGCTGAGGGAGGTGATTAACCGGTGCAGGCAAAGAACAGAATGATTTTTGATCTGATTGAGGATTTTTGTCCCCCCGGCCTGGCCGAGGAATGGGACAACTGCGGCCTGCAGGCCGGTGATCCGGAGAAGCCGGCAAGCAGGGTCCTGCTGGCCCTGGACATGGACGAGGAAGTGCTTTCGGAAGCTGTGGAAAAGGAGGCCGGCCTGGTCGTCACCCATCACCCGCTGCTGCTGAAGGGGATCCGGCAAATCCGGGAGGACCGGCACCCCGGGCGGCTGCTGGCCCGGATAATCAGGTCGGGGATCACCGTCTACGCCGCCCACACCAACCTGGACAGCGCCGCCCGGGGAGTCAGCGCCGTCCTGGCTGAAAAACTGGACCTCACCGGTGTCCGGGTTCTCAGGCCGGGAGGGGAAAAATTCTTGAAGCTGGCCGTTTTCGTTCCCCCGGACCATGTGGACGCGGTGCGGGAGGCCCTGGCCCAGGCCGGGGCGGGCTGGATCGGGAACTACAGCCATTGCACTTTCACGGCCGGGGGAACGGGCACCTTCCGGCCCCTGGCGGGAGCCAACCCGTACATCGGCAGGGTGGGGAACCTGGAAAAGGTGGAGGAGGCAAGGCTGGAAACGATATTGCCGGCCAGGCTGGCCGGCCGTGTGCTGGAGACCATGTTTTCGGCCCACCCTTACGAGGAGGTGGCTTACGACCTCTACCCCCTGGAGAACAGGCCGGAGAACACCGGCATAGGCAGGCTGGGCAGGCTTCAGGCGCCCCTGCCGCTTGGGGAGTTCGCCCAAAAGGTCAGGGAGGCCCTGGGAGTGCCGGCGGTACGCAGCGGGGGGCCGGCGGAAAGGTTAGTAAACCAGGTGGCGGTGTGCGGGGGATCCGGCGGCGATTTGTGGCCCCTGGCCCTGGCCGGCGGCGCCGACGTGCTGGTGACCGGGGACATCGGCTACCACGGGGCCAGGGATATGCTGGCGGCGGGGATGTGCTTCGTGGACGCGGGGCACTACGGCACCGAGCGGGTTATCCTGGATCCTTTGGCCGGCCACCTCAGGGACCGCTGCCGGGAAAAGGGCCTGGACGTGGAGATCATTGTATCGTCGGTCCACGGCGACCCGTATACTTATGTTTAGGAATTGGGAGCCAGGAATTGGGAATTGGGGATTAGGAAGAAAACAAGGTTAGGGGGTGGTTTCGCTGCCGGGCGGTGTAAGGGTTAAAGTGCTGGTCCTGGAAGTGGAGAAAGAGCTGATGGAGGGGACGGATATGGAAATCCCCGCAGGTATCTATTTCGACGAGTTCGTTGATCTTGCCTGCAGGAAATACCCCCGGTTCAAGTCCCAGCTGTGCCCGGAGGGAAAACTCGCCCCTTACGCCAGGGTATTCCTGAATGGCAAGGCCCTGACCGATACCGGGGTAAAAATCCCGCCCGGCAGCGAACTGGTCTTCTTTCCCGCCATCCACGGGGGGTAAAAACGGGAATTGGGGGTTGGGGAATTCCCTTATGGTTTCCCCGAAAATAAATTTCTCCCCAATCCCCAATCCCGGACCCAAGGGCAGATCACTTGAGGAAGAACAGCAGCAGGTAGCCCATGCTGATTACGATGGACATCAGCATCATGGGGAAGGCCACCTTGGTGAAATGGATAAATGTGATCACGACCCCTCTCTTTTCCGACATCCCGGCCACCACGACGTTGGCCGAGGCCCCGATGAGGGTGCCGTTGCCCCCCAGGCAGGCCCCCAGGGAGAGGGACCACCACAGGGGGTTCAGGTCCGTTATTCCGCCCAGCCGCCCCATGTCCTGGATCAGAGGGATCATGGTGGCCACGAAGGGGATGTTGTCCACGAAGGCGGAAGCGATGGCCGACAGCCAGAGGATGAGCAGTCCGGTGGGCACCACGGCTCCGCCGGTCAGCTCCAGGGACTTCTTGGCGATGGCTTCGATGATGCCCACCTCCTGCAGGGCGCCCACGATGATGAACAGGCCGGCGAAAAAGAAGATCACCGGCCATTCCACCGCCCCCAGGGCGTGGTCCGGCTCGTCCCGGGTGATCAGGAGCAGCAGGGCGGCGCCTGAAAGGGCCACGGTTGCCGACTCCAGGTGCAGATACTGGTGCAGCCCAAAGCCGAGGATGGTTACCCCGATTGCGAAAAGGCACTTCTTCAGAAGTTTCATGTCTTTAATTTGTGCACCGGCGTCCATGTCCGTAATTTTTTTCTTCAGCTCATCCTGGGTGATCAGCTGTTTCCGGTACAGAAGCTTGAGCCAGATCATGGTGGCTATGTGAATAACCACGATCACCGGCGCAAGGTTAATCACAAAATCCATAAAGCCCAGCCCGGTGGCGCTGCCGATCATTATATTGGGCGGATCCCCGATGAGGGTGGCCGTTCCCCCTATGTTGGAGGCCACCACCTCGGCGATGAGGAAAGGAATGACGTTGAGTTTCAATTCCCTGGCGATGGCGAAGGTGACCGGAACGATCAGCAGGACGGTGGTGACGTTGTCCAGGAAGGCCGAGGTCACCGCCGTGATGGTGGCCAGGGAAATCATTATGGCCACGGGTTCTCCCTTGGACAGCCTGGCGGCCACCACCGCCATGTACTCGAAAACCCCGGTGTGCCGGGTGATGCCCACGATTACCATCATGCCGATTAAAAGCCCGATGGTGTTGAAGTCGATGTACTCAACGGCCTTTTCCTGGGAGAGAATGCCCGCCAGAATGACGATCACCGCCCCGGCCAGGGCCACCACGGTGCGGTGTATTTTTTCGGTCATGATCATGGCGTAGGTGAGAACGAATAAACCCCCCGTGAAAAGTACCTGGGCTTGTGAAGACATTTTCTTGTCCTCCTTGAAAAACTATTTGCCAAGCGGGGTCATCCCGACCAAGGGCCAGAAGGTAAAGGTAAATACCACCATGACCGCCAGCAGTAAAATGGTTGCCGGGATGCCGGCGGCAAAGAATTCACCGGTGGTGAACTGCCTGGACTCGTATGCCATGGCGTTGGGCGCCGCCCCGATCAGCAGGAGGAAGGGCATTCCCGCGGCGGCCGTGGCCGTGTATAGAATCAGCTTCGGGTTGACCCCCAGGTACTGGGCGATGACCAGGGCCACCGGCAGGGTGATGGCGATGGCGGCCACGTTCATGATGAAGTTGGTCATTAATGAAACCAGTACGGCCACGCCCAGGACGAAGAAGAGCCAGGGAGCCCCCTGCAGGAGAGACAGCCACTTGATGGCCATCCACTGGGCCGCCCCGGTCTGCCAGAGGGCGAAGCCTATGCTCATGGCCCCGCTGAAAAGGAGGACTATGTTCCAGGGGACCTTTTTCTCCAGGTCCTGAACGTCGAGGATTCCGCTGGCGAAAAACAGCAGTCCGGCCAAAAGCAGCGGGATTGACCGGTCGATTCCCTTCAGGGCGGGCACCGCCGCCTGCAGGACGAGCATGGCCAGGCCTGCGGCAACCACGATCAGGACGAATATTTCTTCCTTGCTCATGGGGCCCAGCTGCCGGTACAGGTCGGCCGCCCTTTCCCTCAGGCCGGGAATGGTTTTCTTTTCGGGTTTATAGATAACTATAAGCATTACCCAAAGCAATATTACCATTACCCAGCCCAGGGGAGCAAGATGTAGTGAAAAATCCAGGAAGGAAATGTCCACGCCGGTGAATTCCCTGAAAAATCCCACCGCCGCAGGGTTCCGGGCCCCGCCCAGCAGGGTGCAGATGCTGCCGGCCCCGGCGGTGTAGGCCATGCCGATAAACAGGGCCTTGCCGAACTTGTTGGGCCTGATCAGGCTTCCCCCGTCCTCGTTGTAGAGAGACAGGATGGTCAGGAATATGGGGATCACGGTGGCGGCCACCGCAGTGTGGGCCATGATGTGGGTAAGAAGAGCGGTGACCACAAAGCATCCCAGGAGGATCTTGCTGGTGTTTTCACCCACCACCAGCAGCATTTTGTAGGCGATGCGCTTGGTCAGCCCCACCTTGGTGAAGGTCAGGCCCACCAGCAGGGACCCGAAGATGAACAAAACCGTGGGGTCCATGAAGTCCCGCATGGCGTCCTTGGCCGGCCTGATCAGGAACAGGGGCTGCAGCACACCTATGGCTATACTGGTAACGCCGATGGGAATAGCCTCAAAAACCCACCATACGCCGGCCAGGAGGAAAAGCCCGATGGCCGACTTTCCCGCCGGGGACAGGGCGAAGCTTTTTCCGCCGGGGTCCACGGCCGGGCTGAATGGCGGAAGGAAATGGAACAGAAGCAACAGTCCTAAGCCCAGGAGCAGAAAAAATATGTTCTTTTTATCCAGTGTCATTGTTTGCACTCCTCTCTGTGCGGGGTGGGAGCGTGGCATTGCTGAATATTGTGCCTGATCATTATTTCATCAAAAATTCTTTTAAAAAACAGGGACAAAAAATATGTGCAGACAAGATCTTCCGGAGGCATGGAATACTCCCCGGTTGTCTTTCCTATTCTGTTAATGACATAGGCCAGGTGGTCTTTTAGGGCGGTCACTGCCAGCAGGGCTTTGCTTATATTTTCATCCCGCATGGCGGACTCCGGCCCGTAAATTAAAAGTCTTTCCATGCCCAGTTCTGTTTTACCGGTCCGGCCGGTTAACTGCCTGACAAAATAAATTTCCTTGAAAACGCAACCTTTCTCCTTTTCCTTATGCCCCGTCAGCCGGAAAGCGTTGTATAATCTTTCACATGCCGGGGCTAAAAAAAATTCGGGTGCCATATTTTTAATTTTCAAATCCTGTAAACCTTTTACCTCTTCCCCCTTTTCCCGGCTTAATTGCATATACTTCAAGGGAAAGCCGCTGCTGTCCAGAAGAAAACAGGCCAGCAGATTATTTTTGTGGTTGCCGATGTCCAGATCTTCCACCCAGCCGATTAATTCCTTGGGAATTCCGTATTCCCGGACTTTTTCCAGGATCAGTTCAAATAGTGCATTCCGGTCCCGGAGGGTATGTTTGATCCTTCGGTCAGCCTGGATTATTTCCCCCAAATCATTGTTCCGCGTATGCTGCGATATCTTGAACGAATTTTCCAGGGCCAGAAGATACGATGTTTTCAGGTGCCTGCACGAGGGTGGAAGCAATTCGGATATTTCCTTGTATAAACCGATGGACCCGGATAAATCTTCAAAAAGGGGTTTGATTCTGTCCGCGGGCAGCTGGTTTGCTACTGACAGGTTGACTAACTGTTTCTGCCTGACTTTGTCACCCTGCCTGCGGCTTTCCAGGAGCTTCAGGTATGAGTATTGCCTGTCTTTATACCTGGCGTTGACCAACCTGAAAAACAGAAGCCCGACCCCCTTTCGGCGCGGTAAATTTGTCACCACCTCCCCTTATTTTGTTTTCAAAACCCCAAAGTTGTTTTTGTCTTTAAAAAAACCGGCACAGGACACTGTTCCTTTTGCCGGCCTCCTTTCCGCCGCCCGGCCTTTATGCCAGCCGCCCACGTGATCTTAGGGCTTGACTGGACGGCTGATCCGGAGCGCAACTTGTCATTATGTGCTTTGAGAAATATTATACTAATGCCAGGAAAAAATATCAATATGTTTTTCACTACATTGTGCAAAAAACTGCCCGGGGCAAAACTGGACCGGGAGCCGGTTGAAGCCCTGGCCGTGAAGCTGGAGGGCTTCTGGTCAAATCTGGCCGGGAAGGGTGTCGGCCTGAAGAAAATTTTAAAACAGGCCTGGCTGGCGCCGGCCCGGTGCTGCCTGATTAACGCCGACGGCCACCTGACGGTGGAAAAGGCGTTCCGCACCTTAAACGCCGTCTCCAGGCTGATCAGGGACAGGTACGACCTGGCGGACTAAAAGCGGAAAACCCCGCCGGGGTTTTCCGCAAAACGGCTAGGAGGAAAACTTGCACTCCCTTTTTGGTACGAAGCCTATCTTTTCTTTGACCGTTTTTATCCTGGTTTCCATATCCCCCATGACCACAGTGTAGGGGACGTTCATGATGTCCAGGAAGTTCTTTATCTTCTGGTCCACCTGGATGGCCATCTCTTCGTTTTGATAAATAACCCCGTCCGGCAGGAGGCCGAACTCCCTGGGTATGTAAAACAGCTCGTAGCCCGAGATGTCTTTCATGGCCCACTCGTAAAGCTTCATCAGGGCGTACACCTGCTGGGGGTTTTTAAAGTCGCAGAGAAAAAGGCCGTAAACATAACTTAGCACCGTGGCGTTGTCGCAGAAAATAATGTCGCAGTGGGACAGCTCCTCCTCCGCCTGCTTCTGGCCCTCGTAAAGCAGGAACTGCTCAAAAATGGATGTGGGAGGACCGTACCGGATGATGTAGGTGCGGGCGAAATCGGGACAGATGGAAGAAATGTACCCGGCCATGCTGTAGTCCACGTCCAGTTGCTTGATCAGCGTGGTTTTACCCGTCCCGGGCCCTCCCAGAAAAGCGCATTTTTTTGTTTCTTTGGTTTTGCACTCCATCATGCGGGACCGATTCCTCCTTTTGTCACGGTTTTTTCATCCCAGCACAGCCTTCCTGAACTCCTCGATGCCGATTCTGTCTATGAACCTGGCTGTCCTCTCCTTTGGCCTGGCATTGGCCTTGTAAAATTCAAAGCACTTCTGGGCTAATTCCACCACCTGGCCTTCATCGAGGCCTTCGGCCAGCACGTCCCCTATCCTGGGCCTGGCTCCGGAATTGCCGCCGAAGGTTACGGTCCAGCCGGATTTCTTTCCGAAGGCCCCGAAGTCCCTTACAAAGGCCTCGCCGCAGTTGTTGGGGCACCCCGAAATGCCGAATTTGGCCTTGGCCGGCAGGTCCATGCCCACAAACATTTTTTCCAGTTTTGCCGCCAGGCCCAGAGAATCCTGGATCCCAAACCTGCAGACCGTTGTTCCAGGGCAGGACTGCACGTAGTGGACGCACAGCTCCACCGCAGGCCCCACATCCATCCCCAGGTCCTTCCAGATCTCTTCCACCTGGTCAGGCTTCATGCCCACCAGGGCAAAGCGCTGGGCAGAGGTGATCTTTATAATGGGTATCTGGTATTTCTTCGCCGTCCCGGCTATTTTCTCCAAAATCTCCGGGGTAACCAGGCCCATGGGAGATCTCGGCACGATGGCGTAGGTTGTCTTGTCCCTTTGGATAAAAGCCCCCCTTGGAGCGTCAGACATTAAAATCACCCTCCTGATAATTTTTCGGCAGCCATATAAAAGTTCTTCATTTTATGCGTTTTCCCTTGTGGGGAAACAGGGGGCAGGTTGAAAACATTTTCCAAAAAATTTGTTTTTTTTGGATTAAAATTATATCATTGTGGAGGCATTCGTGTTATTATGTCTATATATGGTATTTCACAGACGGAAAGTGAGCGAGGTGTAGTAGTGTGCTTACCGGCATAGAGATCAATGAAGTCAAGCCCCGGAGCGAAGGCCTGGAGATCTGGACCTGCGGATGCACCGTGGTGGGGAGCGTCACCTCGATAAACGTCCGGTGCATTAGCTGCGGCAATGTTTTTAAGAAGGTGGGCAAGAAAAATAAAATGCAGGTACAAAAAAAGGGAAAAATCGAAAGCGTGAAAATTGAACTGGTTAACAACATACAGACACTGTTTTCGGAAGCCGGACAGCCCGCCCCTTGCGAACGCTGCGGCGATTCGGGGGAGATAAAGGTATTCACCCAGGAATGGGACAGGATCAAGAGCCATATGTCTCCGTGTCCGGTGTGCCGTTCCCAGGAGTGGCTGGACTGGTCGGCGGGCAGAAGGCTGGTGGGCGAGAAGTAACCGCGGGAACGGGGAATATTGAGTTTTGTGACCGGTTATGCATGACCGGTTTTTTTGTTATATTAATTCACTTTGGTGGAAAAATATTTGCACCGTTTTTTTGGGTTAACAATTCTTCCTCTGGGGGGCTTGAGTGAATGAACGACCCGAAGACGCTGGGATACAGGGTTCGCGAGGCCAGGGCCGTAAGGAGCAGGCGCAGCGGCAGGGAGTTCACTCAGAAGATGCTGGCAGCCAAGATAGGAGAGACCGAGAAATGGGTAAAAAAACTGGAAAGAGGAGAATTTTACCCGGATTGGGATTCCCTTACCCTGTTGGCGGATACCTGCGGAGTGGATATGGAATTTTTACTGGGGGAAGACCTGGACCGCGGCAGGTACCTGGAAATTGTCAAGGGAGGCCGGGCGGCCCGAACCGTGGACCGGGAAGAACTGAGAGGGTATTAACGGCCTTTGCCGTGAATGAATGATCATACGCGGGCTGCTGAAGCCGTCAACGGCCCGTATTTGCCTCACTGCCCGGCCGTTTTCCCCGGCAACCCGGCGTTAACGGACCGGGCGGGCTTTTTCAATGTGCGCAAAAAATGTATAATAGCACGTAACAAATATTTTTAAAACCGGAGTGATTTTTGTTGCAGGCCAGACCTGTGGTGTTGGTTCAGCCGCCGGGCGAGGGCGGAAGGCAGGAAGGGGACGGGATTATCACGGCCATTGCCGTCTACAGCGGGGAAGCGCCCCTGTCAGTGGCCACCCGCCGGGTGTTTGACGGTGAAACAAGGTTTAAATTTCCCACTGAAATAAGCGAGGGAATGAATAAAACCAGGGTGGTGTACAGTTATACCGCGGACCAGTGGCGGGAGCTTTTGCAGGCCTGCGTCTTGCCCCAGGCCCAGGGGGGGATAAAACAGATCATGATCCCGCTGCTGATGTTCTTCCGGGAGGCCTTTCCCGGCGGCTTTGACGATATTGAATTCGACCGCGGCTATGATCCCGGCCTCTACGCCGAAATAGTAAGGCTGAAATGAAAGAAGCCGCCAATGGGCGGTATAAGAGGCTTCCGGATGCCGGTCCCCCGTGAAAGAAAGGCGCTTTTAAGTTACGACATGTCCTCCAGTTCCAGCAGGTAACCGTCGAGGTATTCCAGGCAGTTCCAGAGATAAATTACCTCCATGGGCGGAAATTTGTATTTTGGCTTATCCGGCGGGCTGGTGATGATTTCCTTCAGCTCGCTGATAAATTCCCCCGCTGGATACCTGGAAATTTTCTGGTAGTGGGACCTGTCCGGGTCTGTCTTGCTGTTCAAAACGCAGTAGACTTTCATGGCCTGGAGAATGTCGTCGTAAACTTTGCTGATCCATTCCCGGGCGCCGGTGAATTCCTTTGACTGAATCCATATCCTCGAGGCGGTCACCGCTATCAGGACAGGTATTTTCAGAAAAGGAAAACTCTGCAGTTCCCCCGGCCGGTCCAGGTCGTTGAGGTACTTTGAGAATATACCGTGGTACCGGTCGTACAGACCCAGCATTTTGCCTTTGATTTCATCCAGTTGCCGGGCGGAGATGCCTTTTATGTGAGTCATGTCAATGGCTTCGTTGATCAGATCCAGGTCTTCCGGCTTTATCTGGATGTTTTGAGTATCCAGTTCCTTCTCAATATATTCCAGGTGCCTGCGGATCTGGCCGGCGGTGAGGTATTTGATGCTGCTGTCCATAATTTCCGGCATGGAAACACTGATGCTGGAACCCTCTTTTTCTTCGTCCAGTTTGTCCACCAGCAGGTAGACTATTTTCCCCGAAGACTTTTCCCGGATCACTCCCCCCAGCCTTTCGTATTCCCCGGAAAACAGTTTCCGGCGCAAATGCGGGGGTACCGCAAATATTGTTTTGCTAAGGCTGATCAAAAGCAACATCCTCCCAAAAGGTTTTGGAGCCCGTCGCCATAAAAAGTCCTGGATTAAAGCTCCCTGCCTGATTTAACTTTACATTACTTTTTGAACATATACAAGATAATCAATACGGCTAAAGAGGAAAATCATAAAGTCAGCCGGACGTGCATGCTTGAGGAGTTGTACCTGCGGGCAGGAATAAAGGCCCGGGCAACGAATCTGAACAGTGGAGTGAGTTTGCATGATCATCGGTCTTACCGGAAATATCGGCAGCGGAAAAAGTACAGTCTCGCGCCGCCTGGCCCAGCTGGGGGCCGAGGTTATCGATACCGACCTGGTGGCCAGGGATGTGGTGGCCCCCGGCACCCCGGGACTGGAAAGGATAGTCAGGGAGTTTGGCCCGGAGGTCCTTAATGGAAACGGAGAACTGGACCGGGCCAGGATGGCTTCCATAGTCTTTGGGGATCCGGCTGCCCGGGCCAGGCTGGAGGCCATTGTTCACCCGGAAGTGAACAGGGTGGTGTCCAGGCGGATAGCGAACTACCGGGAGGGCGGGGGGAGCGCCCCGGTTCTGGTGGTGGAGGTGCCCCTCCTGATAGAGTCCGGCATGCACAGGATGATGGATGAGATCTGGGTGGTCACGGTGGACCCCGGGGTCCAGGTGGAAAGGGTTATGGCCAGAAGCGGCCTTTCCCGGGAAGAGGTCTTAATGAGGATTAAGGCCCAGATGCCCCAGGAAGAGAAGTGCGGGTATGCGGACAGGGTGATTGACAACAGCGGCCCCGTTGAGGAAACCATCAGACAGGTGGATGCCATCTGGACCGAGCTGACGGGATACAAGCCCTCCTGACCGGAGGCCGTTCAGCTATGGCCGGCCTGATCCTCCCCGGGAGGCTAAGCCGGCCGGTTTAATGGAGTGATCGGGTTGCCCCAGAACAGCAGGAAAGGGAGTTGCGGAATCAAAAGATTTATCATCCTGAGCCTTCTCATTCTACTGCTCATAAATGCCGGAGACATCGGCCGGTTTTTTTTCCCCATACCGTACCGCCAGATGATTTTCCGGGAAGCCGCCGGCGCCGGGCTTGACGCCTTCCTTGTGGCGGCCATCGTGAAAACCGAAAGCGATTTCAATGCCGGGGCGGTTTCGGTCAAGGGGGCCCGGGGATTGATGCAGATTATGCCGGAAACCGGGAAGTGGGTGGCCGGTAAAAAGGGCCTGCAGGGATACAACCCGGATCTGCTTTTTAACCCGGAATACAACGTCAGGATAGGCGTGTGGTACGTTTCCGAGCTTTACCGGGAGTACCGGGGCGATACCGTTCTGGTGCTGGCGGCGTACAACGCCGGGCGGGGCAATGTCGGAAAGTGGCTGGAACAGCACAGCTGGACCGGGGAGCAGGGCAGTATCGACCAGATTCCATTTCCGGAAACAAGGCAGTTTATCCGCAAGGTTCTTTTCTACCAGAAGGTGTACAGGCATCTCTACGGTTCGACCCCGGCCGGCGGAAAAAATTAATTGGGTAAAGAGGTGTTTGATTTGGAAGACTTTTTGAGGGGAGCCTTTCTCGGGGCCGCGGTGGGCGATGCCCTGGGCGGCCCGGTGGAAAACATGTCTTCCGCCGAGATAAAGGAAAAGTACGGGACGATAAGGGAAATGGCCGGCGGCGGCTGGCTGGACCTTGATCCCGGCGAGTGGACCGACGACACCAGCATGACCCTGGACGTGGCCAGGGGGATTCTGGCCAACCCGGCCTACCCGGTGGAGGAAATAGGTCATAACTTTCTCCGCTGGTATCGTTCCGGGCCCAAAGATATCGGCAGGACCACCGCCGAGTCCATCAAAAACTACCTGAAGGCGGGCAACTGGAAAGAGGCGTCACAAATGACCGCCCGCACCCTGAACAAGATGGACAGCAACGGCGGCCTTATGCGCACCCTGCCGGTAACCTTCGGCTACTGGAACGACATGCAGAAAATAGCCAAGTGGTCGGCCGAGATATGCATGATGACCCACTACAGCTACGAGGGCGCAACCTGCTGCATCTTTTACAACATCCTGGTCCGGCTGTCCGCCGGGGGCGGGTCCCGGCGGCAGATGGTCAGCCGGGCCCTGGATCTTACGGACAGCTTCTGCAGGGAAATGAAAATAACACCTTCCAGGTTTTTCTGGCACATGATCAAGCACATCCAAAAAGACGCTCCCCGGGTTATTCCGCGGGGGAACGCCCTGGACACGCTGGCTGCGTCGGTGCAGGCCTTCCTTTTGACCGGCAGCTTCGAGGAGGCGCTGGTGGATGTAGTGAACAGGGGCGAGGACGCCGACACCGCCGGCTGCATCACCGGAGGCCTGGCCGGCGCCTATTACGGCAGCGGCGGCATACCCGGCCGCTGGCTGGACTCCCTGAAAAAGCGCCACGAAATTGACGCCGTGATCAATGAATTTATATCTTACTGGAAGCAGAAGGGAATGGACGGTTAGCCCGGGCGGGGGTTCAAATCATTTCCTGCTTGATTTTTCTTGACTGGCGCCCTGAAACTGTGGTATCATCTACTTTGCTATCAGAAACAGAAAAATGGGTTTGCTGTTTTAGGCGCCGTTTCGGGTCGGAGTGGCGGAATAGGCAGACGCGTACGTTTGAGGGGCGTATGGGAAACCGTGCGGGTTCAAGTCCCGCCTCCGACACCACCAGAAATGTAGTGTGGGAAATTGTTCCCACGCTTTATTTTTTCCTGGAGGTAATACGGGTAGAAGGTCACATTAACCCGTTTGTTGTCCGGGTCCAGTTCCATGTGCCGGATATAAGTCTTGAAGAGAATTCTTTTCTGCTCGTTGGTGCCGGACTGATAAATATTTTTAAAGTTGTTAAAAAGGTCATGGGCCTTCCTGAGATCAATCGACAGGGGTTTCGGTTGGTCTTTTTTCATTTGATCTATTTTATGGGATACTTCCATGCGCTGGGTTTTTAGCTTGGCAAGCCTTTCATTGCATAGGTCGGGGTCCAGGCCTTCGGAAAATGCACGGAAAGTGATTTCAATTTCACGGTTTATGTTTTCAAGCTCTTTTTCCATGGCAGCTATGGCCTTGGTATATGTGGAAAGTTCATTGAACACTTTGGAGTTGAGTTCGCTTACAAGGCAGTCAATAGATTCAGGTGTGCCGAAAACCTTTTCAATCTGGGCCAGCAGTTCCTTTTCAAAAACTATCCGGTTGATTCGTATTTTATTGGTGCAGCCGGGGTTTCCCTTGTAATGGTGGGTGCCGCAGCAATACCTTCCGATATGGCGGGTGGAATCACGGACACCTATAATATTGCCGCCGCATTTTTTGCATGTAAAGAACGGCTTTCCTTCAAGGTTAAGTCCTGTAAATATCCATGGGCTGTCATAGCTCCTGGCCGCAGGTGTGCGGGGTTGCCTGCTCTTGGTCAGGGCCAGGGCCGATTCAACTTCTTCCATGGTCAGAATCGCAGGGTGGGCGTTGGAAACCTCAATCCATTCCTTTTTGTCCTTGTAACGCTTGCCGGGTGTCTTGCGGTCCTCTTTATTCCAGTAATAAATGCCGGTGTACTGCATAAGCCGGTTGTCCCGGAGCATTTCAACCAGTGTTGAAGTTCCCCAGGGTTTTCCTTCGGGGCCGGGGATGTTCATGGAGTTTAGCCGGTCCCTTATTTTTGTATATGAAAGGCCTTCGCCAATCCTCCAGTCAACCACTATTTTACGCAGGATGGGGGCGGTTTCGGGGTTGATTTCCCACAGCAGCTTATATTTGTCTTTACCCCGCCTGTCCTTACCGGTGTAAACACGCTTAAGCATGTAGCCATAAGGGGGGCGTCCGCCGTTTTTATAACAGTAACCGGTATCGGGGTCCCGTTTGGAGGCGTTTTCAGTCATTCCTTTGGTAGTGTGAAAGGCTGTAACCATGGAGGATGTCATGGCCATAGTTTCATCAATGGATTCACGCCAAACGCCGTCAATGGTCCGTGGGTCATAGGGGGATGACACGGGTATTACAGTAACACCGTGTTTTAAAAGCTCGCCTTTGACAGCGGCGGATTTATATTTATTCCTGCAAAACCGGGAAGAATCATGGACCAGTATCAGCCTGATGTCAGGGTCGTTAATGGCGTGTTGAATCATGGCATTGAAGGCAAAGCGTTTACCTTCGTCGTTGAAAGCGGATATTCCCTCGTCAACGTATTCGTCAATAATTTCGATGCCGTTGTTATGGGCATAGACACGGATGGCTTTTAATTGAGCAGGAATTGAAAGATCGGAGTCAGCCTGTTCCGGGGTTGAAACACGGGCATAAGCCAAAGCCTTTAATCCGGCCATATTATTTCACCAGCCTTTCTATTCTTGCCAAAACCAGGGCTCGGACATTGATGACATATTGTTTTTCACCCCAGCCAGGGGAGGGGGTTACATTTTTAAACTGGACTATTTCTTTTTTGCCGGTGTCACCGATTTCTGCTATTACCCAATCATCAGGATCCGGGGGAATGAATTGCTGGGTATATTTTTTAAAGATAATTCCCTTCTTTTTGGGTTGGGGGAGATAGTGTTTACAAATTAAGTAGTTGTATGTTCCGGTTTTTTCGTTATATTGGCGCAGGGCAAATTGATGGTCTTTAGCAATTTCAGGAGGTACGGGAATCATAGGTTCAGGTCTCTCAAGGGGTATTAGTTCCCCGTCTATAAGTTCGAAAAAAGATTCAATATAGCTGGCTTCTGTGTATCTCTCAATTGCACTCTTTAAAGACAGGGTGAGTAAAAGCGGGGTTTCAGCGTCAGGACCTAAAAAATATTGCAAAGGTTTACCCAGTATTCTAGCCAGTTCTAAAAGGATATGAACCGGGATCTGCCTTATTCCTGATTCATAATTGGCGATGGCCGAGGGCGTAACCCCGAGGTAGCCAGCCACTTTTTGCAATGTATAGCCAGTTTCTTCACGGGCTTTTCTGATTCTCTCGCCGATCCTCTTGTAATAGGCCTCCAAAAACATCTTGTCTTCGAAGTCCCGGGGCAATACTTCGTCATTTTCGCTTATTTCATAGTACTCCTGGCTATATTTTTCATCCATGCTTCACACCCCACCGACTTGTTAATTAATGTGATAAATTTGACACGTTATGTATAAATCCTTCTTTCCATGGAAAATTTCCCATGGTATATTTTTGGTAAAAGCAAGTTAAAAAAACAACACATAATGTGAAGGTATGTTATGGCTGGTTACATAGGTACTGATAAAAAGAATAAGCGGTTAGAAATTGTTTTCACCGTTGGCGTCTGTGATCCCAGGAAGATGAAACAGATCCAGAGCATACGCAATAGGACGCTGGTGGAAATGGCTTACCGCGTGTTGTGCCTTGAAGGGAAGGTTTTTACATGCCAGCACCACATAAAATCCTGTGTAATGGGAAACTGATCCGGGGAACCGGTTGGGCCGAAGGAGTAGAATTCAAAAGCTCAATAGTAGTCGGTTCTTTTCCGGACAGGAAGGCATCCCGGTCCGGGAGACCGGCCACAGGGGGGACGTGGGGGGTCCCCGTGCCGGCCACGGACCGGGAACCGGGGGAGGCTAAGCCTGAGAATAAAGAACGTGCAGTACGCAGGGCCAGGACCGTATGCAGGCGCAAGGCCTATGAATTATATGGCAGGAATAACGGGGAAATGTATAAGCTGGAGCTTACCTACAGGGAAAATATGGATGACCGGGAAAAACTGATGAAAGATTGGCGGTCCTTTGTTCTGAAGGTAAGAAAGGCGGGTTATGATTTTCAATATATAGCGGTAATGGAAAGGCAGAAAAGAGGGGCCTGGCATTTTCATGTCCTTACCAATGTTCATATGGACTGGAAAAAGTGGGAAGAGCTTTGGGGACATGGCTTCATCTGGATTGAAAAGCCTAAAAGCCTGAAAAAAGCAGTCAGCTATATGGTTAAGTATATCCAGAAGACATTCGACATTCAGGAGTTGAACGGTAAGCACAGATACCTTTGTTCAAAGGGCATCGGATTTGAGACGGTTTATGTGGCAGAAGGAGAATCCGAGCTGAGGGCTTTTGGCACATGGCTTGCCGCCAGGTCAGAGGATGAAAGCCTTGTAATGACCGGTTATCTTGAGTTAAGCGAACAAGGAATCAGGTGGTGGGTGGCCTGGGAAAAGGGATTGTTAGGTGAAAATTCCGGGGAACAGCCGCCGTTAATTTCTGAATTTAGATAAGCGGGGTGTTTTAACATGGCTGAAAGCTGGGAACAGGAACGCCGTAAAGTATGGGGCCTATTGCTGGAGTTGAAGCGAAAGGTGAAGGAATTGGAGAATAAACCTCCCGGTGCAGTTGGCACAAAGCAAACGGAGGAACCGCCTGCGGCGGCCGGAGCGTAGCGGAGGGCCTTTACCTGGAGTGGCCCCCCTGGTACACTTAGGGAAACGTGCCCCGGGGAGGGCGCAGCCGATCCGGGGCCGTTACCCTTGGGGGTCCAGGGGGGCAGAGGCTCCAGGTCAAGGCTTCCGGAGTGGTGACATGCGGATATCGACAGGAAAGGAAATTATGGGGGAAGGCACCAAAACAGGAGCCTTCCCCGTTCACTTGACTAATGGACAAATTTGTTTTAATAATTTTATTAATTGAGAGGAAAAATGATATCAAGAAAGAAATAAAATAACGATGAAAAAAACTTGGATAGGGTGAGCTTTATTGTGGACATGAGAAAATATTCAAAAGTAATATTAAGTCCAAGAGCTTTGATTTCGCTAATAATATCAATAATATTTTTAAGCTCAACTTTTATAAATAACATTAATTACACAACCTTTTATGCAAGGATTGTGCTTCTTGTTGTAACATTTTTATTAGCATTTATTTCAATAGAACTTTTTGTATATATAGATGTATTAAAAAAGAATTGTAAGTACATTGAGTTTTATGAAAAATTTGAGAAAGAAGGAATAGATGGCTATTTTTCGGAATTTACAAGTATTGATATAAAAGGCAATTTACCATTAAGTAGCAGAGTTTGCATGTTAGAGATTTACTCAAATAAAAATTTTATGAATAATTATGACCATTTTAAAGAATTTTTATCAAAGGAATCTAATGTTCTTGAAATAGTATTATTGGAGAAAGATCAAGGGTTAAATTGTTATAAATACTTAACTGAAAAATTTGGGTATGATAGTAATGAAATAGCAAAAAGAATAGAAGATTTTAGAAAAGAACTTATTAATTTTAAAAAAAATTTAGGAGATGGAAGCGGAAAAATAATTATTTACTACTCAAAATATGTACCGCAATATTCCCTGATTGTTTTTGATAGTACTGCCTATGTAACGTTTTATAAGACAGCACCTGGAAGAAGTAACAGAATACCTGTCTTTAGTGTTTCTAAAAAGACAGATTCTTCATTTTATAATTTTATAATTGAAGACTATGACTATATAGTTAAATGTTCAAGAAAAGAGGAAATCGCATGAGACTAACTTTGTATTTTCATAAAGATTTTGATGGGATAGTTTCTGCGGCTCTTTTAACTGTAATCTTTAATAAATTAAAGATGTATTATAAGTACAAATATATACCGGTTGATTATAATATTATGAATAGTTGGCTTAACTTTGAGCTTGATAAGCCAGCAGCTGTATTGGATTTTCTATATCATCCGAAAGCAAAATATTTTTATGATCATCACACAACAACGTTTTTAGATAGTAACCACAAAAGAATTTTTAGTAAAAATAGAAATTGTTATTGGGATCAAACATTTAAATCAACCCCATCCATTATTAAAAGTGTTTATTCGGATATATTTGATTTTTTACCATATATGGAACTAATATATTGGGCAGATACTATAGATAGTGCTGAATATAGTTCTCCAAAGGACTTATATAACTGTTCTATTCGCTATATATCGTTAAACAAATTAATAGGTCATTACAATGATAATGCTGAAATAATAGAAGTAGTAAAAGCTATTGTGGATAATAAGATTGATTTGTATTTGGCTGATAGATCGAAATTATTAAACGACATATGCAAAGAAGAAAAAGAAATTATGTTGCTTTTAAAGAGACGATTAAATATAAAAAACAATATTTGCTTGTTTGATCACATAGGCATTAAAGGATTTCATAGATATTTACCTTATTACTATTACCCAGATATTAATTATACTATAGCAATATATAATAAGGATGAGAATTACAATGTTAGCATAGGCTACAATCCATGGAAAAAGAATAATAAGATAAACTTGGGGGAAATCGCCAAAAAATATGGTGGTGGTGGAAGGCATAATGTAGCTGGCATAATAACTCAATCATATGCTAAAGCTAAAATGGTAGCCAATAGAGTTTATTTAGATTTGGACAATAATATTTTACACAAGTGCAAAGAAAATATGGCTAAAGAGATATTTTAGTTAGCATTTCTACCCAAGTCCCGCCTCCGACACCACCAGAAAAGCCGTGGATATTTGTCTACGGCTTTTTTGCTTCAAGGCCTTATCAACTTAGTTTCTCAGGTGCCCGGTACGGAAATATTGCTGGGAAAAATGAAAAAGAAGAGGTATATCCCGTTTATTCAGGAAGCCTCTTCTTTTACAGGGGAAGGTTTTACGGACTATTGCTTGTTGCAGGGATAGCCTCCGCCAATTGAAGGATAGGAGAAAACCAGCAGGATAAGAATCAGGAACAGGATAAAGCTGCCGTCAAAATAGGGATATTGTCCTCCTCCGTAGCCGCCACCAAATCCAAAGCCCATTGCAACACTCCCTTTCATTTAATTATCTTTGATATTACAATATGGAAAAGATTAAAAAAGTGTTCCGGGATTATGGGAAAGTGTGGGAAATATCACGTTTAAACCGGCTTGATTGGCTGATCACTTTTTTGCCCGGAAGTTTAACGGAGGTTTAATGGATGCAAAAAATTCTGCTTGTAACACTGGCCTGTATCCTGGGAATTTTAGTCCTGGTAATAGCGGTTTCGGTTTTGGCAAATTTTTGGTTCAACAAAAATGTGGAAAAAGAGGTGAAAGAGTTTTTCCGGGGCGTGAAAAATAAAGGGGATATTGTCCGGGAGGCCGACCTTGAGGGCCTGCCGCCGGTGGTCCGGAAATGGATGGAAAATTCAGGGGTGCTGGGCAGGGAAAGAATTGTGGCAGTCCGCTTAAAGCAGAAGGCGTCCATGCGGATCAAAGAGGGAGGGCCCTGGATGCCCGCTGATGTGCAGCAGTACTTCAGGGTGGATGATCCCGGGTTTATTTGGAAGGCAAGGGTCAACATGGCCCCGCTGCTGTACTTTGCGGGAAGAGACAGTTACCATGACGGCAGGGGGCACATGCTCATTAAGGTCCTCTCACTGATAAAGGTGGCGGATGCCCGGGGGAAAGAAATCAGCCAGGGCGCCATGCTGCGCTACCTGGCCGAGACCTGCTGGTTCCCGTCGGCGGCCCTCAGCAAGTATATAAAGTGGGAGGAAGTGGACGCCAACTCGGCCAGGGCCACCATGACCTGCGGGGGGATAACCGCCTCGGGGGTATTTACCTTTAACCGGGAGGGAGAGGTTGTCAGCTTCGTGGCCCAGAGATACGGGGACTTCAACGGTCAGTACCTTATGAAAACCTGGATCGTAAACATGAGTAAGCATAAAGAGTTTAACGGCATAAGGATTCCCGCCGCCGGGGAGGTCGTCTGGAGGCTGGAAACCGGGGATTACAGCTGGTACCGGACTGAGATAACAGATATTGAATACAATAAGCCGGCCGGCTACCTGTAAAAATCCCGGACCGGTGTCCGGGGGCCGGCGGGCTACCGCTTTTTTTCAAAGCCTATTATTTCCTTCACCTTGGCCACCCTGGCCTGGATGTCGCCCTGCACCACGGTGTACGGGACGTTCATTATGTCCAGGAAATTTTTTATCTTTTTGTCCACCATGACGGCGTATTCCTCATCCTGGTAGCGCACCCCGTCCCTGGTCAGGGAAAATTCCCTGGGGACGTAGAATATCTGGTAGCCCGGCAGGTCCTGCATGGCCCACTGGTACAGTTTCATCAGGGAGTATACCTCTTTGGGGTTGTTGTAGTCGCAGGCCATTAGGCCGTATACGTAATTCAGAATGGTGGCGTTGTCGCAGAACAAGATCTCACAGTGCTTGAATTCGGCTTCCCGCTTTTTTTGACCCTCGTAGAGGAGAAACTGCTCAAAGATGCTGGTGGGCACTCCGTAATTGACTATATAGGTGCGGGCAAATTCCAGGCAGACGTCCGAGTTGTAACCGGCCAGGCTGTAATCAACGTCCAACTGCTTAACCAGCGTGGTTTTTCCCGTCCCCGGCCCTCCGATGATGGCGATCTTCCTCTGGCTGCCCATCAAAATGACACCTCCGGCATATATATATATCATGCTTAAAATTGCCTTTGCTTCTTTTTCTTTTTATTGCCGGCGCCGGCCGCCCTGCGGGGTTCCTTTCTGGAGATTCTCAGCGGGGCGCCGCACTTTTTGCAAATCGGGTCAACCTTTCCGGGGCCGACCCAGTGCTGCTGGCCGCAGCTTGTGCAGTGGGCCATGCGGCCCTGTCCCAGCCTGATTAAAAAAATAAGCAGAAATCCCAGGATGAAACCCAGCAGAAGAAGTAAAAAGGTTTCCATTTCATTTTTCCTTTCCCTAGATAGTCGCTTAAAAGATATTACGATCGGCTGCAGTCCTTTTCCTGCCATACGGCCGGCAAAACAATGCCGGGTCCAAGGAATGAATAACCGTTACGCTTGTATTTTTTCGCACAAACTTTTCACATTTTGCTACTGTTTAAGCAGGATTAAATGGCGGAATGCTGAATTACTTTTATAGTATAACATGCCAGTGGGGTGGGCAGGGTGGCTTTCAGAAAAGACGATATGATAGACGAAATCAATGTCAAAGCCGGAACTCTTGACTGGTATACCAAAAATAAGAAACTGCTGGATAAATCCGTGCCCGAAGTGGTTGTTATAGATAAAGCCGTTGGTGATTCTTATTTTAAGCTGGTCCGCAACGAAAAATTTCAGCTTGTTTTTACCCACCAGACACCGGCGTTTAAAAGGGTGGCGGTCGGGGACATAGAAAAGGTTGATTATTTTGACGGCATCCGCATCCAGCTTACCTGGAGCCCGGAGGAAAGCTTTATGAAAATCGCCGATACCACCCTTGAACAGAATTATTTCATAAGCAAGGGGGAGGAGGCCACAGCTTAAGGAGTCCCCGTGGTGAACCTGTTTAAGCTCTGTGGCAATAAACCCTTGGTCGGCGCTTGGCGCCGTTTCTAAATCTTTGTGAGGGTGGTCTCATTCCGATGCGGCCCCTGCTGTGCAACCTGCTGTTTTGCAACAAAATAGAATCCGGCGAAGGCAAGTTCAACCTGGAAGGAATTTTTTACCGCGTGCACGCCGCCGGTTACCCGTGCCGTCACAGGTGCTGTGTGGTGGTGGGCTGGTGCGGGGACGGCGGAAACCACAGCTTCGGGCTTCGCTTTCTACCCCCGGACCGGGGCAGGCCGTTGTTTGAAATACCGTCGTACCCCTTCAGGCTGACGCCGGAGGCCCCTTATTTCAACGGGGTCATTGAAGTGGATCTGCCCCTGGACCGCGAGGGGACGTATTGGTTCGAGGTCAGCCTGAACGGGCAACTCCAGGGATTCTTCCCCCTCCACGTGAAGACCGCGTCCCGAACGGGCCTCCTCTCCCAGAACCCGCCCACCTTGCATCAGTGACCACCGGAAAAGATCCTCCCTTTCAGATGCCCAGTTCGGCGAGTTTTTCCGGGGTCGGGACGCCGGTTTCCGGGTCCCAGCCCCGGGCCCGGTAATATTCCCCCAGGACGGCCTTCACCGCCCCGGGGTCAAGGGGTTCTTTGCCCGGGTCGGCCGGCCGGTCACGGTAAAACCTCGGCGGGAAGTCGGACTGTTCGGGCTTCTCCCCGTGTTTAAGGTTGAACAGCTTGACTGTGTTCCAGGTACGCTCCCCCGCCAGGGCAATGTCTTCCGGTGATATGTCCAGGCCGGTCAGGCCCGTGGTCAGCCTTGAGAACAATGCCGGTCCCACGGTGTGGAGAACCGGGGGCCTTATGCACATGCCCAGGGAGTTGTATATGGAGATCAGGTCTTCGGACCATTTTGACATGACGGGAATGTTGACATCCCTGGAGTCCGGGTCAAAAGCGGCCTTTTTTAATTCCGGGGGCATGTCCAGGCTTTCGTAGACGCGGTCCGGAAGGCCGAACTTCTCCGTCCGGTAGGGAACGGGGTTGTCATTGTACTTGAGGTTTTCCACCGGGTTCCTGGTGCGCAGGTGGTCTCCTCCCCGGATATTGGTGATGTAGCCGAAGGTCCAGGTGGACCAGCGTCCCCGGGGGTCGGCCAGAAAGCACTCAAGCCCCTTGACATGGACGGAGAAGACCTCCGATCCCGGGAAACTGGCCGAAGCCAGGCGGGTTCCGCCGGCCAGGATATTCCCGATGCCGCGGCGGTTGGCGATCATATCCAGCAGCTTGAAGGTCCCTTCCTCATCACCCCAGGGCAGGTCAAATCCCAGGTCGTCCCTGGAGATTATGCCCTTCTGGTACATTTCCATGGTGAAGGCCACGCAGGCCGAGGCCGACACCATATCCATTCCGTAGCGCTGGCAGGCTCCGCTGAGGGCCGCGATGGCCGGCAGGCTGCCGATATCGCATCCGGCGCCGAATCCGATCACCGGGGTGACCTCCATGTCCTTGAGTTCCAGCCCCGCGTAAGGGCCGTCCTTGACCCTGACCCAGTGGGCGCAGGCAATGGGGCAGGCCTGGCAGGAGACCCCGCGGTTGCTTAAACCCGGCAGTTGCTTGCGGGTCCTGGTTTCCATCCAGTTTTCCGGCCTTCCGGTCTGGTAGTTGCGTCCCGGGAGACTGCCGAACTCATAGTAAGGGATGCTGGCCAGCATGGTGCCGAATCTTTTGAAAGCCTCATAAAAGGGGGAACTGTTTATTGCCCTTCGGGTGTCGTCCAGGGCGGCGGAAAAGTCCTTGGGGCGCGCCACTTTGATCCCGCCGGTTCCCCTTACGGCCACCGCCTTGAGATTTTTACTGCCCATTACCGCCCCCAGGCCCGTGCGGGCCCAGGCGTCAAAGGGGCCGTTTTCGATGCTGGCAAATCGCACCATGTTCTCGCCGGCCTGACCGATGACGGCCACCTGCATTTCGGAGTCACCCTGGTCTTTCCGGACGGCCTTTATCGCATCCCAGGCATCCTTCCCCCAAAGGCGGCCGGCCGGAAGTATCTCCACGGAACCGTCGCATATTCTGATGAAAACGGGCTTCTCCGACCTGCCCCGGATAATCAGGGCATCGTATCCGGCGCATTTCAGTTCGCCGCCCCAGTAGTTGCCGGAATTGGCGGTGCCGAACAGCCCGGTGGCAGGAGAAAGGGCGGACGCCTCGGTCCGGCAGGCGGTGGGAACGCTGGTGCCCACCAGGGGGCCGGTGCTGAACACCAGGATATTGTCGGGGCCCAGCGGGTCAGTTCCCGGGTTTAATTCACGGTACAGTATATTGGCGTTAAAGCCCAGCCCGCCTAAATACCGCCGGGCCATTTCCTCAGGCAGATCCTTTTTCCTGACCGTGCCGGAGGTCAGGTCAATATCCAGGATGCTTCCCGCGTATCCGTAAAACGTCATTGCGTGCCGGGGGCGTTGTATGCGCGCTCCCGGCGTTCACCTCCAGAAAAAATATAGTTGTCTGATTAACCGGCGGCTTCGGGCAGTTCGATTAACTTTATGGCCCCCGAGGGGCAGGACTTTGCACAAATACCGCAACCCCGGCAGGAAGAGGAAAAAATAATCTCAAACCTGCCCTCAAAATCCATTTTGGTAATCCGGATGTGGGCCCGGGAGGGACAGAATTCACCCCTGTTTTGCATCGAGCAGGCCAGGGAGCAGGTTGAACATCCGGTGCAAAGGCTTGGCTTAATCAGGATTTCTTTGGCCAACTGGCTTCACCCTCGTCAAAATTTTGTATATTCATATTTCTTTATTTTTTTAAAAATACCTTTCAACTGCATAGGAACTAATCAGTCAGTGTTGAATAAAACATTTGACGACCGAATCACAAGTTATAGTATTTATCCGGCAAAGGCAAAATATATTTAGATACCTGGTATATTCTGTATTTTCATTGAAAACATTTAAAAAACGTATAGGGAGGCAATCAACTTGCTGCAACTTCCCAAGCTGAAAATAGGAGATTTGACTCCGGCTTTTCCCATCATCCAGGGCGGTATGGCCGTCAGGGTGTCCACCTCTTCCCTGGCCGCAGCCGTGGCCGAAACCGGGGGAATCGGGGTTATAGGGGCCACCGGCATGGGGATAGAGGAAATGCGCATGGAGATCAGGGAGGCCAAAAAGCTCACCAAAGGCATCGTGGGCGTGAACATAATGTTCGCCATCAGGGAGTTTGCCGAAATGGTGAAGGCGGCCATGGAGGAGAAGGTGGACGCCATATTCACCGGGGCTGGTTTCTCCAGGGATATATTCAAGTGGGGAAGGGAAGCAGGCGTACCTGTGGTTTCCATTGTTTCGTCGGCCAGGCTGGCCGTCCTGGCGGAAAAATTCGGGGCGGCGGCAGTGGTGGTGGAGGGAACCGAGGCCGGGGGGCACCTGGGTACAGACAGGCCCCTTTTTGAGATCCTGCCCGCCATCAGGGAAGCCGTAAAAATTCCCCTGGTGGCCGCGGGCGGAATTGTCAACGGCGAAGGCATCGCCAGGGCTCTGAAACTGGGGGCCGACGGCGTCCAGATGGCCACCAGGTTTGTGCTGAGCAAGGAGTGCAGCGTTGCCGAGTCCTTTAAAAAATTGTACTTGAAGGCTAAGCCCGAGGATGTGGCGGTTATACCCAGCCCCGTGGGGATGCCCGGCCGGGCGCTGAAAAACGCCTTTGTATCCAGGCTGCTGTCAGGTGACGCGCCGGCCCCGGAACATTGCGACGGCTGCCTGAAACACTGCAGCGGCCAGTATTGCATTTTGAACGCCCTGGAAAACTCGAGGTCCGGAAGGGTAGAGGAAGGAGTGGTCTTTGCCGGGCAGAACGTGCACAAAATCAAAGAGATATTGCCGGTAAAGGATATATTCAGCAACCTCCTGTACGAACTCAAGAGCTTTATGGGGAGTATAAAGGCCTGCTAAGGCCTTTTTGGGGCATGAGGGTCTGAGTTCCGCCGCCGGCACGGCTGCTTTTCATTCTTCCAGCCGGTAAACCCTGGCCTCCTTGGCTCCCAGCAGCACGCTTACTGAACCGTGCCGGTATTCGATTATATCACCTTCCTCAAAGAGATTGACCAGCTTTTTCCTGGCGGCCAGGTTTTCCTTGATCCTTGACGGTATATTCCTGTTGGCGGAGATGTTGACCCGGAGGGGGTGCCGCATCGCCGCCGTGCCGTTGTTCATGGCCACGATGACCGTGTTGCCCCTGAACTCGCGCATGTAGACGTAGATAAAAAAGTCGGAGTAGAGGGTGAACAGGTAGCCGAAGGGAATGGCCTCGTTTTCTTTTCTGATCTGGATCAGGCGGCGGAGGTGGCGGTACACCCCCAGTTCTTCGCGGTATTCCGGGTATGGCTCATGGGAGAGGGGGTCGATCTTGTGCCAGGGCATGTCGGCCCGCACCATGAAATCTCCCCCGTCATTCCGGTCACCCTCCATGCAGACCTCGGTGCCGTAATAGATCTGAGGTATTCCCCTGGTGGTGAACTGGAAGGTAAGGGCGTACTTGACCAGTTCCGCGGCTTTCCTGCGGTTTCCGCCGGTTTTTAGCATTGCCCAGCTCATGACCCTTTTCTCCAGGTCGTGATTGTCCAGCAGGGTTACCAGGCGGTTTGGGTTGCTGTACTTGCGGTCGGCGTCCAGGACGCCTCCGGGTCCGGACCTTTCTCCATAGCGGGGGCCGGCTATGGCCGTCATGCCTGCCCGGTAGGCCGGCGGCTTGTGGGACTCGTCCATAATCAGCACTTCAATGATGTTTCTTTGCAGGGGAAAGTCGAACAGCGAATCAAAATCATGCTCCCTCTGGTAGCGGGCCACCGACTCCTCGTCATATTCCAGGTCTTCCCCCAGGAAGAAAATGTGCCGGTACTTGCCTCTTATATAAGATTTGAAATAATACCAGAAATCCTTTTCGATATGAGGCACGGCGTCCATGCGGAGGCCGTCGATGCCGGTGTCTTCTATCCAGTCCGCGATATTGTTGACGAAATAGTCCCGGACGTCCGCCAGGTCGTGATTGAGGCTGGGCAGGCCGTAGAGGGGCTCCTTGTATTTTTTTTCCTCCTCGGTGAGGCCCGGACCGGGAATGGCAGGGTTAAACCATTCCGGCCTGATCTTTTTATGAGGGTAATTTTTGTATTCCGGGGTGTGGTAGCCGGTGTGGTTCACCACTATGTCCAGGATCAGTTTAATGCCGTTGGCGTGGAGTTCCTCCGCCAGGTTCCGCAGTTCCAGCCGGCCGTTGGATTCAGACGGGGCCAGGTGCGGGTTCACCCTTTCAAAATCCATGGGCCAGTACCCGTGATAGCCATCGGTGGTTATCCCGGAACGGGTAAAGGGTCCGATGCCCAGGTAAACCGGGGTAATCCAGAGGGCGGTTATACCCAGGTGCTTCAAATAGGGTATTTTCTGCCTGATGCCCGGGAAGTCCCCGCCGTGGTACCGGCGGGGGTCTGTTTTGTCCACCCGGAAATTGTTGTCCGGATCCCCGTCGTGAAACCGGTCGGTAACAATAAAATATATTATATCTGCCTGGGATATGGCAAGTGTCATAAGCTACACCCAAACCTTAATAATTTACCCTTAGTATATGACAAAAAGGGTGTTTTTGCACCGGCCCTGCGCGGATAGCCGGGCCTTGAACATGGCGGATAAAAATGTCCGCCGTCAAATTATTCACCAGGTTGACATATTTTTTGGATGCAGTGTATAATTAGTCGTGTTCTCCCGGCTATCAGCCGGCCGGCTTAAAATATGAATTTTCAAATAAATACGGCAGGTGAAGCCTCCGCAGTCATGGAATTTTTTTTAAGTTAAACTTTTGAGGAAGGGGGTAGTAGACCTTGACGATTGCCACTCTTGATTTTCCCACCCTGGACGAAATTGAAAAAATGCTTTTGCGGCAGGCCGGTTCAACGGTACATTACCCCAAGAATCATGTTATATTCGCGGCCGGGGACCTTGCCGACAGGATTTTCCTGATTGAGAGCGGATATGTTAAAATATACAGGCTTTCCGCGGACGGGCGCAGGGTAACGGTGGGCAGCATCAGAAGTCCCGGAGAGATGATGGGGCTCGCGGAAACCCTTTTGGGGGGCGAGAGGACCTGTTTTGCCGGGGCCATAAACGACGTGAGCCTGGTTATTGTGAGGAAGGCCAAGTTTGAAGAGATACTGGCCACGCACCCGGTCATGGCCCTAAAGGTGGCCAAGCTTTTGGGAGCCAGGATGAGGGACGCCGAGGGCATAATTCACGAGATGGTATGCTGGCAGGCGCCGGGGAGGCTGGCCCTCATGCTCCTGAAAATGGGGGACCGCTGCGGCGTGGAATCCAAGAACGGGATCATGATCAACCTTCAGCTTACCCACGAAGAACTGGCCAACATGGTGGGCACCTCCAGGCAGACGGTGACGTCCCTGCTGAACACCTTCAAGATGGAAAAGAGCATCGCTTATGAGGGGCGGGGCATCAAGATACTGGACCCGGACAAACTGGCCAGGTGGATAACCTAGTTGTTCAATCCGCCGGTGTTCGCCGCCAGCCAAACAGGACTGTTCCCGGCTAAAAAAGCCGGGGGGTTTTTTTCAAACCCCCGGCTTTTTTTAGCTAAACGCTTGGTTTGATCCTGTATGTGCTGGCGGACAGTACTTTGGGGGTGCAGTCGGGACAGATGATTTTCCGGTGATCCTGCCCGAAGCGCCCTTTGATATTGTCGTTTATAAAATCAAGATGCTTTGCCGTGGCGAAGGTTTGGCCGCACACCTGGCACTCGACCAGTTCCAGACGGCTCATCAGGGTGCCGCACATGCGCATCTCCCTGAATTTTTCCTTGTCTTCCAGGGTAATGGCCCCGGTGGGGCAGTTTACATAACAGGTTCCGCAGCCTATGCAGGTTTCTTCCGGGCGCATGAAGTCTGAATCGGCCCCGTCCTCGCTGTTGATGTAACCCAGCCGGATGGCGTTTACCTTGAGGTGGGTGCGGCAGTTGTCAATACACCGGCCGCAGGAGATGCAAATGTCGCAGCGCAGGCACCTGCGGGCCTCCACCCTGGCGGCCTCCTCGCTGATGGTTTTGGTTACCTCCTCAAAGGTGTTCTTCTTTTCGGGCAGGTAAAGATCGTGAAAATCGACCAGGCTGGGTTGGGCCTTTTCTATTCCTGTCACCGGAATCAACGTTTTCCTTCTTCTTTTCTCTTTATTTACGTCCACCAGAAGGATTTTGCCCCTCAGGTAGGCGTCGATGCCGGCGGCGGCCCTCTTTCCGGCGGCGACGGCCATGATTACGGTGGCCGGCCCGGTCACCGAATCGCCTCCGGAAAAAACCCCCGGCTGGAAGGTTTCCATGGTCAGCGGGTTTTTAATCATGATCCTTTTCTGAGCGGTATCCACCAGGGTTATGAACAGCTTCCCCTTGATGTAAGTGAGGATGGGCTGCTGGCCGGTGGCAAAGATCACCGCGTCGGCGTCGATTTTATAATCCGAGTCCTTTACCGGAACTGGCCTGCGGCGGCCGCTTTCATCGGGATCGCTCAGGGCGTTGCGAACGCATTCGATGTACCTGACGCGGCCTTCCCCGCCGCCCACGTTGGTCGGTGCAACCAGGTAGTCAATAATGACTCCCTCTTTTTCCGCGTCCTCTATTTCTTCCCGCAAGGCCGGCATTTCTTCCCGGGTCCGCCGGTAAACGATCCTCACTTCCCGGGCCCCCAGGCGCAGAGAGACCCTGGCGGCGTCGATGGCCACGTTTCCGCCGCCCACCACCACCACTTTTTTTCCTTCAAGATTGACCTTTTCTTCCGCGGCTTCACCCAGAAGCTCCCTGTTGACCGACCTCAGAAAGCTGACGCCGTCGTAAACACCCTTGAGCTTGTCAAGGTTGGGGATTTGGGGTTTGGATCCTTCCCAGGCGCCGGAACTGAGAAATATGGCTGCATATCCCTCTTTTTTCAGCGCGTCGAGGTCGTAGTTGCCGGAGATGGGGGTGTTAAGCCTGAATTCCACTCCCAAGGCTTTTATATAGGCTATTTCGTCCCGGAGCACCTCCCGGGGCAGCCTGTAGGGAGGTATTCCGTATGCCAGCATGCCTCCCGGTTCGGACATGGCTTCAAATATGGTCACCCCGTAGCCCCTTTTGGCCAGGAAATATGCGGCTGAAAGTCCGGCCGGCCCGGAACCCACCACCGCCACTCTCTCGCCGTATTTTCTCTCCGGTGGCGCCGGCGGCTTGCTGCCGGCCTCCCTTGCCTTGTCGTAGGCCAGCCTTTTCAGGGCGCATATGGCGATGGGCGAATCAACCCGCCCCCTGACGCAGTGTTTGGTACAGGGGTGCTCGCACACCCGTCCCAGGACACCGGGTAGAGGCACATCTTCCCTGATCAGGTCCAGGGCTTCCTCATAACGCCCCTCGCCTACCAGGGCTACGTAATTGGGCACGTCGATACCGGCGGGGCAGGCCGCCTGGCAGGGGGCGATCACCAGTTGAGGGCATTCGGCGCTGGGGCATACCCTCTTTTCAATGTGGGCGGCGAAATCGCCAAGGTTATCCCGCAAAACGGAGACAACCCGCCCGGCTGTCTGGCGGCCCCGATCACAGCTGCATGAATTTATGATGTCGCCGGCTAAAAGGCCGATGGTTTCTATGATGTCCTGGTCACGGTGAGCTTCGCCCTCCCTGACCGCCTCCAGTTGCTTCAGAATATTGTTGAACATGCGGCGGCACAGGCCGCAGCACGCTTCTTCCTTCAAAAAGGTATTGATAATATCCTCGGTATACTTGACCATACAGCCGCTTTCGGCCATAAATTCACCCCATTATTTCATGGACTTTCCCGAATAGATTTCCCTGGCAAACCTTACCCTTTTTGTGTCCGGCATGCGGTCGGCCGTGTCGAAAGTCAGGCAGCCGGTGGGGCAGGCGGTTACGCAGGCGGGTTTCAGGCCGGCGTCGACGCGGTCCTTGCAGTAGTCGCATTTTACGGCTACATCCTTTTTCATGTCCCACTGGGGGGCGCTCCAGGGGCAGGCTATGATGCAGCTTTTGCAACCCACGCAGAGTTCTTCGTCGATGAATATAATGCCGTCCCCGGACCGCTTCTGTATGGCACCGCTGGGGCAGGCCGCCAGGCACCAGGGCTTTTCGCAGTGGAAGCAAGACATGAACACATATGCCGCCCTGGGCTTGCCGTCCGTTTTTTCCGGGCCCACTTCGACAATCTGGTTCGGCTTCGGCCCCACACCAAGGCCTTTGTTGATTTTGCACTGTACCTGGCAGGCCCGGCAGGAGATGCATTTTTTATCGTCATGAAATAAGTAGTAATGGCTCATGGTTACCCTCCTAAAATAAATTCCTGTCCTTCAGTTAGTTGCGACAAGCCTATGAAACCGGCTTCACTTTGACATAGACGTGCTGTAACGCCGGGCTCCCTCCCACCATGTCGGTGACATTTTCCTGCAGCATGGTGTCGCTGGCCCCCTTTTTGTAGCACCGGGTCAGCACCGGCACCCTGCGCCCGAAACCGTGCAGCATGAAAACCGCCTCGGGGTGGATCAGGTCCGTGACATAGGCCCGGATGGTATCTTTCCCCGCGGGTGAGGACACTTCAACCATCTGGCCGTCACTGATGCCAAGTTTTTTAGCTTCCTTGGCGTTAATCCAGAGCAGGTTTTCGGGCACCAGCTCATTCAAAAGCGGGTTGTTCTGAGTGGAAACATGGGTATGAGCCACAGTCCGGCCGATCATCAGGCGGAAGGTTCCTTCCCCGGGCGGGATCACCGGATCATAGGCCGGGAATGAGGGAATGCCGTTGTTCTCAAAAAGGCTGGACACAAATTCGATCTTGCCGGACGGGGTTTTAAATTTAAGGCCATCTTTTCTGTCCCAGTATATGGCGTCTTTGCTGAGGGACACCACGCCCTTGGCCTCGAAATCCTCAATGGAGATGCCGGTCCCTTCGAGCTGGTACTCCCATAACTCTTCCAGTGAGTTGTAGGGGAAGTACCGGCCGACGCCCAACCTGTCGGCCAGGAGTTTTATTATCTCCCAGCCCGGTTTGGTGTCGTACCTGGGTGTAACGGCGGGCTTGCGCATCACCAGGCTGGGTTTCAAGCCGTTAGCCTCCTGGATGGAGTCGCCCCGCTCCAGGTATATGGACTCCGGCAGGATCACGTCGGCCATCCAGGCGGTTTCGCTGAACTGGGTATCGATGGCCACCAGGAGGTCCAGCTTGTTGAAGGCCCGCTTGTTGTTTTCATAGTCGGGTATGGAAAGCATGGGGTCGTGGCGCCAGACCAGCAGGGCCTTGATGGGATAAGGATCTTCCGAAAGAATCACGTTGGGGAGCATCTGGACCACCCCGTGGGCCGGGTCGGGGGTGGGGAATTTCGGCGTTCCGACCCCGTCGCACCTTTCCTCGGCCACCTTGGGCAGGTCCTGGTCCACCAGTTTTCTCAGGGGCTTTTTGCCGGCGTCCTTGGCACCTTTCTTGACAAATATTCCGCCGGGGGCTTCAAAGTTGCCCATGAGGGCGTTCAGGATAATCAGGGACCTCCTGAAATAAACCTCGTTCGTGTAGTTCGCGCAGCGGTATCCGTAGTGGAAAACCACGGAAGGCCGGGCTTCGGCGGCTTCCCTGGCCAGGGAGATGATTTCGCTGGCCGGGATCCCGGTTTCCTGCTCCGCCCACTTTGGAGAATACGGCTCAACGAAGCTTTGCAGGGTTTTGAAGCCCACTACCCAGCGGTTGACAAACTCTTTGTCATAAAGGCCCTCCCTGATGATCACATGCATCAGGGCGTAATTCAGGGCAAGGTCGGTGCCCGGCCTGATCATGAGGTACTTATGGGCCCTGGTGGCGGTAACGGTTACCCTGGGGTCGATATACACCAGCTTGGTCCCCTTGTCCATGGCCTGGGTCAACTGCTTGACCACTTTGAGCTCAATGGATTCAAAAAGGTTCCGGCCGTAGGAGACAACGTACTTTGCCTTCCCGATGTCTATGCCGATGTTGCCGTCCGGGTACCCCGTCAGGGACCGGAAAGCGGTGTTAAGGGATCCCTTGCAGCAGGAATCGTGGGAAAAGTAGTTGGGGGACCCGATGGCCTTTAAAAAAGTCTTACTGATGTGCGTGTTAAGGTGGGACCTTTCCGTCAGCGCGATGCTCCTGCCGCCGTATTTGTCCTTAATTTCCCTGAGTTTTTCGGCAACGTAATCCAGCGCCTCATCCCAGGATGCTTCCCGCCATTGCCCTGATCCCCTGGGGCCGGTCCTGATCAGCGGGCTTTTGACCCTTTCATCGTCATTTAACAGGGCAACCCCGGCGGCCCCTTTCGGGCAGATGCTGCCCTCTATGCCTGCCACATGGGGGTTTCCTTCAATGAGTTTAACGTCGTCGTTTTTAACGAATACCCTGATGGGACACCTTACGGTGCACATGAGACAGATGCTGTAAACCTCTTGCATAAACCCAATTCCCTCCCTGATTTTTTAGCGGCCATTGTTTTTCGTCCCGCTTTAAGCCCTGGCTGCGGGAGTATGCGCGTAGTGCAAAAAATTTCTCACGGCGGATTTTTTACTGTCAAAGAATCCAGATACCTCCTGTGATAATAATTTTTTATTATCCCGATAATCTGTCATTATAAAAAAAATATCAGATAACGGACATATTCAATGTCACGTCAATGACATTAATACTGTCTTCTTGTCGACAATGACAAATTGGTCCGACAGCAGGAGCAGAACGAGATGCTTTGCCGGAGGGAATTTTTTGTTCACAAATCCCTTCCGCCCGCCGATATCCGAATTTCAGGCATGATGTGAAACAGATGACAATATTCTGGTCGTCCCTGTGACAAAAAACAATCGTCATTTCTGTTATTTTCGGATATATGGCTAAGAAAAGGGGGACGTCGCCTTGGGAAAGGACGGAAGCGGGCCCGAAACGAAAGAGCCGAGGCTGCTGGACCACGAAAAGGAAATCATCAGAAGCATAGGCAGCAGGGTTGAGTTCGGCAAGGGACAGGTGATCTTCGGTCCGGGTGATTGTGGGGGGAAAATATGTCTCATCGAGTCCGGTTCGGTTGGGATATACCGCCTAACCGGGGAGGGCCGGCAGGTTGTGGAAGGTGTCAGAAAATCCGGGGAATTGATGGGACTGGCCGAGGCCTTTTGCGGGATTGGAAGGACCTGTTATAAAGGGGCAATTGACGACGTGGTACTGGTTTCCGTGTTGAAGGAAGACTTTCATCACCTGCTGGCCTGCAATCCCTTTTTCCTGAAAAAGATACTTCAAATGCTGGCTTACCGGATGCGTGTGGCCGAGCCCCTGGTTTACGACATGATTTTCAGACGGTCATGGTTAAATTGAAGGTTCCCGTATCGGCTTTATGACAATTCGAATGTCGCAAAGATGACAATTTGAAGGTCGCCCGGCTGACATTGGTTGGCCGGGTTTTTTGGTACTTTTTTAAGTAAAATGTTAAGAAACTGTTGGGGAAAAGGGGGGCATATTAGAGGAAAAAATTAAGAGGCGAGTACAAGGCTGCATAAAAATCTACAAGGAAAGAGGTGAAAACCCGGTTTGGTAGAGGGGCACCCTTGCCCCGGAAAGGCAGCGGGCAGGGGTGGGATACCGCCCGGGGACGGAATTGTTCAAGAAAAAATGGTTGTTGAAGGTGTCTTTATTTATTCTGGTCTTACTTTTAGGCGGGCTTGTTTTCGGCAGCCTGGCCTCGGGGGCGCCGGTGGGCAACACTCTGGGTCTGGAGGGCAAGCTGGGGGCGGCCATCGCCAAGGCTCCGGCCGGAACCGGCGCGGGCCAGATTGACCCCAATGCCCCCCGGGGATTTCTGGGAATACCCGGGGCGCCTAAAATCAATCCGATTTTGGCTTTCCTGTGGGCCGTCTGGGTGGGCTGGATCTTCTCCACCGTGGGCGCCTTCGGAGGCATCATGGCCGGCGTGGGCCACATGACCGTTTTCGGCCTGGGGGACTACGCCAAAGGCTTCAAAAAGACAGCTCCCGAACTCAACAAAATTCTCACCGACTGCATCAGGATGGCCAACCAGTGGCTGGTGGGCCTGTCCGCCGCCATCAGCAGCCTGAACTACCTGAAGGCCAAGCGCCTGGCCTGGCCCCTGGGGCTGGCCCTGGGTCTCGGATCGCTGTTTGGAGGGTTTATAATTCCCATCATCACCGGGGGCAAGATTTCGTTCAGCCAGTACCAGGGCTGGTTCGGCGTGGCCGTGTTTGTGGTGGGATTTTTCCTGCTGTATGAAACCACCCCCAGGGGCCAGGAGAGCAAAAAGGCCGCCAAGGCAGCTGCCCAGGCCTTTGAAAAGAGCGTGAAGGAAAAGAGCGCCGAGCAGGCACAGGGAATCCAGGTCACCAAGTGGGGTATCGGCAGGATCGAATTTTCCTTCTTCGGCGCCGAGTTTGGCTTCAACCCGATCATGGCTTTTATCGGCGGTTTGGTCATCGCCGCCATATCCTCCTTCATCGGAGTGGGCGGAGGATTCCTCTATGTGCCTTACCTGACCTCCCTGGTGGGGCTGCCGATGTTCGTGGTGGCCGGCACATCGGCCCTGGCGGTGCTGGCCAGCATGATCATGAGCATCGCGTCCTACCTCAATTTCGCCGGCGCCGCCGTGGACTGGGCACTCATCGGGACCGAGCTGATCGGCATATTTATCGGCTCGATGGTGGGCCCGCGCACCCAGAAGTACATCCCCGACATCTGGCTGAAGCGTATTTTCGTGGTGCTGGCCTTTTACGTGGGACTTGGCTATTTCAGCAAGGGCTTCTTCGGCCAGGCATGGGTGCCGATGTAAAAAAAGCCAATTTTATGCGGTTAAAGCCGGGCTTGCCGGCGGTGTTGACAGCCGCCGGCCCCCGGCCTATAGTTTTTATGAGAGGGGGCGGCAGGTGTGGACTGGTGGCTTAAGCTGGACGGAATTTTAATCGGGCTTTACCGGATAACGGGCTGGCCGGTGCCAGACTATTTTATCGGCACATTTTTGCTGGCCATGATCACCGTGGTCATCGGTGATTTTACCACCTCCCTGGTGTTCAGGGCCAACCGCGGCTACTACACCCGGCTCAACGCCCGCCTGGCCGAACTGCACGAGTTGTCGATGACGGCCCTGCGCCTAAAGGAGAAATCGGAATACAAGGCCGTAAACCGGGAGGCCAACGACACCTTCGGACTTTTGTTTTTCAGCATGTTCGGCCTGTCGGCGGCCTACCTGTGGCCGGTATTCTTCGCCCTGGCCTGGATGCAGACCAGGTTTGCCGGAATAAGTTTCCCCCTTTTTATCAAGGGCTGGACCACCGGCTATTTTTTCACCTTCCTGGTCTGTTACCTGATTGCCCGGGTTATCTTCGCCGGACTGAAGCCGCACCTGCCTTATTTTAAACATGCCGCGGCCCTGGCGGCTGCGGATAAAAACCCGGCGGCAGGGGAAAAGACGGGCTGACCGGTGGCGGTACCGGCTGGCGACAGGCAAAGATTCCGTGCCGGTACCTGTTTATAAAACCTGCATTGATTAAAAGGCTCCCCGGCAGATTTTGCCGGCGGGTACCAGGCTTGTAGTCAGGCGGCCTAACCCGGGTCCACCTCGTCCAGGGCCAGGCGCGTCACCCTGGTGAAGTTACCCTTTTTCTTTTCTTCCCTGGAGGCCTTTTGTTCAAGATAGTCGTAATTTCCAGCGGCCGTCACCGGTTCTTTTTTATCCCTGTCCTTTTTTAATTTCATCTTCTTCCCTCCCATCTTTAAGATAAAAAAAATAGGGATAGTTTATACTCCATCTGTAAATAAAAAGTCTTCATCCGTATTCCCCAATTCCAAAGGTTGCGGTATAATAATTGCGAGAGCTCAATAAGAGGATTCTTGTGTTGCCTCCTGTCAGTTCAATGGTAGGGGGAAATATAGAAACCGGATCCCTCGAACCATTTGGGCCTAATTGAACTGAGGAGGTTTTTTAATTGCAAGACAAGGTACTCGTTTGCAAGGACTGCGGTCAAGAGTTTATTTTTTCCGTTTCCGAGCAGGAGTTCTTTGCGGAAAAGGGATTTACCAACGACCCCCAGCGCTGCCTTGAATGCCGCGCCGCCAGGAGAAGAAAAAACCGCGAGGCCGACGGGCAGGGGTACGGCACCCAGCGGGAAAAGTACCCGGCAGTTTGCGCCCAGTGCGGGGCTGAAACCAGTGTCCCGTTCAAGCCTACCGGAGACCGCCCGATATATTGCTGGGACTGCTTCAACAAGAATAAAAGCTACGCATAAATGCAAAGGGCCGGCCCAAAACCATGCTTTTGGGCCGGCCCGCTTTTGTATGCCCCCAATCCCCAATCCCTAATCCCTAATCCCGCTGTCATAAAGTCTAAGTATTTCCTTGGCCCTCCTGAAAATGGGGTACTCCACCATTTTTCCGTCCACCTGGATGACGGCGGTGCCTGACTGTTCGGCCTCCTCAAAGGCGGCAACGATCCTGCGGGCATTTTCGATTTCTTCCCGGCTGGGGGTGAAAACGCGGTTAACCGGATCCAGCTGGGCCGGGTGGATTACCAGTTTGCCCTGGAACCCCAGTTTTCGTGCTGTTTGAGCTTCAGACTCCAGTTTGTCCACGTTTTTTATGTCCGGGAAAACGGTGTCCAGGGGAGGGTCGATGCCGGCGTGCCTTGAGGCCAGAACCAGCTGGCTGCGGGCAAAATTCAGTCCTTCGCTTTCGGCCGGATACCTTAATCCCATCACCTGGGAAAAGTCAACTCCGCCGAAAGCCAGGGCCGTCACCCGGGGGGTGGAGGAGGCTATTTCGGCTGCCTTCAGGACACCGCCCGGGCTTTCAATGAAGGGAATCAGCCTAATTTTTCCGGGCGGTATTCCCTTTTTTTGCTCCATCAGGCTTAACAGCCAGTCTATCTTTTGAATATCACCGGCGGTTTCGGCCTTGGCCACCATCAGCCCGTCCACCGGCAGCCCCGTCACTGCGTCCAGGTCGTCGAGAATATACCTGGTTCCGGCGCCGTTAACCCTGACAAAGAGCTTTACGGGAGGGGGCTGCCTGAGTATTTCTTTAAGCATCTCCCTGGCGGCGTCCTTCCGGCTGTAGGCCACCGCGTCCTCCAGGTCCAGGGTGACGGCGTCGGCCCCCGAAGTCATGGCTTTGTTTGCCTTTTTCGGGTCGTTGGCCGGGGCGAAGAGAACCGTCCTTAACATGTAATTCACCTCGAACGCAATTATACCGGACTGGCTTTATAATACCACAAGGAACACCGGTATGCCTTCACGGCATGAAAAAAAACCCCCGGCGGTTAGCCGGAGGGGAGGCCTGTTGTGCCATCACGGAATAAATTTGTCCTAATTAACCTGTGTGTTTAATGTTCGAGGAAACCGGCACTGTTTTAGGCGGCTTGGTTATAAGGGCCAGGACGGCTGCCACAATCATGAGTATGGCCGACACCGTATAGCCACCTTGGTAGCTTTTTGTGAGGTCCATCGCACGGCCGGCAATGATTGGGCCCACTGTGGACGCGATGCCCCAGGCGGTGAACACGAAGCTGTAGTTGAATCCGCCATTCTTTATGCCGAAGTAGTCGAAGGTAACGGACGGGAAGATCGACAAGCAGGCGCCGTAAGCCGCTCCGGTCAAAATTGACCCGAGAAGCAGGGTGGGGCCGGTGGTGTAGTTGACGAACATGAACATGTTTACTGCCTGGAGGGCGAAGACCAGGAGCATGGTATTGGTCCGTCCGATTTTATCCGAAAGCCAGCCGAAGAATATCCGCCCGCCGGCGTTGGCCCCGGCCATCACCGCCACCAGGACGTATCCCCAGTTGATCCCTCCCTGCACCTTGGAGATGGTGGCCAGGTGACCGATGATCATCAGTCCGGCCGAGGCTCCGAATAAAAACATCAGCCAGAGAAGGTAGAACTGCGGGGTTTTGAGCATTTCACCCGGTGTGTAGTCTCTTTTGGATGCCGTGGAAGGTGCGGCGCCGGTTTTAGGCGGAGGCCCGCCGTATGGGACATACCCTTCGGGCGGAAATGAAAGGTATTGGGCCAGAAGGATCATCACCACGAAGAAGAGAGCCCCCAGGATGTAGAATGTATTCTGCACGCCGTAATTCTTCAGAAGGTAGTTGGTCAGAAAGGCGGTGTAGATGGAGGCGCCGCCGAAGCCTCCCACCACCAGGCCGGCGATTAAGCCCCTCTTGTGGGGCTGAAACCACTTGACGGCGGCCGGGGTGGGGGCGGCATACCCGAACCCCAGGGCCACTCCGACCAGGAGGCCGAAACCGATGGTGATGCCGATCAAGTTTGTGGTCGCCCCGCTGAGGAACATGCCTGCCCCCACAAATAAGGCAGCCACGGTTACCACCCAGCGCGGGCCGATTTTATCAACCATGCGGCCGCCGGGGATCATGCAGGCCGCAAAGATGAGACAGGCCAGGGTATAAGGGAACTGGGTCTGGGTGGCGGTCCAGCCGAGCTGTGACTTTAGGGCGGCCGCAATGACGCTCCAGGTATAAAGGACGCCCAGGCAAAGGTTGACACCGGTGCCGGCGAAAACCTTCAGCCAGGCAGTGGTTAAACTGGGCTGACTGGTGGACAATTTACCCACCTCCACTAAATTTACTGTTTTCCTTCCACCAGGGATTCCACCACCGTCGGGTCGGCCAGGGTGGATGTGTCGCCGAGCTGGTCTAGATCTCCGGCGGCAATTTTCCGGAGGATTCTTCTCATTATCTTACCGCTTCTGGTTTTTGGCAGGGCGTTTGTAAAATGGATTTTATCAGGGGTTGCGATGGGCCCGATCTCCTTGCGCACGTGGGCCACAAGTTCTTTCCTTAGTTCCTCGGAAAAGCTGTGCCCTTCTTTTAACGTCACATAGGCGTATATACCTTCGCCCTTTATATCATGAGGGAACCCTACCACGGCGGCTTCCGCCACTTTGGGGTGCGCCACCAGGGCGCTTTCAACTTCCGCGGTGCCCAGGCGGTGCCCGGAGACGTTAAGCACGTCATCCACGCGGCCCATGAGCCAGAAGTACCCGTCCTCGTCCTTGCGGGCGCCGTCACCGGTAAAGTAGTAGCCGGGATATTGGACGAAGTATGTGTTTTTGAACCTGTCCGGGTCTCCGTAAACTCCCCGCATAATTCCGGGCCAGGGCTTTGTAATGACCAAGTATCCGCCCTCGTTGACATCGGCCTCGCTGCCGTCCTGGCGGATAACCTTGGGGACTACTCCAAAGAACGGCAATGTGGCCGAACCGGGTTTGGTGGGGATGGCTCCTGGCAACGGGGTGATCAGAATCCCGCCCGTTTCTGTCTGCCACCAGGTATCCACAATGGGAGTCTTTTCTTTGCCGATTACCTTGTGGTACCACATCCACGCCTCGGGGTTGATGGGCTCGCCGACCGTTCCCAGCAGGCGCAGGCTGCTGAGGTCCCGTCCCAGGGGCCACTGCTCGCCGTCCCTCATCATCGCCCGGATGGCTGTGGGAGCGGTATAGAATATATTTACCCTGAATTTCTCGACCACTTCCCAGAACCGGTCCGGCTTGGGATAGTTGGGCACACCCTCGAACATCAGGGATGTCGCCCCTGCGGAGAGGGGGCCGTATACTATATAGCTGTGGCCGGTCACCCAGCCGATGTCTGCCGTGCACCAGAAAACGTCCTCATCACGGTAATCAAAGATGTACTTGAAGGTGGTGGTGGTGTAAACCATGTAGCCTCCGGTGGTGTGCATCACGCCCTTGGGTTTGCCGGTGCTGCCGCTGGTGTAAAGAATGAACAGGGGATCTTCGGCGTCCATATGTTCAGGTTCACAATATGGTGAAGCCTCGGCCATTTTTTCGTGCCACCAGTGGTCGCGCCCTTCCACCATATTGCAGTCCTTGTCAACCCGGCGTACCACGATGCAGTTCTTGACCATGGGGGACTGGGCCATGGCATTGTCGGCGTTTTCCTTGCTGTTCAGCAGTTTTCCGGCCCGCAGCCCGTAGTTGCAGGTAATCAGGGTTTCGGCGTTGGCGTCCAGAATTCTGTCCCGCAGGGCCTCGGCGCTGAAGCCTCCGAAAACAACACTGTGAATGGCGCCTATTCTGGCGCAGGCCAGGACGGTAATGGGCAGTTCCGGGATCATGGGCAGGTAAACGGTTACCCGGTCACCTTTTTTGACTCCCAAACTTTTAAGCACATTGGCGAACTTGCATACTTCCCGGTGCAGCTGGTCATATGTGAATATGCGGCACTCGTCCTGGGGCTCGCCCTGCCAGATGAGGGCCGCCTTATTCCTGCGCCAGGTTTTTAAATGGCGGTCCAGGCAGTTATATGACGCATTGAGCTTGCCTCCCTGGAAATACCTGACATAGACGTTGTCTTTGAAGCTGAAATCCTCCACGGTTTCCCACTTCTTAAACCATTCAATGTTAGCCTCGGCCATTTCCGCCCAGAATTTATCAGGCTGTTCCACCGACCTGCGGTACATTTCGTCCCGCTGCTCACGGCTGCCTATCCATGCTTTTTCCGCAAACTCCCTGGCCGGGGGGAAAACTCTGGTTTCGGTCATTAAACTTTGCACGCTGCTGACTGACATATTTTACCTCCTTGCTGGTTGGAAATAATACAGATGATTCATCATCCAAAACTAAGTTTTGTTTTTGGCACAGGTTTGCATATCCCGTTATTTATCGGCCGGAAAACCTTCCTGCCCTATTCGGCGCTGTTGCACCGGCCGGTGCTCTTTGCGCCGTCCGGTCAAAACCCGCCAGGCGGGCATAGAGCTTCCTTTCCGGTCAGCGCCTTGACATGCCTGCGTAGAGTACCACCCCCTTTAAGTAAATTTTCTGTATCATAATACAAAACTTGGTTTCATGCCTATTGTATAAAAAAGTAGTGCGAAAGTTAAGAATAATATCCCAAATGGCAAAATTACGAACGTTATTGATTTTAAAACGGGGTTTAACGGTTATGCACCAGAAGGGAACGCGTCTGCGGATGAAACGGGGGTCATTTTTTTCAGCTATTCCGCTGCGGTAACGTCGTGCACCGGGAGGCCCAGTTCCCATGATTTCAGAACCCTGCGCATCAGTTTGCCGCTTTTTGTCCGGGGCAGACTTGAGCAGACCTGAACTTCTTCCGGAACAAGGTGGGGGGCCAGCCTGGTTTTAATAAAGTCGCGTATGTCTTGTTTCAGTTCGTTTGACCAGGTATACCCTTTTTCAAGCACTATAAAGGCCTTGATTATTTCCCCCCGCAGCGGGTCCGGTTTGCCGATGACACCGGCCTCGGTTACGGCCGGGTGCTCCACCAGTTTGCTTTCAATCTCGAAGGGACCGACCCTCTCGCTCTGACATTTTATGACGTCGTCGATCCGGCCCTGAAACCAGAAGTAACCGTCCCTGTCCTTGTACGCAAGGTCTCCGGTCAGGTACCAGGGAGGCAGGCGGAAGTATTCATTGTATTTCTCGCGGTCCCTCCATATGTCCCGCATCATCGCCGGCCATCCGGCCTTTATGGCCAACTGGCCCATTTCCAGAGGGGGCAGTTCTTTCCCCTGGTCGTCTATCACCGCCGCGTATATGCCGGGAATAGGCTTCCCCATGGAACCGGGTTTCAGCGGCAGGCAGGAAAAGTTGGCAATCATCAGGGCGCCGGTTTCAGTCATCCACCAGCTGTCGTAAATGGGCAGGTTGAAGGCGCTCAGGCTCCAGCGGTTGATAATGGGATTCAGTGGCTCACCCACGCTGAGGATTTTCCTCAGGGAGGCAAGCCTGTATTCCCGGGCAATATTGGAACCGGCGGACATAAGCATTTTCAGGTAGGTGGGGGTGGTATACCATACAGTTATCCGGTTGTCTTCGATCAGGCGGTACCAGCTGCGGGCATCAAAGGGACCGCCGTAAACCATAGTGGTTACCCCGTTCAAAAGGGGAGCCCAAACACCGTATGAGATGCCGGTTATCCAACCGGGGTCCGCCGTGCACCAATAAATGTCCGTCTTCTTCAGGTCGAGGACCCATCGCCCCGTCTGGTAATACTGGAGCGCCCCCTCGTGAACATGGACGACTCCCTTGGGATTGCCCGTGGACCCGGATGTATAAAGAAGAAGCATGGGGTCCTCCCGGCTCATCCACTCTGTGGCGGGACAGTCATCGGATGTTTCCACCAGCCGGTGCCATTCGTTTTCATTGTCGCGGCCGTCCACCACTATAATTCTGCGTATGGAAGGGACTGCGATCTTGGAAATTCGCTGGCAAAGAGGGGAAGTGGTGATCACCAGTGACGGCTCGCAGTCCTGGAGAAACACTTTCAGAGCGTCACTCATGTATTTGCTGTGAATGGGCACGGCGATGGCCCCTGTTTTCACCACGCCCAGGAAGCTGATGAAAAACTCGGCGCTGGCCGGCAGCAGCAGGACCACCCGCTCGCCCTTCTTTATGCCGGATGTTTTAAGGGCGTTGGCAAACCTGTTGGTCAGGCTTCGCATGTCTGCATAGGTGTACATTTTTTTTCCGGACTCACAGTGGCAGATCAGGGCAATCCGGTCGCCCCTTCCCTCCTCAACATGGCGGTCAATGCAGGAGTGCGCTATATTCACCGGGCTGCCTTCCTTCCAGCCGAGTTCTTTTTCTACCGACTCCCATTTAAAAGTGGTGCAGGCATTGTTGTAATCAACAAGGTTGTGTTTGTTGCTGCCGGCATTGTTGCGTGAAAGGCGGCTGTTTTTCACCTCTGTTCAACTCCTTTTACTGAAAATTAACTATATTTAGATATATTTATAGACAGCAAGGTATAAATGTTATAGGTCCGGTATATTTCCGGGCGGCTCGCCGCGGTAACCCATCTGCATGGAGATGGAGGTGCAGGTTTCTTTGAGTACAGTGACCAGTCTGTATATTCTTTCCAGGGAAAGCCTGGTGCTCGGACCGGTAATGCTTAAGGCCGCGATAACTTTGCCGGTGTGATTGTAAACCGGGGCGGCTATCGACCTTACTCCTTCCACCATTTCTTCGGCATTTATGGCGAACCCCTGGGACCGGACTTTTTCCAGGTGGGAGATGAACTGGTTGACTTCCGTTATGGTGTTGATGGTGAATTGGCGCATTTCCTGCTTGCCGAGAATCTCAGAGACGTTTTCTTCCTTCAGATAAGCCAGAAGGACTTTTCCCTCGGAGGTGCAGTACACCGGGCCCCTCAGACCCAGGTTGACCGTGATGGCCTCCGGGGACTGGTCTCTTTCCAGGAAGAGGACCTCCCCGCCGTCAAGAACTGCCAGCTGAACCGTTTCCCTGGATATCTCCATCAGCTCCTGCATGTAAGGAATGGCGATCTTGCGAAAGTCCAGGCCGTTCAAGGCTTCCAAGCCGAGATATATAAGCTTGGTCCCCAGCTTGTAGCGTTCCGTCCGGGGGTCCTTTTCAACAAAACCGAATGCCTGGAGGGTCGAGATAAGCCTGTGGACAGTGCTTTTATGAAGGCCCAGAAGCTGTCCCAGCTCGGTACAACCGAATCCCTGTGTTTTTTGTCCCAGAGCCTCCAAAATGGCTAACGCCCTTTCCACAGAATGCACCGAGTTTTCCGGGAAGTGCTGGGCCATTTGCGGGCCTCCTCTGTTGCAAAAAAAGTTGCCAAAAATTTTTTGACATTTAATTTAAATAATAAGTCATATCCGGGCACGCAGCAAAGAATTTTTCTGCGAACAGCCGGTTTCGAGCATCGAAACGTTGTTTTATGAAGATAAAAAAAGCCGGTGCTACCGAACGGGACTCTTCGAAGACACCCCGGGGAGTGATTTTTCTTTCGCGGGTGAAAAATAGATAACGGGTGGTCTGAATGGTTGAGCTTTTGTACCGTACTGTCCTGATTTATTTCGTGGTTTTGGTGGTAGTCCGGTTGATGGGCAAGAGGGAGATCGGCCAGCTGTCCCCCTTCGATTTTGTTGTGGCCATAATCGTGGCGGAAATAGCGGCCATACCCATGCAGTCGCCCTCGGTGCCCCTCTGGCACTCCATGGTTCCTCTGGCCGTTCTGGCCCTGCTGGAGATCGGGCTCAGTTTTTCAGCCCTGCACAGCCGGAAGCTGAGGGCTTTTCTGGACGGCAGGCCCCAGGTGGTGATTGAGGGCGGCAGAATTTTGAAGGAAGAGATGAGACGGGCGAGGTACAATCTGGATGACCTGCTGGCCCAGCTGAGGGAGAAGGGCTATCCGAGGCCCGAGGATGTTGAGGTGGCGGTGCTGGAAACGTCGGGAAGGCTGAGCGTGGTTCCAAAATCCTCCAAGAGACCGGTAACTCCCGGGGACCTGGGCCTGTCCCCGGCCTGTGACGGGCTGCCCACCGTGCTGGTTATGGACGGGGAGGTGTTTACCGAAGGCCTTGAACGCCGCGGCCTTGACCTGGCCTGGCTGGAAGCGAGGCTGAAGGAAATGGGGCTGCAGCCGAAAAATGTCTTTCTGGCCACCCTGGAAAGGGACGGGCGAATTTTTATCAATGGCGGCGGGCCGGCGGAAAAAATCAAAATCGGCCCATAAAAAAAGGAATTTAGGGTAAATGGTAGAATTTACATACCGGGCCGGTTTTACCACGTATTTTTTTCAATCCGGGTGGTTGCCTTGATCCAGGTGGACCGAAAACAGCAGGCTGTGATTATCGTACTGGCGGCGGTAATCCTTTTTACCGCGGGGTACTGGGTTTCCAGGTGGCGGGGCGATCCGCAGCGGGAGAAGGAAAAGGCCGAAAATATCATCCAGGCCGGGCAGGGTGACGGCGGCAGGGAAGTGGTGGTCCACGTTTCGGGTGCCGTGGAGAAGCCGGGAGTGTATAAATTCACCGGGGAGGCCAGGGTTCTGGACGCCCTGGAGAAGGCCGTCCCCCTTGACCGGGCGGACGTTCAGGGACTCAACCTGGCCGCCCCCCTGAAAGACGGGCAAAAGATCGTCGTGCCGGTGAAGCAGGAGATGGCCCAGGCCGGATCAACGCCGGCACAGGCGGGTTATGCTCCTTCCCAGGGCAGTACCGCGCCTTCCCGGGGCGATCCGGCCTCCGTGCCGAAGGAGGAAAGCCACAAGGTTCCGGCCAGGGTTAACATCAACCGGGCCGGCGCCAAAGAACTGGAGGCCTTGCCGGGTTTGGGGCCGGCGCTGTCCCAGCGGGTGGTGAACTACCGGGAGAGCCGGGGGCTGTTCGTGTCGGAGGAAGATATAAAAAACGTTCCGGGCATCGGGGAGAAACTGTACGACCAGATAAAAGATTATATAACGGTAAACTGACGGGGTGTGGTTATGGATCTGGAACTTTTCGTGCGCCTGATGCAGCTGCAGGTGGTCAGCCATTCATATGGCGTAAAGCCGCAGGAGCGGAGTATCGAAGGACCCGATTTTGCGCTGATTTTGGCGGCCCTCATGGAGGGGACGAAGGGGGGAGGGGGGGTTCCCGCTTCCCGGCCGGCGGCCCCGGCGGCAAAGATAGCGAAAGGCGTCAATTCCCCACGGGAAGTTAAACCGGGGGCCGGGGCCGTCAGAAAGGACGGGTCCGGGCAGGGGCCCCACCTGGAGGCCATGGTGGACCGGGTGGCCGCCAAATACGGGCTTGACCCGGCGCTTCTCCGGGCTGTAGTGGAGGTTGAGTCCGATTTCAACCCCCTGGCGGTGTCCGGCGCCGGGGCCATGGGACTGATGCAGCTGATGCCCGATACGGCCAGGTCCCTGGGGGTGAAGAACCCCTTCGATCCGATGGAAAACCTGGAAGGAGGGGCCCGTTACCTGAAATCCATGATCGGGAGGTTCAACGGCAATCTGAGACTGGCCCTGGCGGCATACAACGCCGGGCCGGGAGCGGTGGAAAAGTACGGGGGGGTGCCGCCGTACGGGGAAACCCTTTCGTACTTGAGGAAAATAAACAGGCTTACGGGGGGCTTGATAGGTTAGGTAAAGGGAGGTTGAAAAAGGGGAGGAATTTCGGGGTACCGGAATCCTCCCCATGGTTTTTTTCAGGGTTACGCGCGCCGGCAATCACTCCTGCCGGGCCGGAGCGGCCTTATATTTGGTGGTAATAGCCTGTCACCGTTGTTAATAAAGTATAGTGAAGCTGGAAAAAGAAATCGGACGGTGGCCGGACATGGAGGAGACAAGCCCGGGGTACGGCAGGACGAGGACCTTGATATCCGTTGTGATGCTGATTGTAATGACGGTACTTTCACTGTCATGGCCGGATATTGAGACCGGGAACGGGCCTGCCGGGGAGGCTTACGGAGAATATGCGGACTGGCAGGAGGTCCGGCTGTTTTTCCCCAGGAATGGAATTGCGGAGGTTGTTGACTGCGACACCGGGGTCAGGTTCAGCGTCCGGCGCTGGGGAGGCAGTTATCACGCCGATGTTGAGCCTGTTACCGCCCGGGATGCCGAAGCGCTGAAACAAATATACGGGGGAAAATGGAGCTGGAAAAGGAGGGCCGTTCTGGTGCGGGCGGGGGGCCGTCAAATAGCGGCGTCCATGAACGGCATGCCTCACGGAGGAGGCGGCATCCGGGACAATGATTTTCCGGGGCATTTCTGCCTTCATTTTCGGGGCTCAAAGCTCCACCTGAACGGGAAGGAAGATCTGGCTCACCGGATCATGGTCTGCAAGGCCGCCGGAGTGTTGGAGGAAACTATGCGGAAGGCCCCCGCCGTGGAGGCCGTGAAGATATTTTTCACCGCCGTGGACCAGAAGGAATTGAATATTGCCGTAAGGGCGGCCTTCTTTCACGATCCGGCGGAAGTTGTTGATTTTTTCGGCAAGGCTGCAGAAATCAACCGGCTTGCGGTACACCGGGCTTCAATGGAGGGAGAGGACGTGGCGGATGTTTCCCTGGGAGTGGTGTTTAATAACGGCGACAATAATTATAACAAAAGAGGGAAGGTAAGGGCGTTATATCACAGCTACGCCGGGTGGAGGGTGGATTACCCGTCGGCGGAATCCCTGCTGGACGGGGGGGAGGGGATTGGCGCCGGTTCCCCGGCGGCAGGTGAAGGGGAAGATATCGACTGATTGCCTGACTTGATAAGGAATAGGAGGAAATATATGGCATGATGGAGAATTATGTCAGATAAGTCCTGACAAGACCGGAGGTATTATCATTGGTCCCGAGGCCCCTGGTATTTTTAACGCTGGTTTATGCTTCCGGCATTGTGCTGGCAGCCTGGCTTAACATGCCGCCGCGGTTTTTTCTTCTGGCCGCCCTGGCCCTGGCGGCAATCACCGCCGTCATTTTTTTTGTCCTCCGCAGAGACGTCTTCCCTTTGTTGCTGGCAGTCTTTTTCCTGCTGGGAGCGGCGGCGGCGGGCCCGGACGGGGCGCATTCCCGCCGTGCCGTGGATAGGTACCTGGGGCGGACGGTGACGCTGGAGGGATATATCTGCAGTGAACCCGATTACAGAAAAGACAGGACCGTCTACCAGGTGCAAGTGGAGAAGGTCCGCCAGGAGTCCGGGGTTGATGAAACATCGGGCCGGGTGCTGCTTTTTGTTCCCGGCCGGCGGGGGGACCTGGCCTACGGGGATTCGGTGCGGGTGAGGGGCAGGCCCTTTCTGCCCGACAGCCCGGACAACCCGGGCCAGTTCGACTATGGGGAATACCTGGCCGGAAGGGGGATATGGGCGGTAATCCTGGCGGAGGACGGGAACGGTGTTGAAAAGACAGGGTCCGGCAGGGGCGGCCCCGTTGCCGCTGCGGCCCTGGGCATCAAGCAGAGGCTGATGGAGATAAACCGGGCCACCCTGGAACCGGGCCATGCCGCCCTGGTGAACGGTATAGTCTTTGGCAGCCGGGGAGAAATAGACCGCCGGGACGCGGAAATTTTCAACGAGGCCGGGGTGGTGCACATCCTTTCGGTCAGCGGCCTCCACGTGGGGCTGGTGGCGGCCGGCGTACTGGGCCTGTTGGGATTGATCGGGCTGCAGCGGTTTGGTTTTCCGGCGCTGACCGCCGTTCTTCCCGTCTATGCCTGCATCACCGGGATGGGGCCGGCGGTGGTAAGGGCCGCGGTAATGGCCTGGATATACTTCTTAGGGCAGCGCCTGGGCCGGGAGAGAGACTGGCCCACTGTCCTGGCGGCGGCGGCCCTGGTCATCCTGGTTTTTTCCCCCCGCTCCCTCTTCGACCCGGGGTTTCAGCTTTCCTTCGGTGCCACCTGGGGCATCCTGCATGTGGGGCCGATCATTGACGGGAAGCTGGAGTCCATGGGCCTGTCCAGGCCATGGATCAGGGGGTGCCTTTCCGTTACCCTGGGGGCGCAGGCGGGGACCCTGCCCCTGGTGGCTTACTACTACAATTTAATCTCGCTTGTTTCCATCCCCGCCAATCTCCTGGCCGTTCCCCTGGTGGGCCTGATCCTGCCGCTGGGACTGCTGGCCTCCCTGGCGGGCCTGGTGTATATAAAAATAGCCCTGCTGATTAATTATGCCACGGCGGCCCTGCTGGACCTGATGATGCTTTTGGTGGAACTTGTCCACGGCATCCCCGGCGGGGTGATTTATGTTTCACCGCCGCCCCCGGCGGCCATGGCCGCCTGGTACATATCCCTGGTTTTCCTTGCCGGCGAAGGCCGGCCGGGACAAAAGACAGGACCGGGGCTGCGGCTGGCGGCGGCCTGCCTTTTGGCAGTTTCGCTGGCAATGTCTTTTATGGCCGGGGGAGACTTGGGCCGCAGGGACCTGGAGGTTCACGTCATCGATGTGGGCCAGGGGGACAGCATCCTGGTGCGCTTTCCCAACGGCAGGAACATGCTGGTGGACGCCGGGGGATGGAAGGACGAATTTAAAGAGGGGCGGGGTGCCGGGGAGGTGGTGGCCTCATACCTGAGGAGGCTGGGGCTGAGGAAGCTGGACGCCCTGGTGATCACCCACCCCCACGAGGACCATGCCGCCGGCGCCGGGTACCTGCTGGGACGCTTCGGGGTCGGCACGGTGCTGGTCTCGCCTGCGGGTCTCCGGGACTGGGCCGGGGAGCGGGCGGACCCCGCCTACGGGAAAATGATCTCCCTGTTCAGGGAAAGAGGTGTCCCGGTCAGGGAACTGGTCTCCGGAGACATGATCACCCTGGACCCCGGAGTGCAGGTGGAGGCGCTGGGACCGGGAAAGGACCTGCTGACCGGCACCAGGTCAGACCTGAACAACAATTCCCTGGTGCTGTCCGTGAGATTCGGCCGGAAGTCTTTCCTGCTCACCGGGGACATCGAGGCCGAGGGGCAGGCCCGGCTGATGGAAAGCGGAACAAGGCTGAAGCACAGCGTCCTCAAGGTGCCGCACCACGGAAGCAGGTACATTCTGCCGGAATTCATCAACCGGGTGCAGCCTGAAATGTCGGTGATTTCGGTGGGCAGAAACTCCTTCGGCCAGCCGGACCCCGGCACCGTTGCCCTGGCCGGGTCCGGGGGAAGGCCGGTTTACCGCACCGACCGGGACGGCCTGGTGCTGTTTATCTGCGATGGCAGGCGGATAAGGGTTGCGACGGCAAATTGACAGCATTTTGTCTTTATATGGAAAAGCCGGAGGAAAGACCGGTTGTTTGTAGAATAAATATTTGTAGAATAATTGAATAAATGCTTCGCAAATGAAGTGGCGGAAAGGAGTAAATATGGGCGTAGGAATTTTCAGTCAGCGAAACGGGATGGTGGCCGTTGACATCGTGGCCTCCTGCGGGGTGATGACGCCCGGTCAGATATCCGGGCTGGCCCGGGCGGCCGAGGAACTGGGGGTTTTCAGGTTCAAGCTGACCTCCCGCCAGACAATGGTGGCGGTCGTCGGAGCGGACCGGGCGGAAGAACTGGTAAATGCACTTCCGGCTTTGGGGCTGAAAGTCTCCCCGTACGGCAACGTGGTCAGGGCGGTCAAGGCCTGCGCCGGGAGCGGCGCCCTCTGCCCGCGGTCCGTGGGGGAGGCCCTGGACCTGGGAATAGAAATCCAGGAAAAATACCTGGGACTGGAGGTGCCCAAGGACTTCAAGATAGCGGTGGCAGGCTGCGCCAGAGGGTGCACGGACCCCTACTGTGCCGACCTGGGCGTGGTGGCTTCGGGCCGGGAGGTCTTTGATGTGGCCATTGGAGGATTCGCGGGGAGCGCCAGGCCGCTGCACGGCCGGGTTATTGCCCGCCGCATAAGCAGGGAGGAGGTTTTTGCCCTCATCGACCACGTTCTGGACCGCTTCAGGGCCCTGGCGGAGCCCGGGGAGAAGCTGGGACGGGCCATCTCCCGCTTGGGCCTGGATCCCTTCCTTCCGGCCCGTTCCCTGGAGGGAAGCGAACCGGGGCCGCCCGAGGACTTTGCCAAATTCCTGGGTATTTAAGAGATTTGGGGTGATATATGTGAAAATAAGGGAGCTGGCGGGTGTCAGCCTGGAAAAAATAAGCGCAACCCTTGAAAAGATATGTCTTCAGTGCGATTACCACGATTCCCCTGACTGCAGGCAATCGGCATGCCTGGTGGGCTATTCCCGTAAAGTTTTGGCCTATGCCGGGCAAAAGGGGATGCTGGATATACCGGGGGCGCACACCCTTATTCCCAGGGGGGATTTCAAGCCGTACTATCCGGAAACGGTGGCCCCGGTCCTGGCCGAAACCTGCCGCCAGTGCAAGGAGTGCCGCGACAATCACAACCCCGACTGCGTGGTGGCCCTGGTCAGGACCAGCATGGAAAATACCGTGCTCAGCGAAAACATAAACTACCCGGGCAGCGTATTCATGTATCTGGCCATGGTGAAGGAACAGCACCCCGAACTGGCCGCCCTGCTGGCCGGGGAACTGAAGAAAAAATAGCTTATTGCTCCCTGTCAGTGCAATGCCTTATGTTTGACTCCCCTGAAACGGGGGCTGTATAATACAGGCAGGGGTGACTTGTATGCCGGAGGTAAACCCGCACCTCAAGTTCAATTACGAAGACTACTGCCTGCTTCCCGAAGACAGGAGGGTCGAGCTGATCGGGGGGGATTTTTATTTGGTTCCTTCGCCGAGCGTCATTCACCAGCGTATAGCGGCGAATATTGAGGACATATTACGGGGTTATGTCAGGGAAAACCAATTGGGAGAAGTGTTTTACGCCCCCCTGGACGTAGTTCTTTCTCCACATGACGTGGTGCAGCCCGACGTAATGTTCATTTCCAACGGCCGAAGAGGAATTGTCACTGACGCCAACATCCAGGGCGCCCCCGACCTGGTGGTGGAAGTGCTGTCGCCCTCCACCGGCGAGAGGGACCGGACGCTGAAAAAGAAGCTTTACGCCAGAAGCGGCGTGCGGGAACTCTGGCTGGTGAACGCCGCTTCCCAGACAGTGGAGGTTTATAACCTGGAAACCGGCGAAGAGGCCCCGCCCGCCCTTTATGTCCGTTCCGGCAAGACGCCGTTGCTCTCAGGAGTATTGTCGGGACTGGCGGTGGATTTGGACAGGGTGTTTTAAACATAAAAGTGTGTGACATATTAAAGTTTGAATTTAACCGCCCGAGGCGGTTTATTTTTTTGGCAAGACCCGGATTCTTTTCAAAAAAAATTTAAAATTTGCTTACATACCTACCATATTATGGAGGAATTAATAAAATTTCGGCGAAAAGTGCAAAAGGCATTAATTGCCAATGATTCAATTTACAAGAGTCTCTCCTAAAATATTTAAAGATCGGGGGCGGTTTAAATAAAAACAAAGTACTTCGCACATACCGAGTCAAAAGGCGGTATTAAAGAACCTGTGATTGATCATTTGCTGGCGGTAGCAGATCTCAGCGAGAGATTTGCCGATTTCTGGGGGTGTGGGTTGGAGGGCCGGGCGGCGGGACTTCTTCACGATTTGGGCAAGTACAGTGATCTGTTCCAGAAGGTACTTAAACGGGAGGAGTTTCATGTTGACCATGCTTCGCCTGGGGCTTTTGCACTGTTGCAGACGTACAAGAACAGTGGTTTGGCCGCTGCCATTGCGGTACAAGGGCACCATGACGGACTTGTCACCGGTGTGCCGCAAAACTTTATGAACATGGTTGATCTGCGAAAACAGCAGGGGTTCAACCAGAAACGCTATTCCTCATCCGATGCGGCAAAGCTATTATCGATATTTAAGGAAGACGGAGGGAAGCTGCCTGTAATCAACAGCAGCAAATACCCTGGTTATTATAAAAATCAACAATACATCTCCGCAATGATGTATGTCCGTATGCTGTATTCCGCACTAACAGATGCGGACTTTTTGGCAACAGAGGCCCATTTTGTCCGGGAGGGTAGGGAATATGCCTTTCGGCCGGATAATGCCGTGTTGAATGCGGAGGTGTCAATTCAGAGACTGAACCAATACCGGGATAGTGTTAAAGCCCGGTCAAATGCCGATTATTTAATTAACAAGATGCGAGACGACCTGTATGAATGTTGTACTTGGGCCGGTTCGTTACCGCGGGGGATTTTTACGCTCACCGCTCCGACCGGTTCGGGTAAGACACTGGCTTCATTGTCTTTTGCTTTAGAACATGCACGAACGCACGGCCTGAACAGGGTTATTTTTGTTTTGCCCTACCTAAACATCATCGAACAGACAGCGGCGGAATACGAAAAAATCTTTCAGCGGATTTCCGATAAAATATATATTTTACAGGACCACAGCCTTTCCGAGACACCGGACGATGATCAAACCCGCCTACTGGCAGAGAACTGGGACAGCCCCGTGATTATTACTACTACCGTGAAGTTTTTTGAGGGGTTGTTCGGCAACCGCTCTACGGTATGCCGTCGTCTACACAACATTGCCTGCTCCGTGATTATTTTTGACGAAGCCCAAACCATGCCCCCAAGACTGGCTGTACACACCCTGGCAGCCATTGCGGATCTTATTACTCATTATGGTTGCAGTGCCGTATTTTCTACCGCCACCCAGCCGGCATTTGAAGTGCTTTCCACAAAGGTTGAAAAACTATGTGGGATACCGTGGTCCCCACGAGAAATAGTACCCGATGGGTTGCTTGTGCCCAAAAAACGTGTGGAAGTACACTGGCCTGCAATTGATGAGAGAGCCGAATGGGAAACAATTGCCGGGCAAGTTGTTAAAAACCGTAAGGCCCTGATTATTGTTAACTTGCGACGGCATGCGGCCCACCTTTTCAAATTGGTTCAGGAAAGCCGTAGTGACGGAGTCTACCACCTGTCTACCAACATGTGTTCCGAACACCGCAAAGATGTGCTGGCGGAGGTGAAACGGAGGCTTGCCGACCCCAGTGCCGACTGTATCCTGGTATCAACCCAGTGTATAGAAGCCGGGGTGGATGTGGACTTTCCGGTTGTATTCCGTTCCTTGGCTCCTCTGGATGCAGTCATTCAGTCTGCGGGGAGGTGCAACCGCAACGGAAGGATGGAAAATGGAAATCTGTATGTCTTTCTTCCCATAATCGATGAAGAAAAATATCCAGACGAAACTTATGGCAAAGCGACCTCCGAAGTTAAGCTGATGCTCCATCGGCGCCGGAACATTCCGGGAGGAATAGACATTGAAGACCCTACTACGGTCAAGGAGTACTATGCTAAAATCTTTGCCAGCAATGCGGTTGAAAACGAAAGATTAAACGATGCAATTAACTCGCTTGATTTTGTCGAGACAGCCCGGGAGTACAGGTGGATAGATCAACATGGAATCAACATTCTGGTTCCTTACGCCCCGTACCGGGACACCTACAATGAACTTTGCAGACAGGCACGTGACGGAAACATCACCCGGGAATGGATTGCCCGGGCCCGGATGCTGGCTGTTAGTGCCCCGTTTAGGAAAAAGTCCGGAATCTACGATCTTCTTGAGCCGGTGATTAATAAACGGTATGGACACCGGGAGCAGACCGGATGGTACATTCTTCTTCGGGAAGAGGCTTACAGTGAACAAACGGGGTTAAACGTCGACGGGATGGAACTGGACTTCATTGTTTAAAGGGAACTTCAACCGGACGAGCAGTCACACTGAACACAAGTAATTTCACAAAGAAAGGAGGTGAAAAGGCGTGAACACATTTATCATCGATGTCTGGGGCGACCTAGCCTGTTTTTCCAGGCCGGAAACCAAAGTGGAACGGTTCAGCTACCCCATAATCACCCCCTCAGCCGCCCGCGGGGTTCTGGACGCCATCTACGTCAAGCCGCTGGAATTTGGCTGGCGCATTGATAAAATTGAGCTCTTGGCCCCTATAAGTTACATTGCTCTCAAACGGAACGAAGTAAAGGAAAAAATCAGTGAAAGCGCTATTAAGAAAGCGATAAAGGGCGGCGAAGCTCCTCTGATAGTGTCCGATGCCACTAAAGATTATGCCGGAACCGATCAGGCGGGTAGGACCCAGCGGCAGACCATGGCCTTGAAGAATGTTGCCTACCGCATATATGCCCATATTCACCCCCGGCATGGATTTGAAAACAGGATGAAGGCCTTTGTGGAGCAGGCCCGGCGCAGGATCGAGGCCGGAAAGTGTTTTTATCAGCCCTACCTGGGTTGCCGCGAATTTGCAGGCTATTTTGAGCCGGCATCTGCTGAGAGGCAGGTGGTGGACTTCACGGGGGATGTCGGGTGGATGATCTATGACGTGTTCAACCTAGACGAGGTCGTGATAGACTCCGCCAGCCCCTTTATAAGCATTTTTTATGCGCGAATCGAACATGGCGTTATGCAGGTTCCGCCCTGGAACAGCGAATTGGTGAAAAAACCTTAAAAGAGGGGGTGACCCAGTGCTGCACGAACTGGCCGTATATGCACGGAAAAACGGGTTGAGTTTGCCGTCAGGCTTCAAGGCCAAAACGGTCAGGTGGATAATTCTGCTGGGGGATGACGGCGAATTTATTAGTGTTGACAAAAACGAGAGAACCTTTGCCATGTGCCCTGATCTTAGCCAGCCGGAACTTATTGCCGGTGGTGTAACGCGCAGTCAATTCCTTATAGAAGCGGTCAGTGTCGCGGTGGGTATGGGGGCCAAGGAAAAAGAAGCGGATAAGCACCGCTATTTCGCGGGCTTGTTAAGAGAGGCAGCACGCCATGAACCACGCTTTAAACTGTGTGCCGACCTGCTTGATGATCCCGTTCAATTAAACATGGTTCAGGCAGCATTTGCCGCACACAAAGCAAAACCTACCGACAAGGTTACATTTAAGGTGGGAGACACCTATCTGGTTGAAACCGACACCTGGCATGGCTGGTGGCAGGAATTCCGGCGTTCGCTGACGGGCAACAGTTCAGACGGGCAGAGGATGCGTTGCCTTATAAGCGGTGAAATGGTTAAACCAGCCGAAAAACATTTTAAGATAATGGGCTTATTGCCTGTGGGGGGACTGACTAACGGATCAGTGTTAATCGGGTTTGACAAAGACTCATTTACTTCCTACGGACTTAAGCAGTCCCGGAATGCCGCTTGTTCCGAGGAGGCTGCCGCTGCCTATCGCAACGCGTTTGAACACCTGCTGAAAAAGGCCCCGAAGCCTATTGCCGGGGCGATGTTTCTTCACTGGTACAAGGAACCACTGCCTACAGAGGATGACCTGCTGGATTTTACCGAGTTCGGGGCTGACAACGAAGGGGATGCGTTGCTGCAGGCCAACCGCATATTGAACGCCGCCCGGGAAGGGAACTACCCGCATTATTTGAACAATAGGTACTACATACTTCAGATATCAGGTGCCGGCGGGCGCGTGATGGTGCGCGACTGGTTGGAAGGCGAATATATGGAGTTGGTGGAAAACATACGTGCCTGGTTCGACGATCTTGAGATCATCCAGCCACGGGGGAATGGGACCAGCAGGGCGTTTAAGCTCTCTGCCGCTCAGCTCAGAATGATTTCTCACCGAAAGAATGAAAAAATTAGCGATTCATTCAAACGTATAAACCAGGAACTGGCGCCGGTTATGCCCAGAATCTGGAGAAGCATTGTTCAGAGACATCCCCTTCCCGATACGGTGCCGCAAAGATCCCTGCTTTTTATACGTTCGCGCCTATTGACGGAAGATGAAGATGCCAACCTGGACCAAATTGCATGCTCATTGTTAAAGGCTTGGTATAACAGAAAAACCATCGGAGGTGAATATAAGATGAACGTCGCTGTAAACCCCGACCACCCCTCACCCGCATATCACGCTGGGAGGATGATGGCAGTGCTGGCGCTGATCCAAAGGAAGGCCTTGGGTGACGTGGGTGCCAATGTGGTCCAAAGGTACTATGCCTCGGCCAGCTCCACCCCGTCCTTGGTGTTGGGGCGCTTAGTCCGCCAAGCTCAGTACCACTTGGATAAAATTGAAGAAGGTCTGTCAGTCTGGTACGAAAGGAAGTTGCAGGAGATATCCTCAAGGTTAGGAGATGGACTGCCGACCACGCTTACCTTGGAAGAACAGACCCTGTTTGCGCTGGGATACTACCAGCAGAGGGCTGACATGTTTGTCCGACACCAGGATAAAAGTTCTGATGAAAAAAAGGGGGAGAAGGAATAAGATGGCTATTCAAAATCGCTATGAATTCATGTATTTTGTCGAGTGTGTCAACGGAAACCCCAATGGGGACCCGGACATGGGGAACAGCCCCCGTATTGACCCCCAGGATATGCACGGCCTGATTTCCGACGTGGCCATAAAACGTCGTATCCGAAATTACGTGCAAATGGTGTACGGTAATAAGGCACCATACGGTATCGTAGTTCAGCAGTCGACCAACCTTAACAAGTTTATCGCCCTCGCTCATGAAAAGGCAACAGGGAATACTAAAAAAGGAGATAGAGGAAAAACAGAAGCAGCCCGAAAATGGCTGTGCGAAAATTTCTACGATGTGCGCACCTTTGGCGGCGTTATGTCTACCGGCGCCAACGCAGGGCAGATCCGAGGCTCTGTTCAGTTAACCTTCCTAAGGTCGTTGGACCGGATATTGCCGCTGGACATATCAATTACACGTATGGCAGTCGCTGATGATGCACCAGGTAAAGAGGCTTCATATGCAGAATATGTGAAATGGGAAAACAATCAGCCTGAAGATGAACTCCGTACCATGGGACGCAAGCAACTTATTCCGTACGGGCTATACCAGGGCAGGGGGTTTATCAGCGCGCACCTGGCGGAGGATACCGGTTTCAGCGACCAAGACCTTAATCTGTTTTGGGATGCCCTGTTGAACATGTATGAGCATGACCGATCTTCCAGCAAAGGGTGCATGTCAACCATCCTGCCAGTATTCATTTTCCGTCATGTCGGAACAGATACCGACCCGGTGCAGCGTGTAAAACAGGCAAAACTGGGGTGTGCCCCGGCACATAAACTTTTTGAACTTGTCAGTGTTGAAAAGAATCCCGGGGTTCTTGTGCCGCGGAGTTACCGCGATTATACCTGGACGGTTCAGAGAACCAAGATGCCTGCCGGCGTGGAGATAGGCTTTGCCTTTGAAGAGGCCGGAAAAGCGCGTATATTCTGGAACGAGCTTCCCGCCAGCGTTGAATCGATTAGCCTGGTGTAAGCACAAATGCTTTCCGTATCTATGAGTGAAGGTAAATATCACACCGAGGACTATATTCCTTTGTCATTTATTGCGCAGTATTTGTATTGTCCGCGCCGGGCGGCCTTAATACTGCTGGAACAGCAGTGGGTTGACAACATTTATACGGTGGAGGGGGCTTTGCAACACGAACGAGTTCATGATGACAGGCGGGAAATGCGCAGGGATATCATAAGATTGACCAGCGTGCCATTGATCTCGGCAAGGTTGGGATTAAGCGGAAAATGCGATTGTGTCGAACTAATTGCTGATGCCAAAGGTGTTGGTATAGATGGTTTTGAGGGTAAATGGCGTGTCGTGCCGGTGGAGTACAAACATGGCGTTCGCCGTGATGAACTGGAGTATGAGGCCCAGGTTTGCGCCCAGGCGATGTGTCTGGAGGAAATGTGGGGATGCAAAATCCGGAAAGGCTTCATTTTCTATGTGGCTGAACGAAGGCGAAAGGGAGTGGAGTTAACTGCCGATCTCAGGCACAAAACTGAAGAGGCAGCAAAAAAATTGCATGAGATGCTGTCAACAGCGTTCACCCCGGCAGCGATAAAAACCCGGAGGTGCAACGGCTGTTCGATGCGGGACCTGTGTCTCCCAGAGATGGGTAGGGATACAAACGGCTACATTCAGGATTTGGTGAAAGCTGCCAAAGACCTTCTATGTCAATAGGGAAATTAAAATTCTTCGCCGGTAGTACAAATGTCCGTAGCCTTTAAAGGGCAAGC
>JAILZP010000015.1 GCA_023512435.1 Peptococcaceae bacterium | reverse complement strand
TTGTCCTCCATGGCGTTGGTGATCACCAGGGGGATCAGCTTTTCGGGGAACTGGTAGGGGCCGAAGTTGTTCGAGCAGCGGGTGATCAGCACGGGCAGCCCGTGGGTTTTGAAGTAGGCCCGGCACAGCAGGTCGGCGGCTGCCTTGCTGGCCGAATAGGGGCTGTTGGGGGCCAGGGGCGTGTCTTCGGTGAAGAATCCGTCATCCTCCAGGCTGCCATAAACCTCGTCGGTTGAGATTTGCAGGAATTTTCCCACTTCATATCTGAGGGCTGCGTCCAGCAGTGTCTGGGTTCCGGCGATGTTGGTTCTTACAAAAGGTGAGGCGTCCTGGATGCTCCTGTCCACGTGGGATTCGGCGGCAAAGTTAATCACTGCGGAAAAACTGTTGTCGCTGAAGAGGTTACTTACAATCTGACGGTCGGCTATATCCCCGTGGACAAAGCTGTAACGCGGGTCGTTCTGAACATCGGCCAGGTTTTCCGGGTTGCCGGCGTAGTTCAGCTTGTCCAGGTTGGTGACCCGCCAGTCCGTGTGTTCAAGTACGTACCTGATGAAGTTCGACCCGATAAATCCGGCACCGCCCGTTACCAGCAAGTGCATTTTCTAATCCTCCGTCAGATTTAATAATAAACTTATTTAGCAAAAAGATCCATAATAAGGGTGTCTTTGGGAATTTTCATATGTACTGCCACGTCGCTTAAAACAGAGTTTAGGACACCTACCTTCAAAGGATTGTGGGAGGGGATAGTAATATGGTGCTCGCCGTACGCTGTTGTGGTTAGCCTAATATGGCTGCCTGTTTGCCGTGTGACCCGGTAACCATACTTCGCCAGTTTTCTTACCAGTTCCTCTCCGCTTAGATCCCTTGGTATTTTCATACGGCGATAACTTCGTCTTTCACAAAGTGAAGACGGATCATCTGTGGGAGGTCTATTTCCTCAAAATGGCACCGGACTGCATCTCGTACCATTGCTTTGAGATCTTCAAAAGTATCGCTTTCAGTAAAGATTGAGTGCCCAAGTGCACGGGCCTCATATCCTCCTTCGGCGGATTCTTCGACTAAAAAAATAATTTCTTTATTCAATTTATTCATGAAGCCCTATCCTCCTATAAGTTTTTGCATTAATAATTTTATCACATTACCAGGCATTCAAGAAGCAGAAGAACCTGGGACCTGGTGCCGTTTGTTCCAGTACGTACCTGATGAAGTTCGACCCGAAAAATCGCCCGTTGCCAGAAAATGCATTTCTTTAATCTTCCGTTTGTGCCTGATAGTGGTTTTTAATGTAGTGTTCCACCGCCGCTTCCCACGAGGGCGGGGCGCAGCCCAGCACCCGGTTGATGGGGAAGGGGTCCAGGGCCGAGTTGGCGGGCCGGCGGGCCGGGCGGGGGAATTCGGCGGTGGTGCATGGTTCAACCTTTGTTTTCAGCCCGGCGGCCCGGAGTATTTTTTTGGCGAAGCCGCACCAGGTGGTGACGCCGCTGTTGGTGAAGTGATAGGTGCCGTATATGCCGGTTCCGGCCAGGCCGGCGATGCCCCGGGCCAGGTCCGGGGTGTAGGTGGGGCTGCCCCGCTGGTCGTCCACCACCTTCAGGGTGTCTCTCTCCCCGGCCAGTTTTAATATGGTGTCCGCGAAGTTCTTGCCGTCCGGCCCGAAGAGCCAGCTGGTCCTGACGATGTAATAACGGCAGCCCGCTTCCCTGACGCCCTGTTCGCCCATGAGTTTGCTTGCCCCGTAGACGTTCACCGGGTCGGGGGGGTCGCTGATCAAATATGGCCTTGGCGATCGGCCGTTGAACACGTAGTCGGTGCTTACATGCACCAGGGCGGCGTCGTGACGGCGGCAGGCCAGGGCCAAAAGCCGGGGGGCCAGCCCGTTGACGGCAAGAGCCGCCTCCTTTTCGGTCTCCGCGCCGTCCACGTTTGTGTAGGCGGCGCAGTTCACCACCAGGTGCGGCCTGATGTCCGCGAAGGCCTTTTCTATGGCGCTGTGATCGGTGACGTCCAGTTCCTTCCTGGTCAGGGGATACGTTTCGGCGCCCCGGGAGGCGTATTCTTCGGCCGCCCGGCGGCCCAGCATCCCGGCGGCGCCCGTGATCAGCACTCTCAACCGTGTTTTACCTCCCAGTCGTACGGAACGGAGGGGTCGTTGTAAGGCACCCGGAATTCGTCCGGCTCCAGGTAATTGTACAATTCGGTGGGAAAATTGACGATGAGTGCGGTCCGGCCGCCCTCGGCGGTGAACCCGTGGTAGACCAGGGGCGGTATCCGCAGCAGGGCTGGATTCAGCTGGCCGATGTGGAAGACGTTTATCTTTCCCCTGGTGGGGCTGTCCTCCCTGGCGTCGTAAAGCACCACCCTGGCCATGCCCCACAGGCAGACGAAGTGGTCCCACTGTTTTTTATGGTAGTGCCAGGCCTTGTAAACTCCCGGGTAGCAGGCGGTGACGTAGGACTGGGCGAACTGCATGAATTCGGGCCAGTCCTTGCGCATCATCTCCATCAGGTAGCCCCGGTCGTCGGGGATTATTTTCAGTTGTTTCACTGCCACGTCTTTTATTAATTCCATCATTTTTTCACCCTGTTACATTATAACCTCGGCGTCGTCCCCCAGGAACAGGCGGAGCGACTTGAGGCTTGAATTTCTTCTGGCCACCCTGGCGCCGGTGCCGATGAGGCTGTCTTCCAGCCTGACGGCGCAGTCGATCCGGCAGTTTTCCAGGATCACCGAGTGCTCCACCGCCGCGCCGCTCAGGCAGGTGTTGCTGCCGATGGCCGTGTAAGGCCCGATGAACGCGTTTTTTATTTCGCAGTTGTCCCCTATGACCACCGGACCCCGGATGGTGCTGGCGGTGACTTTCGTGCCGGTGCCTATTTGCACCCGGCCCGATATGACGCTGCTTTCATCCGCTTCTCCCAGGCTGCCGGCGGTGGCGTATTCGTCCAGCACCACCCGGTTGGCCTCCAGTATGTCGTCCTTTTTCCCGGTGTCCAGCCACCAGCCGGTCAGCTTGCGGGCCAGGACCCGGCGGTCCATGTGCAGCAGTTCCTGGATGGCGTCGGTGATCTCCAGCTCCCCCCGCCAGGAGGGTTTGATCCTCTCTATGGCCCGGTGGATTTCGGGGCTGAACACGTATATGCCCACCAGGGCCAGGTTGCTGGGCGGGTCCTTCGGCTTCTCAACCAGTTTAAGCACCCTGAGGTCGTCATCCACCACCGCCACGCCGAATGCCCGGGGGTTGGCCACTTCTTTCAGCAGAATAACCGCCTGGGGGCTTTCCGCCCCGAACTGGTCGACCACCTGTTTAACCCCGCCCTGGATCAGGTTGTCTCCCAGGAACATGAGGAAGGGGTCTTCCCGCAAAAAGGGCTGGGCCGTTTTGACGGCGTGGGCCAGACCGGCGGGTTTGTCCTGGAGTATGTAGGTGATCTTGGCCCCCCACTTTTCCCCTCCGCCCAGGGACTGCCTTATCTGGTTGCCCGTTTCAGGGGAGATTATCACCCCGATGTCGGTTATGCCGGTGCCGGCGATTTGATCCATCACGAAATGGAGGATGGGCTTGTTGGCCACGGGAACAAGCTGCTTGGCCATGGTGTGGGTCAGTGGCCTGAGCCTGGTCCCGCTGCCCCCGGCCAGTACAAGAGCCTTCATTTCTTCACCCCGATTACGCGGATTTATCACACTTCTTCGACATACGGAGGAAAATTACCTGCCGGCATGCAATTATGGCTGATTTTTCATGTTCAGTTATTGTTTATATTAATGCAAGCCGCAGAAAAAGGGTTACTCATTTTCTGATAGAATTTATTCTTAACATGGAGAAATTCGACATAAGGCCTCTGGGCGGAAAGGCGGGTTGGCGGCCAGTTGACAGAATTCAAAGGGCAGCAAGGTTTTACGGTATGGTTTACGGGCCTGAGCGGGGCCGGAAAAACCACCCTGGGAAGCATGCTGGAAAGGGAGCTGCGGGCCAGGGGGATCAATGTGGAGCGTCTTGACGGGGACGTGGTCCGGCGGGGCTTGTGCCGGGACCTGGGCTTTTCCCGGGAAGACAGGATGAAAAACATAGAGCGGGTCTGCTTTGTGGCCAGGCTGCTTAACCGCAACGGGATTTGGGTGACGGCCTCTTTCATCACGCCGTATCGCCTCATGCGCAGCCTGTTGAGGAAAGAATTGCCCAATTACGTGGAGGTGTACGTGCAGTGCCCCCTGAGCGTTCTCATGAAACGGGACACAAAAGGCCTGTACAGGAAAGCTCTCGCCGGCGAGATAGCTGATTTCACCGGCATCTCGGATCCTTTTGAGGAGCCGGAGAATCCCGACATAGTGGTGCGGACGGACCGGGAGACGCCGGAGGAAAGCCTGGCCGGGATTATTGCCCAGCTGGAGGAAAGAAATATGATTTAAAGTTGAAAATATAAAATGAAACTTCCTAATCACCTTTTTCCCCGGCTACGGTGAATCCTCGGACAGCACAGAATCTAATCCGGTCGTTAAACGAACTACGACAGAATTTTTTATCGCTATATAGCCATAATGGCCATAATGGATTATAATTATGATAAAGATACTTCATGAAAGGATGTTTTTTTTATGCCATATGTGCCGGTTCACGAAGCAAAGAATAAGCTGACCGCGTTAAGGCGGGAAGCCGCAATAGGGAAAGAGTTGTTGTTGGCCGACGCCAAAAGGAAGGACGATCAGCCTGTGTCGCTCATTTCAACGGCTTTGATCGATGAACTGTGTGAAGCCAAAACCTTTTCTTACGATTGGCTTGACGAACCGGGCGAAGAAAACAGGAATTACTCGCTTTACAATCGGGAGACCGGTGTTTACGGCGTGGGCGCAACTAGAAAAGAAGCTGTGGAGGATTACATCGACAACATTATCGATTATGCCGGAGTTTATTTCGATGATCTGCCGTTCTACTTAAGCCCGTCAGGTGGCCGTCGAGATCATTACTGGTACTTGAGACGTGTACTCCGCTGTGAGGGAGATAGGGAAAAAATATATCAGGTACTTGGTTTGGACAAGGTGTTGGCAGATTAATGGGATATACATTCACCTGGGATGACATTGAGAAGATTTGTAGTAAGCTGGGGATGAAGAGGCAGGGTAAGACCGCTGTTTGGAAGGGCGTGGGGCCGGACGGGGCAAATCGCACCTGCATTATACATGCAAAGCACAGAGGGAATGTGGGGAGCGGGCTGGCGCACAAAATAGCTACAAGAGATCTGGGCTTTGCTTCTGTTGAGGAGATGTATCGCTTTTTGAGGGAAATATAATTCTTTGTGACGCTGCATTTTAGCGGGGACAAGGTTATTGGCCGCATGACAAATGGAGGGCTTCTGTGGACAGGAAGAAGGTTTTGCTGCTGGTTACCCTGTCGGAGACGGGCGGGGCGCAGAAGGTGGTCTACCACCTGGCGGCCGGCCTTGACCGGGAAAAATTTGGCGTCACCGTGGCCTGCGCCCCGGGCGGGGATCTGGTGAGGTGGGTCAGGGGCCTCGGTGATGTTGAGGTTGTTGAACTGCCCAGCCTCAGGCGGGAAGTATCGCCGGCCGCCGATTTGCTGTGCCTGTTTCGCCTGTACCGCCTGATCAGGTCGGGCGGCTACGACATCGTGCACTGCCACAGCTCCAAGGCCGGCGTGCTGGGGAGGCTGGCGGCGCGCCTGGCCGGAGCGCCCCGCATTTTTTTCACCGTTCACGGCTGGGGGATAAATGATTATCAGGGCCTGCCGGCCAGGTTTTTTTATAAATGGGCGGAGAGGCTGGCCGGATTTGTATGCACAGGGGTGGTGTGTGTCTCCCGGTATGATTTGTATTATGGACGAAGCCTGAAACTTGTGCCTGAAGAAAAATTGAGCGTAATCTACAACGGGCTTCCGGCATCCGGGAAACGCACCGGTCTTTTGCGCGGGGAACTCAACCTCAAAGACGGGGATATAATTGTCGGGACCGTGGCCCGCCTGGCTTACCAGAAAAACCCGCAGTTTTTTCTGGCGCTGGCCGAAAGGATGCTGGCCCGCCATCGTGATACTGGAGATAAGGGGCGGCTTTTTTTTGTCGTCATCGGGGACGGGCCGTTGAAAGGCGAGTGTGAGGAGCTTTTAAAAAGCAAAGGTTTGGGCGGGCGCGTGTTTTTGCTGGGAGCCAGGGATTCGGCGGGGGAACTGGTGCATGATTTTGATATTTTTGTGCTCTTTTCAAGATGGGAGGGGCTGCCTCTGACCGTCATCGAGGCCATGACCGCCGGCGTGCCGGTGGTGGCCGGGAACGCGGGCGGGGTGGGGGAGATGGTGGCGCACGGCGAGACGGGTTACCTGGTGGAGGGCTTTGACCTGGACGCCGCCGCCGGGTACGTTCAGGAGCTTGCCGGGAACCCGGGCCTGCGGGCCCGGATGGGCGCGGCGGGCAGAAGGCGGGCGCTGGAGTTGTTCGGCCTGGAGCGGATGATCCGCCGGTATGAAAAGCTTTACCTGGATCAGCTGTAAGTAGGGATGCCGCTTAAGCACCGCCGGGTGCTTCTGAATCCCGGTCTGATGCGAAACATTCGTTACGTGTGCCGCCCGCCGCTTAAACCGCCGCGGATTTCTTCCAGAAAGCGGTCCAGGTCGCCGAGGTTGCCGGCAAGAATGCTGTACAGGTATTCCGTGTTCACGTCCCAGTAGCGGTGCACCAGCCTGTTTCTGAACCTGGCCATGTTTACCAGGGTGCTGGTAAAGTCCCGGGAAAAAAAATTGTTTTCGGCCATGACTTTGAATGTGTCGGCGTAGTCTTCGGGGACGCGCAGGCCGTTTTTGGCGATGACGTGATTGCACAGGTCCGTGGCTGCTTCTATGGCCACGATAAAATGGTACTTGGCGCTGGCAACTTTGTGCGGATCCCCGGAAAAGGCCGGAAAGGACAGCCGGGACAGTTCTTTTAACAGGCGGCAGGCTTCAAGGTATTCCGCCAGCAGTTTCTGAACCACATCGGGGTTAAACTTCAAGGCCCAACACTTCCTTTAAGTATCGCCTGCGGTAAGGAAGGAAATCTATATAGTCGCCGATGGTTCTGGCCGCAAAGTGGGTGCTCAGGTCTTCGTCTTTGGAAAATAAAAGCCTGCCGTTCTTCAGCACGTTGTATCGAAAGGAAAGGGGGGCCCGGTTGATTATCCGGACATCAAAGGGATAGCCGAATTTTTCTTCGAGTTCAACCTCCATGGATATTTCCGTGCGGGTGAACTGAGCCTCCCCGGGCGGGACGGGTTCCAGGTAAATGGCGATATCGATGTCATGGAATGAATTTTCCGCCGGGAAAGACCCGTGGATGTATGCAAAGGCAATTTCTTCATTGTCTTTTAAGGTTTCGGCCAGGTTTTTGAGTAATTTGGTTTTTTCTTCCGGGTCCAAGAAATAACTTTTGTGCTTCTTCAGGAAAGGGTCTTTCATAAGTTATCTCCCGCTTTTTGACTGAAAAGTTGTCCGGGACGGCAGCAGCAACCTGCCTGCATGGTAGCACGTCTATCCTTATAATGTCAATACGGGTGACGGCCTTCGACATAAATGTTGTCATGCCTTGCAAAACATGTATAATCAAACTGTAAAAACCTTTTCTGGAGGATGTTTTCTTTGCCTGCATCCGGGAGGTTCTGGTTTTTAATTGTTCTGGCGGCGGTGGACATGCTGATGGTCAACGCCGGGTATGTTCTTGCCTTCTATCTAAGGTTCGGCGGGGATCTGCCGCAGGATAACCTGTCCGCTTATTTTTCCACCTGGCCCTGGCTGTCCCTCACCGCCCTGGCGCTTATGTATTTTTACCGGTTGTACGGGCCGTACCGCTGGCGGTGGACCGAGGTTTTCGCCGGGCTGATCTGTGTCGTGTTCTTCCAGGCCGTGGTGGGCATGTCCCTTTCCTTCCTGTTCAGGGGATTCGCGTTCCCCCGCTCGGTATTTGTCCTGGCCCCTTTCATTCAGCTGGTCCTGCTTTCCCTGTGGCGGCGGGCGGCTTGGCACTGGGAAAGAATGCTTCTTCACGAAAAAAAGGTGCTGGTGGTGGGGCAGCCGGCGGATGCCCGGGACCTGGCCGGGAAGCTGGAGCAGTACACCGGCGGGGTGTATAAAGTGTCGGGACTGGTGGTGGGCCGGAACGGCGGCAGCCTGGCCTGCGGATCGGGGGCGGCCGGGGAACAGGCCGCTGTTCCCGGTGACGGCGGCGGGAAGCCCGGCGGCGGTGAAGAAGGCCCGCATGAAAGCTGGCCGGTGCTGGGCGACATTTCTTGTTTCTGTGAGTGCCTCGACTCCACCCGGCCCGACGAGGTGTTTGTTTCGGGATCCCTTTCCCAGGAGGACAAGGCCGAGGTCCTTTACGCCTGCGTGGCCCGGGACACGGCGGCTTTCCTGGTGCCTGACTTTTATGAAATACTGATCACCCAGGCCAGGCTGGACCAGGTGGACGACGTGCCGGTTTTTGCCGTGGGCAGGCTGAACATACCCAGGGAGTCCATGATCTTTAAGAGGGTCCTGGACATTCTGCTTTCCCTGGCCGGGCTGGCCGTTGCCCTTCCCGTCCTGCTGCCCGCCGCCGTGCTGATTAAGATTGATTCTCCCGGTCCCGTTATCTACAGGCAGAAGAGGTTGACCGACGGGGGGCAGGTTTTTTACCTGTACAAGCTCCGCACCATGGTGGACGGGGCCGAGGCGGGAACCGGCCCGGTTCTGGCGGCTGAAAACGACCCCCGGGTCACCCGGGTGGGACGGGTGTTGCGGGCCCTGCGCATTGACGAGATTCCCCAGCTTATTAACGTATTGAGGGGGGACATGAGCCTGGTGGGTCCCCGCCCTGAAAGGCCCTTCTTCGTCAATCAGCTGATGAGGGATGTTCCGGAGTACGTTTACCGGATGAAGGTGAAGTCCGGACTGACGGGGCTGGCCCAGGTGGCCGGGAAATACAGCACCAGCCCGGAAAACAAATTGAAGTACGACCTGCTATACACCAAGTCGTACTCTCCGGCCAGGGATATCGCCATCCTGTTCCAGACCATAAAGGTGTTGCTGATCAAGGACCGGGCGTCGTGACTGCTTATACACATTTCTCGCTTGAATTCAGGGGTCTTTCCGTGCGGCATGGCTTTGCTCCAGGGTTGGGAAAAGGGGGGAATTCACGTGAACGTACTGGTCTGCGGCGGGGCGGGGTACATAGGCAGCCACGCGGTCAGGGAGCTGATGAAGGCCGGGCACAGGGCGGTGGTGCTGGACAACCTTTCCCGGGGGCACCGGGGGGCCGTGGGGGACGCCATCTTTATTGAAGGGGACATCGCCGACCGGGATCTGCTGGCCGGGCTGATCAGGCGGGAGGGCATAGAGGCGTGCATGCATTTTGCCGCGCACAGCCTGGTGGGCGAGTCGGTGGGCCGCCCGGACACGTATTATTTCAACAACGTGGTCAAGGGGCTGGCGCTCCTGGACGCCTGTGTGAAAGCGGGGGTCAGGTGCTTTGTTTTTTCCTCCACCGCGGCGGTTTACGGGGACCCGGTGGAAGTGCCGATAAAGGAGGACCATCCCACCGTGCCCGCCAACCCGTACGGGGCGACGAAGCTGGCCTTCGAGGGCGCCCTCAGGTGGTACGGCGGGGCTTTCGGCCTGAAATACGCGTCCCTGCGCTATTTCAATGCGGCCGGGGCTGACCCGGCCGGTGACATAGGCGAGGACCACGATCCGGAAACCCACCTGATCCCCCTGGTGCTGAAGGCCGCGTCCGGCAAGCTGCCCGGAATAAGCGTGTTCGGCAATGACTATCCGACCCCGGACGGGACCTGCATACGGGACTACATCCACGTCACCGACCTGGCCCGGGCCCACCTGCTGGCCCTGGAATACCTGCGTTCGGGAATGCCGTCGGACTGCTTCAACCTGGGAAACGGCAGCGGTTACTCGGTGCTGGAGGTTATAAAGACGGCCGAAGAGGTCACCGGGAGGTCCATCGAGGTGAAGTTTTCCGCCAGGCGGCCCGGGGACCCGGCGGTGCTGGTGGCCGGCGCCGGCAAGGCCAGGGAAGCATTGGGCTGGCGGCCGCAGTTCGATGATTTGAGGACCATAATAGAGACCGCCTGGGCCTGGCACAGGGACCACCCCGACGGATTCGGCGGGCGAAACGCTTAGGCCGGCCCTGTTTTAAGATCGCTCACCTCGGGGCCAGGTAGATTACCCCCCGGTCCGGGATTGTCTTTGTAAGCCTGAGGCTGTGCAGTTCCCCGGGATGCTGGTACCAGAGAAATTTCCAGCTCCGGTCGGCCTCGGGCATGTGCCAGAGGATGCGGTCGGAGATAAAGAGGGCCCCGACACCGGCCCGTTTTTTTATGTCCGGGACCATGTCCACGCTGTAGGGTATCTTGCAGGCATAGCGGTCTCCGTACCAGCTTACCAGGTGGCCCTCGTTGGTCAGGATCACCCTGTCCGGGGGAACCATGCCGGCCAGGTCGTTGATTATCTTCAGGTACCTGTCCCGATCGGGGATCTCCTTTTCCGGCGGAGTGGATCCGGTAAGGTTGCAGAAGGCCAGGAAGATCGCGAAAATGGCTGTCAGCAGGCCGGGGACGGATTTAAGCCCCAGCTTCCCCGCCAGGCAATGCACCGACATGGACAGGGCGCCCAGGGCGAAGATGATGTAGAACGGGGCAAACACCAGGAACAGCCTGGGTATGAAGTGAATCACCAGCAGGGCGGCCAGCTGGGCCAGGTAGCAGAAAACGATCAGCGGCCTGATCCCGGCGGACCTGCCGCCCAGGGGGAGGGCCAGGGAAGCCAGGAAGATGATGAAAATGGAGGCCGGAACACCGTTCAGGTCCGGGCTGAGAAAGGATTCCAGATAGTGGCCCCAGTTGGCCGCGATTTTTTCCATCAGGGCCCCGGTTTCGTTTTTTACAAAGGCCGCCACATCCACTGTCCGGGGGTGCAGGTAAAGGCTGTAGTCGGGGTAGATCCGGGTGAACATCACCGGCTCGTATTTCTGCAGGGAAAAGAAGGGGTTGCCGAAGATGATGCAGTTCCTCGCCAGCCAGGGCAGGGCGGCCAGGGTGAAGCCCGCCAGCATCCTTAAAGGCGGGCCGGAGCCCTCCCGCCGGGAAAGCCACCGGTATCCGAGGAAGAAGGGGAGGAAGACCAGGGCGTTGTAGCGGGCCAGGTAGAACAGCCCCAGTGCCGCTCCCGACAGCCAGTCGCCGGGTTTGTTCCTGAGGCCCCGGGAGGAGGCCGCAAGGACGGCCAGGGCCGTCAGGAATACCGCCAGCGGCTCGGTCATGCCCGATATGCTGAAATAAAGCAGCTTCGGGGTCAGGGAGTAGATCAGCACCGACCCGGCCGCCACCAGGCTTCCGAACCACTGCCGGGCCAGCAGGAAGACCACGGGGCCCGTTGCCGCGAAGAAAAAGCCGGACCCTATGGCCGAGGCCTCGTCGATGAAGCCCAGCATCTTCTGGAAGCCCGCCAGGGCCAGGGGCCAAAGGGGGGCCCGCCACATGTCCGGCTGGGGCACCCCGTGGTGGGCCAGGCTCAGGGGGGTGACGTACTGGGAAATGAAGCCCTGCCCCCGGGCCACGTTCCTGGCTATGCCGGCGTAATCCATGGCATCGTTCAGGACCAGCCCGGTGAAATACTGCTTGTAGTACAGGTACCACACCGCGCCGGTGAACAGGGCGGCCGCCGCGAGAGATAATGCGGTAACGAAATGATCCCTTCTCAAGTTCCTGCCTCGCATACCGGTATATTATCTATGATACAGGAGATTAACCATGATTATTTCTGATATAATATAAAATAAGATTTCCCCAAAAGGTGGTGGGTACAATTGAGTATTAAGGTTAATGTAATAGTCCAGAAGGAAGAAAACTGGTTTGTGGCCAAGTGCATAGAAAACAGTGTTGTGTCACAGGGAAAAACAATCGAGGAAGCCCTCGAAAATTTAAAGGAAGCTTTAGTTCTATATTATGAAGACGAAGATCCCGAGGTTGAAACCGGGCAAACTTTCCTCACCACTATGGAGGTTGCCATATAATGGGATCCATAAAAAACCTCTAAATTGTTCTCTACCTGGCCAGGATCCATACCCCGGCCAGGATCAGCGCGGACCCCAGGATGTGCGCAGCGGTGATGCCCTCCCTGAAATAAAGCCCCGAAAAGAGGAATACCAGTAAAAACCCGGCCCCGGTCATGACCGGGTAGGCCACGCTCAGGTTGATCCTGCTCAGCACCACGCTGTACGCCGCCAGGGCAAGGCCGAACAGAACCACCCCGCCGATCAGGAAGGGGTTTTTGGCCGCCTGGGCAAAGGCCTGCAGGACGGCCCCCTGCTCCGGTATGATGGGGCTTTTTCGCATGGCCGCCTTGATCATGATGTTGGCGCCGGAGTTGAAGACAATGGCCAGCAGCAATACCAGGTAGATTCTCACAGGCATCCCTTTCTGTTCGGAATCCTTCAGCTAGGAGCTAGCAGCTATAATCAGTATTTTTCGAACAGCCGCCCCCACCCGGTCCTGGCGAAGGCATTGATCCTTTTTCGCCCCACCGTGGGATACCAGAGGAAATCGTGGTAGACGTTGGAGGCGAAGGGCGCCCAGACCACCAGGGGGCTGTGCAGCAGTATTTTCTCGAAGGGCTTCAGTATGCCCTTGCGGATCAGCTGGTCCCCCCAGATGACAAAGCTCCGCTTGGCCCTGAAGCCGAAGTTGACCTCCCGGATGTCCTCTCCCGCTATTTCTATGTTTTCCATCCTGGCGTTGCCCAGCCCCATCTCGTCGCACATCCTCAGGTAGGGGACGGCCATGGGGTCCATGCCCATCATCCTGGCCGCCACCGCGTCGATGGCCACCGAGTCCCCGGAGGCCAGGATGTAGTTCTTGACGCGGGGAACCATGGTGCGCGGCCCGGCCCCGTCCCCGGCCACCGTTCCGTCCATCACCGCGAAGATCCCGGAGTGGACCTCTTTCTGCAGCAGCATCAGGTCCACCAGGGTTTCGTGCATGTATTTGTGGCAGTAGTGCCGGACCTCCTTCAGCAGGCCGCCGAAGGAGTTCTTGATGGCGCCGGTGGTGATGCTGTGGCCGTGGGTCTTCACGGTGGGCAGGTGCAGGACATTGCGGCCCAAAAACATTTTTGGGATGACAATCCCCTCGGGGAAGATCCGGTCCAGCACCAGCAGTTTGGCCCTGGGCTTGAACACCACCCACTCCACCTCCGGCAGGGGGGTGAAGCCCAGGCCGTACCTGTCCAGCACCGGCATCCACTTGTTGTTGATGGCTCCCTTCACCGGGTTGGTGACCACGGTTTTGTTTTCCACCGGCAGCAGGGTCTCTTTTTTATAGCCGTCTTCGATAAGGGTTCTGACCACTCCCTCGAGCTGCCAGGGCTGGGACGAGCAGGCCGGGAAGTACTTGGTCCAGGACAGGTTGAGCTTGATGACGGTGTCCCTGCCGGGGGGGAGGAACTCCCTGTACCCGCCCAGGTGCATCAGCTTCCGGTAATCTTCGATCACGGTTTGGGGTGATGTTTTTAATACCGCTACAGTGGATTTCATCATTTTCCTCCTTAAATAGGCTATTAGCTATTAGCTGTTAGCTATTAGCCCTATTTAAGTTACTGTTTTCAGTTTCTGTATAAAAGTGTTTAGCATCTTTTTTATTTCACGCAGTTCGCCGGTAAGCCGGTTGTAGTCGGAAGGCCGTAATAGGCCGATATCATGACAAAGTAATAGGTAGTATTCCAATTCATTAGCAGAGCCAATTGAAATCTGAAGAAAACGTCTGAATTCAGCATTTCCATTTCTGCCGCAGCCTTCTGCTATGTTTGCGGCTATTGAGACACAAGAGCGCCTAATCTGACTTACTAAACCATAAATCTCTTCCTTGGGAAAATTTACTGTAGCTTTGTATATAGCTACTGCCAGCTGATGGCTTCTTTGCCAAACCTTTAATTCCTTGTAATCTCTCACGGTATATCACCTCTTATTGCTAACAGCTAATAGCTAACAGCTAATAGCCACTACAAATAATGCACCACTAATGATGTTGCAGTCCAAAGCAAAGCGGTGATTTGCAGCGGGCGGTCGCTGATCACAATTTCTTCTGGGCTGCCTCCCGAATTTTCGCTGTAGACCAGGTACAGGTACCGGAACAGGCCGAACAGCACGAAGGGCACGGTGATAATGGAGATCAGTTCCTGGCCCGTCTTAAACGTATATAAAAAGTAGGACACTATGGTGGAGGTGGTGACGATGGAGATCAGCTGGTCGATCAGGGCCATGCTGTATGACTCCAGGGACGCCCTGTGGTTGTTGGCGTTGTCCCCCAGCACGATCTTTTCGTTCCTTCTTTTGCCCAGGGCCAGGAACAGGGCCAGGAAGAAGGTGCACATCACCGCCCAGGGGGAAAGGTAGACCCGGATCACCTCGGTTCCGGCCACCACCCGGAGGACGAACCCCAGGGCGATGGTAAACACGTCCAGTATTATTATGCTCTTCAGGTAAAAGGAATAAAGGAACATCAGCCCCAGATAGGCCGCCGAGATTACGCCCAGGGCCGGGGACAGGGCGAAGGCCAGGGCCAGGGATCCGGCCGAGATCATTGCGGCCGCGGCGGCCGATCCCCGGATGGAAATAAGCCCGGCGGCCAGGGGCCGGCTTTTCTTTTTGGGGTGGTTCCGGTCTTTGTCCAGGTCGACAATGTCGTTGACCAGGTAAACGGCGCCGCTGATCAGGCAAAACACCACGAAGCTCCCCGTTACCTTGAGCAGCATGGGGATGTTGAAAAGGTTGCCGGAAAAGATAATGCCGGCAAAGACAAAGAGGTTTTTTATGAACTGCTTGGGCCGCATGGCGGCCAGGTAATGTCGCACTGCACACAAGCCCTTCCTTTTTTAATTAACCAGTCTACTTCTTTCGACGGAATGAGAAAAAACCCTTTATGGCCTGAAACCGGGACGCAAAAGACGCGCCTCGCCGCGGGCCGCCGGGCCTTCCGGCCCGCGGTTTGCCTCCTCTGTGATCACGGTTTTTCCGGAAACACAATATATTCCTGTTTTTAAAGCGGTCTGGAGCGTTGTAAGAAATTGTGGTAAAATGTTTGGAGAATTGCTTAAGCCTAGTTTTCGGGGGCCGGATGGCGGTCCGGGGCCTGCCGGAGCCTTCCGGACGGCCCCCTTTGAAAGGTTTGGAGCCGTGAGGGTGAATTTGCTGGGTGCCCCGGTGGACGGGCTCAGCCTGGATCAGTTTGCCGAAAGGATATCCATGCAGGTGGACAGGGGAAATCCCTGCTTTGTGGTTACCCTGAATCCCGAACTGCTTTACCGCGCCCAGCATGAAAAGGACCTGCTGGACGTGATCAACCGGGCCCACCTGGTTACCGCCGACGGGATCGGCGTTGTCTGGGCCTGCCGGGTCAGCGGCCGGCCCGTGCCGGAGCGGGTCGCCGGCATAGATTTGATGATGCGGCTTCTGGAGTGTGCCGCCTGCAAAGGATGGCGCGTGTTTTTCCTGGGGTCGGCGCCCGGTGTGGCGGAAGAGGCGGCTGCCAGGGCGGAGAGGATGTTCCCGGGATTGAGGGTGGCGGGCACCCACCACGGCTATTTCCCGGACCGGGAGAATCACGAGGTGATCAGCAGGATAGCCGGTGCCTCACCGCAGTTGCTGTTTGTCGCCCTCGGATCTCCCCGCCAGGAGAGGTGGATTGACCGGCACCTGGACCTCCTTGGAAGCGTTGTGGCCATGGGGGTGGGAGGGAGCCTGGACGTTCTTTCCGGAAAAGTCCGCCGCGCTCCGGAGTGGTTCAGCAGGCGGAACCTGGAATGGCTGGGCAGGCTCCTGAATCAGCCCGGCCGCTGGAGGCGGATGCTGGTTCTGCCCAAGTTCGCTTTGCTGGTCTTGATTAAATATAAACTCAGGCTGGGGAGATTTTCTGTTTAGCAAGTTACCGGCCGGTGCGCGGGGGGTTTTTGACCGGGGGCCGGCGGCTGATTTTAACGGGGGGCGTGTTATGCCCAGGGTGGTTATTTCAGGTTACTACGGGTTTCAAAACAACGGTGACGAAGCCATGCTGTATGCGATGCTGCGGGCGCTTGACCAGAAGATCAGGGGCTTTGATCCCGTTGTGCTGTCCAGGGACCCGGAAGGAACCAGAAAATTTTACGGCGTCAGGTCCGTACCCAGGCATGACCTTGGTTCAATACTGGCCGAAATCAGGCGGGCCGACCTGATCATCAGCGGCGGCGGGGGTCTGCTGCAGGATGTGACCGGCCCCAACAGCATCCTGTATTACCTCGGCATTGTAACCCTGGCCCGGGTGATGCGAAAACCAGTGTTTTTTTACGGCCAGGGAATCGGCCCCATCAGGACGGTGCTGGGAAAAACCCTGATGCGCCTGGTGGCCAACCGGGTTAACCTGATCACCGTCAGGGACCGGGAGTCAAAGGAGGAGCTTATCGATCTGGGGGTTGTCAGGCCGGGGATCGAGGTTACCGCCGATCCCGCCCTGGGCCTGGATGTGAGCGAAATTGATCCCGGCCTGGGGGCGGACATCCTGGCCGGGGCGGGTGTTCCGGAAGGACAGGGCCTGGTGGGGGTATCCGTGCGGGCCTGGAAGGGGGAAAGCGCCTACAAGGCGGTAATAGCCAGGGTGTGCGATAATCTGGCGGCGGAGGGCCTGAAGGTGATTTTCCTGCCCATGCATTATCCCGGGGATGTCGCCGCCGGCAAGGAAATAGCTTCCCTGATGAACTCGGAACCGGTTATAATAGAAAGAAACCTGAATTTCAAGGAAATGCTTTCCCTGATGGCGCAAACCCGGCTGATAATAGGCATGCGCCTGCACTTTCTTATTTTCGGTGCCCTCCTCAACATACCCATGGTGGGCGTTTCTTATGATCCCAAGGTGGACAGGTTTCTAAGCCTGGTGAATATGCCCGCCGGCGGATCGGTGGAGAACCTTGATTACCATAAGCTCTCCGAATGCGTGAGCCGGGTGATGACTGCGTCTGATCAGCTCAGGGGCGAACTGGCCGGTAAAGTGGCCGTTCTGCGCCGGGAAGCCCTCAGGGGGGCCGACCTGGCGGCGGAAATGCTGAAAGGGAGAATACAGGAGACAGGAGACAGGAGACAGGAGAAATAAGCCCGGGGGATGTTCTCCGGGGGCGGAACATTTTTTTCGGTTTTGCGTCGAAAATAGTGGGAGGTATCTCTTGATGCCGGTGAGAATGAAAAAAGGCTGGCTGGCGGCGGCTGCGGCGTTGATTATGTTTTTCGGCGCGGTGATGGCCGGGACAGCCGGGAACAGCGAGCCGGGCAGCCCGGAAGACCCCCTGGTGACCCGGAGCTACGTGGACGCCCAGTTGAACCTTTTTGCGGACAGGTACATGCAGTGGCAGGTGGTTGACCTTTCCGCGGGCCAGCAGGTGATCGGGGCGGCCGGGACCGAGCTGATCGTCAGGGTGGGGGAGATGGCGGTAATTGATTCCACGGGCAACGGCATCCCGGACCTTACCGGGGGCGTCAATATCGCCGCCGGGCAGCGCGTGGCGCCGAATCACCACCTGATTATCCCCAGGAGCGACGGGCGGGGGATTGCCGCCCGGAGCAAGGGCGTTGTCATGTACAAGGGGGAAATAAAAGTTAAATAGTAATGGGTTATTAGTTGTAAGAATTGGCATCTATGGATTTGGCGGAAAGAGGTGATGACCGGTGTACCGTCAGCCTAGATACAGGTTGAAGAAAAGGGCCAGGTTCGCCTTCGTGATTGTTTTTGTCCTTGCCCTCCTGACCGGAGGGGGTTTGTGGGCCGCCGGGCTTCTGGATGAACCGCTTAGTAAAATGGGGCTTATAGATGCGCCTGAAGAGACCGAGGCGTACAAGGGCAGGCTGGATGTCCTGGTCCTGGGGACGGACACCCGCAAGGGCGAGACGCTCGCCCGGGCGGACACCATCATGCTGTGCAGCGTGGACACCGATAAGAATATCATGAGCGTACTCTCCATACCCCGGGACACCAGGGTTAAAATCCCCGGGCACGGGTGGGAGAAGATCAACAGCGCCACCGTTTACGGCGGCCCCAGCCTGGCCATGAAGCTGGTTTCCGACCTGCTGGGCATCCGGATTTCCAATTACGTGATGGTGGATTACGAAGGGTTCAAGCGGATAGTGGACGCCCTGGGCGGGGTGACCATAGACGTGAAGAAGAGAATGTACCACCACGACCCGGAAGACGGCGGCATTTACACCATCGACATCCAGCCCGGCCTGCAGAGGCTGAACGGGGACAAGGCCCTGCAGTACGTCCGTTACCGGGATTACGCCCTGGGGGATATAGACCGGGCCGAACAGCAGCAGAAGTTCCTGGCCGCCCTGGTCAAGGAGGCCCTCCAGCCGTCGACGGTGTTCAGGCTGCCTTCCCTGGCGGTGAGCACTTATAAGGCGGTCAACACCAACCTGAGCCTGCTGGAGATGAAAAAGCTGGCCACTGCCGCCCGTAATTTGACCGGCGCCAACCTGATCACCCAGACCCTGCCCGGCCAGTTTCTCAACATGGACGGGGTGAGCTACTGGGAGCCCGATCCCAGCCTTACCCGCCAGGTAATGGCGTCAATTTACGAAGGCAAGGCCGTAAGCAAAGTGGTTCTGGGTGAGAAAACGGTCACCACGGAGAAATCCGCCCCCGACGGGGTGAATGCTGACGGCAAGGTGGTTCCCGGCGATTCCGGGCAGTCCGGGACGGCGAAAGACCCGAAAACCGGTACTGCGGGCACTTCTGCCAAGACCGGATCTTCGGGCAAGACCAATGCCGGAAGCGGGACCAAAACCGGCGACACCGGGAAGCAGGTTACCGGGAGCAAGCCCGCCCAGGGCGGCGGCCAGTCCGGTGGGGGAATCGTGCCTCCGGCCGCCCCTCAGCAGCAGGATGTGTCCAAGGAGCCCCCGGCCACAGTGATCATCATTCCGAAAACGGTGGCCAATTAGCCTATTCTGAGATAAATTTCGGTCATTCGTCGATGTCCGGCAGGGCCGCCAGGATCCCCGCCAGAAGCCAGAAATAGGTGGCCATCATGGGGACCTCGAAGATGTTTTCCACCCCGTTGTGGGCGGCCACTCCCAGGAGTGCCGACAGTATGGCCGCGGCCATAATTTTAAGGCCGCCCCGGCTGATTTTCTTATATGCCGCGTAGCCGCACCTCAAGGCGCTGCCCAGGATCCAGACCAGGGCCGCGAGACCGATTATGCCGCTTTCCGCCAGTGTTTTCAGGTAAAAGTTATCCACGTAGAAACTGCCCGGAACCCTGCGGGCGGCCACGGCCCCGCCGAAGCTCCCGAAACCGGTTCCAAACAGGGGGTCCTGCCTGAACCTGTCCAGGGCGGCCTGCCAGAGGGCCAGGCGGCCGGCTCTCTGGCTGCTGGCCAGGTAGGCCGGCGACAGCATGTAGCTCAGCCTGGCGCCGATACCGGGCACCAGCTTGGCGGCGGCCAGGAACATGGCGGCCATGAGGATCAGCAGCCGGGGGTTGTACATCAGGCTGAAAGCGGCTGCGGCCAGCCCCATGGCCAGCCAGGCGCCGCGGGAGTAGGTGAAAACCATGCAGGCGGCAATGGCGGCCAGGGCGGCCAGGCAGGCCCAGCGTTCCGGGCGGCTGCGGGAGGCCAGCAGCTGCCCCCCGGTAATCATGGCGAAGATTATCAGCAGGCTGCCCAGCACGTTGGGGCTGACCACTATGGAGAAGGCCCTGGTCCGGATTCCGGCTTCGGCCTGGTCGACCCACTGGGCCGGCGTCTCCACCCCGGTGACATACTGGAAGATGCCCACCGCGGAGACCAGGACGGCCACAGCGATTATCCCTCTAACCAGGGCGTTGAACTGGCGCCGGTTGAGGAGAAGGTTGGACCCGACAAAGAACCAGACCAGGTACTGCAGGTAGATCCTGGATCCTTCCACCGCCAGGGAGACATTTTTTGAGCGCATGAAAAACAGGAACAGGGTGATCCCGATATAGACCAGGATGGGTAAATCCAGGGCCGTGTACCGGTAGGTCAGCCTGCCCCGCAGGGCCATCTGCACCGGCCAGGACAAAATAACGGCCAGGAGGACCAGTTCGTCCCATCCCGAGGACAGGAACCTCAGGGACGGCACCGAACGCAGGAGGAAGTCTATTACCGGGTAGAGGATCACCAGCCAGAGGGCGCTTTCCACCCTGATGCCCGCCGCCGCTTTCAAAATCCGGCTTTCGGCCAGTGCCGCCGGGACCTTCAGGTTCAATACCCGGCTTCCCGCGGCCTGCCGGCGCAAAAAATCCCCCGCGGCCATCAGGGGCCGGAACAGGCAGCTTACCGCCCGGGAGGCCGTTCCGAGGACCAGTGATCCCTCCGCGCACCGGGCCGAAGCGTAGCGCGGGGGACTGCCCAGCCGTCCCAGGATGCGGCTGTCCGCCCCGTATTTCAGAACGGCCCCGCAAATGCCGGCCCAAATCTGGAAGGCAACGCTGTTTTTAACCATATCGGCGGGTGTCAATACTATACATCCTCCTTGGTGAATCTCAGTCATGCAATGTTGACTGATTCCAATAAATATGCCACTCTTTATAAGCAAACCTTTAGTCTCCTGTCTCCTGTCTCCTGCCTCCAGGCCTTTATAATATTCTGTCTCCTGCCTCCTCTCTCCTCTCTCCCGGCCCCTGAAAATATCTCCCGGCCATGGCGCAACACACCCGGGGCTGTTTGCCGCAGGGAAAAACTCCTTGTCGAACGACTATGAAATTGATAAAATGGTCTAAGCAAGGCCAAGGAGGCACTTTAATGTGAAGTGTTTACGGGTTCTCCACGTCATAGGCGGGGGCGAATTCGGCGGAGCCGAACGTCACATCCTGAACCTGGCCACTGCCATGGACCCCAACCAGGTGGAGGTTTCCGTGTGCTGCCTTTTTGCCGATCCCTTCGTCAAGGTGGCCAGGGAGGCCGGCATCAGGGCGTATTCCATTCCCATGCGCCACAAGCTGGACTTCGGCATTGTCACCAAGCTGAGGGATAATATAATTAAGGAAAATATAGATATCGTGCACACCCACGGCGTCAGGGCCAACCTGGTGGGAAGGCTGGCCGCCCGGATGGCCGGGGTGGAAACCGTGGTTACCACGGTGCACAGCCTGCTGGCCCAGGACTACCCGGACCTGTTCAGCAGGCTGGCCAACATGTTTATCGAGAGGGCCTCCCGGGGACTTACCACCCATTTTATAGCCGTTTCCGGCGGGCTTCAAAAGGCCCTGGTCCAGCAGGGCATTCCCGAACGGAAGATAACCGTCATCTACAACGGACTGAATCCCCGGTTGTTTCAGGGGGCCGGCGGCGGCGCCGGGAAATGGCGCGACAAGGCCGGCTTCAGCCCGGGCAAGCTGCTGGTGGCCATCGTGGGCCGCCTTCACCCTGTAAAGGGGCACCGCTATTTTCTCAAGGCGGCCGCCGAAATTTTAAAGGAGAGGAAGGACGTCCACTTCCTGGTGGTGGGAAGCGGGCCGGAAAAGGACAGGCTGGAGGAGTACACCAGGAAGCTGGGCATCTCCGACCACGTTACCTTCACCGGGTTTGTTTCCGATGTCTCGGAACTCATGCCCGACCTGAACCTGCTCATCGTCCCGTCCCTGTGGGAGGGCTTCGGGCTTACCGCCCTGGAGGCCATGGCGGTGGGGGTGCCGGTGGTGGCCACGTCGGTGGGCGGCCTGCCCGAAATTGTGGAGCACGGCACCACCGGGCTGCTTGTCCCCCCGGCGGACGAGGCCGGGCTGACCAGGGGCATCGTCTGGATGCTGGACCATCCCCAGGAGGCCGTGGAAATGGCCGCCGCCGCCAGGGCGGTGGTGGAGGAAAAATTTACCGCCTCGGCCATGGCCCGCAGGACTGAGAATCTGTACCGCAGACTGGAGGAGGAAGCGAAAAACCGGAATCCAGAATCCAGATTCCAGAATCCAGAATGAAGGAGAGCTTTACACCTGGTGAAAAATGAATTTGCGGGAAGGGACATTATCTGCATCGCGCCGGTGGACTGGGAGCCCATCTGGAACCGGTCGCAGCAGATCATGTCAAGGATGCCCCGTTCCTGCAGGATCCTCTACGTCGAGCCCCCGGCCACCCTTCTCTCGGCTTTCAAGGACCGCAGCCTCTGGTTCAAGTGGCGGCTGTGGACCAGGGGGGCCAGGGCCCAAAACGGAAATATATACCTGTACTCACCGCCAGTGGTGCTGCCCTTCGGAAACCTGTTCCCCCGGGTGAACCGCCTCAACCAGCGGTGGCTTTTAATTTTTGTCGGCAAAATCGCGCGCCGGCTGGGATTTAAAAGGCCCCTGGTGTGGACCTACCTGCCCAACTCCCTGGTCCTGGCCCGGGGACTTGATCCCGGCCTTTTGATCTATGATTGCGTGGACGAGCATTCGGAGTTCACCGGGCTGATCGACAGGGAAGCCGTGCTGTCCATGGAAAGGGAGCTGCTGGGCGGCTGCGACCTGGTTTTCACCACCGCCCGGGAGCTGTATGAAGCCAAAAAGCCCTACGCCCGGAATATCCACCTTGTACCCAACGCCGCCGACACCGGGCACTTTGCCCTGGCGGACCGGGAGGAAACCCCGGTTCCTCCCGATGTCGCCGGGCTTCCCCGCCCGCTGCTGGGCTTCGTGGGGGTCATCCACCACTGGATTGACCTGGACCTGATTGAATACCTGGCCCGCAAAAGGCCGGACTGGTCGGTGGCCATGATCGGCCCGGTGGGGGCCGGGGTAAGCGTTGACCGCCTGAAGGATCTGCCCAACGTTCATTTTTTGGGCCGCCGGGACAGGAAAGAACTGCCGGGCTACCTGAAGGCCTTTGATGTGTGCCTGAATCCCTTCAGGAAGAACGAACTCACCGACCGGGTGAATCCGCTGAAGATCTACGAGTACCTTGCCTCGGGGAGGCCGGTGGTGAGCGTGGACATGCCCGGGGTGACGGAGTTCAGGGATGTCATCGAGATCGCCGGGGATTATGAAGGGTTCCTGCGGGCGGTGGAAAGGGCACTGGAAGAGGAGAGCGCCGGCCGGAAGAGGCGCCGCATGGAAGCGGCGCAGGGCCATTCGTGGGAAAAAAGGCTGGAGAGGATGCTGGAGCTGATAGACGAGGTTATGCTGAGGAATTCAGAAACCGGAATCCGGAATCCAGAATGAAAAAAACACTCCGTCTTTATTCTGAATTCTGGCTCCTGGATTCCTTCCCCGGATTCCAGCTCCGAATCCGGGTTATTCTTTCACTTCGACTTTCACCACCGTGCCTTTGAACTCGTAGTCCCTTGACTTAACGTAGTAGTCCTTGCCCACCCGGACTTCCTGCCCCCCCATGGTGATGGAGGCCGACGACAGCACCGTGGTGCCGGTGTTGGTGACGTAAACGTCCTTCAGGAAGGGGTCGTAGGATTCCACCCGCTGGCCCCTGGCGTCAACATTGACGGAGTACCCCGGCTTGATCTGCACGTCCTTTACCGTGACGCCGGTGTAGCTGCTTCCCTGGACCATCCTGTCCCCCACCTTGATGGCCTGGGCCAGCTCCGGCCTCAAGTGGGGTATCATGACCTGGAATTCAACCGTCACGCTTTTCCCCTGAAGAGACTTGTGGGTGAATTTGTAAGCCGCTCCGGCGGCCGCCAGCACCACCACCAGCAGGATGATCAGGTCCACTATATTGATCAGCCCGAAGACTCTGCCTTTCTCATCCATGACCTTCAACTGAAGAATCCCCCTTTTTGACACGGTTCGAAAGCCGGCTAAAAAAAGTATATGACGTTTTGGGGACAAGGTCAACGGAAGATGATGCGCAGGCCCCCTGTTCCTTACAGTCCGGGGATTTGGCCGGGCGAAGAGACTCCCGGGCGGCTGCCGGATTGCGCAGCCTGAGAGGAGATCGCGGCTGTTTTATCGAAGATAACACGATGCGCGGTCCGGATTGAAAGGAGGCAGCCGGGTCAATAATGTTACGGGAGGCGGGAGCATTGGACATAAACGAAATCATGCGGGTGATTCCCCACCGCTATCCCTTCCTGCTGGTGGACAGGATCCTGGAACTGGACCCCGGCAAGAGGGCGGTGGGTATTAAAAACGTCAGCGGCAACGAACCTTTTTTCCAGGGACACTTTCCGGGATACCCGGTGATGCCGGGGGTGCTCATCATCGAGGCCCTGGCCCAGGTGGGGGCCGTGGCTGTGCTGAGCCTGCCCGGGATGGAGGACAAGCTGGCCCTTTTTGCCGGAATTGACGGGGCCCGCTTCAGGAAGCAGGTGGTTCCGGGGGACCAGGTCCGGCTGGAGGTTGAAATACTGAAATTAAGGAATCCCATAGGAAAGGGCAGGGCCGTGGCCACGGTGGACGGGCAGGCGGCCGCCGAGGCCGAGTTGATGTTCGCCCTTCAGGACGGGAAAAAGGAATAAACCGGCCGAAATAGTGCGTCCCGTGTAGATTTGGGGACAAGGCCCGTCCTATTGCGTGTTTATTCATTATACCCGGCATTTTTTTGCCCTTTGTGAAAACAATTGACTGAGTGATAAAATGAATTGATATTGACCTAATGATATTACGGGGGTTTAGGGATTTGATTAACGTTTTGCCCATTTTGGCGGCGTTTTTGCTGGCCCTGGCGCTGACCCCGTGGGTCAGGTCAAAGGCGGTTTCATGGGGGGCGGTGGACCTCCCGAACCAGCGAAAGGTGCACCGCGGGGCCATGCCCCGCCTGGGCGGCCTGGCTGTGTACCTGGCCTTCATACCCGCGGCGCTGGCCAGTTCTTCATTTAAAACGCCGGTGCTGGGCCTGGCCTGCGGGGCCACCCTGATCCTGCTGCTGGGCATGGCGGACGACATAAAGGGCGTTTCGCCCCGCCTGAAGCTGGCCGGCCAGATCCTGGCGGCCCTTTCGGTGGTGCCGTTCGGGGTGAGGGTGGATTTTGTAACCAACCCCTTCAACAACGAAATGATGTTCATCGGACTGCTGGCCGTTCCGGTCACGGTGTTCTGGCTGGTGGCGGTGACCAACGCGGTTAACCTGATTGACGGCCTTGACGGGCTGGCGGGAGGAGTATCCTGCATAGCCTCGCTGACCATGGCGGTAATTGCCCTGGTTCAGTTCAGGACTACCGGGGATTCCGGGCAGCTGGAGATCATGACCCTGTCCCTGGTCCTGGCGGCCTCGGTCCTTGGTTTCCTGCGGTATAACTTCCACCCCGCCAGCATCTTTCTCGGTGATTCCGGGTCGATGCTGCTGGGCTTCAGCCTGGGGGTAATTTCGGTGCTGGGCCTGACCAAGAGCGCCACCGCCATTTCGGTGATCATACCGGTGGTGGTGATGGGAATCCCCCTTTTGGATGTTTTGATGGCCATCGTCAGGCGCTACCAGGACCACCGGCCCATCTTCCAGCCCGACCGGGAGCACCTGCACCACCAGCTCCTGGCCCGCGGGCTTTCCCACCGCCAGGCCGTTCTGTCCATATACGGGGTAAGCCTGGTGATGGGCACCAGCGCGGTGATGATGAGCGTGCTGACCACGCGCCAGTCCATGCTGCTGCTGTTCCTCCTGGCCACCCTGGTGATAATGGCGGCGAACAAGATCAGGGTCACGGGGCCCGGGGTGAAAAAAAGCGAGTACCATGCAAAGGAACTGCCGGAACGGTCCTCGAAACTGTAGGGCCGTTTCTCACTTGCCGCATACCGTATCCGGAACCGGGAATCGGGAGTTTGGAACAGGGGATTGGGTTTTTTGACCCCCGTTCCTTTTTCATTTATCCGGCAATTCACAGGAACGCCCTTTTTCTGTATAATTTTAGCAGGGAGGGATGCCTGATGAAGATACGCAAGGCTGTAATTCCCGCTGCCGGCCTGGGTGTCAGGTTTTTGCCGGCCACCAAGGCACAACCCAAGGAAATGCTGCCCATCGTGGACAAGCCGACCATCCAGTACATAGTGGAGGAGGCCGTCGCGTCGGGGATACAGGATATTCTGTTTATCACCGGCAAGCAGAAGAGGGCCATCGAGGACCATTTTGACAGGTCCCGGGACCTGGAGGCCCAGCTCAGGGAAAAGGGGAAAACGGACCTTCTGGAACTGGTCATGGATATCAGTGAAATGGCGGACATCCACTACGTCCGCCAGAAAGAGCCGAAGGGACTGGGCCACGCGGTTTTTTGCGCCAGGAAATTTATCGGTGACGAGCCCTTCGCGGTGCTGCTGGGGGATGATGTCGTCCGGAGCGAGGTCCCCTGTCTCAGGCAGTTGATGGATCTGTACGAGGAGACCGGGGCCTCGGTGATCGCGGTGCAGGAGGTTCCCTCGGAAGACGTCGGCAAGTACGGAATCCTGGACGCCGAAGAGGAAAGGGCGGGGGTCTTCAGGATCAGGGATCTGGTGGAAAAGCCTTCACCCCAAAGTGCCCCGTCCAGGTTGGGGATCATGGGCAGGTACATAATAACCCCCAGGATTTTCGACATACTGGCCGAAACGGGCCCCGGCGCGGGAGGAGAGATTCAGCTCACCGACGCACTGAGGGTCCTGTGCCGCGAGGAGCCGATGTACGGGCTGGCATTTTCGGGGCGGAGGTTCGATGTCGGCGACAAGCTGGGCTACCTCAAGGCCATGGTGGAATTCGCCCTGGAACGGCCCGACCTGGCGGAGGAGTTCGGAAATTACCTCAGGCAGGTGGTGTTAAAAATTAGCGGCTAGCTGCTAGCGACTGGCGGCCACGGACTGGCAACCAGAAGATGGAAGCTGACGGCTAGAAGCTATATAGCGGCTGGGCTCATTCCACCCTTAAGGGAGATTCATATGAAAGTACTGGTCACCGGCGGGGCCGGGTTCATCGGGTCCCATATAGTGGACGCCCTGGCCGGCGGCGGCGCCGGGGTGGCGGTGCTGGACAACCTCAGCACCGGAAGGATTGAAAACATAAGGCCGGGCGTGAGCTTTTACCGCGGCGACCTCCTGGACGGGGAGTTTGTCATGGGGTGCGTGGAAAAGGAGCGCCCCGGGGTGATCATCCACCAGGCCGCCCGGGCCAGCGCGCCCGGGTCGCTCAAGGACCCGGCGGGGGACGCCGGGGTCAATATAGTGGGGTCGGTCAACCTGCTGGAAGCGGCCCGGGCCTGCGGGGTGAGGAAGGTGGTTTACGCCTCTTCGGCCGCGGTTTACGGCAATCCCCGGCGCCTGCCGGTGGACCACCTGCATCCGGTCGAACCGCTTTCCTTCTACGGGCTTTCAAAGTACACGGTGGAACGCTACCTGGCCCTTTACCGGGAGCTTTACGGCCTGGACTACACAGTGCTGCGCTATGCCAACGTGTACGGGCCCAGGCAGGACCCCCTGGGTGAAGGGGGGGTGGTGGCGGTGTTCATCGGCCGCCTCCTGCGGGGAGAACAGCCCGTTATATACGGCGACGGGGAACAGACCAGGGATTTCATTCATGTTTCTGACGTGGTCAGGGCCAATTTGTGCGCCATCGACAGGGGGTCCGGGATGACTTTCAATATCGGCACCGGCCGGCCCGCAACCGTCAACAGGCTTTTCGAGATACTGAAAAATGCTTTCGGATACCGCGGCCGGCCGCTGTACCGCCCCCCCCGGCCGGGGGACATCAGGGACAGCTGGCTGGCGGACGGCAGGGCTGAGAAGGACCTGGGATGGACTGCGGCCATGGACCTGGAAAGGGGAATAAAAAACACCCTGGATCAGGTCCGTTAACACTTTCGGCAGTTCCCGCATATAATAAGGCGGGAATTAGGAATTAGGAATTAGTTATCCAGGCTGCAGGACGCGGCCCCGCCAGAGTATGAAAACAGCTTTCAACTGCTATTAGCTGAAAACAATGTCTATTTTATGGTTGTGTCCTAATTCCCAATCCCCAATTCCCGATTCCCAATACAGGGGGGATGGCCGTGCTGTTCAGGATATCGGACCTCAACAGGCGGGATATTGTCAACCTGGCCGACGGCGCCAAGCTGGGGGCCGTGAAGGACATCCATATAGATCCGGCCACCGGAACGGTGGCGGCCTTTGTCCTTCAGGGACCGCGCCGCTTCGGCCTGCTTTCCGCGGGCAGGGACGTGCTGGTGCCCTGGTCGAAGATTAAGAAAATAGGCGTGGACACGGTGCTTGTGGACCTGGAAGCCGCTCACCGCACCGGCTCCTAGTCTTGTTTGACAATAAAAGGTGACGGTGTTAAAATTAACGTGTATTTTAACAATTTCCAGGAATTTTCCCGGAAGACCTCGAAGGGGTCTATTTTTCTGTGAAACCGGCAAGGAGTGTTGTTTTATGGCGAGAAGACTGTTCACCTCGGAATCGGTAACCGAGGGGCACCCTGATAAAATAGCCGACCAGATCTCGGATGCCATTCTCGATGAAATCATAGCCCGGGATCCCTTTGCCAGGGTGGCCTGCGAGACCCTCTGCACCACCGGCCTGGTTCTGGTGGCGGGGGAGATAACCACCGAGTGCTACGTGGATATACCCAGGGTGGTCAGGGAGACCGTCCGGTCCATAGGCTATACCAGGGCCAAGTACGGATTCGACTGCGACACCTGCTCGGTGATCACGTCCATTGATGAGCAGTCTCCGGATATTGCCATGGGGGTGGACAATGCCCTGGAGGCCAGAGAAGGCGGCATGGACGACGACGAGATCGAGGCCATCGGCGCCGGGGACCAGGGAATGATGTTCGGCTACGCCACCAACGAGACCCCGGAAATGATGCCCACGCCCATCGCCCTGGCCCACCGCCTGGCCCGCAGGCTGGCCCAGGTCAGGAAAAGCAGGGAGCTTCCCTACCTGAGGCCGGACGGAAAGGTCCAGGTGACGGTTGAGTACCAGGACAGCACCCCGGTCAGGATAGACACCGTGGTGGTTTCCACCCAGCACCATCCCAGGGTCGGTCCCGCGGAAATCCGGGAAGAGATCATAAACAGGGTGATCAGGCCGGTGATCCCGGCCGGCTTCCTGGACGACAGGGTCAGGTACCTGATCAACCCCACCGGGAGGTTTGTTATCGGCGGCCCCCAGGGGGATACCGGCCTGACCGGCAGGAAGATCATCGTGGATACGTACGGCGGCATGGCCCGCCACGGAGGGGGGGCTTTTTCGGGGAAGGATCCCACCAAGGTTGACCGGTCCGCCAGTTACGCCGCCCGCTACGTGGCCAAGAACATTGTGGCGGCCGGGCTTGCGGACCGCTGCGAGGTCCAGCTGGCGTACGCCATCGGGGTGGCAAGGCCCGTGTCCGTAATGGTGGAGACCTTCAACACCGGCAGGGTTCCCGATGAGGCGCTGGCGGATTTAATCCGGGAGCATTTTGACTTAAGACCGGCCGGAATTATCAAGACCCTGGACCTGCGCCGGCCCATTTACAGGCAGACTGCCGCCTACGGCCATTTCGGCCGCGACGACCTGGACCTGCCGTGGGAAAGGACCGACAAGGCGGAGATATTGAAGAAGGAAGCGGGAGTATAAGAAGAACTCAGAACCCAGAACTCAGACTCTCATGCCGCTAAAAGCGGCACCATCAGACAATGAAAATTTGGGGCCGGGTGTGCGGTTAGGATATCCGGTAGTCAGCCTCCGGAAAACGCTCCGGCCTGAAAGGTCCTTCCCCCTTCGCGCTTTCCGGCAATGAATTTTCGGGGCAGAAGTTAAGAAGACGCCGGCCATTCTCCGCGGACTAAGCCGAAAAGTAACTTCTCCAAGCACCAGCTCAGTCTCTAAAACGCATAATAAAAAAAGTTATTATACAGAAAGAGAGAAATACAAACATTAGCCAATGCTCAAAAATAGGCGTGCCATTGAAATACCATACCAATGGAAAACAAAGAAAAAAGCTCACTAATAACAATACAGTATTTTTTTTTAGAAAGGCATAGCACACTAATATTCCCCCAATAATAAACAGCAATAAAAACAAATAATCACCCACTTTTGTTTATTGTAAAATTTAAAACATTAGTGTCAAGTTAAAGCATGCTGCGCCGGCGCCTGAGTCAGGACTCCATTTCCATGAAATCGTCAGGCCCCCTTTTTGCTCTGTTATGAGCTTTCGGGAGTTGTCTAACCTCGTTTTGGGAGGACAAATGTCCTTATTTACAATATTATAAATCCATATTTTATTATGGCAACCATTTTTGTCTATCATTGACAATATTATGTCTATATGCCTTATTTTGGTGATCAAATCATGCGGACGAGAACATCCTTGATTTGTTGGGCGTTTACCATCAGGACTTCCTTCAGGCCGTAATGCTCCAGGATGTTGTAGATCGGCTTCCAGAATCCGTGGCTGCGTGGGTGTAGCCCTCAGCCTTGATTCAGTCAGCCAGGCTGAGGAGATCAGCGGTCATGGTTCCAAACGTTCCATTTCATTTTCTTTGGGAATGATGACACATGCTGTGATGGTAGTCTTGTGAACATCCAGCCCACAGCAGTGTGAATTGATGATCTCCATTTGTGTTTGCACTCCTTTAGCGGTTTGTTATTGGGCTGGTGCGTGGCCTAAATGAGGCAATCTGCCCTGCGAGCTTCCCTAATGGGAGCAACATTCTGTGGTGCACCAGATCGCTGAGGTCTGTCTGAGTTACGTTCTCAATACACCAGTTAAAAATCAACCTCGCTTCGCCAGCCGCTACAGAATTAATTTGATTAATCCATTTTCGTTCCTCTGATGGTGCCGTTTTGGCGGCATGGAGGTCTGAGGTCTGAGTTCTGGGTTCTGAGTTCTGCCGCCGGCACGGCGGTATGCACCCTCCGCCCCCCCTTCGGCATATCCTTTACTAACACGGGGGTGAGGGATTATGGCGGGGCTGTGGGTGCTGGCGGCGGCCCTGGCCTGCTGGCTGGGATATACGCTGTACCGGGCATACAGGGACCTCAGGGCGGGCAGGGAGGAACCCCAGGGACTGATCTACCTGCTTATGGGCAACCAGGCCGATGCGGCCGAGTGGTTTTTAAGAAACATATACCGCAGCGAGGGAATACTGGCCGGGCGGCTGGCAGTTGCGGTGGAAGCCGAAGGGCCGGACGATACCGCCGGGATTGTGGAAATACTGTCCCGGGTAAAGGGGTTCGCCCGGGTTGATCCCGGGAACCGCCCGGGCACCGGGGAGAAGCGGCAGGAGATGGTGTGGTTTTTCGATCTCAGGGGAATGAATGCCTGCGATTTGCTGCGAGCTCCCCTGAACACCCTGATCGCCCTCTGATTCAAAAAAAGGAAAGCCCCCCCTTTTGTCGAAAATATTGACAGGGGGGAGTTATTTTTTGTGAGGGCCGTATCTGGAAAAAACTACCTGCACATGACCTATTCCCTGGCGGTCATCGCGGCCGGGCTGGTTCTGCTCGTCGGCCTGTTCGGGGACCTGGACCTGGACCGGTCCAGGGAGTTTGCGTTATTGATCCTGCTGGGGATCCTGATGGAATGGCTGGCCGTGGATTTTCCCCTGGGCCGGCTCTCAGGGGGTTTTTCGCTTGTCCTGGCTTCCCTCCTGGTATATAACCTCAGCGCCTCTGTGTGGATCAGCTCAGTGGCCTTTTTTATCGGCAGCGGCATCGCCAGCCGGGGAAATTCGTTCCGCACATCGGCCTTTAACATGGCCCAGCAGGTCCTCACCCTGTACGGATCGGTTTACCTGACCGGGTTGATCTGGGGCCGGGAAATCACGGCTTCCACGATCCTGTCGGGCCCGGCGGGCGGCTTTGTTCAGCTGATCAACCTGATCGTGCTGTACTTCGTGATTAACCACATCCTGGTTTACCTGTACGCCTATCCCGGCAGGGACGGGGCCAGGATGCACACCTGGCGGGATACCCTGCGCTGGGACGCCCTCAGTTACTTTTTCAGCACCCCTTTCGGCATAGTGATGGCCATCCTTTACCAGAAAACCGGGGTGATGGCATTGCTCCTCCTGGTGGCTCCGGTTTTGGCCGTGCAGTTCATGCTGCGGCTTTATGTCCGGTCCGAGCTGGTCAACAAGGAATTGCGGGCGGTGTACGAAATTAACCGCAGGCTGGGGGACCGGACCGCGCTGGATGAAATCCCCGGCGTCCTGTTGAAGGAAATGCGCCGGGCCATTGCCTTTCATACCGGGGTGGTCTACCTGCGGGAGGAGGAGGGCCGGCGGTTCAGGGCCGCCGCCGCATACGGCCCCTACCGGGAACAGCTGGAAAGGGACTGCCTCATTCCGGGGGAGGGTTTCCTGGGCTGGGTAATCAATAACGGAGAACCGGAAATTGTCTTTGACTCCAAGATAGATCCCCGGGTCAAAAGCGACCAGGGCCTGCCCCAGGTGCTCCGGTCGCTGCTGGCCATTCCCCTGGCGGGGGAGGCGGGTTCCCTGGGACTGGTGGTTGTGGGGGACAAAAGGGCCATGTCTTTCAGTGAGCAGGACCTTCAGGTGGCGGTGTCCCTGTGCGGCACGGTGACCGTCGCCCTGTCCGGCCGCGTGCTGGCCCGGAGAATGGAGGACCTGGGGAGCCGGGACGCCATGACCGGGCTGTTGAACAGGAAAACGTTCTACCATAACTGCTGCCGGGTTTTTGACAAGTTCCTGGCCGCCGGGGAGGGAAAGGTCGCCCTGGTGCTGATGGACCTGGATATACTTGGCCACATCAACGAGGGCTGGGGCCAGGAGATCGGGGACAGAATGATTGCTGAGTGCGGGCGCCTCCTGCGGTCGGTGGACATGCCGGAAAGCCAGGCGGGGCGGTACGGAGACGATGAATTTGCCCTGCTGCTGCCGGGTTTTGATGAACAAAAGGCCCTGTTTTTGGCCCACGAAATAAGGGGCGAACTGGCCGATTACGCCTTTTCCGAGGAATACCCGCTGCTCAGGATAAAGGTCAGCGTGGGATTGGCCGTGGCCCCGGAAGACGGGGAGAGCTTTGACCAGCTACTGAAGGCGGCCGCCCGGGCCCTTGAGCGGGCCAAGAAAAACGGCCGGGACAGGATTGTGGCCTTCTCGGATCTGAAGGGCCGATCCGCGGGAAGGAGCAGCTGGATCACTTGAAACTGATTGCGGGACTTATCGATCTCCTGTTCCCTCCCCGCCTGGCGTGCCCGCTGTGCGGGTCGCCTCAGGAGGATATCGGCGTCTGCCCCGGCTGCCTGAATAAAATTGCCGGGTACCGCCGGGAGCCGGTCTGCTTCAGGTGCGGCAGGTATTTTCAGCGGCCGCCGGAAGCCCCGGTGATGGATGAAGCCGTTCTTTGCCGGGATTGTGCAGTTGAGGGCCGGTTTTTTCAGCAGGCCAGGGCGGCCGGCCCATACCAGGAGGAACTGAGGGACGCGGTGCAGAGGCTCAAGTATACGGGCAGGAAGGGCCTGGCCGCCCACCTTTCCGGCCTGATGTTTCAAGCGGTGGAAAACAATCCATACTATATAATGGCCCAGGTGATCGCCCCGGTGCCCCTTTCTCCGGAAAGGCTGCGGCAGAGGGGTTTCAACCAGTCGGAACTGCTGGCCTTCGGGCTGGCCGAAAAGATGAAGATTCCCCTGCTGCCCGTGCTGCGGAAGATCAGGGAGACCCCGCCCCAGACAGGCCTGGACAGGGCCGGCAGGGAGGCTAATCTTGCCGGCGCGTTCCGGATCGGCGATCCGGGCGCCGTAAGGGGGAAAACCGTTTTGGTGGTTGATGATGTCGTTACCACCGGTTCCACGCTGAATAATGTGTCAGAAACCCTGGTCAGAGGCGGCGCGGCGACAGTTATCTGCATCGCGGCGGCGGCCGGGAGGACGTTCCCGGCTGCCGTCCCGGCGGGGGCAGGGTCTAAAAAATAACATATTATTCCATTCCGGGCACGAAATTTAGACAAAAAAATTTTTCAGGAACATGTTTGCAGAACAAGAAACCCTTTTTATAACGGTTATTAACAGACTTATTCACATTATCCACAGGATTTTATTCCACAGGACCTGTCCTGCCAGGTTATTTTCGACAGGGGGCCGTAATTTGCCCAAACCTGGAAACCCTTGACTTGAACATTAGATTGTGATAACATTCAAGCACCCCGGATATATATTTTAGGAGGAATGTTTGTGCAAGGGAAAGTCAAGTGGTTCAGCGCGGAGAAAGGATACGGGTTTATCGAGCGCGAGGACGGAGGAGACGTGTTTGTCCATTACTCGGCGATTCAGGGTGAAGGCTTTAAAACCCTGAACGAGGGACAGCAGGTGGAATTCGATATCGTAGACGGGGCCCGAGGGCCGCAGGCGGCTAACGTGATAAAACTATGACCACCCCACCCCAGTTGACTACTGGGGTTTTTTAAAAATAAGGCGGAATGAAAGGATTTTGACTTCCACAGGGATTTAAATAAGACCTGAAAGGAGTTGTCGGCAGCGTGAAGGTACAGGTGCGGGGAAGAAACATGGAGGTCACGGGAGCCCTCAAGGATTACGTGGAAAAGCGCCTTGGAAAGCTGGACAAGTATCTCGACAACCTTGGGGACGTCCAGGTCACCCTGACGGTGGAAAAAGATTCGCACCGCATTGAGGTAACCATCCCGATCAACGGAATGATCCTGAGGGGTGAGGAAACCACCGGCGATATGTACGCGTCCACCGACATGGTGGTGGAGAAGCTGGAGAAACAGATTGAAAGGTACAAGGGAAGGCTGATAAAGCGCGCCGGCAAGGGGAATTCCGAAGGCAGGCAGGCGGCGCAGGCGGAGGAGGATTTCGGGCCCCGGGTGGTCAGAACCAAGCGCTTCGCCATCAAGCCCATGGACATTGATGAGGCGGTGCTGCAGATGAATTTGCTGGGCCACAGCTTCTTTGTCTTTTCAAACGCCGAGACCGAACAGGTGAATGTGGTTTATAAGCGGAAGGACGGCAATTACGGGCTGATCGAACCCACCTTCTGACGAAGGGTATAATATAAATGCCTGCGGAGGGGGCGCATGTCAATGCGCCCCCGGCTTTTCACGGCCTTGCATGTATTCCGATGCTCTGATAAAATCTTTTTGTACCGGGGCTGAAGGAATGCCGGGAACACGGCGGGCGGGCTTTCCGCGGTCCCGTTGAAGAAGGCTGAAAGGATTTGATATAGAGGTATGCTGGGATTTATCCGCAACCTGATGGACGACAATGCCCGGGAAGTCAAAAAACTGTCCAGGATCGTCAATCAGGTCAATGAACTGGAAAAAGAAGTAACCGCTCTTTCCGACGCCGATCTCAGGGGAAAGACCGCCCGCTTCAAGGAGATGCTGGAACGGGGCGCGGCGCTGGACGAGATTCTGCCTGAGGCCTTTGCCGTGGTCAGGGAGGCCAGCAGGAGGACTCTGGGCATGCGCCATTTCGACGTCCAGATCATCGGCGGCATAGTGCTGCACCAGGGGCGCATAGCCGAGATGAAGACCGGCGAGGGCAAAACCCTGGTGGCCACCCTCCCGGCGTACCTCAACGCCCTTACCGGGCGCGGGGTGCACGTGGTGACGGTGAACGACTATCTGGCCCGCCGCGACAGCGAATGGATGGGACAGATATACAAATTCCTGGGTTTGAGTGTGGGCCTGATCGTGCACGGCCTGGACTGGGACGAGAGGAGAAAATCCTACTGGTCCGATATCACTTACGGCACCAACAACGAGTTCGGCTTCGACTATCTCCGGGACAACATGGCCGTCCACCCGGACCAGCTGGTGCAGCGGGAGCTGCACTACGCCATCGTGGACGAGGTGGACAGCATACTGATTGACGAGGCCAGGACGCCGCTGATCATTTCCGGCCAGGCCGACAAGGCCACCGACCTGTACTACACCTTTGCCCGCCTCGTGCCCAGGCTGGCCAGGGATGCGGATTACACCGTGGACGAAAAGGCCCACACCGTGGCGGTCACCGAGGATGGGGCGGCCAAGGTGGAAAAAATGCTGGGCATCAAGAACCTTTACGACGACGCCAACATCGAGCTGAACCACCACCTGATCCAGGCCCTCAAGGCCCACGCCCTGATGAAGAGGGACAGGGACTACGTGGTCAAGGACGGCCAGGTGATCATCGTGGACGAGTTCACCGGGCGGCTGATGTTCGGCCGCAGGTACAGCGAGGGGCTGCACCAGGCCATCGAGGCCAAGGAAGGCGTCAAGATCGAGAGGGAATCCCAGACCCTGGCCACCATCACCTTCCAGAACTACTTCCGGATGTACGAAAAACTGGCCGGGATGACCGGCACGGCGGCCACCGAGGAAGACGAGTTCCGCAAGATCTACAACCTGGACGTGGTGGTGATTCCCACCCACAAGCCCATGATCAGGCGCGACCTGCCCGACGTGGTCTTCAAGACCGAGCAGGCCAAGTTCAGGGCGGTGGTGAACGAGATCGCCGAAAGGCACGCCAAGGGGCAGCCGGTGCTGGTGGGCACCATTTCCATTGAAAAATCGGAGATTATCAGCGACATGCTGAAAAGGCGGGGGATCCCCCACCAGGTGCTGAACGCCAAGTACCACGAAAAGGAAGCCGAGATCGTGGCCCAGGCCGGCCGCCTGGGGGCGGTCACCATCGCCACCAACATGGCCGGGCGGGGCACCGACATACTCCTGGGGGGCAACCCGGAATTTCTCGCCCAGGCGGAATTGAAGAAGGAAGGGTATGATTTTGAGCCGGGGGCCGAACCCGGCGACCGGTCGCTGTACGAGAAGGTTTACCAGAAATACAGGAAGCTCACCGACGAGGAGCACGACAAGGTGGTGGCCCTGGGCGGGCTGCATATAATAGGCACCGAGAGGCACGAGAGCCGCAGGATCGACAACCAGCTGCGGGGCCGGTCGGGCCGGCAGGGGGACCCCGGGTCCAGCCAGTTCTTCAGTTCCCTGGAGGACGACCTGATGAGGCTTTTCGGGTCGGAAAACATCTCCGGCCTGATGGATAAGCTGGGCATCGAGGAGGATATGCCCATCGAGCACAACCTGATCACCAGGTCCATCGAGACCGCCCAGAAGAGGGTGGAAAGCCGGAACTTCGACATCCGCAAGCACGTGCTGCAGTATGACGATGTGATGAACCAGCAGCGGGAGCTGATTTACAGGCAGCGCCGCCAGGTGCTCACCGGGGAGAACCTCAGGGAAATGATCACTTCCATGATCGAAGAGGTGGTTGCCCGGGCGGTGGACACCTACTGTCCGGAAGGGGTGCACCAGGAGGAGTGGGACCTGGATTCCCTGGTGTCGTACGCCGACCAGGTCTTTATTCCGGGCAGCGGCCTCAGGCGGGAAGAACTGGAGGAAATGAACAGGTCCGGGATCAAAGAATTCCTACTGGAAAAGTCCCTGAAGGCGTACGAGGCCAGGGAGGCCGAACTGGGACAGGAAACCATGCGGGAGATCGAGCGGGTGGTCACCCTAAGGATAGTGGATGAGAAGTGGATGGACCACCTGGACGCCATGGACCAGCTCAGGGAGGGCATCGGCCTGAGGGCGTACGGCCAGAAGGACCCCCTCGTGGAATACAAGTTCGAGGGGTACGAGATGTTCCAGAACATGATCGCCTCCATCCAGGAGGACGTGGTCAGGTACATTTTCAGGGTGAATATAGCGGCCCAGGACGCCCAGCCCAGGCAGAGAAACATTGTGGAGAACCGGTATGCCGAGGAGGGGCCGAGGCAGCCGGTGCGCAGGGAGGCCAAGGTGGGCCGCAACGACCCCTGCCCCTGCGGAAGCGGGAAGAAGTACAAGAAATGCTGCGGGAAGGAGCAGTAGGTAATTCTTATGAGGGAATTCAGAATCCAGGAGCCAGAATCCAGAATGGTGAAAGCCGGAATGACGGTATTTTTAAGGTAAGCGACGCTGATTAGGCAGCTAATTCCAAGGGCTATTTCAAAGACGGGAAAGGATAACATGCACCCTATTCTGAGTTCTGGGTTCTGAATTCTGAGTTCTGACCAGAAAGTAAAGCAGTATAAGCAAAAATGAGGTGATTGGGATGTACGCCGACCTTGACCGGGAACTGGAATCAATTGAAAAACGCCTTGAAGATTTGAGGGTTTCTCTTTGACATAGCCCGGAAGGAACAGGAAGCCGAACTTCTGGAGCGGAGGATGACGGACCCGGGCTTCTGGGACGACCTGGAGGAGGCCCAGAAGGTAACCCAGGCCTTGGCCGGCCTCAAGGAAAGAATCGCTTCTTTCCGGACCCTGCAGCGTAAGTGCGAGGATGCCAGGGTGCTCCTGGAACTGGGCCGGGAGGAGGACGACCAGGAGACGGCCCGGGAGGTCCAGGGCGAAATTAAAGAACTGCTGCGCCGGGTTGGGGAAACGGAGCTGGAGGTGCTCTTGAACGGGCCCTACGACCGGGGCAACGCCATCATATCCCTGCATGCCGGGGCGGGAGGAACCGAGGCCCAGGACTGGGTGGAGATGCTGATGCGCATGTACCTGCGCTGGGCCGAGGACCACGGTTACAAGGCTACCGTGGTGGATTTGCTTCCCGGCGACGAGGCCGGGGTAAAGAGCGCCGCCATAGAAGTGGTGGGGACAAACGCGTACGGGTACCTGCGGTCGGAAAAAGGGGTGCACCGGCTGGTGAGGATTTCGCCCTTCGACGCCGCCGGCCGCCGCCACACCTCCTTCGCCTCGGTGGACGTGCTGCCCGAGGTCCAGGAGGACGTGGAGGTGGAAATAAACCCGGAGGACCTGAAGATAGACACCTTCCGTTCCGGGGGGGCCGGGGGCCAGCACGTAAACAAGACCGATTCGGCGGTGCGCATAACCCACCTGCCCACGGGCATAGTGGTGCAGTGCCAGAGCGAAAGGTCCCAGATCTCCAACCGCAACACCGCCATGAAGCTTCTCAGGGCAAAGCTCCTGGACCTGGAGATAAAAAAGAAGGAGGCCGAGCTTTCGGCCCTGCGGGGGGAACAGATGGAAATAGCCTGGGGCAGCCAGATCAGGTCCTATGTTTTCCACCCCTACAGTCTGGTCAAGGATCACCGCACCGGGGTGGAGGTGGGAAACGTCAACGCCGTGATGGATGGCGAAATAGATGTGTTCATCTCCTCGTTTTTGAGGGAGAACGCCAGGAAACAGTAAGGGCGCGAAGGCGCCCTCATTTTTTTCACCTGGAGAAAAACAAAAGGAAAAAACATTCCGGTATAGAAATAATAAAAAAGTTTAAATAGTCATAAAAGTTAAATAAATTACGGGGTTCATGCGCAACCCCAGGGAGGTTTTGGTTTATGGAAAAGCCCTGGCACCGTCACTATGACTACGATGTGCCCGCCACCATCCGCTACCCCCGGCTGCCGGTCCATGAACTGTTGCAAATTCCGGCCGGAGCGTACCCCGACAAGGCGGCCCTGTATTTTTACGGCACCGAGATATCCTTCTGGGAGCTGCGCGGCCTGATCCTGCGCATGGCCAACGCCCTGGGGTCCCTGGGGATACAGAAGGGGGACCGGGTGGGGATCCACCTGCCCAACATCCCCCAGTACGTGATCTCCTACTACGCCGTGATGTCCCTGGGGGCGGTGGTGGTTAACCTGAACCCCCTGTACACTCCGGGCGAGTTGACATTCATGGCCGGGAACGCCGGCATCACCACCCTGATTACCTTCGACACGGTTGTTCCGGCGATTAAGGCCCTCTGCCGGGAGGTGGAGATCCCCAGGGTGATCGTAACCAGGCCCACCGACTTTATAAAGGGGATGCCCCGGAGTACGGCTGCCGACCTGGACATGGAGCCGGGCTGGATCCATTTTTCGGACCTCCTGGAGGGATGCGCCTCCTGCAGGCGGCCCCGGGTCCAGGTGGGGCCGGAGGACGTGGCCATGATCAACTATACCGGGGGAACCACCGGCCTTCCCAAGGGGGCCGTGCTGACCCACGCCAACCTGGTGGCGGCCACCTTGCAGTGCGCCCTCTGGGGAAAGGTGACCCAGCAGCTCTACTCGGTGGACAGGCGCTACGTCATGGCCGTCCTGCCGTTCTTTCACGTTTACGGGAATATAGTGGTCATGAACTACTCCGTTTTCACCTGCTCCACCCAGATCCTGGTCCCCCGTTTCAACATCGACGAGATGATGGACATCATGTCCCGGTTCAAGGAAATATACTTCTTTCCGGCCGTTCCGACCATGATCAACGCCATCATCAACCACCCCAGGGCCGGGGAGCTGGAGATGGACCGGAAGCTGAAGCTGTTGAATTCGGGGGCCGCCCCCATGCCGGTGGAGCTGATCGACCAGGTCAGGGACATGGGGATCAACTTCAGCGAGGGGTACGGGCTGACCGAATCCACCTCCCTGGGGATTTCCAACCCCGTCCTGGGGCTGAAGAAGGCGGGGAGCATCGGGATCCCCTTCCCCGACACCGACGTCCGGCTGGTGGACATCGAGGAGGGAACCAGGGAGGTTCCTCCGGGCGAGCCCGGGGAAATCATCATCAGGAGCCCCCTGGTCATGCAGGGCTACTGGAACAACCCCGGGGAGACGGCAAGGCAGCTTAGGGACGGCTGGCTTTACACCGGGGACATAGCCGTCAGGGACGAGGACGGCTACCTCTTCGTGGTGGACAGGAAGAAGGATATGATCATCGCCGGAGGCTACAACATTTACCCCCGGGAGATCGACGAAGTGCTTTACAGCCACCCCAAGGTGGCCGACGCCGTGGCCGTGGGGATCAAGGACCAGTACCGCGGAGAAACGGTAAAGGCTTACGTGGTCCTGAAACCGGGGGAAACGGCCTCCCCGGAGGAGATCATCGCCTACTGCCGGGAGAGGCTGGCCGCCTACAAAGCGCCTAAATTGGTGGAGTTCCGGGACTCCCTGCCCAAATCTGCGGTGGGCAAGATCCTGCGCAGGATCCTGAGGGAGGAGGAAGAGGCCAGGCAAAATCCGAAGCCATAAACAGTCAACCAAAGGGGTGAAACGCGCGGACCTCCGCCGGCCGGGGCGGGGGTCCTATAATTTATTCATAAATAAAAAAGGATTCGCATCCTCCAAAAAAGAATAATATGTCGAAAGTAATTTCGGTTCCAGGTATGGGAAATGCTACTCTCGAAGGTGTGGGAGCGCATGACCGTGATCCTGGGAACGGTTTCCGAAATTGCGGGAGTCACCCTGGGGGTGCTGCTGACCGCCCTGGGGCTGGACCTTTTTCTTATTCCGTCAAAAATCGCCGCCGGGGGAGTGAGCGGGCTGGCCACCGTCCTGCACTACCTCCTGGGGGTCCCGGTGGGCATGACCATGCTCATTTTAAACGTGCCCCTTTTTTTAATGGGGGTGTACCGCCTGGGACTCAAGTTCGGCTTCCGGTCCCTGTACGGGACGGTCAGCCTTTCTTTTCTGATCGACGCCCTGGCCCCCTTTATGCCCGTGGTTACGCGGGATCCCCTGCTGGCCAGCCTTTTCGGGGGGGTGCTGGTGGGCCTGGGCCTGGGCCTGGTTTTCAGATACAGGGGGACCACAGGCGGCACAGACCTGGCCGCGGCGGTCCTGCGCACCTATACCGGGGCCAACGTGGGCCAGCTTTTGTTCGTGGTGGACGCGGCGGTGGTGCTGGCCGCAGGGTTCACATTCCATTCCTGGGAACTGGCCATGTACGCGATGATTACAATATTTGTCACGGCCTGGCTGATCGACCTGGTGCAGGAGGGCATAAGCTACGCCAAGGCTTTTTTCATCATCTCCAACGATCCCGTAAAAATGGCCGGGGCGGTTTTGCGGGAGATGGACAGGGGCGCCACGGTGCTGCGGGGGAGGGGGGCCTATTCCGGGGCGGACAGGGATGTCCTGCTGGTGGTGGTGAACAGGTCCGAGGTTACCAGGCTGAAAGACCTGGTGCGGCAGGTGGACAGCCGGGCCTTTGTAATCCTGGCGGGTGTTCACGAGGTGCTGGGCGAGGGCTTTAAGCCGTTAAAGCGGTAAGCGACAAGCAGCAAGCGGTGTGGAGGAGGTTGATTATGGTCCACAGGGAAATAGAAATGCTCAGGGTCAGGGCCAATGAAATCCGGAAGGACATTATCAGAATGCTGGGACGGGCCGGGTCGGGCCATCCGGGGGGATCCCTCTCGGCCGCCGATATAGTGGCGGCCCTGTATTTCAAGGTGCTGCGCATCGACCCCCAAAACCCGCGCCGGCCAGACCGGGACCGCTTCATCCTCTCCAAGGGACATGCCGCCCCGGTTCTGTACGCCGCCCTGGCCCAAAGGGGCTTTTTCCCCAGGGAGGAGCTGGATACCCTGCGCAGGCTGGGCAGCCGCCTGCAGGGACACCCGGACATGAAAAAGCTGCCCGGGGTGGAGATGTCCACGGGATCCCTGGGCCAGGGTCTCTCGGTGGCCAACGGGGTGGCCCTGGCCGGAAAGCTGGACGGGCTTGACTACAGGGTATACGTCCTGCTGGGCGACGGTGAAATCCAGGAGGGTCAGGTCTGGGAGGCCGCCATGGCCGCCGCCCACTACAAGCTGGACAACCTGACCGCCTTTCTGGATCACAACCGGATGCAGATCGACGGTCCCATTGAAAAGGTCATGTCCCCTGAGCCGGTGCCGGACAAGTGGCGGGCTTTCGGCTGGGACGTGCAGGTGATCGACGGGCACGACATGGCCGGGATCCTGCGGGCGCTGGAAAAGGCCGGATCGGTAAAGGGAAAGCCCCAGATGATCGTGGCCGAAACCGTGAAGGGCAAGGGAGTCTCCTTTATGGAGAACCAGGTGGGCTGGCACGGCGTGGCCCCCAAGCCCGGCGAGGTTGAAAGGGCGCTGGCCGAACTCGGGGACCGGGGTCCGGTAGAGGGGGAGGGGTAGTGATGGCTGGAAAGACGGCAACCAGGGAGGCTTACGGCAAGGCCCTGGCGGAGTTGGGGAAGCTCAACGGCAGGGTGGTGGTCCTGGACGCCGACCTGTCCAAGTCCACCAAGACGGCGGACTTTGCCGGAGTGTTCCCGGACAGGTTCTTCAACATGGGCATCGCCGAGCAGAATATGATCGGGACGGCCGCGGGGCTGGCGTCGGCCGGAAAAATTCCCTTTGCCAGCACCTTCGCCGTTTTCGCCGCCGGCCGGGCCTTTGAACAGATCAGGAACTCAGTGGCCTATGCCGGATTGAATGTAAAAATCGCGGCCACCCACGCCGGTGTGACGGTGGGGGAGGACGGCGGGTCGCACCAGTCGGTGGAGGACATAGCCTTGATGAGAAGCCTGCCCAGCATGACGGTCTTTGTCCCGGCGGACGAGGCCGAAACCTTCGGAGCGGTGAGGGCTGCCGCCGAAATGGAGGGGCCGGTGTACATCAGGCTGGGCCGGGCCGGTGTTCCCCCGGTCCACGGTGATGGTTTCCGGTTTGTGCCGGGAAAGGCCGTTGTGCTGAGGGAAGGCCGGGACGCCGCCGTCATCGCCGCCGGGATCATGGTTTCGGCGGCGCTGGAGGCCGCATCCGTACTGGCCGGAGAAGGGATTGAATGCCGAGTGCTGAGCATGCACACCGTCAAGCCGCTGGACGTTGAGGCGGTGGTTGCCGCCGCGCGGGAAACCGGCGCCCTGGTTACCGCCGAGGAGCACAGCGTCATCGGCGGCCTCGGCGGGGCGGTGTGCGAGGCGGTCTGCGGGAATTTCCCGGTGCCGGTGAAGCGGGTGGGCCTGCCGGACGTTTTCGGGGAATCCGGGAAGCCGGAAGAGCTGCTGGAAAAATTCGGGCTGACCCCGTCCGGGATCGCGGCCGCCGTCAGGGAGGCAATTAAGATGAAAGCCGGGGTTAAAGGGTAGAACTCAGGATTCAGAACTCAGACCCCAGAATAAATGGAATAATAAAATGCCCTGGCATTTAACATGCTGCAGGGCATTTTTGTTCCCTCTCAGGAAAGTATATGACGCTTTAAAGCACAAAAGTGAAGGTGCCGGTCAAAAGGCTTTCCGAACCGCGGTGAACTTTGACTTGCAGAAAAGTGTCATGTATTCTGAGTTCTGAGTTCTGGGTTCTGAGTTCTGCCGCATGGGCGGCTAACTACCTGTCCGTCACCCTGATCGACCTGACCCGGCCGTTGTCCAGGTACAGCCTTACCTCCCATCCCCTTCTTATGTCGTCCAGGTCCGATATGCCGGACGAAGACGAGGTCTGGTCGTAGAAGGTGCAGCTGCTGCTGACCCGGAGGGTGAATTCCAGGCCGTTGGACTGCTCTATGGTTATTTTCCCGTCGTCTTCGTCCACGTCGGTGACCGTGCCTTCCACCGTGATGTCCTCGTCGTCGGTCACTTCGATTTCTACGGCCGTGTCGTCGTCATCCAGCTCCAGGGACACCTCGGCGCCGATCATAATGTCTTCCAGGTCTATCCTGTCGCCGTCCCTGGTTATCCTGGCGTTGTCGGCGATGTAGTACCTGTGGGAATCGACGTATATGCGGGGGCTGCTTCCCGGGCGCAGGTCCGTGACCTTGCCGGATACGCCGCGCACGCCTTCCCCCGTCGCCGAAATCTCGGTTATTTTTCCGTCGCTGCCCAGCTTGAAGCGGACACGGTCCCCCTGCTTCAGTTCATCCAGCCGCACCGTGTCGTTTCCCTTCCTTATCGGGGCGCCCAGTTTGACCTCGTATTCCTTTCTCCTGCCGTTGTCCTCCAGCAGGGTGATCATGTAGTAGAAGTAGTCAACGGTCCGCACCTGGGCCTCGATATAATCTTCACTGTCCAGGAGCGTTATTTCCCGGGCCTCGCCGGAAACCGAGATCACCTTCACCCGGTCGCCGGCTTTCAGATCGGTGTAGGGCAGGAGGACGCCGCCCCTGGCCAGTTTCAGTTCGCCGGCCTTGGCGCTGAATCTCCTTTCGCTTCCTGAAGAGGTTTTAACGGTAAAATAGCTTGAGAACACACCGGTTACTTCCCCGCTGGTTGTTTCGTTATAGGCGGTGTTTCCGTTCCAGGTGGGAGCGGCGTCCCCGTCGCTCTCCAGGTACTTTATCCTGGCGTCGGATCCGGCAATCATCAGCACCCGGTCGCCTACCTTGAAAGCGTCCAGGGAGGAGGCCCTGGAATCCCTGTACACAACCGTTTGCGCGTCCGCCAGCCGGGGTACGGGGGTTCCGTCGGCCCTGGTTACGGTTATCAACCCCGAGGCGCTGTCAATGGCGCTCAGGTTGCCGGTGATTATTTTCCCGGCGCCGTACTCAAACCAGCCGTCCTGGACTATTTTTACCATCAGGGCGGCCATCTGCCCCCTTTTCATCACCTCGTGGGGGCCGAATTCATTGTCGCTGATACCCTGCATGATGTTGTTCCGGGTTACGTCGGCCACGTACTGCTTATATTCAGGGCTGATTTGGGCGCTGTCGGAGTAGGTCAGCTTTTCAATGTCTCCTTTTTCCTTCAGCTTGTCCCGGAGGGCCACCGCCACCAGGGTTGCCACTTCCTGCCTGGGGATGGGTTGATCGTATAGCAGGTTGTAAACATGATTTTTGTCAAGCAGGCCTTTCTGCACCGCCAGGACCAGGTGGCCCTGCCCCCAGAACATTCCCTGGGGGAGCCTTATTCCGCTGTTTTTCCAGTCCAGGCTTTTGGCCCGGTCTTCCAGGCCCATGGCGCTGATGATGGTGGCGATGGCCTCCAGCCTGGTGACCGGATCCTCCGGCTTGAAGACATTCCCGGGATAACCCCTCATTAAGCCCAGGGCGTATGATTTTTCCACCGCCTGCCCGGACCAGTGACTGCCTGTGTCCTTGAAAGACCCGGCGGAGGCGGCCGGAACAACCCGGGGGACGAGCAGCCAGCAGGCGGCCAGGGCAAGAACCAGTGTCATCCGGACAGCTTTTTTAACCATTTTTTCCCCTCCAATATTTTCTACTTACTTGGACGAAACGAATGCCGGGTTGGTTCCGGTTCCAATGATTCTTTAATTCGCTAAAATTGGTTATTTTTCCTTTTTAATTGATTATCGGGAAAGGACTTCTTTGCCGGGTTGTCGAAATAGCTAATATTTCTGTTGTGCACTTTACCTGTTCGAGGTGCGGCATGATCAACTTTTACAACGTTACCAAGCTCTACCCCAACGGAGTCAAGGCACTGAACGATGTCTCCCTGACCATCAACAGGGGGGAGTTTGTTTTTCTTGTGGGTCCGAGCGGTGCCGGTAAAACCTCCCTGATCAAGGTCTTATTCAGGGAGGAGCTGCCCACCAGGGGCCAGGTGCTGTTTAACGGAAAGAATATCGCCCGCCTCAAGGGAAGGGAGATTCCCTACCTGCGAAGGAAAATAGGCATGGTTTTCCAGGACTTCAGGCTCCTGCCCCAGAAAAACGTGTTTGAAAACGTGGCCTTTGCCATGGAAGTGACCGGGGCTTCAACAAGAGAAATAAAGACCAGGGTGCCGGCGGTTCTGGAACGGGTCGGGCTTTTGGAAAAGACCAGGGTGTTTCCCTCGGAGCTTTCCGGGGGTGAGCAGCAGAGGGTGTGCATTGCCCGGGCCATCGTCAACAACCCGGTGGTGTTGATCGCCGACGAGCCCACCGGCAACCTGGACCCGGATACCGCCTGGGGGCTGATGAGGCTGCTGGAAGAGATCAACCGGTCCGGCACCACGGTGATCATGGCCACCCACGCCAGGGACATCGTTGACGCCATGAAAAAAAGGGTTGTGGCCATGTCCGGGGGCAGGGTGACCCGCGACGAGGAAGGCGGGGTCTACAGCAATGAGCCTTAGAACTTTGTCTTACTACTGGAGGGAAGCGCTGCAGTCAATTGCCCGGAACAGCTGGCTTTCGGCGGCTTCGGTGGGCACGGTGGCCGTTTCCCTGCTGATTGTGGGAATTTTCGCCCTGCTGGTGGTCAACGCCAATGAATTTACCCGCGGCCTCGAGTCGGGCCTTGAGGTCAGGGTTATTCTCCGGGACGGGCAGTCCAGGGAAAACATCAACAAACTCCAGAAAGAAATCGAAAGGCTGCCGGGCGTGTCCCTGGTGGAATTTGTGTCCAAAGACCAGGCCCTGGAGGAAATGAAGAGAAATCTTCAAAACCGCCGGGAGATCCTGGAGGGGCTGCAAAATGACAACCCGCTGCCCGACGCCTTCAGGATCAAAGCCGTCCAGGCGGACCAGATTCCGGAACTGGCCGGCAGGCTGGAGAGGCTGAACGGGGTGGACCAGGTAATCTACGGCCACGGCCTGGTGGAAAAGCTGGTTTCGGCCACCCGCTGGGTAAGGGTGGCCGGGACCGGAATCCTGGGGATTTTGTGCCTGGCGGCAGTATTCCTGATCTCCACCACCATTCGCATGTCGGTTTTTGCCAGGCGCAGGGAAATAGGAATCATGGTGCTTCTGGGGGCCACCAACTGGTTTGTCCGCTTCCCTTACCTGCTGGAGGGGATGATCCTGGGCTTTCTGGGCGCCGTTCTGGCCGGGTTGGCGGTATACGCCGGCTATATGTCGCTGGCCAACTATATAGACCAGTCCCTGCCCTTCATTCACCCGGTGACCGACCAGCGGACCATCATCATGGTGCTTGGGGGGGTGCTGGGGACAGGCCTGGTCATCGGGGCGCTGGGGAGTATCTTGTCCATCAGGAGGTTCCTTAAAATATAGCTGCTAGCTTCCAGCTTCCAGCTGCTGGTAGCTGTTGACAAGGGGGGTTCTTTTCTGTGGCATGGCCTAAAAAAAAGATTACGGCGCTTGTTCTGAGCCTGGTTTTTGTCATTCTGTCAGTCAGTTCCGCCTATGGCGACCAGCTGGAAAACCTGCTCAATGAAACCCGGGAGAAGCTCAACCAGAAGCGGCAGGAGGTGGAATCGGGCAGAAGGGCGGTGAACAGCTACGCCTCCGAGGTAAAAATGCTGGACCAGGGCATTGAGTACAGGGAGCGCCAGGCCAGGGAACTGGAGGCCGGCTTGAAGCTGGCCCAGGCGGAACTGGACCGGGCCGAGAAGGAACTTGAAAAATCCAGGCAGGAACTTGAAGAGAGCAACCAGACCTTCAGGAAAAGGGTCCGGGGCCTCTATATTTCGGGGAACATAAGCTACCTGGAGGTGCTGCTGGACTCGGACAGTTTTTCCGACTTCATCAACCGGGCGGAAATGCTGAGGCGGATTATCAGCCGGGATCTTAAGATTGTCAAGCAGGTTACGGAAAAGAAGCAGAACCTGGAGGACCGGAAGGCGGCCCTGGAAGCCAGACGGAACGACCTGTACGCCGTCATGGCCATGCATGAGGCGGCCAAAGCCGAACTGAGAACCCAACAGGCCCAAAAGGTGGCCCTCCTGTCCAGGGCAAGGCAGGACCTCGGCAGGTTTGAAGCCGAGGCCGAGGAACTGGAGCAGAGAGAACAGGAAATAATCAGGGAGATGCTGAAGAGCAGGCCCAGGCAGCAAACCCCGGCCGGCACCGGATCGTTTGCCTGGCCGGTTCCAGGTTATACCGAGATTTCATCTCCCTTTGGCAACAGGGTGCACCCGGTGCTGGGAGGTGTCCGGCACCACAACGGGATAGACATACCGGCCCCCACCGGGACCAAGGTGGTGGCGGCCCAGGACGGGGAGGTCATCGAGGTCGGTTACATGAGCGGATACGGGAATGTGGTCATGATCGATCACGGCAACGGGCTGACCACGCTTTATTCCCACCTCTCCGCCCAGCTTGTGGCGAAGGGCGACCGGGTGATCAAGGGCCAGGTGATAGGCAAGGTCGGCAGCACCGGGATGTCCACCGGCCCCCACCTGGACTTTTCGGTGAGGAGAGACGGGACGCCGGTGAACCCCATGGGATTTTTCTAAATACAGGCGCCACCGCCGGAAACGGCGGCTTTTTTCTCCCGCGGCGGCCGCCCTGCCGCCGGGGCGTCCTGGAATGCTGCGATTTGCCATAATATTGTAATCTCCTGGCCAAACTTATAGTATAATAATCTGTAGATCATGGTTCGGTCCGGGTCCGCATCGCCGGGGCCCGCCGGGAAGGAGAAGGAGATTTTCTTGAGCTTTGGCCGATATCGTTCAAACAGGTGGATTTACCGGGTAGTCACCGGCCTGGCCGTGGCCGTTTTTGTACTGGTGGTCGGCCTCGGGTGGCTGGTGGCCACCAACTACAAGCAGTTCGGCAATCTTGTCAAGGTTATTGCCCTGATCAAGACCCAGTACCTGAACCCGGTGGGTTACGACACCATGGTGGAAGGCGCCATCCGGGGCCTTGTCCAGTCCCTGGACGACCCGTATTCGGCCTACCTGGACCCGGTAACCTACAAGCACCTGCGGGAGCAGATAAAAGGCACCTTTGGCGGCCTGGGCATTCTGGTGGGCATGAAGGATGAATACCTTACGGTGGCCAGGACCTACAGGGGCACTCCGGCTTACCGGGAAGGGATTCAGCCGGGAGACGTGATCTACAAGATTGACAACCGTGAAGTCCGGGGGATTGACCTGGAAACGGCGGTGCAGCTGATGCGGGGGCCGGTGGGGACAAAAGTCACCCTGACCCTGGTCAGGCCCAATGTTCCCAATCCCTTCGAGGTGGAACTGACCAGGGAGGAAATTACCGTTCCCACGGTGGAGAGCCGGATGTTGAAGAACGGTATCGCCTATGTGGGCATTGTCCAGTTTACCGAGAAAACGCCGGAGGAGCTGGAAGAGAACATATCCCGGCTCAAGCAGCAGGGATTGCGGGCCGTGGTCCTGGACCTGCGGAGCAACCCGGGCGGCGAGCTGATGTCTGCCGTAAAGGTGGCCGGCCGTTTTGTCCCGGCCGGGCCGGTGGTGTACATCGACTACCGGGGAGGGCGCCAGGAGGAGTACCCCGCCCGGGGGAACAATCTGGGGCTTCCCCTGGCCGTGCTGATTAACGAGCACAGCGCCAGCGCCGCCGAGATAGTGGCCGGCGCCGTCAAGGACACCGGGTCCGGAATACTGGTGGGCCAGAAAACCTTCGGCAAGGGAGTCGTCCAGATGGTTTTCGACCTGGACAACGGGGCCGGGCTGAAGCTCACCACCGCCCGGTATCTGACGCCCAAGAAGCATGATATCAACAAAAAGGGGATAGAACCGGACGTTGTGGTGAGCCAACCCCCCGGAGGGCAGGATGTTCAGCTCCAGAAGGCTGTTGACGTAGTCAGCGAGAAGCTTGGGAACAAGGCGGCCTGAATAAGTTTTGTAAATTGAGTTGTGGGATGTTCACACCTCCGACGGGGCGGTGCGGGAGTGTACCTGCTGACTGAGGTTGTTCCGCTGGTAATCAAAAGCTACTTTCTTCTCTTCCTGGAGCCGGAATTCCTGTTTCTGATGGCGGCGGTGACGGCCCTGGTGGCTCTGCAGTACAGGCGTTCCGAGGCGGTCCGGGCGTCAATGTTCGGCGTAAAGACCCGGGGGATGTGGAGGGACACCCTTTCCGCCACACTCCTGGGCCTTGCCGGGGGTTTGGGGGGCAGCATCCTGATCGTCCTGGCAGGGCTGCCCCTGACCGGTTCAGGGACCGTGTTCGTGCTTTTCCTTTTTATCGCCGTTCTGCTGATGCTGATCAATCCCAGGTTCATCTGCTTCGCCTACGCCGGTGGAATTATCTCCCTGGCCAATATAATCACCGGACTGCCCCCGGTGAACATCTACCAGGTGCTGGCACTGGTGGCCGTGCTGCACATGGTGGAAAGCGTGCTGATTTTCTTCAGCGGCCACCTGGGGGCGGTCCCCACTTTTTTCGGGGATTCCTCCGGCAGGGTTTTGGGAGGCTTCACCCTTCAGAAATTCTGGCCCATACCCCTGGTGGCCTTAACCGTTGCGGCTTACCCGGATTCCCGGGAGCTTTTCGGCAACATGCCCCAGTGGTGGCCGCTGATCAAGCCGGGAGAGGTTGAACCGCATGTCAGCGCCGGGTATGCCCTGGTTTCGGTGGTGGCGGGCCTGGGCTACGGCGACCTGGCCATTGCCCGCTCCCCCTGGGAAAAGAGCAGGCTTTCGGCTTTTTACCTGGCGCTGTACAGCGTTACACTTTTCACCCTGGCCGTTCTTGCCCAGGATTTTCATTTTCTTGCCCCGGTGGCCGCCCTTTTTTCCCCCCTGGGGCACGAACTGGTGATCTGCGTCGGCAGGAGAATGGAGCTGGCGGGCAGGCCGGCCTTTGCCCCGTCAGACCGGGGAGTGCGGGTCCTCGATGTAATCCCGGACTCCATTGCCTGGAACATGGGCATCAGGTCCGGGGACGTGCTGATCACCGTGGGGGGCTATCCGGTCAACGACCGGTGGGGGCTGAAACACGCCCTGGAAAAAGTTCCGGGATCCCTGGAGTTGGAGTTCCTGCGGGGGCGGGGACAGGTGTACAGCCGGGGCCTGGCTTTCAGGCCCGACCTGAACAGGCCGCTGGGCGTGCTGGTGGTTCCCGCGGAGAATGAAAAGGCCTATGTGGAAATTGATTCACCGGGCCGGCTGGCCGGGGCGATGGCCCGGCTGTGGGAAAAAATTAAGCGTTGACAGCTATTTTGCCCCATTCTATAATTTTTTAAAGGGATCACGGAGGTCCCGTTCCGGTCGTCGGAAGTCTGACGTCAGTCGTCAGGCTTTATGGGATATTACATTCCTGTCATATAATCTCTTTTGGCCGACGTCCGACGTCTTACGACCGATATCTGATGTTTGGACCACGGAGGTCTTTGCCCTGTTATCGTCTGACGGACCGAAGTGGTTTTAAATTTTGGGGAATGCTGGAGGTGGTAAACGGTGTGCGAGGCGAACGCTTACCTGCGCAAGGACGGCAGGGAGGAACTTTTTCTGGAAATGGTGGATAAAGTGGTTCCCCACGAGGAGGGGCTGATGCTGGAGGACATCTTCGGCCGCAGAAAGATTGTCAAGGCAAGGATAGCGGAGCTGGCCCTGGTGGACCATAAAATCGTCCTGGAAAAGGAATAACTGAAGGAAGCTGCCGTTTTATGCGGCAGTTATCTTTTTCCGGCAGACAGGAGACGGGAGGTGAAAAAGAGAATAGTTTACATATCATTACCCGGGAGGGGTGGCAGGTGTTATTTCCCGATGAAGAATGGGACCTGGCCGGGATAAATGATTTCAGGGAACTGGAGGAAAAGGTGAAGACCTGTAACCGCTGCCGCCTGCGCGGCGGGTGCCGGGGGGTGGTCTTCGGAGAGGGCAACCCGGCCGCCCGGGTGGTGCTGTGCGGTGAGGGACCGGGGGCCGACGAGGACCTGCTGGGAAGGCCCTTTGTGGGAAAGGCCGGACAACTGCTCGACAAAATACTGGAAGCCTGCGGATTTAACCGGTTTGTGCACGTTTACATACTGAACACGGTGAAGTGCAGGCCCCCGGGCAACAGGATCCCCGCCGAGGACGAGCGGGCCGCCTGCAGGCCCAACCTGGACGCCCAGATCAGGCTGATCAGGCCGGTAATCATGGTGCTCCTGGGGGCCACGGCCCTGCAGGAGATTGTGGACCCCGGGGGGAGGATCACCAGGGACCGGGGCAAGTGGGTGGAAAGGGACGGCATGCTGATCATGCCCACCTACCATCCCGCCGCGCTGCTGAGGAATCCGCGCCTGAAGGTTGACGCCTGGAAGGATTTCAAACAGGTGGTGTACAAGTACCGGGAGCTGGTGGACCCCCGTCATTATTCCCCGCACTGCTGATCCCAATCCCCGGTTTTCACTGCCTGCAAGGTTGTCCGGTCAGCCCCTGGATAGTGAAACTTTTCACCATGTGTCAGCTAAACACATCCTCTCTCGTCATCCTATCAAAACTTGAGGAAACCAGGAAGGTGGAGGTGCGGAATCTCGGAAAAAAATATCCTGAATTACGAACGTATTGGCAGATGCGTAATATCGGGAAAAATTATCTCATATTACGCCGCATCTGTTAAATATTGCTTGACATTCCGTTTTTGAAGGTGCTAAAATGGTGCCACGCGAAAGAAATATTAAGACTTTTTGCGGGAGGGAGGGACATGCCGGCCTGATAACAAATAAAATACTGACTTTTTCAACACTTACCCGCACGGTTGGGTGGCGTGCAAAAACAGGAACTAAAAAACGTGGAATAAGAGAGCGTAGATATATGACTGATTTGTTAAAAAAGAAGCTCATGTCCGCGGACGAAGCTGTAAGGCTGATATCAGACGGAGATGCCATACATATTGCCGGTACGGCTCTTGTGTGCTCTCCCGCCAAAATATTTAAGAGCATCGGGGATTCGTTTCTCGCGACCGGACACCCGCGCGACCTGTGCGTCATTTCCTACGGGTCCCCGGACATTGACGCGCCTGGCTATAATTATTTTAAACATTTAACCCATAAGGGGCTCCTGAAACGCGTGATCGGCGGACATATGGGCTATCACCAGCCCCTGCTCCCCATGATCAGGAGCAACGAGATTGAGGGCTACAATATTTCCCAGGGCGTGCTGTCGATCTTGATGAGCGAATACATCGCCGGCAAGGACGGATATCTTACGAAGGTCGGACTGCGCACCCAGCAGGATCCTCGCTACGGGGGCTGCAAGCTCAACGAGGGGATAGAGACGGAGGACCTGGTCGAACTAAGGGTCGTTAACGGCGAGGAATACCTCTGGTATAAAATGATCCGGCCGGACGTCGTCGTGCTGAAGGCAAGCTATGCGGACGTGAAGGGCAATATAACGCTTGAAGCGGAGCCCTCAATTAACGACGCCCTGGCCTCCGCAATGGCGGCGAAGAACAACGGCGGCAAGGTAATCGTATACGTAAAAGCCCTCAAGGAAGAATACTTTAATCCGCACATTGTTCACATCCCCTATTTCCTCGTGGACGCGATAATTGTCGATCCCGACCATGTGCAGACGGCCCCGCACCTTCCTTACAGTCCGTATTTTTCAAATGAAAAGAGATGCAGCGATGAAGAAATGAGGGCAATTTTGGACAACGAGACAACAAACGGTGCCCGGAAAAGAGACATCGCGCAGAAGGTCATTGCAAGAAGGGCGGCAATGGAACTGTATCCGGATGCCGTAGTGAACATCGGGATCGGGATCCCGCAGATGATCAGCGGCGAGGCGATAAATCTCGGGATCGATATGAGTTCCGTCGTTATGACCACCGAGACCGGCATCATAGGCGGCGTACAGCTTCCATCGGTGTTCGGAGTCTCCATGAATGCGGATTCTATCTATGATCAGGCGACCCAGTTCAGGTTTTACGAGGGCGGCGGGCTTGATATAGGTTTTCTGGGAGCGTTGGAGGTGGATGCAGCCGGAAACGTGAACGTCTGTAAAAAAGGGCCGTATCTTGCGGGCGTCGGCGGCTTTAATTTCATTGTCCATTCCGCAAAGAAGCTGGTGTTCTGCTTCACCTTCATGCGGGGTTCGGGCTATAAATCCGAAAACGGCAAGCTGATTCCCTATGACGGAAAAGAAACGAAGATCGTGAAAAATGTAGAGTGCATCACGATGAATGCGGGCGTGGAGTTTGAAAATCATAAAACAGTCCTTTACGTTACCGAACGCTGTGTATTCAAGCTTAAAGAAAACGGGATCGAGCTGGTCGAAATCGCCCCGGGTCTCGATATTAAAAAGGATGTTCTCGACCTGCTTGATTTTAAGCCTTCGATGGCGGATGACCTCAAGGAAATGCCCCGAATCTGCTTCGAGGCAAAATGATGGATCAAACCAGCATGGCCATGGGAGGGGGTATTAAAATACACCAGGAAATCAAGATATTAATTGCGATACTGTCAAAAATGGACGCGGGGCTTACGTATCAACCACACACGCATCCTTTCTACCAGTTGAATCATATCGTCCGGGGCAGTTACCAATTCACCGTCGGAGGCCGCACGTTCACGGCGGGCGCAGGGGATACGATCCTGATTCCGGCAAACTGCGTCCACACGTTTACCAACACGGGCAACGAAGCGGGCTACTATTTCGAAGTGAAGTTCTCTTCGTTTTCCAAGGGCGTGATGGAAATGTGCTCCGATGTTGGTATCCTGGTGCAGAAAGACGATTTTTCGGGAGTGCTTCTAAAAGAAATTTTGGACGAGAGCAACAGTTCAACACCGGAATCCGAGAAGATAATGATCGCGTATCTTTACGCGATTCTCTTCAAACTGACCAAAAAGACAAGGCTCGAGAAAACCGCATCGTCTAAATATATAGAGATATCAGCTTATTCTGCGCCGGTGAGGGATACAATCAGGTTTCTGGAGGACAATTACAAGAAACGGCTGTCGCTGGATGATATTGTTGCCCACGCATCATTGAAAAAAAGCCACCTTTGCAATCTCTTTAAGAAAGAGACCTCTGTCACTATTTTCGAATGCCTTATGATTATCCGGGTACGAAAGGCGGTGGAACTTCTCTCCTATACCGACTTGCCGCTGGCGCAGATAAGCAAGGAAACGGGTTTTGTGAATATCACGCATTTTAACAGGGTATTTGCCAAACACGTTTTTATTCCACCGGGTCAGTTCAGGAAATATCTGAAATCTCAGGACTCGTACTGGAAAGACGCGACTGCGGTAAAAAAAGTAAGTCACATCACCGCTGCCGCCCTGGAAAGAAAGAAAATAGAGTTTCCACAGTTTACGCTGAACAATTGACTTGACGGAGTGGACAGGGCTTCTCATGCGTGCTCGAGAATCAATGTGGAGGTAAAAGATGGGCAAATTAAGCGGAAAATACGCAATCGTAACGGGAGGAGAGAAAGGGATCGGCAAGGCTATTGTAAAAAGGTTTGTTGAAGACGGCGCGGCAGGGGTTTCTATTTTGGGGATTGATTTGGATGCCGCACAGCAAACAGCCAGATCCATTGATCCCACCGGAGAAAGAGTGATTGCGATCCGGTGCGATGTCGGCGATGAGCGGCAGGTGGCCGAGGCGATCAAAATTACAATGGACAAATTCAAAACCATCGATATTTTGGTCAACAATGCCGGCATCACGAGGGATTCCATGTTCCACAAAATGACCAATGAACAATGGGATTCCGTAATAAACGTTAACTTTTACGGGGTGTACCATACGTGCAAATATGTGGTACCGATCATGCGCGAGAAAAACTACGGCAGGATTGTGAACATCGCATCCGTATCTGCGTTTGGACTCGCGGGTCAGGCTAACTATTCAGCTTCAAAAGGGGCCATCATCAGTTTCACAAAAACACTCGCCAAGGAGGGAGGGCCGAAGAATATTACGGCTAATTGCATTGCCCCGGGATTTATCAACACAGACATGTACATGGCGGTGCCGAAAGAGATTATTGCCGAACATATGAAGCTTATACCGCTCAAGAGGCTGGGTGAGCCGGAAGAAGTGGCCAGCGCGGCGTCCTTCCTGGCTAGTGACGATGCAAGTTTTATCTCCGCTCAGTGCCTTATAGTGAGCGGCGGGAGTATTTAACGGAAGAACGAGAACGGCATGCATAAGGACAAAGTTGCCGCAATGCGGATTCGCAACCGGTCAGTATGCATGGAAGAGTGATTTGATTCAGTAATTTCTGTTAAATTTAAAATGCCCGGTAAATTCGGCTTTTTTGGACAGATCATAAAGGCATAAATGTTATGATCATTAGCATTTATCCGATGTGATAAAAAAATGAAACGGAGGGACAGATGGTGAGGAAGAATAAACCGATCACCGCAGTGCTGGTAATGGTTTTGATGTCGATGTTGGTACTGGGCGGATGCGCTTCCAAAAAAGCGGGCGGCGAAGTGGTGCTGGGATATGTCGGACCAATGACGGGCCCTTCGGCTACGATGGGAATAGCCACCAAGCAGGGTGCCGAACTGGCCATTGAAGAAATCAATAAGGCCGGCGGAATTATGGGAAAGGCCATTAAGTTTGTGACCCGCGACGATGAAGCCGACCCGACAAAATCAAAGACTGCGGTTCAAGAACTGATTGATAAAGAGAAAGTCCAGATGATGATTGGCCAGCCGAACTCAACATGCGTCGCCGCCTCTGAAGATTATGTCAATAAAAACAAAATCATTCAGATCCTTAACATTGCCACCAACACTCAACTGATCAATGCTGAGAAGTATCCTTATACCTTCAGAACATTCTTCCCGAGTCCGGTACAGGCTGAGGCCCTTGTAAATATCGCCAAAAAAGCCGGTTTCCAAAAAATCGTGCTGCTGGGCGATACGACCGCCCTGGGCAATGATGGAATAGCTTCCCTGCAAGCAGCCTGCAAAGCAGCCGGAATCACGCCGGTGGAAGCGATAACATATAAATCCGGAGACGCCGATATGACGCCTGTTGCGGAGAAGATTAAGCAAGCCGGCGCGGACTGCGCCCTCGCCTGGACCCTGGGTGCCGATGGCGCGAAAATAGTCTCCGCGCTTTCAAGAATCGGTTATATGGACAAATTGATTTATCTCGGCTATACGGGACTCTCCCTGCCGAACTTCAGGGAGCTCGCCGGGAACGGTATTGACAGATGCTACACGATTACCGGCTTCTGGTCGGTGGACAAAGCTTCCGGTGCGACTCAGCTGGATAAAGCGCGTCAGGAACTCTACGATAAGATTGTCGCAAAATACGGCAAATACGGACCCGGCGGCAGAACCACCGCTCCTCAGATGGTGGCGTCCGGCTACGAGGCGATCTATCTTTACAAATGGGCGGTTGAAACAGCGGGCACTTTCGATCCCGACGCAGTGAAAAAAGTCTTGGAGACAAAAATTTCCGAGTTTCCGTTGAAAGTCGGCACCGCGGACACGTACAGGTTCTCCCCGACAAATCATGAAGCCATTTCCGGAAAAGACCTCGTGCCTGTTCTGTTAGACCCGATGTTGACAACGGACAAAATATTTGGAGACGTTTATATCAGAGGGTCCTTTACGAAATAAGATCAAATCGCACCTAAAATCAGACTGTGGTGTGCCGGCATTGGCTGACTAGCAGCCGATGCCGTCACACCGTTTGTCTGGGCAAAGAGGAGAATGACAGGATGCAGCAATTAATATTCGGCCTGGCGAATGGAAGCATATACGCACTAATGGCGCTTGCGATCGGAATGGTAAGTTCTACGACGGGCATCGTCAATTTTGCGCACGCCTCTGTTGTGATGATGGGCGCAATGGTGAGCTGGTGGATGATGGTAATATGCGGGCTCAGCTATTTACCTGCCCTGTTCGTGGCCATCGCCGTCAGCATAGTGCTGAACATTGTGATGTACGAGACCTGCGTTAAGAAGCTCGGGGATTTGCAGAATAATGTAGGATGGATTATCACGCTGTTCGGGGCCTCCATCATATTGGACAACATTGCGCGAATGATGTTCGGCACCGAGCCGCAGGCGTTTCCGTACTTGTTCGGCGGCAAAATGGTGACTGTTTTTGGCGCAAACATCATGCTTCATGAGTTGATGATGATAACCATCGCCGTAGTTATAGGGGTTGTGTACCAGACGATAATAAAGAGGACCAGGTTTGGCAGGGCTGTGCGCGCTGTTGCGTTCAGGCCGTCCACGTCGGAACTGATGGGCATCAAGAGCGAAAAGATAATCTTGTCCTGCTTTGCCATGGCCGGAGCCGTTGCGGCGGTAGGCGGCGCGCTAATCGCGCCGATTACGTTTGCCAGTTACACCATGACCTATTCAATCGGCCTGAAAGGATTTGCAGCCGCTGTGCTGGGCGGGTTTGGAAACACAAAAGGAGCGTTTATCGGGGGCTTCATCTTGGGGCTCATTGAAGCCTTCATATGCATATTTGTCCCCGCCGGGATAAAGGATTCGATCAGCTTCGTCATTATGATTATTGTGATAATATTTTTGCCGGAGGGGATAATGAGTGCCAAGTTTTTTAACAAGAACTTGTCCGCCGCGGAAAAAGTATAGCCTATGGCTTATCATACTGAAGTTTGCGTTGCTGTGCTTTTGCCTGGCGTTTCCACTTATGGCCGGTAATTATTATTTGAGATTTGCCACAATTTTATTTATTTACGTCATTGTGGCCATCGGTTATGACATTTCTGCGGGGTATTGCGGTTTGCTGACCCTTTCCGCCGCGGCTATTTTCGGCGCCGGTGCGTACGCGTCGGCAATAACGGTTACGACCCTCAAAATGCCGTTCCTGGCCGGTCTGCTGGCGGCAATGGTTGTTACCGGACTAATCAGCTTTCTGATATCCTTGCCCGCATATAAGGTGAAGGGCAACTATCTTGCCCTGATCAGCCTCGGCATTTTAGAGATCGTGCAGAGGATACTCAACGACTGGACTTCCTTGACGCACGGCGCGGCGGGATTTTTCCTCCCCGCATGGTCCATATTCGGTCTGAACCTCTCCAATAATGCAAGATACTATGTAATATTCTTCTTCCTGATTCTCATTATGTTGTTTGAATGGGGCCTGATCAAGAGCCATTGGGGCCGTGATTTTATTGCGGTCAAGAATGACGAGATTGCGGCATCGGGAGTGGGTATAAACAACAGGAAATACAAGGTTATAGCACTGCTCATAAGCTCAGTGATCATCGGCATAGCCGGCTCCCTTTACGCGAGCTACAGTGAATTTATCAGTCCCGACACGTTTGGATTCTACCTGACAATATTTATTCTTTTGACGGTCATTATTGGCGGAACAGGCACATTGAGCGGACCCGCCATCGGCGTTACCATCGTAATGATAGTACCGGAGTTCTTTAATGCGTCACCGGACCTTAAGCAGATAGTCTTCGGCGGGCTTCTGATCGTGCTGACGCAGGTTATGCCCGGAGGTATTGCGGGAAGATTAAAGGAACGCTTCAGGGCCATTGAGGATAACAGACATATAGAAGATTTGGGCGACAGGCCGCCGGTAAGCTTCGAAAAATACAGGGTTAACGCTGACGGCCCTGAATATATTCTTGAAGTAAAGAATCTCACCAGACGATTCGGAGGACTTACGGCTGTCGGGAACCTGGACCTTAAGGTAAAGAGAGGCACGGTACACTCCCTGATTGGACCGAACGGAGCCGGCAAGACGACCACGGTTAATTTGATAACGGGCATTGACAAGCCGAGCGAAGGCAGCGTTATATTCAACGGCGAGGATATAACGGGAATGGAACCTTATGATTCGGTGAAGCGCGGAATAGCCCGGACATATCAGCATGTGAGGCTGTTCAAAGACTTGCGTGTAATAGATAACGTGGCGATGGGCGGAAGAATATACTACACATACAGTATGGCGGGCGCGATTTTCCATTCGCGCAAGAAAAGAAAAGAAGAAAAAGAGGCATATCTGGAAGCTTACGATTGCCTGAAGCTGATCGGCCTGGAAAGCAAGTCAAATTTTGATCCCGGAAGCCTTTCAACAGGACAGCAGAAACTGGTGGAGATCGCCCGTGCTCTGTGCGAGAAGCCAAAACTTATGGTGCTGGACGAGCCTTGCGCCGGTCTTAATGAAACGGAAATAGCAGAGCTTTCCGAGATAATCAAGAAAATAAGAGATGTCGGAATAACGGTACTTATGATCGAACACCATATGAGCATAGTGATGGGCATATCTGATTATATAACGGTTATAGATTACGGCAAGAAGATTGCGGAGGGCACTACGGCGGAAGTGAGCGTGGATCCGGTGGTAAGGAAAGCGTATCTGGGAGAAGAGGTGGCGGCGTGCTGAAGGTTGAGAATTTAACCATCGCTTACGGCAAGACAGAGGTCGTACACCACGTGTCCTTTGATGTAAAGAAAGGTTCGGTTGTAACGATAGCGGGAGCGAACGGAGCAGGAAAGAGTACGATACTGAATACCATAGTTGGTCTCCACCGGTCAAAGGAAGGGAGAATCCTGTACAAGGGCGAGGACATAACCAGGACAGCCCCGGATAAGCTGGTCAGTAAAGGAATAAGGCTTGTCCCCGAAGGCAGGCAGATATTTGCGGAGCATACCGTTGAAGAGAACATGCTTCTCGGAGCGTATGTGGAGAAGGACGCCAAGAAGATTCGTGACCGAATGGACCAGATGTATGACCGCTTTCCGAGAATTAAGGAAAGACGCAGGCAGATCGCAGGCACGTTGTCGGGTGGAGAGCAGCAGATGCTTGCGATAGCGAGAGCTTTGATGACGGCACCCGATCTTCTTATCCTTGACGAGCCGTCGCTCGGTCTCGCGCCGATAATAGTCAAGGATGTCTTTAAGCTGTTGACGGAGATAAAACAGACGGGTGTAACAATATTGCTGGTTGAGCAGATGGTTGATAACGCGCTGAGCATTTCGGATTACGCGTATGTTCTCGAGACCGGAAAAATAGTATTTTCGGGTACCAGGGACGAAGTGAAGAACAGTGATGATATTGTAAAGGCCTATCTGGGCAATGTTTGATCGCCTATAGCCCATTGGCCTATTCCGGGGTCTGAGTTCTAGCTCCTAATCCCCGGTTTCCGATCCCCAATTCACGGTTTTCACCGGTTCTGCGAGGTTGTCCGGCCAGGCTTTCACTCCCTGGGCTTTGGCCAGGGAAAGAAGCGCCATGAAGCGCCTTTCCGCGGCGTTAATCCGGTAAACCATGTAGTCTATCAGCCCGGGATCGGCGTAATTAAACTGTTCTTTGGCCAGCTTCCAGTCCCTTAATGATTCCATGACCGCCTCGGCAAGGTCGGAACAGCCCGCCCGGGCGGGGTAAACCGGGAGAATGGATGACAACCTGGGGCCAAGCCACAACCATGCTTTTTTTATAACCTCCATGCATTATCGCCTCCGCCGGAGGATTGAGAACCATAACTTATCATAACAGGGAATATGTGGAATTTAAAGGATTAAGATTGTGATATAATGGCGTACAGGCAAAACGAAAAACGGCTGAAAAGCCGTTTAACTGCTTTTTTTCAGCTTTTTAAAACGGTATTCCTTTAAATATTTGCAATGTCAAATAAGCATAATAGAATTTAAGGGATTGCATTTTCGGGGGTGAATTTATTGAGGCTCCCTGTTTTTTTAATCCTGGTTTTTCTGATGATTGCATCCGCTTTTGGCTGCGGCGAAAGGCAGGCCGCCCGAAAGCCGGAACCTCCCGTGAAAATAGCGGTCAGCCTGGCCGACATGGAGAGGGACGGCAATAAAATAATAAAAAAGGTGATCGAAAGCAGGAAGAAAAAAGACAATGTTGATATAACCTGGCTGGATGCCGGGAACGACCAGGCCAGGCAGGAACAGCAGCTTGAAAAACTGGGCCGGCAGAAGGTGGGGGCGGTGGTGTTGCAGCCCGTCAATCCGGTCACCGGGCCTGACCTGATGCGCAGGCTGGTGGAAAAAAACATCAAGGTGGTGGCCCTGGAGATACTCCCCGAAGACGTTCCGGTGGACGCATACGTGGCTCCGGACCATGCCCTGGCCGGCCAGCTCCTGGCCAGGTTCGCCGTCAGGTCGGCCCGCAAAGCCGCCGGCCTGCCGGTGTCCCCGGACTCCGCGGATTACCGGAGCGGCCAGGTCCAGGGAGGACAGCAGGGCCAGGGCGGAGGCCGGGGTCAGGGAGGCGGCGGAAGCCAGGGCCAGTCCGGGGGTGGCGGAGGGCAGACTTCCGGCGGAGTTCCGCCTGAAATACAGGCGGCAGGCGGGTTTCCCCTGGGGGTGGTTTTGATCAGCGGTGATCCCGGGGACAGGGCGGCCAGGGAGATGGCGGCGGCTGCCCGGGCGGCCCTGCAGGCCGGTCCCGAGGTGCGCCTGCTGGCCGAAGAAGCGGTGCCGAAGGGTGATCCTTCCCTGGTCCCCCAGATATTGCAGAGGGTATTTGCCGAAAAGGGGAACAGTGTCCGGGCGGTGCTGGCCACGGACAGCCGGCTGGCCATGGCCGCGGTGGAAATGCTTAAGGAAGCGGGCCTGAACAGCCGCGTCCTCACCGCCGGGGTGGGGGCCGATGAAAAGGCCTCCACGGCCCTGGCCTCCGGTGAGCATGACGCCGAGGTGGATACCCGTCCGGACTTGCTGGGCCAGTACGCTCTGGACGCCGCCATTGATTTGGCCAAAAACGGCCGCTGGCAGTATTCCGGCCAGGCCGCCAGCGGCAGCTATTCCGTTCCCTCCCGGATAACGCCGGTGCGGCTGATTGAGTCCGGAAACGTCTACCTGCTTGAACAGCGGTGGGGAGGACTAAAAGGAAAGGCTAAAGGGCAGGGAGGCGGGCAGGGCGGCGGAGGAGGCGGGCAGGGCGGCTCCGGCGACGGGGGCGGAAAGCAGGGTCAGGACCGGAAAAGCGGATCAGGCGAACAGGGCGGAGGCGGCCAGGGCGGGAAGACCGTGCTGCGCATAACCACCCAGGATGGAAAAACAATGGAGGTTCAGATTGACGGGAAGGTTAAGAAAATAGAGTCCGTGGATGGGCAGGGCCGGGGGGGACAGGATGAGGGCGGCCAGGGAGGCGCCCGGTAAGCCCTGAAAGAGAAAGACCGGGAATTTATTGAGTGCGCCGGGCGTGAACACTACCTGGAAACCTTGATCTCCAGGGGGATTTCGTCGTCAATTTCCCCGGGATAGGGATCAATGTAGACAATGTCCACCTTTTCGCCGGCCAGGACTCCCTCCGTTCTCCTTCCTTCTTTATCGACAATCCTGGCCCGGTCCCAGTTGTTGAACCAGCCCGGTTTTCCTGAAGAGGAGGAGGACAGTCCGTCCTCCAGGTACAGCCTCCGGCCCACGGATCTCACCTTGCCGGACACGGTCTTGACTTCCAGCAGGGTTACTTTTTTCACCTGGCCCTTGTACGTCTCCACGTCCACGAAGGCACCGGCCTTCAGGGATTTGAAGTCTCTGGCGTTTTTGCCGGAGATCTCGGCGTCCCAGGCCAGGGGCAGTGTCTGGTCCCGGCAGTCCAGGTCGTTTATAATCAGCAGGTTGTCGGTTCCAAGCACCGCCGATTTCACCGAACCCCTGATTTTTTCAAGCTTCTCCGGGCGATCCCTTTCCTCCAGAAGATTTATCCAGCATACCTGCCCGCGTCCGTCCCGGATTATTTCGCTGAGGAAATTGCCTGACCGTTCCACCGGCCATTTTTTGCCCTGGCGATAACAGTTTACATTCTTGGCCAACCGGAGTTTTTGCTTGCCGGCTGTGGAACTCAGCTCCAGTTCCAGTTGTCCCCTGTTCGATTTAATTTCGGAGATCCAGCCCGTGGTCCTGCGGCCGGCCGCCGTCTTGACCCAGCCCCGGTCCACCAGGCGGCTGAGAATGGCAGCCAGTTCCGCCCTGGTCAGGGGCTGGTCCGGCCTGAAACTCCCGTCCGGGTAGCCCGACATGACTTCGGCCCCGGCCACCGCCTTTAGGCAGACCCGGTCGGCAGGGCCCAGGGATTCCTCGTCGGTGAAGGCCCGGTCGATGGTGAAGCCGGTTTCCGCCGTGAATCCGGGTTGGAGGGCGGGCGGCACCAGGTATAGCGCCCGGGCCAGGAACCTCGCCACCTGAAGGCGGCTGGCCGGGCCGGCATGGTTGAACTCGTCCGGGGCGCCGGCGGTCAGAAAACCTTTTTCCACAGCCAGGTCGATGAACTCCTGGCCCCAGGGAACGGGAATGGCCGGAGGCTTGACGGGAGCCTTGTTTTTAGCCCCCGGCCTGCTGGCGGCGGGCTTGGTCTTTACCTCGCTGGCAAAGCCGCCGGAACGCATGATTAAAACCATCGCTTCCAGGCCGGTGGTGAGCCTTTCCGGCCTGAAGGTTCTGTCGGGGTAGCCTTTGATCACTTCCAGGGAGGCCAGCCGGGTGATGTGGCTTTCCGCCCAGTGGTCCTGAATGTCGGTGAAAATTGCGGTTTCACCCGCAGTGGCCGCCCCGGCGGGCGACGCATGGAAGAAAAAAGAACCCAGTAAAGCCAGGAAAAGAAAGAATGCTCCAACCCGGATAAATACGGCGGTGTTTTCCCGGAAGCGCCGGCCGCCTTCCAGTCCTTTCCTCAAACCGCGGCTGGGGGAAGCCGGCCCGGTCTCTGTTTTTCCTGCGCCTCCGGCCTTATTCCCCATAATTAACTCCTGTATCTGAACTGACGTACTCGTCCTTTATTTTATATACGGTACCCTTGTCGGATATTACGTAGATGTGGCCTCCGATCACCGCCGGGGGGGTGGAAACCTTGCCGTCAAGGCTTAAGGACCAGTCCAGCCTTTCCCTGCCGGGGTCTACGGCAAGCAGGGTTTCGCCGTCCGTGCCGAGGTAAACCCTCCCGGTGGCCTCGTCCACTGCCGGCCTGGTCAGCTTTTTATTGAACAGGTTGGTCCATAATTCGGTTCCGTTGGCCTGGTCCAGGGCAAACAGTTTTTGCCCCGCGCTGAAGTAGACAATCCCTCTCCCGGTGAGGACGGGTGCGGAAATATCGTTCGACCGCACCTGGTAGGTCCACACCGGGCTTGTCTTGCCTTCGCTTTCAAAGACGCACACCTTGCCCCGGATGTAGTTGTCCACCTTGTCCGGGTTGGCGGTGACGTAAATGCGCCCGTCCCCGCCAGCCTCTATATGGGCCGACTTCAGTTCGCCGAGGTAATAATTCCAGGCGATTTCCCCGCGGCCGTTTACCGCCGTGAGGCGGAACCCTTTCCCTTTGCGTCCGTGAACCGCGAAAACGTACTTGCTGTTGCCCGCTATGGCCAGAATCTGCCTGTCTTCCGCCGTCAGGCTGCGGTTGAAGTCTTCGCTTTCCCAGCCCGGCATGACCCACTGGCAGTCTCCCCGGACGTCCAGGGCGTAAAGGGCCGTTGGCAGGGCCAGGTACAAAAGGTCTTCCGGACCGGGGACAATCCAGGCCGATCCGCTTTTTGCCTGGCCGACGGTTAAATTCCAGCCGGTCCCGCCGTTGATTTTCATTTCCTGAACCAGGGATTTGCCGGACATAAAGATGGACCCCCGCCCGTCAAACACGTCCGGCTTGGTGCCCGACGCCAGGCTGGCTTCCCAAAGCTTTTTCCCGTTGTGGTCGATCACCACCAGCTTGTTTCCGCAGGGGAGATAAAGCAGCCCGTTGGGGCCTAACTGTATTTCCGCCGCCGCCTTCCCCAGGCCGGCGACTTTCCACACCACCCTGGGATCATGCCCGCCGCACCAGGCCTGCCGGGCCGTTCCGGCCAGGATCAGCAGGGAGGCCAGCAGGCATAAAAACGCCCGCCGCATATGATCACCTGTTGAATAGTTATTTGAGGATCCACAGATATTATACCAAAAAATACTAATATTTGCATTATGTACTTTAACGGCTTGCCGTCTGGTATAATAAACAGTGTGATTAACGAGAGCCGGGGGGGGTCATTCATGGCGGAATTCAGGCTTGTTTCCGGTTTTGTTCCCCGGGGCGACCAGCCCAAGGCCATAGATAGGCTGGTGGACGGCCTGCGGAAGGGGTATCCGCGCCAGACCCTGCTGGGCGTCACCGGCAGCGGCAAGACGTATACCATGGCCCAGGTTATCCAGCGGGTTCAGAAGCCCACCCTGGTGCTGGCCCCCAACAAGACGCTGGCGGCCCAGCTTTGCTCCGAGTTCAGGGAATTTTTTCCCCACAATGCGGTGGAGTATTTCGTCAGCTACTATGACTATTACCAGCCGGAGGCCTACATTCCCCAGACCGACACATACATCGAAAAGGACTCCTCCATCAACGACGAGATAGACAAGCTCCGCCACTCGGCCACCAGCGCCCTTTTTGAGCGGCGGGACGTGATCATCGTGGCCAGCGTTTCCTGCATATACGGCCTGGGAGACCCGGCGGAGTACCGGGACCTGGTTCTTTCCCTGCGGGAGGGAGGCGCCTACGATCGGGACGAGGTGCTGCGGAAGCTGGTGGACATCCAGTTCGAGAGAAATGATGTCAATTTCACCCGGGGAAAATTCCGGGTCCTGGGAGACATTCTGGAGATATACCCGGTGTCGGCCGCCGAGAAGGCCGTCCGGGTGGATTTCTTCGGCGACGAGGTGGAAAAAATACTGGAGTTTGACGTGCTGACCGGCGAGGTGCTGGGCCGCAGGCGCCACGTTTCCATCTTTCCGGCCAGTCATTACGCCATTTCCCAGGCCAGGATGGAAAAGGCCGTGGTCTCCATCGAGGCCGAACTGGAGGAGAGGCTGGCCTGCCTGCGGTCCCTGGGCAAACTGCTGGAAGCCCAGCGCCTGGAACAGAGGACCAGGCACGACCTCGAGATGATGAGGGAGATGGGCTACTGCAGCGGCATCGAAAACTACTCCCGGCACCTTACCGGCCGCAGGCCAGGGGAGCCGCCGTACACACTCCTGGACTTTTTCCCGGATGATTTTCTCATGTTCATCGACGAGTCCCACGTGGCGGTGCCGCAGTTGGGGGGAATGTACGAGGGGGACAGGTCCCGCAAGGCCGCGCTCATCGAACACGGCTTCCGCCTCCCCTCCGCCGCGGACAACCGGCCCCTCAAATTCAGCGAGTTTGAAGACAGGGTGAAACAGGTTATCTTTGTGTCGGCCACCCCGGGAAACTACGAACTGGAAAAAAGCTGCCAGGTGGTGGAGCAGATCATCCGCCCCACAGGCCTGGTGGACCCGGAGGTTTCGGTGCGGCCCACCAGGGGCCAGATCGACGACCTGCTGGGCGAGATAAGGATGCGGACAGGCAGGCAGGAGAGGGTGCTGATCACCACCCTGACCAAGAAAATGGCCGAGGACCTTACGGAATACTTCAGGGAAATGGGCGTAAAGGTGCGCTACCTGCACTCGGACATAAACACCATAGAAAGGATGGAGATCCTGAGGGATCTCCGCCTGGGAGTGTTTGACGTGCTGGTGGGCATCAACCTCCTCCGGGAGGGCCTCGATCTGCCGGAAGTGAGCCTGGTGGCCATCCTGGACGCCGACAAGGAAGGGTACCTGAGGTCCGAGCGGTCCCTGATCCAGACCATCGGCAGGGCGGCCCGGAATGCCGGCGGCAAGGTGATCATGTATGCCGACAGGATGACCGATTCCATGACAAAGGCCATCGGCGAGACCGAAAGGAGAAGGAAGATCCAGATTGAGTTCAACCGCCGGCACGGCATTACTCCCCGCACCGTCCGCAAGGCGGTGAGGGATATCATCGAGATAACCCGGGCGGCCGAGGAAGAAGAAACATACGGCGCCGCCCCAGGGAAGCGCAGGCTGGGCAAGAAGGATCTCAAGGCCGCCATTGCCGGCCTGGAGAAGGAAATGCGGCAGGCCGCCAGAATGCTGGAATTCGAAAGGGCGGCTCAGCTGAGGGACATGCTGATCGAGATGAGGCTTGAGCTGCGGGGCAGGGACAGGAGGATAACCGCCGTGGGAGAAGGCCCGGAACCGGGGATTGAAGAGTAGAGTATTTTTCCGTAAACTGACATTTGGTTACAATCATAGCCCCTTGTCTGGTCAATCCTCCTGAATTATGATAAGGATGCCCGGATAAAAAGGAGGATGACCATGAATTCAGTAGTTGCCAAGCTCACCAGCAAGGGCCAGCTTACCCTGCCCAAGCCGGTCCGTGACCGGCTTAAACTGGACAAAGGTTCTTACATTGCCATATACCTGGAAAACAACCAGATTGTGATGAAAAAGGTGGATCCCCAAAAGCCCCTCAGTGACGCCGACCCCATCTGGGACATGGCGGGGATGTTTCACAGCGGGGGTGGATGCGAGGGCCGGGCTGATTCCCGGGAAGGCAAAACAAAATCCGTCCGGGAGGCGGTCGGATGGAAACCGTCCTTGTAAGCGCGGGGATCATTCTGGCGCTTCTGGACGCGGACAGCCCGTTGCACGGCAAGGCCCTGGCGGAGTTGCGGGAGATGCGGAGCCGGGGTGCGGTCCCGCTGCTGACCAACTTTATTGCGGCCGAGGCTTTTTCCCTCCTGTCATCGGCACTGGGGCCGGATGCCGGCCGCACCTGGCTGCGCCACAACATCTGGCCCGTGGAGCGGGTGACTGAGGCCGACGAGGAAAGGGCCAGGGAAATAATCCTGGAGGCCGGGAATGGCGGAAAGGGCCCCGGGGACATATCCTACACCGACGCCACCACCATCGCCGTCATGGAAAGGCTGAAGGTGAGCCGGGTCCTGTCCTTCGGTCCCGTGCCCCGGGGGATGGGGCTGTCCCCGGGAGCCGTTAAGTAATCCGGTTTCTCCGAAACGGCAGGAGGAGAAGGCTGTTTAAAATGGCCGGCTCCCGGAAGTGGGGCGCCGGGCATTTTTTTGTGCCGGTTGCGGTTCCGCCGGCCGCTTAAACCGGCATCCGGGGGCCGGACACGGGGGAACGGTTGTTCTTGTCCGCCGTTTATGGTATGTTAAAAGGGATAAAATTGTGTTCAGACCGGCCGGAGCCGTAAGCAGGGACCGGAAGCCGGCAGCCGGCGAAGCCTGAAAAACCGGCGGCGGCTTCCTGCGGGATACGGAGGCATAAAATGCAGGACAAAATCGTGATCAGGGGGGCCAGGGCCCACAACCTGAAGAACATCGACGTGGAAATTCCCAGAAACAAACTGGTGGTGGTCACCGGGCTTTCCGGGTCGGGGAAATCTTCCCTGGCCTTTGACACCATATACGCCGAGGGGCAGCGCCGGTACGTGGAGTCCCTTTCGGCTTACGCCAGGCAGTTCCTGGGCCAGATGGACAAACCGGACCTTGACTACATCGAGGGGCTTTCCCCGGCCATTTCCATCGACCAGAAAACCACCTCCCACAACCCCCGCTCAACGGTGGGAACCGTAACCGAAATCTACGACTACCTCCGGCTGCTTTACGCCAGGGCGGGGAGGCCCCACTGTCCCGGCTGCGGGCAGCGGATCAGCAGGCAGACGGTCCAGCAGATGGTGGACCAGCTCACCGGCCTGCCCGAGGGAACCAGGCTGACCGTGATGGCGCCGGTGGCCCGGGGGAAAAAGGGAGAGTTTGCCAGGATTTTTGACGAAATCCGGCGCAACGGCTTTGTCCGGGTGAGGGTTGACGGGGAGATCAGGGAAGTCGCCGAGGAGATAAAGCTGGAGAAAAACAAGAAACACACCGTAGAGATTGTCATCGACCGGATTGTCCTGCGCCCCGGTTCGGAAAAGCGCCTGGCCGACTCCCTGGAAACCGCCCTCAGG
>JAILZP010000014.1 GCA_023512435.1 Peptococcaceae bacterium | reverse complement strand
GGGTCATGGTCTTTGGTCAAAATCACCTGCTTCTGGGTATACGTGCAGCATACGGCTGAACAATAGCTGTTGCCGCCCTGGGTAACCTGCCTGGAACCGACGCATTGAATCCAGGCTATTTTATGCGGATGTTTCTTGTCGGACGCGCGCAGGATCTCGCCTTCGTACGGCCCGGTGGCGCACAACAGCCGTTCATAGTCAAGACTGGTCACCACGTTCTCAAACTTTCCGTATCCGAAATCGTTCCTCAACCTTGGATCAAACGGCTCAAAGCCCGGAGACAGAATTATCGCCCCTACCTTTGCTTCCACCTTCTCCGCCTTTTGATTGAAATCTATGGCCTGATTCTTGCATACTGCTTCGCAGATACGGCATTTCTCTTCTTTAAGGTAAAGGCAGCTTTCATCTATGTAGGTGACGAGGGGAACCGCTTGGGCGAAGTATATATGGATAGCCTTGTTTTTCGATATTTCCTGGTTAAACAGATCAGGGTACTTGACCGGGCAGTATTCCACGCAAACGGTGCAGCCCGTGCATTTTGTTTCGTCAACGTACCTGGGCTTTTTAACCAGGGTCACTCTGAAGTCTCCCGCTTCCCCTTCCACGCTGTCTACTTCGGTATAGGTCATGATCTCTATATTTGGATGCCTGTTACATTCAATAAACTTGGGAGACTCAATGCACATGGAGCAGTCATTGGTGGGAAAGGTCTTGTCAAGCTGGGCCATGTGACCGCCAATGGTCGGTGATTTCTCAATCAGGTAAACCTTAAAACCCGCGGCGGCAAGATCAAGAGCGGCTTGAATACCGCTGATCCCCCCGCCCACAACCATAACATCCCCGAAATTACCGCCTGCAAGACTTTTAAAAAGCCGCCCTTCATTTCTTACCAGTTCTTTTTTCATTTCTCTCCGCCCTCATCAGGTTTTATGTGCCAGTACCGCCCGGCTCCGTCAAGGTCCGCCCATTTAACCCGCTGTACAGCCAAGCCGTTCGGGATGGGAATATACCGTCAGCCGTCCTCCGCGGGCGTGGCCGACCAGGGTAACACCCAGGCCCCGGGCCAGCGATACTGCTCTCCCTGTCGGCGAGTGCCGCGTAACAACGACCGGGACCTTCATCCTCGCCGCCTTGATCAGCATCTCAGATGAAACGCGGCCCGTGGTCAGCAGCAGCCGGCCCCCGGTCGTCACTCCCCCGGCCAGACATTCCCCCTGAATCTTGTCCAGGGTGTTATGACGTCCGATATCCTCGGCCACCACCAGCAGGCTGCCGGTGTCGGACAGGGCTGAAGTGTGCACCCCGCCGCTTATCCGGTACAGGTCCATCTTCTCCTGAAGCTTCTTCATCAATGACAGCACTTCCACCGGTGAAACAACAAGACCCGATTCGACCTTTTGTCCTTGAAGTTTGAAAACTGTTCCGCCGCCGCACCCGGAAGTGAGCGTCCGCTTCGCCGGCGGTTTGTACCCCGGGTCGTTCAGTCTCACGTCGGCCAGCTTTTCGTCCTCGCATATCCGCATCATCGCCACGTCGCCGATGCCCGAAATGATCCCCTCCCCGTACAGGAAGCCCAGGACAAGAAAATTCAGCTTGGTTGGAGTGCACAGGACGGTGACCAGTTCCTGCTGATTAACGTAGATTGTAAGATCCGCCTCGCTGGGCAGGTGAACCGTGGCCCCGGCCCATCCCCCGCCCGAAAAGCGGCGGCAGGCTATGCCTGTTTCCACGCCCTTCACATCCGGCAGGCCAACCTTATTCTGCATGCTCAGATCCTTCACCTCTATCGTGAACATTCCATTGGGGACATGACTGTCCCTTAAGGAGTCCCGGACTTCGGCAGGTGCGTCCCCTTTTCTTAGATCACTTCCCGGAGAACCTCCGTGATGTCCTTAATCTGTATGCGGTCGCCATAACCCAGGACCAGCCTGCTTTCTTCAAGGGCGGTGATGCAATAGGGGCAGGAGGTGACCAGCACCTCGGCCCCGGTCCCGACGGCCTGTTCCAGCCTGAGGTTGGAGAACCTTTCAGACTTTGAGGTCTCCATCCAGACCCTGCCTCCCCCCATTCCGCAGCAGAGGCTGTCTTCCCTCGACTCAGGCATCTCCACCAGTTCCAGGCCCGGTATCTTCCCCAGGACTCCCCGGGGCTCGTCATATATCCCGTTATGCCGGCCCAGGTAACACGGGTCATGATAGGTGACTTTCTTCCCGTACTCGCCGGTGATCCGAAGCCTTCCGTCATTGACAAGGTCGAACAACAACCGGGATACATGGACCACCTCAAAGTTCACCCCGAATCCGGGATACTCGTTCTTGAACGTGTGGTAGCAATGGGGGGAAGATACGAGTATTTTCTTCACCCCGTTGTCGATAAAGGTTTTGATGTTTTCCCTGGCCAGCCGTTTGAACAATTCCTCGTTGCCTGTTTTACGGATGCTTTCTCCGCAGCAGTTCTCCCCGGCGCCCAGGATCCCGAAGTCCACCCCGGCCTTGTTGAGGATATCCGCCGTGGCGGCGGCCACCTTCTTCAACCTCGGGTCAAAGCTCGGGTAGCAGCCGGGGAAGTACAAAACTTCCATCCCTTCCTCATATTTTTTTACCGGCAGGCCTATCGCCCAGTCCGCCCTCTTTGTCCGTTCCTCGCCGAAGGGGTTGCCTTCCGCGGCAAGGCCCGCGGTTGCGGTGCGGACCGGTTTGACAGCGGCGGGGAAAACACCGTATCCCGAGGCCATCCTGCGCAGGGCGACCACGTCGTCGATCTGCCTCACGTCCCTGGGGCACTGCCGGGGGCACCTCCCGCAGGTGGTGCAGCGCCAGATTTCCTCACGCTCTATCTCCGTCAGGCCGAAGGCGGCCTCCCGGATCAGCCGGCGCATGCTGAAGGCGGTCACCCTGTTCCAGGGGCAGACGGTATCGCATTTACCGCACTGATAGCAGTATTTGACGGCTTCCCCGCCGCTCTCTTTTATTTCATCTATTACCTCTTTGAAGGGGGTTACAGTCTCCACGGTTTATTAAACCTCTTCTTTCACATTTAGTTGGGGACATTCCTCCAGGGGACGTTCCTCCGCAGGAGGTGTGTCCCCATTCCTTATCAGCCCTTCGAGGACAGCCGGACAACGGTGTCCACTACCTTCCCCAGTCCATACTTGTCAACCAATGATTTCAGTCCCGCCTCCACCTCGTCCGGCCTCACCTCCTCCTCGACTTCCTCTTCCCTTTCCTCGTAAATCAGGGCTTTATTCAGACACCACTGAACGCACAGGGGTTCCTCCTGCGGCGGGTCGTCTTCGCACATGTCGCATTTGAGGGGGAGGCCGGAGTCGGGTTCCTTGAAAGCGTCCCTGGACGGGCAGGAAGCCCTGCAGAAGTCGCACTCGCCGTATTCCTTCCCTTGAATTATGTATTTGTCCCTGCCCATGCATTGGGCCGCCGTGTACTCGCCCGCGTATACGGGAAGAAATATGTCCTTCAGCGGATCGCGAATCAGCCGGATGCGGGACCTCGCCGGATTGTTGCTGCCGTATTTCGGCACGGCGTGAAAGGAGGAGCAGATCACCTCGCATGCCCGGCAGCCGTTGCATTTTTCCAGATCAATCTTGATTACTTTCACTTTCTTCTTTTTCAACACACCCATCGCTGCCGCCACCTCTTCACCTTATTTCTTCCCTGCTTCCGCCGGAGCCTCCCCGGCAGGATCACTTTTGCCGTCCGTCAGGATGCCCCTGCGCAGCAAGTCCTCGCCGACGTAATCCAGGCCCAGTTCAAGCAGAGACTCCCTGGTGGGGATGCCCTCCTTATTAAACCCCTTAAACTTGTAATACTCGTCCAAAAGCCTGGCTTCAAGCTCGGGGAATCTTTTCTTCCAGTGGTTCTCCGGGGGGCGTTCGTCCTTCCTCCTCAGGCCTCTTCTTACATTGATGGCCCTGATTAAAGTCCGGTTCCTCCTGGCCGCCAGCGACAGTCCTTCCCTGTCCAGGTCAATCCCGGCGGCCGCGGAGATTATGTCCGGCAAATTATGTATATGGTACGGGGGCTTCAGGTGAAATGACGATACTCCGGCGCATATCCCCGTGGCGTCGTCAATGTAGTGCATCTTCTCCTGCCAGTCAACGATTTCACAGGTTGCTTCAATGGTCGGGTAATAAGGTATTGAGCGTTCTCCCCGCGGTTCCCAGTCCAGAACGTATTGTTTGAACCTTTCATCGGGAACCTGGAACCAGTCCTTTACAAACTCTTCCCTGAGCTCCCTGGTGGCAAAAGGCGCCTGGGGGAACTGCCCTTCAATCTGGGTGATGTTTATTTTCTCACCGGTGGAGTACATGAGGAAATATATGGGATTGAGCATTCCCAGCTTGAGAGGAAGCTGTTCATGCTTCTTGATGGTATTGTGGGCGTAGGCCTCCGCCCCCCTGCCAATCTGGCGGGCAGCCCAGTATGTGCCGTTGGCCAGAACGTCCCCGATCCCTTCCCGCCGGACAATTCTTTCGAGCAGCCAGAAGAATCTGCCCTCGGTATCGGACGGCATCCCCGCCAGGTCCCGGTCCGTCAAAATGCCGGCTTCGTAGAGTTCAAGGGCGAAGGCCATAACCTGCGGGGTTGAGTACCCGTCCACTCCGTACTCCTGGGCCAGGCCGGCGATTTTAAAGCCGAACTCCAGGTCCGACATGGCCGCCATGGTATAAGTGAGTTTCGAGTAGCATTTCATCATGTACCTTTTAAGCTGCGGGTGGGAGATTATTCCCCCGCATTTCAGCGGACAGTTGTAGCAGCTTATCAGCCGCTCCACCGCTTTTGACTGGACCTCTTTCCACTTCTCTTCGACTTCCCTGGTCCAAAAATCTTTTCTCCGGTAACGGGCATTTCCCCAGGCGAAATTGTTGGTGTGCCACTCCTCGTCATGGATGGCCATCTCCTGGGGCGACCCCAGCACGGCCAGAATGGGCGGAACTCCCTTAACCGGGTTTTCCTGCCGGAACTGGATGTACTTCAGCACTTCGTTGCAAAGCTCTATAAACCGGGCCGGCCGGGCAATATTTACGTCCTTTGTGCCGCGCACGGCTATCGCCTTTAACCTTTTGTCCCCCATTACGGCGCCAATTCCGCCCCGGCTGGCGCTGGACCTGCCGTGCTCGATGGAAGCATAATAGACCCTGTTTTCACCGGCCAGGCCGATGGCCGCCACCTGGGCGTTCGGCTCATTAAGCTCCTGCCGGATAATTTCGGCGGTTTCAAGAGATCCCTTGCCCCGGAGATGCCCGGCATCGCGTATTTCCACCCGGTCGTTGTTAATCCACAGATAAACCAGGTCCGGGGACCTGCCGCGGATGATCACCTTGTCGTAACCGGCATGCTTTAGTTCCGGCGCGAAAAATCCCCCCATCATCGAATATGCCATCAGCAGGGTCTGGGGAGAAAAGGTGGAAACAATGGTCCGGTTGGCGCCGACGGCGGGTGTGCCGCATAAAAGGCCGGCGCCGAAGATAAGCAGGTTGTCGGGGGAAAAGGGCTCCACTTCGGGAGGAACCCTGTCCCAAAGTATTTTGGCATTGGTGCCCAGCCCCCCGATATGAAGCTCGGTCAACCTCGGGTCGGTTTCCACCCGCTCGATGTTTCCCCGCGACAAATCAACTTCCAAATTGTACCCTGTCTCTGCGTACCTCATTTTAAACCCCTCTAAGTTTCTTTTTTAGCGCCTTTCCCTTTGTTCAGTTCAAGACTGTTTTTATTTTAAGTTGATTGTATAGGAAAGAAAAAACAAAAAAAATCGCTTAAAAGCGTGGAAGCAAGGTTAGTCGGCGGGTGAAAGTAGGATTAACCCTTCCGGGCTACCTGCGTCACCCCGGGGAGATGATGAGGAAAGATTTGATTTTATCGCAAATACCTGGAGCAAGTTTTTTGATTTTAAACCCCTGTTAATCCAGAACCTGCTGGACCTTTCGGCAAGATAAAGGCTAGTTGCGCCCGGCGGTTTAACTTTACTTTTCAAGGACATCTTCCAGCCTTATTTCCCGCATCCCGTTCAGGCAGCGGGGAGGCAGGGCCAGATAAAACCCGGTGGCCGTTTCCAGGAACCGCCTCATTTTTTCCGATATTTCCCCCGCCACCCTGGCCGGCGCCCCCAACACCAGCTTGTTCGGGGGAATGACGGTCCTTTCGGTAATCAGCGCCCCGGCCCCGACGCAGCAGCCGTCTCCGATCTCGGCCCAGTCCATGATGATGGCGCCCATCCCCACCAGGACGTGTTCACCCAGTTTGGGGGTGTGCAGTATGGCCCCGTGCCCGATGTGGCTCCGGGGCCCCAGCCGGGCCGTCTCGCCGGGATAGACGTGAATGACGCAGTTTTCCTGGATGTTGGAACCCGGGCCGATGACGATTGACCCCCAGTCCCCCCTGATGCGGGCCCCGGCCCCCACGTAGCAGCCCTCGCCCATGACCACATCGCCGATGATGGTGGCCTCGGGATGAATATAGCTGCCTTTCCCGATTGACGGACACTTCCCCTCAAATTCGTATATGGCCACAATAACCACTCCCCCGCAATAATTTGGTATTTTTCAGCCCTTGTTTATTGTTTGACAGATTAACAAATTATCCTCTTAATGATGTCTGCCGCCGCGGGGGCCGGCTGGCTAAAGACCCGGGCGGGCCGGAAAAAGCCGGCCCGCCCGGAACTGGTTATGCGTGTTTCAATCTAGTTGGCGGCCGGACTGCCGGCCGGGGGGGAACCTGCTGCCTGAACTTCCCGGCCTCCTTCATACGACTCCCTGATAACCCTGAAGTATTCCTTTGTTTCGGCCGCCGGGGCCGGCGTCAGGTATGAAACCGCCACCAGCAGGACAAACCCCAGCGCCATGGCCGGAACTCCTGGCAGCATGCCGAAGCAGAGGCTCTTTGGCAGCCAGCCCACGGTCAGGGCGATGAGGACGGCCTGGGAAACAATCATGGAGATCAGCGCCGCCTGCCGGGTGCAGCGCTGCCAGAAAAGCGCCCCGAACATGGGCACCCAGAGCAGGGCGAAACCGGCAAAGGCAAATTCTATAATCTTTATTATTCCGGCAAACTTGCCCAGGGCCAGGATGTAAGAGACCACGGCCAGCAGCAGCACCATCAGCCTGGCCATTAAGACCGTCTTCTCTTCGCTGAGGCTTTCTTTTTTCCTGACCAGAAAATCCTTCACGATAATGGTGGTGGCCGCCATCAGCTGGGAGTCCATGGTGGACATCAGGGCGGCGAACACGGCGGCCCCCAGTATGCCGGTCACCCAGGGGGAGGTGAAATTGGCCAGCAGCATGGGCAGTATCCCGTCGGACTCCACGCCCTTCAGGTTTGGAAATATGGGCTTGCCCCACATGCCCACGTAAGCCATGGCGAAGAAGATCAGAAACCCGCCCAGGGGGTAAATAAGGGCCATCTGCTTGAGACTCCTGGGGTTGCGGCCGGTCAACAGCCTCATGAACACCTGGGGAAACAGCGCCACGGCAAAGCTGACGATTATCCCGTAGCTGAAAAACACCTGCCAGGGCATTTTCGACCTGTTCAGCAGCTCCGGGTACTTCTCGGCCACGGCCCTGGTGGATTCAGCCGGGCCGCCCAATACATGAGCCACGATCAGGAATATGGACAAACCGCCGATAAGGAAAACCGCCGTTTGAAAAGTGTTCACCCAGGCCGCCCCGCGCATCCCCCCCACCAGCAGGTAATAAACCACCACCACGGTGACGATCAGGGCGCCCAGCCAGTAAGGAATCAATCCCCCGGTCAGAACCTCAAGGGTTACCGCCCCGCCCTGCAGGCCGGTCATCAGGTAGGGGACGGTGTAGACCAGCAGGATTATGCCGGTTATGTAGGCCAGGGGCTTGCTTTTCCAGCGCCCGCCGATCATCTCGGAGATGGTCATGTAGCCGTATTTCTGGGCGATCACCCAGGCCCGGCTGCCCAGGACGTAAAAAAGCAGCGGCGTCAGCCAGGCCCATGCAGTAACAAAGTAAGGCCACATGATCCACCCCCGGTGGTATGCGCCGCCGGGAATGCCGATGAGCGTCACCGCCGAGATATTGGCCCCGAAGACGCTGCCGAAAAGCACCAGGGCCTTGAACTCCCGGCTGGCCATGGCGTAGTCCTCCAGGCTCTTTTTGGCGAACTTGGTGCTCCACCAGCCGATGATCACGATAAAGGCCGTGTAAAGCACCAGCATCGATAAAACGGCAAAAACGTCGCTTCCCATGGCGAACCTCCTCTTTCTTAAAACATTAAATATTCAGTCAGTTTGCTGGGCGACTACACCCTTCCGACTTTTATTCGCCGGGGTCGATCCAGAGATACCTGACGGCAACGGCCACCAGCCCCCAGCCCGCCAGCCAGATAAAAATCTGGTAGATCATGGGGTAGGAAAGCCAGCCGAAGACCAGCGGGTCCACTTTATGGCCCCACCACCACCAGTCAACCCGGATAATCATCAAAACAGCGGACAGGATAAATACGATCGCGCCTATGGCCCTCCGCAGGGAGGGGCTGTGTCTGCTCATAAACATCCTCCTTCGGTTATCGGCTTTGAATGTTTCCGCCGAAAGCTTACGACTGTTTAACCGCCTGTTGCAGATGGCCCATCTCTCTCAGCCTGTACCGCTGAATCTTGCCGGTGGCGGTCTTGGGCAATTCCTTCACCGGCTCAATCCAGCGGGGGAACTTGTACGGGGCGATTGACGACTTGACAAACTGCTTGATTTCCTCAATCAGCGCTTCCGACGGGTCCACGCCGGGCTTGAAGACCACAAAGGCCTTTGGCTTATACAGCCCGTCCAGGTCCGGGCTGCCCACCACACCGCATTCCAGCACCGCAGGGTGGGCCATCAGGGCGTTTTCCACCTCCACCGGAGACACCCATATGCCCCCGGCCTTGATCATGTCGTCACCGCGGCCGACGTACCAGAAAAATCCTTCCTCGTCCTGATAGTAGTAATCCCCGGTATTGATCCATTCGCCGACAAAAGTCTCCTTGGTCTTCTGGTGCTTGTTCCAGTAAAAAGCGGCAATGCTGTCTCCCTTCACCATGAGGGATCCCACCAGGCCCCTGGGCACCTCATTTCCGTCCACATCGACAATCCTGGCCTCATAGCCGGGCACCGGCTTCCCGCTGCTGCCGGGCTTTACCGCCCCCGGCCGGTTGCTGATAAAAATGTGCAAAATTTCGGTGGAACCTATGCCGTCCAGGATCTCAAGGCCGAACTTTTCCTTCCACTGGTGAAATATGGCCGGAGGCAGGGCCTCCCCCGCCGATACGCATTGCCTTATCGAACCGAGGTCGTACTTTTCGGAGGCGTTCTCCACCTGCAACAAAGCGGCGTAAGATGTCGGCACCCCGAAAAAAAGGGTGGGCCTGTACCTGTTGACCACCTCGAAGACGTGTTCCGGGGTGGGGCGGTGCGGTGTCAGGACGGTGGATCCCCCGGCGTGAAAGGGGAAGTACAGGCCGTTTCCCAGCCCATAAGCAAAGAACAGCTTGGCCACCGAAAAATGGATGTCGTCCTCGGTGATGCCCAAAACTCCAACGGCGTAGTTTTCCGCACAGTAAACCATGTCGTGGTGCAGGTGCACAGTGCCCTTGGGAAAGCCGGTGGTGCCGGAGCTGTACAGCCAGAAGGCGGCATCGTCCGCCGAGGTGTCGGCCGCCTTCAGCAGGGGTGAAGAACTCTCCAGGATCCGGCCGAAGCTGAGGAAGCCTTCCTCATGATCGCCCACCACGATGACGTGTTTCAAGTACGGCAGTTCCGGGAGCACCTGGTCCAAGCCGGAAAGCAGCTCCCGGCTCACAACCAGGGCCTTGGCCCGGCTGTCGTTCAGCAGGTAACGGTAGTCGGCCGGTTTTAACATGGTGTTGGTGGGAATGGGTACCGCCCCTATTTTCATGGCCCCGAAAAAGCTGTAGACAAATTCGGGGCAGTCCAGGAGCAGCAGCAGCACCCTGTCCTCCATCTCCACCCCCAGCGAAAGAAGCGCGTTGCCGGCCCGGTTCACATTTTCCAGCACCTCCCGGTAGGTTATCTTTTCGTCTCCATAGTAAATGGCGGTTTTTCCGCCGCGGCCCAGAATCACGTTCCGGTCCACAAAGTGTTCGGCTGCGTTGTACCTTTCGTGGAAACCGACTTGCGCTGAACCCATGCTACTCCCCCTTTCATTTTTAAAAAACCATTTAGCAAAAAGAAGACCCGCCGCCAGACACTTCGCCCGGCGGCGGATATTTTTTGTATTGCGGCAATTTACCGATATTTTTTTATTTTTATGTAACTGTGCTCCAGTTTTTGTTCTCTTGAAATTGGTGCCGCATTGGTCCAATGTACCTGCAATGCACCATGCCTGCAAATTAAGGCGCCGGGAATCAATATTGCTTCCGGCCGGAGACTAATTCCCGCCCCTCGTGGTCCACTGCCGCACCATCTCCATCTTATAGCGGGCCGCCTTGCGCACCACGCTGGAATGTGCGATCCCCAAAGCCTTGGCCGCCTTCCGGGTGGTCTTGCACCTGGCCAGGGCCAGATTCAGAAGTTCCCTTTCAATCATCTCCTGGGCGTCCTTCAGTGGCAGCAGGCTGTTCACCGTAATGGGCGGCGGAGGCTTCTTTTCCTTTTTTTCGTTCCGGTAAAGCTGTTCCCTGACCTGCTGGGCGGTGATTACTTCGCCCTCACAAAAAACCCCCAGCCGCTCAATCACGTTTTCCAGCTCCCGTATATTGCCCGGCCAGTGGTATTCCTCCAGCACCGCCATGGCCCTGGGATCAAGGCGCTTCTCCACCCGGTATTTATCCTTGAACGCTTTCAAAAAGTGCAGGGCCAGGGGCACAATGTCCTCCCGCCGCTGCCGCAAAGGGGGCACGTTGATGGGCACCACGTTTATCCGGTAAAAAAGGTCCTCCCGGAAAGTTCCCTGTTCAACGCAGGCCCACAGGTCCCTGTTGGTGGCCGCAATTATCCGCACATCCAGCTTAATGGGCCTGGTGCCTCCCAGACGGTAAACCTCCTGTTCCTGGATCACCCGCAGAAGCTTGACTTGAAGATTGAGGGGCAGCTCCGCCACCTCGTCCAGCATAATCGTACCCCTGTTGGCCATTTCAAACAGTCCCAATTTGCCCTGTTTCCTGGCGCCGGTGAAAGCGCCTGGCTCATAGCCGAAAAGCTCGGCCTCCAGGAGATTTTCGGGGATGGCCCCGCAGTTGATCTGAATCAGGTTCCCTTCCCCGGCCCTTTCGCTGGCGTTGTGGATAACCCGGGCCACCACCTCTTTTCCCGACCCGGACTCGCCGGTGATCAGGACGGTGCTGTCGGTCTGCGCCACGCGCACCGCCAGGCTCAGAACCTTAAGCATTTCCTGGCTTTCGGCCACCACCGCGCCCTGCATGAACTTCTCCACCATCAACTGCGACAGTTCCGCGTGGTACCTGGCGGTAAGCATTTCTGACTCCCGCAGTTTTTCCTTGAGCTGATTCAGCTCGGTGACATCCCGCACATTGGTCAGCACCCAGGCCACCTTTCCGTCGGCATCGCAGACGGGGTTGCCGGTGACCAGCACCTCCTTGCCGGTGGGATTGACGTACTGGACCCCGGTAACGGTGCGGCCCTCTTTGAGGGCCTTAATGGTCACCGATTCACACCTGAATATTCCCTTTCTGAACAGGTCGTCAATGGGCTTGCCCACGAAATGGGACTCGTCAAGGCCGGTAAGGCGGGCCAGGGCCTTGTTGATCCTTACGCCTTTGCCCTGGGAGTCGGTGACCATGATGCCGTCGAAGGAAGATTCTATGATGGTGTCCAGCTGGCTGCAAAGCTGCCGCACAGAATCGAGCTCCGAGGACACCCGCTCCAGTTCGGTGATGTCCTGGAACACCGCCACCGCCCCGATAATTTTCCCTTCCACCACCAGGGGGGTATGGTTGGAAACCATGGTCCGCCCGTTGATTACAATTTTCCGGCTGAATTCCGGCCGGCCGGTGTCCATAACCCTGGTCAGAATGCACTGGCCCGCGGGGATCAGATCGTTTACCGGCCTGCCGGACGCCGCTTCGGGATCGATTCCCAGGAGACGGCCGGCGGCGCTGTTGCACAAAGCAATCCTGCCGGCGGCGTCTATGGCCAGAATTCCGTTGTGGGTGCACTCCAGGATGGCCGCCATCAGAACAGCCGGCGACGAAACGGCAATATCATTTGTCATAAACCTTCCCTGCCTTGGGAGACATATTCCTGACAGCCTCTATTCCCGGGTCCACTTCCGGCTTGCAGCACTGCATGCGGTTTCCGGCCCCCGGTCCGTCATCCAACCTGCCCGTTACACCTTCTCAAAGGCGAAAAACACTCTTTCCTGGAGGATTGTCTCTCCCTTCCTGCCGTCCACGGGCAGCGGGTCCACAGGGAAAACCACCAGCCTCACTTCGTCCCCCTCTTTCAGTTCGCCCGTGGAGCAGCCCTTTACCCTGGCAAAAAGAATGATCTGCCCTCCCAGGTCAATCAGGGCGTGAATCAAGGGGCTTTCAAACCCCACGGGCACCCCCACCTCCTCCTCGGTGGCCACCAGCACCCGCCCGGTGACGGGCAGGTCCACCCACTCCAGGTTTTCCGAAAGGCAACCGGGGCAGATCACCCTGGGAGGAAATGCCTGCCGGCCGCAGTCACGGCATTTGGTGGTGGTCAGCCGGCCCTGCCTCAGGTGGTCGTAAAAGGGGTGAATGCGGTTGAAATCCGCGCTTTGCAGGGGCCACATGTCCATGGTCACGGCGTACCTGCCCTGCAGGACTGAATTCATTCCAAATCCCTCCCGTAGATGACAACAGTGTGGGCGGCGATAAAACCGCTCAGGTTGTGGGTCAGCCCGATGCGGGCCCCCTCCACCTGCCTGGCGGCGTCTCCCCTGAGCTGGCGCATGATCTCGATACCCTGGCGGATGCCGGTGGCCCCGAAGGGATGGCCGCAACTCAGAAGGCCGCCGTCGGTGTTGACCGGCACCTGCCCGCCGAAGTCGGACTTCCCTTCCTGGATGAAGTAACCCCCCTCTCCCTTCCGGCAGAAGCCCAGGTCTTCGTACTCGATGATCTCGGAAATGGTAAAACAGTCGTGGGTCTGGGCCACGTCGATGTCCCGGGGCGTCACCCTGGCCTTGGCGTAGGCCTGCTGGGCCGCAACCTTTAGCGACTCCCAGGTGGTCCAGTTGCTGAAATTGGCGGACATATTGTGCATGCTGGCCTGGCCGGTTCCCCGGATGTAGACCAGGGGCTTGTCGGTCAGGTGCTTTGCCCTGTCCTCCGCGGCCAGGATGATGGCTGCGGCCCCGTCGGTCACCGGACAGCAGTCGAAAAGCTTCATCGGACGCACGATGGGCCTTGCGCTCATGGCGGTTTCCAGGGCGATCTCCTCCCGAAACTGTCCCTTGGGGTTGTTCAGGCCGTTGCGGCGGTTCTTCACCGAAACCATGGCCAACTGCTCCTCGGTGGTGCCGTAAAGCTTCATGTGCTGCTTGGCCACAGCGGCAAAAACCGGCGGCGGCAGGCCCAGGCCCATGGCGCCGTCCCAGTCGTGGTCCACCGAGGCCAGCTCGCTGTAATTGACCTCCCAGCGCTGCGGGGTGTAGAGCTTTTCTCCGCCGATGACCATGACCACGTCGGCCTCGCCCGCTTTAATCATGGCATAGGCCAGCATGATCCCGCTGCTCCCGGTGGCGCACAGTAGTTCCACCCGGAGGCAGAGGTTTTTCGGCTTGATTCCCAGGTGTTCTGCCACCAGGGGAGCCAGGTGGGTCTGGAAGGAGCAGCGCTCGGTGTAGGCGGACCCCACGATCAAGCCGTCAATGTCCTTGTTGGTCACGGCCGGGTTGTCCTCAAAGCAGGCCTTGCCCGCTTCCTGGAACATATCCCTCAGGGTGGCCCTGCGCACCCCCCACTGGGACTGCCCGCCGGCAATTACACAGACGTTTCGCATATATTCCCCCCCTTTTTTTGGGCCGGAAGCGGCAACCCGCGCCCCTCCCCGAATGCCTTCAGGTTCAGTTCGACAAATTTCTCCGGCACCAGATCCGCTATTACCGATGTCCAGACCTCCCCGGGCTGGTCCAGGAGCTTTGAAAAGGCTCCCAGGATGACCATCCCGGCCACGGTCTGATTGCCCAGTTTCCTGGCGATGGCGGTGCCGTCAATCCACCACACCCTGGCCGCCCTGGCGCCCAGGACACTCTCGATTTCCTCCTCCGACGGATAGGCCGCGGCGCCCAGGTTGACCGAGGGCGGGGGTATGCGGTGGCGATTGATCAGCACGGTTCCCCCTAGAGCCAGGAAATGGGTCCAGCGGGCGGTCTCCAGCATTTCAAAGCCCAGCAGGTAATCGGCCTTCCCGGCCTCCACCTGGGGTGAGAAGACCTTTTCACCCCACCGGATGTGGCTTTCCACGGCCCCTCCCCGCTGGGACATGCCGTGCACCTCGGCCTTCTTCACGTCGTAGCCGCATCTCAGGCCCACTTCGGCCAGGATGTCGCTGGCCAGGATGGTGCCCTGGCCCCCAACCCCGGCCACCAGGATGTCAACCTTTTTATTAGTAAAAGCCATAATGCTCTCCTCCTAATAAATACCTACACCCAGGAAAATGACTTGGATCGCCCGAAAAGTAAAATTTCCCGTCGGAATCCAGAATCCAGGAGTCAGAAAACAGAATAAAATTCTGAATTCTTGGGTCTGAGTTCTGAATTCCTGACCGTAAAGCGCAACCCTTAAGCTGTTATGGCCCCCCTGGGACATACCTTCGCGCAGAAGCCGCACCCGTTGCACAGGGACGGATCGATGCTCACCCCTCCCTCCACCTTTGAGATGGGGGAACACCCTATGCGCAGGCAGTTGCCGCACTGGTTGCAGGCCTCCAGGTTGACGGTGAAGGGCTCCTTTCTTTCCCGGACGGACAGGACGCAGGGGTACCGGGCCACGATCACCGAAGGTTCGTCTGAATCCAGGTGTTCCTTGAGCACCCGGACAACCTCTTTGAATTCATACGGGTCGACCACGTCCACCTTTTCAAATCCGATTCCCCGGACCAGGGCCTCGATATCAATCTTCCGGGCTGGATCCTTCATCAGCGTCCTGCCGGTGCCCGGGTTCTCCTGGTGCCCGGTCATGGCCGTAACCCGGTTGTCCAGGATGATCACCGTGCTCACCCCCCGGTTGTAAAGCACGTTAATGAGGGGCGGGATGCCGCTGTGGAAGAATGTGGAGTCGCCGATGACTCCCACCGTCCGGTCCTTTACCCCCACCAGGTCCACACCGTGCACCACGCCTATGCTGGCCCCCATGCAGCCGCAGGTGTGCATGGCGCTCAGGGGAGGCAGGGCGCCCAGGGTGTAGCAGCCGATGTCCCCCAGCACCACCGCCCTGACCCTCTGCAGGGCGTAAAAGATCCCGCGGTGGGCGCAGCCGGGGCAGAGCATGGGCGGCCGGGCGGGCAGGGACGGGGCAGCCGCAGCCTCGGGCGGCGCTTCCGCCAGGCCGGCCCCGGCCGCACTCCGGCGGACCTTTTCGGGACTTAATTCCCCGGTCCTGGAAAAGACATCCTTCCCGGTCACCGGGACCCCCAGCAGGCGCACGTGTTCTTCGATAAAGGGCTCCAGTTCCTCCACCACCACCACCCGTTCCACCATTGCGGCGAACCCTTTGATCAGGTCCCGCGGCAACGGGTAGACCATGCCCAGCTTTAAAAAGGCGGCTTCCGGGAAGACTTCCCGGGCGTACTGGTAGGCCACGCCGGCGGAGATAACGCCCAGTTTTCCACTGCCGGGCTCAATGCGGTTGATGGGCGACTGTTCGGCATAAGCGGCAAGTTTCGCCAGCCGGTCAATGACCACCGGGTGGCGCTGGCGCGCAAATCCGGGCACCATCACGTATTTTGGTATATTGCGTTCATATCGCTCCACGCCGTCCAGGACGCCTCCGCCCGGATCCGGTTCCGCCCGGCCGGGCACTTCCACCACTCCCTTGGAGTGCGACAGCCTGGTGTTGGTCCGCACTATCACCGGAGTATCAAAGGCCTCGCTTATTTCCACGGCCAGCCTGACAAACTCCAACGCCTCCTGGGAGTCTGCCGGCTCCAGCATGGGCACCTTTGCAAACTTCGCGTAATAGCGGTTGTCCTGCTCATTCTGGGAGCTGTGCATCTCCGGGTCATCGGCGTTGATAATCACCAGCCCGCCCTTAAAACCGGTGTACGAAGTGTAAAAGAGCGAGTCCGCGGCCACGTTGAGGCCCACGTGCTTGGTGGTCACCAGGGCCCTGCCTCCGGCATAGGCCACCCCCGCCCCCACGTCCAGGGCCACCTTCTCGTTGGTTGACCACTCGGCGTACACCCCGGGATAACGGGCAAAATTCATCAGTATCTCCGTGCTGGGCGTGCCCGGATATCCGGCCCCCGCTTTGATCCCGCTCAAGTAGGCCCCCAAGGCAAAGGCCTCGTTTCCGGTCATCAGTTTCTTCATCGCCGGGTCCTCCTCGCAATAAAACTCTTGGCCCCGCACTCCAGGGCGGAGGTCAAATCTTTGTTCAGGCCCGTTACTTGCCGTAATCATACCACCCGGCGCCGGTTTTCTTGCCCAGCCTGCCGGCCCGGATCAGGCTTTTAAGGGCTTGGGGCGGGTTCCAGCGCATATCCTTGAATTCCTCATAAAAATAGTTGGCCACGTAATACCCTATATCCACCCCGGTAAAATCCTGCAGCTCAAAAGGTCCCATGGGGTAGTTGAGGCCCAGCTTGACCGCGGTGTCCACGTCCCTCGGCGTGGCCACGCCCTCCTCCACCAGCCGGATGGCCTCCAGGAACTGGGCGATCAGGATCCTGTTGACCACGAAGCCGGGGGAGTCCTTTTTCACCTCTATGGGAGTCTTGCCCATTTTCACGGCCACATCGCAAAGAACCCGCACCGTATCGTCGGTGGTGGCGTAACCCCGGATAATCTCCACCAGCCTCATCAGCGGGGGCGGATTGAAAAAGTGCGTCCCGGCCACCTTCCCCGGCCTGGCGGTGGACGCGCCGATCACGGTGATGGACATGGACGAGGTGTTGGTGGCCAGTATGGCTTCAGGCCCGCAGACCCGGTCCAGTCTTTGAAAGGCCTCCTTCTTGGCCTCCAGGTCCTCGATGATGGCTTCAATCACCAGTTCCGCGTCGGAAAAGTCCTCCATCCGGGAGCAGGGAACGATCCGGCCCAGTATTTCACTCTTTTCCGCTTCGCTTAACTTGCCTTTTTCCACGCTCTTGGCCAGGAAGCCGCCGATGCGCCCCAGGGCCCTGTCCACAAATTTCATGTCCACGTCGCACAGCTTTACCTGGAAACCTGCCTGGGCGGCCACCTGCGCTATGCCGCCGCCCATGGCCCCGGCCCCCAAAATACCTATTGTCCTGATTTCCAAAACTGACACCTCCGTATTTCAAGTAAATTTACTGATTCCCAGTGCCCCCGCCTTTTTCAAGCTGGTCGAAAAACACGTCCAGCCTGGCCCTGACCTGATCCTCGTAAAAGAACCTCAGATCGGACATGTCACCCTCGATGACCACTCCCGGCAACCCGGTGCGCTGACTGATCACGTTGCGCTTGTCGTACAGGCCGAAGGAATTCGGCTTGCAGCTCCGGTTGGAGAAAAGAACAAAACCGTCCATTCCGTACTTGTTGATAAAATTTATCTTCATCTGCACCCGCTGATCAAACCCCCTGTTGACAAAGGCCTCGGTGTAATTTTCGGCCAGGCTTTCAAGGGGGCGGGTAGTGTCGAATTTCCAGGCCCATGAGTGGGTGTACTGGGATGCCGCCACCAGGGCCCCCCGTTCCGCAAAATAATCGGCGAACCAGCGCAGCTTGGGCCATACCGGGATATGGTCCCAGTATATCTTGTAGCGTTCACCCGGGACCGGGTATATCTTCCTGGCCGCCCTTTCCTCCAGCTCTTTTTTCAGAGCCCGGTAGTAAGACACCGCTTCCCTTGTTCCGCGCCAGGTTACTATGGGGGCCATATGGAAGCAGGCGTCAAAGAAGCCGAAGGGAGCGGGGCGGAGGGCCGCCGTGTCCAGAATTTCGTTCCAAAGCCGGCAGGCCTCGGCAGACAGGGACATGACCTCGGCCAGCCGGTCCATGTCAAACGGGCGCCCTGTGCGGACCTCGATGAAGTCAATCATTTCCTTTAACTGCTCAACGAAATATTCCCGGCCCAGGGTGGTGGGCGTTGTCTCAATCATGGGGGAGTCTAAGAGGAAAAAGGGGGCGTTGTAAAACCTGCCGGCCGTCTGGAACCATTTGGGAAGACTGCCGCACTGGGTGTTGCAGCAAAAAAGAATGTCCGGCCTTTCTATTTTTCCCACCGGGTGGTCCTGGGCGTAGGCGTCCCCCAGGCCGCACCGGGCATAGCCGCAGAGGTCAAAAAAGTAGCCCCTGGCCTCGGCGTGGGCTGACAGCTTGTCGGCCACCTTCCTGGCCGCCGCCAGGGCGCCGAAGTTCTCCGGGTAGTAAGGAAACAGGCCGGCGGCGTAAATAATTTCAACCGGGAACACCGCGGTGACCCATACCACCGGAACACCCTTTTCCCTGGCCTCGCTCCCCTTGGCGTAGTACTCGGCCATCAACTTTTTCATCAGGTCGGCTGTTTTGAAGGGCGGTCGACCTGCCACCTTAGTCCCCCCCTCCGATCATTTCCAGAAACGCTTGCAGGCGGGTCTCCAGCTGGCCCAGTGAAACATTGCCCAGTTCGGTTTCCACCCTGACGCTGGGGATGCCGGCCGAATCACAGGCCGATTTCATGTCTGGATAATCGAAATTCTCAGGCTCGCAATATTTCAGGTGAATGAAAACAATCCCGGCGGACCCGCTTTTTCTGACCATATCCACCAAAAAGCGCCTCCGGTCCCGGCGCCCGCTTTCAAAACACCCGCAGGGCATCCGGTTCAGCTGGCGTTGGGCCAGGGCATCCAGGGGATCTCCCGTCTCGGACACGTCCGCGTCGATATACCGGTGTCCGGTGGCCAGGTCATCAGCAACCACCACCGCGCCCCCCCGGTCCAGGATATCCATTATTTCCGGCGGCTCCCAGACCTTTCCGGACAGGGCGACCCGGACATGACGGTTTTCCACGGTGTTCCGGGGTCCCTCACTTAGGGCTTGTTCAAGGTCAATCAGAAGCCTGTTGTGTTCCTCCTTGGGCATACACATGGAAGACTTGATGATGTTGTAGATGGCACGGTTGCCGAGCGTTTCCGGGTCCCGGACGTGGCGGGCGAACAGGCGCCGCATAAGCGACCGGTTCAGGTTGTACAGCGATATGCTTTCCTGCAGTTTGCCGGCGGTGATCCCGCTGCGGGTGCACTGTTCCAGCTTGGCCTTCAACCGTCCCAGCTCACCGGTCAGGTAAGCCTTGGCACTGGGCCGGTCCACCTGGCGGGGCAGCAGGTAATTCTCCATCATGGGCAGGGGCCTGACGTGCTTCCAGATCCCTCCCAGGTTCCGGGTGGTGTCGCAGGTATGCGGAATTACAAGTCCGTCCAGAAAATTCAGTTTCCCCTGCAGTCCCAGACCCAGGCAGCTTCGGGCCAGGGAGCAGGCCCAGGTCTGCAGGTGGGCGTCGGCCCAGGAAAAACCTTCCCTGCCGCCTGTAATACCGAAGGGAAGCGCCCCGGCGGCGTGGATTAACTCCTCGGGGACATCTGTGAGCAGCCACCCGATTACCTTCACCCTGCGGTCTGACTTTACCTGGCGGACATACCCCGCCGGGTCTTCCAGCACCCTCTCCAGCCGGGCAAGAATTTGTTCCACTTTCCCGTTTACCGGTGTCGTCGGCAAAGACAATCCCCCCGACATCCTCCAATTCGTTTAGATTATAGGTTAATTCAGGACGCAAAAAAATCGCTAAAAAGGCTATATTACCGGTTCATTCTGAGTGAAAAGGGGGTTAATCCTTAAGAGTGATAAATATAAAGCGCTGTTGGGAGTAAAACTTGGGTCTCCACGCTGCAACGAATAATAAAAATTTGGGGCCGGGGGTGCGGTTAAGAGATCCGGGCTTTCGATCCTCCGGCTGAACCGGCTCTAGGCTCCCCGCTTACGTTCTGCCGACCGCCTGCGGTACGTGCGTCCATGCACTATCCGGCTGAGGCCGCGTCCTGCGGCCCGCCCGGCATCCCGTACGCTCCGTCGCCAATATCCGGATATCAGCCTCCGGAAAACGCTCCGGACTTTCTCATTCTGGATTCTGGATTCCCGACTGCCGGAAACATACGGATAAGTCCAATTTACGATACCTCCAGCTTGCGCCGCTCGTCGGCCCTCAGTTCCCGCCTGAGGAGCTTGCCCACCTTCGACTTGGGCAGCATGTCGCGGAACTCTACGTACTGTGGCACCTCGTAGGGAGCAAGCCTTTCCCGGCAAAACTTGATTAGATCGGAGGCGGTAACTCCCTTTACGTCCTCCTTAATTACCACAAAGGCCTTAATCCTTTCGCCCACCTTTTCATCCGGCACCCCAACGGCGCAGGAAGCTATCACCGCCGGATGCTCCTGCAGCACGGCCTCTATCTTGGAGGCGGCCACCCGGTACCCCTTGTGCTTGATTATGTCCGCCGACCGGTCCAGGAAGAAAAGCCATCCCTGGTCGTCGATGCGCACCAGATCCCCCACCCGGTACCACAGTCTGCCGTCGATCCGGACGAAGGACCTGGCGGTCTCCTCCGGCTTGTTCCAGTAGCCGTCCACCATGTGGTCCGAAGAGACCAGCAACTCCCCCGGATAGCCTGGAGGAACGTCCTCCAGCGTATCCGGATTGACCACCTTGACCTGCTTGATTGGGAGTATTTTCCCGGCCGTTCCCTCCGGAAAAGATTCCCCCGCCGGCGTCAGGGCCACCCCTCCGCAGGTCTCCGTGGCCCCGTAACCCTGGTAGATGGGCCTGCCGTATTTTTTTAGCCACCTCCCGGCCACCTCCCGGGGCAGAACGTCGCCCCCGCTGAAGCAATACTGGAGAGATCCGAGGTCGTAGTGGTCCAGCCGGTTGTGCTCCAGGATCATCCGGTACAGGGTGGGGGTGCCGAAAAAGGTCTTGGCCTTGTACCTTTCAATGTGGTCTAATATGGCGTCCAGGTTCATCTTGGGCAGAAGGATCAGGGTATCTCCCGAAAGAATTCCCCCCAGCCCCACCACCTGGCCCAGGATATGGTAAAGGGGAGCGCCCTGGATGACCACGTCTTCCCCCCTGGGAATAATCTTTTGGCTGGCTTTTCTCTGCTCGTCGACGCTTTCCTGAAACAAAACATCGGAAATGGGAACGCCCTTGGGAAGCCCCGTGGTGCCGCCGGTATAAAGTATTTCAGCCGTTTCCCAGCCCTCCACCGGGACTTCCGGCGGGGGCCCGGACCTGCGCCTGATCAGGTCCTTAAAAGTGAAAATGCCCTCCCCCGAAGAGTACTTTCCTTCCGGTATACGGTCGTACACCTTGCCGATAAACCTTTTCCACCAGGGCAGAAGATCGGCTACGGTATTGACGATCACCCTTTTTAGCCCGGTCCCGGAAAGAATCTGGCTGACATAGCCGAAGTTGGTATCCATGCAGAAAATGGTCTCGGCCCCGCTGTCGGCAGCAATATACCTGAGGTCGCCGGGCCCATAGAAGTGCGTCACCGGGACGGCCACCGCCCCGATCCTCTGCAGGGCCAGCCAGATGATAACCCACTGGGGGACGTGGGGGAGGTAGATTACCGCCCTTTCCCCTTTCTCAACACCCATCCCGGCCAGGGACCCGGCAATCATGCCGGCCATCTGTTCCAGTTGTCCGTAAGTAAATCTTTCTCCCAAATAAATAAGGGCGGTTTTTCCCGGAAACCTCCCGGCCGTTTCCGAGAAGGCTTCGTATATGGACCGGTGTTTTTTCCCATTCACGGATTTCCACCCCTTATCACATCCCTGTATCACAGCCCTGCTAGACACCGAAGTAGGCCGACCTCACTTCCGGGTTATCCAACAGTTCTTTCCCGGTGCCGCTGACGATCAGGGTGCCGTTTTCAATCACGTACCCCCGGTCGATTACAGGCATGACGGGCCTGGCGTACTGCTCGGCCAGCAGGATGGTCACTCCATCCCGACTTATTTCCCTGACCGCCCTGACCACCTCCGACTGCATGGCGGGGCTTAAACCCAACAGCGGCTCATCCATGATCAGCAGTTTCGGGCGGGCCGCCAGGGCCATCCCAATGGCCACCATTTCCTGCTCCCCCCCGCTCAGCATGCCGGCCTTTTTTCCCTTCAGCCTCTCCAGGGGAGGAAAGAGATCATAGGCGTACCTGATTCTTTCTCTGATTTCGCTTTCCTTGCGCAGGTATCCCCCCAGCCGCAGGTTTTCCTCCACGCTGCAGTCCTTGAAAACCGGGTGCCTTTCCCGGCAGAGGACGATTCCTTTGGCCACCCTCCGGCTGGGCTTGGCCCGCAGTATGTCCTCCCCCTCGAACAGCATCTCCCCGGAGATGGTGATCCTCTGGCCCCCCTTTCTTTGCTCCCGGTGCATCATGTGCTGCGTCAGGCCGGCTATGGTGTTCATCAGGGTGGTTTTGCCGGCACTGTTGGATCCGAAAACCCCCACGATCTCCCCCTTTTTGACCTCCAGGCTCAGGTCGTTCACCGCCAGGGCGTTTTCGAAAAATACCATGAGATTTTTAACCTCAAGCACCGGCCTCCACCTCGCTGCCAAGATATGCCTTCCTGACCTCTTCCACTTCCATTACTTCCGCCGGCGTGCCTTCGGCGATCTTCATGCCGAAATTGAGGACGATGACCTTCCCGACCACCCTGAACAGCTCCCTCAGCCTGTGCTCCACCATGATCAGGGTCCTCCCCTCCTCCCGGTTGATCTTCTCCAGGAGGGGAAGCATGCTGGCTATCTCGGACATGCTCATGCCGGAAAACAACTCGTCCAGGATCACCACTTCCGGCTGAAGAGACAGGCAGCGGGCCAGCTCCAGGCGCTTCATGTACCCGTGGGGGAGAGTGCCGGCCGTTTTGAAAGGAACCTGGGAATCCCGCTCAAACCCCACTTCTTCCAGCAGGTGAATGGCCACCTCGTCCCGGTCGCCGTATTTTCCGCCCTTGAGCTTCCTCACCCGGGGGGAATACAGGGGAATGACCAGGTTTTTATAGACCGCCATGTTGTAAAAGGGCCTGACCAGCTGAAAACTCCGGGCTATGCCCAGGGAAACGGCCTTGTCCGGGGTGATGCCGGTGATGTCCCGCCCGCGGAAATAGACTTTACCGGAGTCGGGCTTGACAAACCCGGTGATCAGGTTGATCAGGGTACTTTTTCCCGACCCGTTGGGGCCGATAATTCCCAGGGTTTCGCCCTCGTACAGATAGAAACTGACGTCGTAGACGGCGTTCACTCCGCCAAAGCGCTTGGAAAGGTTGCATACTCTAAGAATCGGATCCGTCCTCACGCCCTCACCTCCTCCAGGGGTACAACCCTTTCGAACTGGTGGTACTTCCTCTCGATAAACCGGAAGATCCCCTCGGGCAGGCCGATGGTGAATATGATCAGGAATGAGCAGTAAATGACCACCCGCAGAGTGCCGAAGGCCCGCAGAACCTCCGACAGGGGGACCAGGATAAAGGCCCCCAGCACGGCACCGGCAAAGGTGCCGGCACCCCCGATGACCACGCTGGTCAGCGGCAATATGGAAAAATCCAGGGCGAAGGCCGGCATGCCCACGAACTGGTAGTGGTGGGTCAGAAAGGCGCCGGCAAAGGTGCCGGGCAGGGCGGCGATGAACACCGCCTGGGCCTTGTACCACTGGATGTTGATCCCCGAGGCCAGCACCGACCGGTCGTTGTCCCTGATGGCCCGCAACACAAGGCCATAGTCGGTGTCCATGAGCCTTTTGAAGCCGAAGGCGCAAACCAGGGCGGCGGTAATAACCAGGTAGAGCTCGAAGGTTATGTCCGGCAAGGGAGGCAGTCCGCTAAGCCCCTCGGTTCCCCCCAGGATCTTGGTGGCCTCAATCATGCGCATCATCAGCAGGGGCAGGGCAAAGGTGATCAGCCCGAAGTAAATCCCCCGCAGGCGCAACACCGGGAACAGTATGGCGGTGCACAGAAGCGCCCCGGCTACGGTGGACGCCGGGATGGTCAAAAGCGGCGTCCAACCGAAGGTCCGGCTTAAGAATCCCGCCAGGTAGGCTCCGACTCCGAAGAAAAGGGCCTGCCCCAGGGACACCAGCCCCACCGAGGCCAGCAGGTCCCAGCTCAGGGCCAGCAGGGCGATGGTGCAGGTAATCAGCATGACGTTCTGCCAGTAATGCCCCAGCACATCCTTCAACAGCGGGAAAGCAAGGAGGGAAACGATTACCGCGGCCCTGGGCAGGATCAGGTACAGGGTTTCCCGCCATGAAGCGATGGCGAATATATCGTCCGACCTGGCCTTGATCCCCCGGTCCAGCCTTTCCTTGCGATAACCCCTCTTCACCATCAGACCCTCTCCTCCAGTTCCTTTGATTTGCCGAACAGCCCCGAAGGCTTCACCGCCAGAACCAGGACGATGGCGGCCATGTACACTGCCTCCATCCACTGGGGTCCCAGATAAGTGCTGGTGAAGGTCATGGCGTAGCCCAGAATAAAGGCCCCGGCCACAAGCCCCGTGGTGCTTTCCAGCCCCCCCAGGACGGTCACCGCCAGGGCGATGAGCAGCACGTCGTACCCTATATTTATGGAAATAATCCCCAGAGGCAGAATGGACAGGGCCGCCACCGCCGCCAGCCCGGCCCCAAGGGCCAGACTGAGGGCGGCCGCCCAGTCCGATTCGATGCCCACGGACAGCGCGGTGTACTCGTCCTGGGCCATTCCCCTCAGGGCCAGGCCAATCCTGGTACGGCGGGTGAAATACCACAGGCCTGCCGCCAAAACCAGCCCGATGCCGATAATTAAAATCCTCTGGTAATCCACCGCCACCCCGGCAATTTCAACGCTTCCCTTGACAAAGGGGCGGAGATTGAACTCATAGGTGACGAATCCCATCCACCGGAACAGTTCCAGTATGGCCACACCCACGGCGAAGGTGGCGATTACCTCGGACAGAACAATCCCCCGCACCGGCATCAAAACCAACCGGTATATCAGGGCCCCCAGCAGCGCTGCCAGGATCACCGCCAGGACCGCTGACACCGCAAAGGGCAGGTTCAGGCGGTTTGCCAGTATCCAACTGGTGTAGCCCGCCAGAAGGTACAGGCCCCCGTGGGCGAAATTGGCCACCCCGCTGAGCCCGAAGGTGAGGCTGAAGCCCATGGCGGTCAGGGCCAGGACGGCGCTGTTGACCAGGCCAAAAACAAGCACGTTCACCAATTCCATTCCGTCATCACCCTTTAAACCTGCCAGCAGTAAGCTACTAGCCGCTAGCTTCTAGCTGCTAGCAGCTAGTTCTTCATATACGGAGGCAGTTCGATCTTGCCTTCGGCGGCCGTCTCCGGGAACACGGGCACCCTCACTCCCGGGGCCTTCCACTGGAAGACCGCGCCGATGGCCGCCTCCTTGGGATTAACGTCATACACCACCTGGTGGTCGTCGCTGAACTTGATCCTGCCGATAACCCCTTCCATATCGGTGGCCTTGATGGCCGCCGCCAGGGCGTCGGCCTCCAGGGTCCCGGCCTTCTCGATGGCGCCGGCCAGAACGTAAACCGCGTCATAGGATGGCCCCGGCCCGTGGCCGCTCAGCTTGGCCCCCATCTCCTGGCCGTACTTCTTGGTGTAGCTTTCATGGAACTGCACCGACCTGGGCACCGCCTTCACCGGCATGGGTCCGATCTCGAACAGGAGGTTGACCAGGCCCTCCACCTCGCCTTCAAAGGTCTTCCAGGCGCTTCCCGGGGCCGCCGGGCTGATGAAGCCGGCCATCAGCGCCGGCACTTTCATGGCCCTGGCCTGCTTGAGCAGTATTCCCGACTGGGGCATGTCGAATATCGGCACGATTACCTGGGCCCCGCCGGCCTTGGCTTTGCCCAGGGACGAGGAAAAGTCCGAGGCGCCGGTGGGATAGGCGTCAAACCCCACCACTTCCCAACCGTTGTCCTTCAGCCATTTTTCCAGCCCGCTGCCGGTCCCCTTGGCCCAGAGTACGTCCTGCACGATTATGTATGCCTTTTTAAAGTTGAACTCCTTGCCGACAAAGCCCATGGTCCTGGACAGGTAGTTGACCAGGTAGGGGGCGTTCAGGCACATCCGGAACATGTACTTGTATTTGTTGTAGTCCTCCTTGACTTTTTTCTGGAAATCCGGGGTCATGGCGATAGTTGTGATATAGGGAATCTTGTGCTTGGCCACGAGGTCCATGGAGGAGAGCAGGACCTCCGATCGGAAGGCCCCCACCAAGATGGCATTGGGCTTTTTCTCGGCAATAAGTTTGTCCACCGCCGCCAGGGCGTCGGTGACCGGTATCCCCGGCTCATGCTCCCTTGTATCTATGGAGACCACCGCCAGAGGGCGCTTTTCCCCCTTTACCGAAACCCCTCCCTTGGCATTTATCTCTTCCACGGCCAACTGCACCGCCCGCAGGGAGTCAGCCCCCTCGATGGAACCCAGCGCCGTGGGCACCCCGATTACAATGGGGGCGGCTTTCTTTTCATCCTTCCCGCCGCAAGCGGCCGCGCCTATTACCAGCACCGCCGCCAGAAAAATAAAACGGGCGGCCAATAAAAGTCTTTTCATAGACCTTTTACCTCCTTTGGGCATTGTTTAATAATTTAAGAAGGGCAACGCCTCTTCTTCCCTCTTTCTAACCACCCCTTCCCCAAAAACCTGCCAAACCGCTTTCTCGGATTAACCTTTTGGCCTTGCCGGCATTACCCCAAAAAGGCCGGAGTACCAAAATTAAATAGCATTATAATACAAAATATTCAGAAAATATATCGCTAAATGGAATGAAAAGAACTAACCTGAAAGGTGAAAAAAGGGTTAGCCCGGGTGGATAAGCGGTATAAGCGCCCTTGGATGCATTTCAGCGTGAAATCAGGGTTCTGGCGGCGGAAAAAAGTCGCTTTATGTCCTTTGCCTCCTTGACCGGTGCCCGGCGCCGTGTTAGCATATCACAAGGCAAGCCGCTGCCCGAAGGTCCATATGAACCGGGGAGAGCCTCTGATGATCAGATCCGTCAGCGTCGAAAACCTGGATGCCATCAGCCGGCTGCACGGCTGCATCCAGGGGATTTTGGAAAGCCGGTTGAAAGTGAAAATGCATATATCCGATTTTATGGAGGATAACCCCGGCCAAAATTCATTGGGTGTCCTTTTTACCAGTGATGCCGGGGCTGAAGCTGAAGCCCCGGGCGGACCCGCCCGGCGGGAGGAACCGGACCGGAAGACAGGCCCGGCGGTATTTCTGGTGGGAAAACACAGGGACTTCCAGCAGTTCCTCAACAAGGAAGGCCCCTTCTACGACGAGGAGTTCATGCTGGACCTGGAGTTCAATTTCGACACCAAAATATGCACCATTCACCACATCAACCTGCCCGGCCGGCTGAGGGGAAAGGGCCTGGGATCGGCCATCATCGAAAAAACAGAGAAATCAGCCGGGGAGATGGGAATGAGAATGATATATGTCCCGTCGGAGCACCGGGCCACTCATTTCTGGCTGAAAAACGGCTACCAGTTCGGCTTTTCGCGGGAGAGGTCCTTTTATGAAAAAAACAGGGAAAAGCCAAACCTTTACGTGGCCTACGACCTGAGAAAGAGAATCGCCGGCTAAGAAAGAAACCGGCGAATTAGATCGCGCTCCTTAGACCGATTTGCCGAAGGGACAATGCGGATAACTGCACCGGGAACAGCCCAGACAGAGGCCCCCGTGGCCCATCCTGGCAATTTCCTGCCTGGAAACAGTCTCACCGGCCAGGATCCGGGGCAGTACCAGATCAAAGACAGTGGCCCTGAAATACATCACACAGGCCGGCAGCCCCAGCAAAGGGATATCGTCCAGGTAGGCCAGCAGGAACATGGCCCCGGGCAAAACCGGTGCGCCGTAAGTGACCACCCGGGCACCGGTTGCCCGCACCCCGGCGGGGGTGACGTCGTCCGGGTCCACGGACATTCCCCCGGCAATGACCACCATCTGGCACCCCCGGGCCGCCATGTCCTTAATCGCCCCGGTGATCAGGCCGGCGTCGTCCGGCAGCGTCACCTGGTCCACCACGGGACAGCCGTATTCGGACAGCTTTTCTTTTACCACCGGTCCGAAGCGGTCTTCAATCCTCCCGTGGAACACCTCATTGCCGGTGGTCACAATCCCCGTCCGCCGCGGCCGGAGTTCCCTGACCTCCAGCAGGGGGCCGGTATCCCGGCAAATCCGCTCCACCAGTTCTATCTTTTCCTTCTTTATAACCAGCGGAATGACCCTGGTCCCGGCCAGCAGCCCGTCCTTTTCCACCAGCTGGTTGGTGTGGCGGGTCGACAGGATTACCTCTTCGATTTCATTGACCCGGGTCAGGCCGTCAACATTAACCTTCAGCAGCCCCCGCCTGGAAGAAAGGTAACTGACCTTGCCCTCCACCGGTTCGGTGAGCTTCACCCCGTCTCCGGCCGAAGCCGCCGCAATCCTCATGGCGGCATCGTTCTCATGCAGGTAGTCCCGGCCGCATTCCCAGATGTAAAGGTGATCCTTGCCCAGCTTGAGCAGTTCGGGGATGTCTTCGGGCCTTACGACATGTCCTTTCCTGAAGGCCGGGCCCTTGAACTCACCCGGCACAATCCTGGTAACGTCATGGCAAAGGACCATTCCCACCGCGTCTTCAACCCTGACCTTGCGCATGATCATTCCTTCCTTCCGCCAGTTCAGATAAAAAGCCTTCCCGTTTGGCCTCCGCAGAAAAGATTATTCTTGATCCCCGGCCATTTCCAACAGCCGCCGGTAATCCTCCGGGGTATCAATGTCGAAAAGAACCCCCGGGTCCGACACATCAACCCGGTGCAGGCTTTCCGGGTGTTTGCCGATGATCTCCCGGGCCCCCGTGTCTCCCTCCAGGGATCCGATGACGGTAAAAAATTGCCGGCCGAACAAAACCGGGTTTCCCCTTTTTCCTTCATAAAAAGGCGCCACGATGCCGCCGGCGGCCCTGAATTTTTCAATCAGCAGGCTTATGGTTCCGGGTTTCACCAGCGGCTGGTCCCCCAGCACGAACAGCACTCCTTCCACGGTGCCGTCCAGGGCCGCCAGGCCGGCCTTGAGGGAAGAAGCCTGGCCTGAAGCATATGCCCTGTTGTATACCACCTTCACCGGCAGGCCCTCCAGGGCCCCGGCCGCCTCTTCCGCCATGTGCCCCAAAACCACCGCCACCTGGTCCACCGGAGACCGCAACAGGTTTTCCACCGCCGCCGCCAGAAGCGGACGGCCCCGGTAGGCCAGCAGCTGCTTGGGTGTCCCCAGTCGGGAAGAGGTCCCGGCGGCCAGGACCACAGCTGCAATCAAAACTCCAGCACCTCGCATACCGGGCAGCCCGACCGGGCCGCCCCTATAACCACCCGTTCCGCCCCGCCCCGGCCCAGCAGGAAGGCCAATTCCCGCGCCATCTCCAGTTCGCCGGCCGTTTCCACCTTGTTGATAAAGGGCACCCAGCGGCTGCCCGGGGGAACGTCTTTTCTGTAACCCCGGGGATGCAAAAAAACAGCGGCCACCGCCGCCGGGTTTATAGTCCGGCCCGGATCCATCCCGGTCAGGGCGGCCGCCATCTCCGGGCGGTGCACGCACCCGTCCGTCAGCGGCCGGCCCAAGCAGTCGATTCCCACCACCGGGATGACCGCGGTGACTCCATCCGGAATCACCGGTTCCCACTCCCGCGGAGCCTTGAAAGGCCTCCCGGCGGCGCCGTCGGCCTCAACCACCACCAGGTCGGCGCCGGCCTCCAAAAACCGGCCCGGAATCTCCCTCTCCACACCCAGGAGCTTTTTTCCCTCCCCGGTCCCCGATCCGGCCACCACCAGGGGGGAACTCCCAAGCGCATCCCGCACCAGGTCCACTATTTTCCGGCCGCCCGCCGTGATAACCGGCCGTCCCGACGCTTTACCCGGAAAGTAAATCCGGGTGGTGGTGGTCAGGACTGCCCGGAAGCCCCTTTCAGCCGCTTCTTCCCCAAGGGCAAACATGGCGGAGGTTTTCCCCCCCGCCCCCACCAGGGCCGCCAGATCGCCCCTGCGGATTTGAAATGCATCGAAAAGCTTCATTTCCCGGCACCTTTAACTCCAAGCATTTCGCTGATCCTGGCGGCCGCCTGCATGGTGGCCGCCACCGCCCGGTCCATCTTCTCCCCGTTAAAGGAATGGCTGAAGCCCACCATCCACATGGCGGCCACCGGCCGCCCCCAGGGGTCCGGAATGGGCACGCAGATTGCGTTTACACCCCTGATGTACTCCTCGAAGTCGGTGGCGAAACCCTCCCGGCGCACCCGGCTGATTTCCCGCACGTATTCGCCGGCATCGGTGATGGTTTTTGCGGTATATGCGGGGATCCGCCTTTCGGACAATATTTCCTTAAGGGCCGAATCCTTCAGGCCGGCCAGAAAAACCTTTCCTGCGGCCCCGGCGTAAAGCGGAATCCTGGTTCCCACGGGGGCGGAAATTCTTAAATCCTCTGGGCTGTCGGCCTTTTCAATGATGGTTATCCCCTTCTCGTCGAAAGTGCCCAGGAAGATTGTTTCCCTGAACTCCCGGCTCAGTTCCTCCATCAAAGGCCTGGCCGCCGCCCTGATGTCGATCCCGGCCAGTGCCCGGCTGCCCAGGTGGACAAGGGTGGGGCCCAGCCTGAATTTTTTGTTCTGAGGGTCCTGAATAATCACCTCAAGATCGGTCAACGCCTGGGTAATGCCGTAAACCGTGCTCTTTGAGATGTTGAGGCAACGGGAAATCTCACTGACTCCCATCCCCGATCCGGACCGGGCCAGTTCTTCCAAGACGGCAAAAACCTTATAAACCAGCGGCGCGCTGTAACCTGTGCTTTCCTTGGGCTGAACGTCCATCTCAGATATACCCTTTCCGCTGTGCAGTCATCTTATGTGTAAGTTGTCCTGGCCACGGCCCTGAGGTTCCGTCATCACCCGCCCGTGCCGGCGGAAGACGCGGGCCCGTGCGTCCTGCCCCTCAGCAGGGACAAAAAAGCTCCGGTCAGGGCAATCAGGGCCGCCAGGTAAAAGGCGCCGCCGAATGACCGGCTCAGTTCCTTGATATACCCGGCGCAAGCAGGCCCCAACACCGACCCGATCCCGAAAAAGAAAGTAACCAGGCCCAGCGCGGCCGGAGCGTTCTTCGGACCCACCAGGTCCCCGCAGTAGGAGGCCACCAGGCCCGGGATGCTCCAGGCGGTAAGTCCGTAAATGACTGCCGAGATCCAGACGGACACCATGGCCGTGGTGGCCACCGGCAGCGTGTAGCTGATTACCTGCAGGGTGAAGACGATAGCTATGGTCAGCCGGCGGCCGATCACGTCAGACAGGGTGCCCCAGATGACGGCGCTGCCGATGGAGAGAAATCCCACCAGGCTCCAGACGCTGCCCGCGGCAGCCTGGCTTAAACCTTTTTCTCCCACTAAAAAGTTGACAAAAAACATGGCATAAATAATATAAGAAAAACCGAAGCAAAAATAAATCACGGTCAAGATGGGCACACCCCGGTGATAAAATATTTCCCGGACACCCAGGTCCCTTTCACCGGCGGCAGCGCTCCCCGAAATTGCGGGTTCGGCCCCCCCTACCGGTTCAAGACCTTTTTCCCGCGGGGTATTCCTGATAAAAAGAAGAGCCAGGACCCCTATAACCAGGATCAGCACTCCCAGGGCCAGCCAGCAGTACCTCCAGCCGTGCACGGGGTAAGTGCCGTTGATCAGCGGGACGACCCAGCCGGTTATCGCTATGGCCAGACCCGATCCGCCCACCAGGAAGCCGCAGGCCATCCCCCGTCGCCTTGCCGAAAACCAGCTGGAGGCAAGTCCCATGATGGATATATTGCCCCCGGCGCTGCCCATCCCGGTCAGAAAGCGAAGGATCACCAGCGACGCCAGGCCTCCGGCCAGGGCCGTGGCGGCCATGGTCAGGCCGGTCCAAAACAGGGCTGCCGCGATTATCATCCTGGGTCCGTATCGGGAGGCCAGCACCCCCACCCCCAGGGCCGCCAGGACATAGCCGGACATGTTGGCCGAGGCGATGATTCCCGTTTGGTCGTGGCCCAGACCCAGCCCGGCCTGCATCGAAGGGAGGATCATGCTGTAGCCGAACCGCCCGAAACCCAGGGACCCCGCCACCACCAGGATGCCCACGGCCAGGATGGCCCAGCCGTAGTGAATTTTATATTTTTTCATTTCCGGTTCCTCCGTCCGCTTTGCCGGAATTCCCCCTCTACCTTTCGCTCCCGCCCTCTCCTTTTCCTTCTTTATTTGAAATGTTCAGCATGGTGTTCTGTCGTTTATTATTATATAAATTATGAATTGTTTGACAAAACCTTGTCAAGATGAAAAAATAATTAATATACGGTAAAACTCTCCCGGACCAACAACCCGGCTGAAATTTTTTCAACCGTTTCGTTTTCCCGGGATCGACCCCCAAAAAGGTTAACCCTCTTTTACCCTGTCATAACCTCCTTTCCACCCTATTTAGCGATGGCCGGTTTCTGAATATTCATAATATACTTAATTAATCACTAATTTTACAGGGTTTCACTTCTTACAGGAAAAGCAGGACGGTATGCACGGTAGTTTAGCTTTCCTTGAGGAGAAACGGCTGTCCGCCGGACTGCCGGATCCCGCCTAAAATCAGACCGAAGGAGGCTGAACTATGACCACCAGCATTCTGATTATTCAGGAGGAGGCCGCGAGATACGCGGCCTTGATCGAAGAAAGTTTTCCACGGGAAATTAAGGACGGCACTTTAAAACTGTACCCCTGCAAGGACGAATCGGAAATCCCGGAGGATGTAAGCCAAATCAATATAGTGGGAACCTGGCCGCTGGTCAGGCAGATCCCCCAGATGAAAGATCTTAAGTGGGTGATGACCTTCAGTTCCGGGATTGACCACTGGGAGAAATCGGGCCTGCTGCCCAGAGAAATACCGCTGGTGCACGTTCCCGGAGGCTCGGGAGTGCCCGTGGCCGAGTTTGTGATGGGTCTTCTTCTGAACCATGTAAAAAAATACACCGAAATATGGGACAACCAGAAGCAAATTAAATTCGAACGCATCCAGGGCCGGGAACTGTGCGGCAAGACCCTGGGCATCATCGGCCTGGGCGGCATCGGCAGGGAGATCGCCAAACGGGCCAAGGCCTTTGACATGAACGTCATCGGCACGGAATTACAAATAATGGACATACCCCACGTTGACCGGGTTTATCTTGCCGGCGACTTTGAGGAAGTGCTGCGCGCCAGCGACTTCGTGGTCCTGTCGTGCCCGGAAACCAGGGATACCCTGAACATGATGAACATAGACCGGTTCAGGATGATGAAGCCCACCGCATACTTTATCAACTGCGCCCGGGGATCGCTGGTGGTGAAGGAGGACCTGATCAAGGCCCTGGACGAAGGTTGCATTGCCGGGGCGTCCATAGACGTCTTCTGGATTAAAAATCCCCTGCCCTCGTATCTTCCCCCGGACGACCCGCTCTGGAAGGCCAAGAATGTTTTCCTGAGCCCCCACATTTCAAGCTGGACAGACATGTACACCATACGGTTCGGGGAAGTTTTCGTGGAAAATATAGGACGGCACCTGCGCGGCGAACCGCTGATCAGCGTGGCGCCTGGCTTTGGACTGCAGGCCCAGGTGATATACAGCCGGAAGATAGGTTGAAGAATGGAGATTGGAAATCGAGGAAAATAGCGACTGGCGACTAGCTGCTAGCGGCTAGATGCTAATCGCTAACAGCTAATAGCTATAAGAATTGGAGGAAAGTCCATGGCAAATAAAACGAAAAACCTGTTCTGGAACAGGGAAGCCGAAACCATGCCGGCGTCCGAGAAGAAAAGGGTTCAGCTTGAAAGACTGCAGGCCACGGTAAAAAGGGCCTATGAAAATGTGCCCTTTTACCGCCGGGCTTTTGACGAAAAAGGGGTCAAACCCGAAGACGTCAAGTCCCTGGAGGACCTGAAAAGGCTCCCCTTCACCGTAAAGAACGACCTGCGGGACAACTACCCCTATAAATTGTTCGCCGTCCCCATGAGCAGGGTTGTCCGCCTTCACGCCTCCAGCGGCACCACCGGCAAGCCCATAGTGGGGGCCTATACCAGGAACGACATGGAGGTGTGGATGGAAGTGATCGCCCGGTCCATGGCGGCGGCCGGGGTGACGGAGGACGACATCGTGCACAACGCCTACGGTTACGGCCTGTTTACCGGCGGCCTGGGCTTCCATTACGGGGCGGAAAAGATCGGCGCCAGCGTGGTGCCGGTTTCCGGCGGACTTTCCAAGCGCCAGGTGATGCTTTGGCAGGACTTCAGGCCCACCGTCCTCTGCTGCACGCCTTCCTATGCCCTGGTCCTGGCCGAGACCATGGAGGAAATGGGTGTCGGGCTCAATGACATCTGCCTGCGGGTGGGCCTTTTCGGAGCCGAGCCCTGGACCGACCAAATGCGCCGGGAGATTGAAAGCAGGCTGGGGCTGGAGGCCTTTAACCAGTTCGGCCTGACCGAACTGATCGGCCCCGGGGTGTCGGCCGAGTGCATTTGCCACAACGGCATGCACATCCAGGACGACCATTTCCTGCCCGAGCTGATCGACCCCGAAACCGGCGAGACGCTGGAGTACGGGCAAAAGGGCGAACTGGTGCTGACCAGCCTGACCAAGGAGGCCTTCCCGGTAATCCGCTACCGGACCAAAGACATTACCACCATTGACCCCGAACCCTGCCCCTGCGGCCGCACAACGGTCAGGATGATGCGGCTGGCCGGCCGTTCGGACGACATGCTGATCATCCGGGGGGTAAACGTTTTTCCGTCTCAGATAGAGGGGGTCATCCTGGAACAGAAGGAACTGGTCCCGCAATACCAGATAGTGGTGGAACGGCAGCGCAACCTGGACCAGATCGAGGTGCAGGTGGAGGCCGTGGACGAACTCTACCAGAAGGACGAAAGTGAAATTCTAAGAGTCACCGGCCGGGTCCAAAAAGCGCTGAACCAGACCCTGGGCATAACCGCCAGGGTGGTCATAGTCCCGCCCCGGAGCATCGCCCGCAGCGAGGGCAAGGCCAGGCGGGTCATCGACCGCCGCAACCTGACGTGATATTTCATACTTAAAATCCTTTTGCCATCGTCAGGTCATTAGAGTACAACCCTTCCACAGAGATATATACCCCGGGGGCCGGGGAGATCGGGTTCCTTTTCGCCTGTCAGGGGGGTGATCACCGGGGAAAAGGCAATCCTGCAAGCACGGTCCGGCTGCCGCACCGGGGCAGCCCGGACAGGCAATCCAAGACTGTAAATTAAGGAGGGGTAAAATGCTGGGAATGGCGGACGGCTGGACGGCGCTGGTATGGCTTCTGAACGTGGCGTCCATGCTATTTTGTGTTATCTACGGCGCAATCAACTGGAACAAAGGTGGTGAGGACTGGTGAATCTCGGCGTTTTAGCGGTTGTCCTTTTTTGCTACATTGCCGTCATCAGCTACCTGACCTACCTCGGCTACCGTCAGACCAAAAGCGCCGAGGACTACATGGTGGCCGGGCGGCAGATGCCGGGTTGGATCATGGCCCTGGCTTATGCCTCCACCTTTATCAGCACCTCGGCCATCGTCGGCTTCGGCGGGGCCGCCGGGGTGTTCGGGTTCACCCTGATGTGGCTTTCTTTCTTCAACATTATACTGGGCATTTTTGTGGCCTTCATCTTCCTGGGCGAGCCCATCAGGCGCATGACCCAAAACACTGGAACCACCACCCTGGCCTCCATGCTGGGGGAACGCTACCAGTCCAAGTTCATCACCTGGTTCATCGGCCTGATGATTTTCCTGCTCATGCCGGCCTACACCGGCGTGGTGATGATCGGAGGCGCCCGGTTCATCGAGGAGTCCCTGAAAATCGACTTCAACCTGGCCCTGCTGCTGCTGGCTGTTATCGTCGCCATTTACGTGGGCTGGGGCGGCCTGAAGGGGATCATGTACGCCGACGCCTTCATGTGCTCAATGATGATCCTTGGAATGGTCATTCTCCTGTTCAAGACCTACTCCGTGGTCGGAGGAGTGACCGCCGGGCACCAGGCCCTGACCGGCATGGCCGGCCTGGTGCCGGAAAACCTGGCCAAAGGCGGGCACCTGGGCTGGACGGCCATGCCCAAGTGGGGTTCGCCCATCTGGTGGACCGTGATCAGCACCATCGTCATGGGCGTTGGCATCGGGGTGCTGGCCCAGCCCCAGCTGATCCTGCGGTTCCTGACGGTGCCCAACAAACGGGCGCTGCACCGGGCGGTGCTGGTCGGCGGCGTCTGCATCTTCCTGTTCACCGGCACGGCCTTCATGGTGGGCCCCCTGACCAACGTATATTTCCATCAAGCCCTGGGCAAAATCTCCATTGTCGTGGCCAAAGGGAACACCGACCTGATCATACCCACCTACATCAACTCAGTGATGCCCCCGGCCTACATCTACCTGTTCATGGTAACCCTGCTGTCAGCCTGTATTACCACCGTAAACGGGCTGGTGCACGTCCAGAGCGTGGCCTTCTCCCGGGACCTGCTGGCCACCTGGAACGTCAAGGTCAACCCCCTGCTGTTGTCCCGCGTCGGTGTGGCAATCGGGGCGGTGGGGGCAATATTCATGGCCTACATACTGCCCATCAGCGTTATCGCCAGGGCCACCGCCTTCTGGTTCGGCATCTGCGCCGCCGGCATCCTGCCCGCCCTGCTGGGGGCCATCTTCTGGAAAAAGGTGACCAAGGCGGCGGCGGTTTGGAGCGTCGCCCTGGGATACGGGGTGTCCATATTCGGGTTCGTCTTCCTGCATGCGTCGGAGGCAGTTCCCTTCGGAATCTGCAAGGCCGTCTTCGGCAAACCAACCCTCCTGCCCTATCCCTGGACCCACGTCGATCCGCTGTTCTACAGCATCGTGATTTCGTCCCTGGCCCTGATCGTGATCAGCTATTTCACCAGGCCCCTGCCCCAGGATCACCTGGACAGATGTTTCCGGGGAGTGGGCAGCCGGTCGCCCGTAACGTCGAAAGAACAACTGAGGGCCTAAAACTGGGGCCGGCAGCACGCCGGCCCTTGCCATTTCCCCCAATCCCCAGTTCCCAATTCCCGTTTTTCTACCCCTCCGTCTCCAGGTCCTTCATCTTTTCATTATGGCCGATGACAATCAGAATATCTCCCCTCTCTATCCTCTCACCGGCTTCCGGCGAAATGATGAAGTCGTTGCCCCGGCGGATGGCCAGCACAGTTATGCCGTACTTTTTCCGCATGCCCGATTCCTGCAGGGTGGCGCCCACGAATTTCTCCGGCGCCGCCAGTTCCAACAGGCTGTAGTCCGGGGACAGGTTGATCTGGTCGATTATATTCTTTGAAACAAGCCACCGGGCCACCCGCTCGCCCATGTCCCTTTCCGGGAAAACCACAATGTCCGCCCCGATTTTTTTCAGCACCTTGCCCTGAAGTTCGGTGGAAGCCTTGGCCACCACCTTCCTGACGCCCATCTCCTTCAGCATCACGGTGACCAGAATGTTGGACTGAATGTCCTGGCCTATGGCCACCACCACCACGTCGAAATTCCGCAGCCCCAGGGACTTGAGCACCGCCTCCTCCAGGGCGTTGGCCTGGACCGAGTGGGTGACCGCGTCCGCCAGATCCTCCACCTTGCCCTCGTCGGCGTCCACGGCCAGGACCTCGTAGCCCATTCCGGCCAGCGTCCTGGCCAGGCTTGATCCGAAGCGGCCCAGCCCTATAACGGCAAACTGTTTCATGCCTTCCCTACCCCACCATTATTTTTTCCTCGGGATGCCTGATTCTTGTACGGTCCCTGCGCTGGGCCAGGGCGAAGGCCACCGTCACGGGCCCCAGCCTGCCCAGGAACATGGTCAAAATGATCAGCAGCCGCCCGGCGTCGCTCAATTCGGGAGTCAGGCCCATGGACAGGCCCACGGTGCCGAAGGCGGAAACCGTTTCAAAGAGTATGGTCAGAAAATCGGCCTTTTCAGTTACGGTGAGGATCATGGTCACCAGGACCACCCAGAAGGTGGACAGCAGGAAAATGGTCAGGGCCTTGTATACCTGGTGAAAGGGTATCCTCCTGTTATACACCTCTATATCCTCCCGGCCGGCCGATACGGCCCCGGAGGCCAGAAGGAGGAGGCTGAAGGTGGTGGTCTTGATCCCCCCGCCGGTGGATCCGGGGGATGCCCCGATAAACATCAATATGATTATGAGAAAAAGTGTGGTCGGGCGCAGGGCGGCCATGTCCACGGTATTGAAGCCCGCCGTGCGCGGGGTGACGCTCTGGAAGCAGGAAGCCAGCAATTTGCCGGAAGGCGGCAGTCCCCTTAAGGCCGATCCCCACTCCAGGGTCGCGAACAGAACAGCGCCCAGCGCCAGCAGGATCAGGGTGGTGATAATCACCAGCCGGGTGTGAACGGACAGCCTCTTTTTGTCCCTGCGGTTTTTCCATATGTCGTTGACCACCGAAAAGCCCAGCCCGCCTGTAATGATCAGAGACATTACAGCCAGGTTGACCACCGGGTCGGCCGCATATCCCGTCAGGCTTCTGAAATCCCCAAACAGGTCGAAGCCTGAATTGTTAAAGGCGCTCACCGCGTGGAACAGCCCAAACCAGGCCCCCCTTCCCGGTCCCATCTCACCGGCCCACCTGATACCCAGGATCACGCCCGCCAGCAGTTCGGCGCCCAGGGTGAAGAACAGGATGGCCCTGACCAGCCTGATCACGCCCTCCACGCTGATCTGGTTCAGGGATTCCCGTACCAGCAGCCTGTTTTTCAGGCCTATTTTTTTTCCCATGACAATGAAAAAGATCATCGCCATGGTCATAAAGCCCAGACCGCCCACCTGGATCAGCAGCATGATCAATACCTGGCCCGGCAGCGACCAGTGGGTGCCGGTGTCCACCACCACCAGCCCGGTCACGCACACCGCGGAAGTGGCGGTGAACAGGGCGGTCAAAAAACCGGTCTGCTTTCCGGGAGCCGTAAAACCGGGCAGCGTCAACAACAAGGCGCCGATCAAAATGATCAGAGCGAATCCCGCCACCAGTACCTGCGGTGGAGAAAGGGTCACCCTCATGGAGCGTTTCCCGGAAGCGCTCCGGATATATGTAACCACCACCCCACCCCCGCCTGTCCTCGGAAAAGATCTGGATTTAGGTTAACCCGCTTTATTTTAGCCGATTAAGTCAATATCTGACAACCAAAACTTCTTCAGATTTTTATTTTTAGGATCCTGGCCGCGTTGCCCCCCAGTATTTTTTCCTTGGTGGACTCCCGCAGGGGCAGGCGGCGGATAACCTCGATGTTCTTCCTGATACTGGTCACCCCGGGCCAGTCCGACCCGAAAACAACCTTGTCGGCGTTGCGCTCCAGTTCCGGGAAATAATCCAGCAGCTTCTGCGGGGGCAGTCCCGCCACCTCCATGTACAGATTGGGGTGCAGGCGGGCCAGGAAAAAGGCCTCGCCGTACCATATTCCCCGCCCGCTGTGCACCATCAGGATGGTGAGGTCCGGAAAGTCCACCGCCACGTCGTCCAGATACAGCGGGTCGCCGTACTTCAGGCGGGATCCCTTGAACACCGAAGACCCTGTGTGCACCATCACCGGCATCTGGAGTTCCTCGGCCTTTTCGTAAACCGGGTACAGCATGCGGTCGTTGGGATAAAAGTAATTGTAAGTGGGATAAAGCTTAAGCCCCCTGATCCCGTGGTCCCGCGCCAGGCGGGCCAGTTCCTTCCGGGGACTGGCAATCATGTATGGGTTGATGCTGGCGAAGGGAATCATGTTTTCCTGGCCCCGGCAGAATTCCGCCACGTACTCGTTGGGGCAGATGCCGGTGGTGACCGGGCTCAGTTCGGCCAGGATCACCCCGAAATCCACGCCGTTTTCATGCAGAAAACGGGAAAAGCTGGCCGGCCGTGAATACTCCTCCACAAAGGCCGCCCATTCGGCCCTGGATTTCCCCTGTCTCTCCCTGATCCATTCCTCGGTGGCGGAACAGTAGGTTTCATAATAAATGGGGTGAACGTGAAAATCAATCACCGGGGTGCTCACAAACAACGTCTCCTTTGCTTCAGTTTGCCTGCATAAACCGGCGCAGAGGGCAAGGCCGGGCACCGCCAGGCGCTGCCTTTTCTGCAGCCTCAAGGGCCCTTCTCACGATCAGGCGGGAGCACAGCATGATGTTTTCCACGGTGTATATTTTCAGCCGGCCGTGATAAAACCGCATAAAAATATCCTCCGCCAGCCTTTCCCTGTCCGTTCCCCTCTTTACGGCGTCTTCAACCATGGACCGGGTACTTTCCGCCCAGTCCACGGCCGACTGCAGGTATGCCCTGACCTGCCGGCGGCCCGTGATTATTTCCTCATGGGCGCCGGCCAGCACCGTCACCGGCAGGTCCAGCATACTTTTAATGGTTTGCACATAGGGCAGGTAACCGTCAAAAAAAATGGGGAACACCGTCCGGCTGTCCACCGGAAAACCGGCGCTGTCCGAGGAAAACAGAATTTCTTCTTCCGGGCTGTAGGCCGTCAGGCTGCAGGGGCTGTGCCCGGGCGCCCGGTAAAAATGCAGGCTGAAATTCGGCCCCAGCCGCCAAACCGCTTCCTCCGGTATCACTTCATCCACAGCCAGGGTCGGCGGAGGTGAAAATATTTCTCCGGGTTCCGCGGCGCCGGACTCGCCGCCGGCCAGGTCCTTCAGGGCAGCGGTCATGGACTCATCCTCGCGGAAAAAGCCGGCCACCACGGCCGGTTTGGCCAGCACCTCGGCGGCCTTGGCCGATGCCGCCGTCCGGGCCGTCTTGAAAATGCCCTTCAGCCCCGGCAGCCCGCAGACATGGTCAAAATGGGCGTGCATCACCACCAGGCGCGAAACCTCGCCGGCAGCCCGCAGTTCGTTCACCTGGCGCCTAAGCGCCGGAACAACCCCGCTCACCCCGCCTTCGATGATCACCTTTTCTTCACCGCCGGCCAGGTACAGGTTAAAATGCCCGTTGCCAAGCACCCTGACCGATGAACTTATATGCATGTTCCATTTCTCCCCTTGCCGGTTATTGGCTGACGGCCGCAGTCAAAATTCTTGGGCCCGGTTCTATACCTTCGGAGCTATAACGAACCTGCACAGGCCCTGGCCGGAATCCGGATCCTCCCTTTTCACCTCCAGATTCATCCCCAGCTCCCTGGCAATGGTTTCCAGCGCCCCAATGCAGTATCCGGTGCAGGCCGCATTCCCGGACCCGGGCCACTCCCGGCTTACCCTTTCCCCAAGGGCGCAATGCGCGATCTCGTAAACGATGCCCCGGGGAGTGGCCTGCTTCAACAGCCATTTCTCCGACAAACCCGTGCACAATATCCATATCTCCATGTAGCGCTGCATAAGAGATGGAAAGGCCATCCCGGTCCTGGCGGCCGCCGTCTCGATCATCTCGCCGGTCCTGTCCTGGTGCTTTTTGCCGGCCTCCACCGCAACGGTCCCGGACTTTTCACCCGCTTCCCTGAAAATTTCCGGCCCCGGCTCCTTCGCGGATTTTTCCCTGACAAGGGCAACAATGCCGTCGGCCCGGTACTGCTCCAGGGCTTCGATAATGCCGTCCGCAAGGTCGTAACTGTACTCCGGGTAGATCTTAGCCATCCGCCCGCCCCTCCTTTCCGGGTCCCAACGGCTTGAAATCTATTGAAATGGCTCCGGCCGGGCATTCCCTGACGCACCTTCCGCAGCCCGAGCAGTCCACCCTGTAGACGGCCTTCAGCGTATATTCTTCCTCCGGCGTTTCCCTGAACTTGTATACGTTGGCAGGTTTCGCCTTGAAAACCGCCTGGGGGCAGACGCTAAGGCAGACGGCGCATTCCAGGGGACTCCGGCAGAGCTCCTGGTTAATCTTGATTTCCGGTATCAGCATAATTCCACCTCCTACCAGACTTCCCTTAATACCGGGAGGCTGTTGCGGTCGATCATGGTCACCGCCCCGTTTTTGCACCCGGTCTCACACAGGCCGCAGCCGAAGCACTTCATCATGTTTACACTGGCCTTGCCCAGGGATACTTCAACCTTCACGGCCCCGAACTGGCAGCGCTCCATGCAGGTCCCGCAGCCGGTGCAAAGGCTGCCGTCCACCTGGGCCACCCACTCTCCCTTGATTAATACCCTGATGTCGTAATCAAGCCGGTTTCTGATACCCAGGCAGACAGGGTACTCGCAGTTGCATATCCCTCCTATGTAGGGCGTCCCGAAGGTCCAGAAGGTGTGCACCATCCCCATTTTGTTTACCTCCCTGAGCCACTGCTTGGCCTCCCCGGGAGACAGGAACTCCACACCTCCCCGGTAGGTCTCAGGCCACCTTTCCCATTTGAACATACCCACCCCCAGCCCCATGCAGAAGAAATTCTTTTCATTGGAAAGCCCCCTGACATGCCGCCGGCAGGCGCAGGTCATCTTGGCAATGGGATAGGCGATATCCATAATGGCGGTAACCTCATCCAGGGTAATCACCTGGCCGAAGTGCACGGCCTGGCTCAGCTGCTCCACCCTTTCCTTGAGCATGGGAAAGTTTGCCGGGTCAACGGTCCTGGCCTCGATGGCCTCGGCCATCAGGTCCTCGGCCATGGTCTGGGGGTTGGCCTCGGCGCCCTTTCTCTTGACTTCCCTGGCCCTCAGCTTATACATCTTCTGGGCGTAGTTCCTGGTATTCAGGTACCACTTGCCCCCGTCGCCGTGCTTTACACACCACTGGCACATCAGATAACCTCCTTGCCCTTTTAATTTGTATAATTAAAACTATTCAAAAATCATACCACTTCTCCGGGGGTTGCCCGGTTCAGGCCAATATCCGCTTTGCCCGTTTATTAACGTCTTAAATAAACAGATATTAAACAAATTATATTTCATTTTTGCAACAAAATCCTTAAAAAATTTTTGCCGGACAGGCACTATTTCCTGCAGCGTACATAAGATATACGGCATCTCATTTTTGGGCCCAAGGAGGGATTGGATGCTGCCCGGCATCGTTACTCTGGCAATTTTATCCGTGATCAACGGCCTGGCCATTTTGCTGGCCTACGTGGCCAACAACAGCTTCCCCAAGCCTCTCAGCGATGAAGAGGAAAACAGGTACCTTGCACTGGCCCTGGCGGGGAACGAGGGAGCCAAAAAGATCCTGGTGGAGAGGAATTTAAGGCTGGTGGCTCACATCATCAAGAAATTTGACGGAGAAGGAGAAGATTTCGACGACCTGGTCTCAATCGGGGCCATAGGACTGATCAAGGCGATAAACACCTACAACCCCGACAGATCCGCCCGCCTCGCCACCTATGCCTCGAAGTGCATCGAAAACGAAATTCTGATGTACTTCCGTTCCCGGAAAAAATACCGGTCAGAGTGTTCCATTTACGATCCCATCGGCACGGACAAGGAAGGAAACGAACTGAGCTTCATCGACGTGCTGGGCACGGATCCGGAAACCGTAATCGACGCCGTTTCCGGCAAATTTGAGAGCGACCGCCTCTGGAGCAAGCTTTCGGACCTCAATCCGCAGGAAAAGAAAGTACTGATCATGCGCTACGGTCTAAAAGGAGGACTTCGCTTCACCCAGAGGGAAATAGCCAAAAAGCTGGGCATATCCAGGTCCTACGTGTCCCGCATCGAAAAGAAGGCCATCAACCGGCTGAACGACTGTTTCGCCGTGGAAGGCGTTTAGGCTGAAAAAGCCTCTTTATTCTTTTAATATTGCCCTTTATTAAATTGCAATTGACATTATGCGCGGCATCCTGCTATACTAGGCTTCAGTAACAAAATATGTTCTGTGCTCTTATCCGGAGCGGCGGAGGGACTGGCCCAATGAAGCCCGGCAACCAGCTGTTCAGCTGAACGGTATGGTGCTAATTCCTGCAGAAGTTTTTAACTTCTGAAAGATAAGAGGTTGGCAAAGGTTTTGCAGGCCTCTTCTGTTCGGAAGAGGCCTTCTTAATCTCTTTGCCGGATTTAGAGCACAAGCGGAAGGGATGGTTTTGCATGGAAAAAAGCTACGCGGAAATCAACGCCAAAATCAAATCGGGGAAAGCCGTCGTGTTGACGGCGGACGACTTCGTTTCCCTGGCGGAGGAAAAAGGCCTGGCCGCGGCCGCCCGGCAGGTGGACGTGGTAACCACCGGCACCTTCGCCCCCATGTGTTCTTCCGGCGCCTTTTTGAACCTGGGCCACACGGCCCCCCGCATGAGGATGCAGAAGGTATGGCTGAACGGAGTGCCGGCCTACGCCGGCATAGCGGCTGTGGACGTTTACATCGGAGCCACCGAAGTGCCCGAGGACGACCCGCTGAACACCAATTACCCCGGGGAATTCAGGTACGGCGGCGGACACGTCATCGAGGACCTGGTGGCCCGCAGGCCGGTGCGGCTGGAGGCCGTCAGCTACGGTACCGATTGCTACCCGAGAAAGGAACTGGATACCACCATCACCCTTGACGATATTAATGAGGCCTTTCTGTTCAATCCGCGCAACGCGTACCAGAACTATAACTGCGCGGTGAACCTGGGCAGCCGGACAATATATACTTATATGGGAATGCTCAAGCCCAACCTGGGCAACGCCCATTATTCAACCTCCGGTCAGCTCAGCCCGCTGCTCAAGGACCCTCACTTTAAAACCATCGGCATCGGCACCAGGATATTCCTGGGCGGCGGCGTAGGATACGTGGCCTGGCACGGAACCCAGCATTTCCCCTCCATCCAGAAGTCACCGGATGGCAGAGACCTTGGCCCGGCCGGCGGCACCCTGGCCGTAATCGGAGACCTGAAGCAAATGTCCCCCAAATGGCTGAAGGGAGTGAGCTTCGCGGGCTACGGCGCTTCCTTTGCGGTGGGCATAGGCATACCCATCCCCATTTTGAACGAAGAGATTGCCCTGTACGCGGCAGCCGCCGACCGGGACCTGTATGCCCCGGTGGTGGATTACAGCGAGGCCTATCCCAGCCGGACGCCCGGCAACCTTGGCTATGTCAGCTATGCCGAACTCAAATCCGGGAAGATTACTGTAAACGGCAGGGAAGTTCCCACCGCGCCGCTGTCCAGCTATCCCAAGGCCAGAGAAATTGCCGGCATCCTGAAACAGTGGGTAACCGAAGGCAAATTCCTGCTGACCGAGCCGGTGCAGCTGCTGCCCTCGCCGGCGGACGGAATAGCGGCCAAAGCACTGAAAGGGTAACATTGGGAACCGGGAATCAGGAAGAGGAGTGATATACGTGGCGCCTAAAAAAATAGTATTGAGATTCGGCCCCGATATTTCGGATAAGCCCATTATTTACCGGCTGGTCAAGGATTACGACCTGGTGGTGAATATTGTCAAGGCCAACGTCAACCCGCAAAAGGAAGGCACCATGGTCCTCGAAATCACCGGCGGCCAGGTGGAAGGCGGGATGAATTACCTGCGGGACCAGGGCGTTCAGGTGCAGGCCCTGACCCAGGACATAGCCAGGGACGAGGAAAAATGCATCATGTGCGGCGCCTGCACGGCCATCTGCCCCACCGGCGCCCTTTACATGGAAAGGCCGTCAATGGAAGTCAGATTTGACGGGGACAACTGCGTGGTCTGCCATCTGTGCCTGAAAATCTGCCCGGTGAAGGCCATGGAGGTAAGGATCTAGTTGGACTACCTGGAAAGGGACTACCGCCTCAGGCACCGCCAGGACGACCTGGCCCACTTCCGGGTGGCGGTGGGGGAAACCGATCTGGACGTGGGCGTGAGGAAAGACCGCTACGGCAAGGAACTGGTCGAACTTACCGAAAAACTGGTCCGGAAGTACCGGGGACAGCTGGAGGAGTACATCGGGATGGACCCCGGCTTCCTTAAATCTCTCCTGCCGTACCACACCAGGCCCGGCGCCCCGCCCATCGCCGTAACCATGGCCGGGGCGGGAAGGGCCGCCGGGGTGGGGCCCATGGCCGCCGTGGCCGGGGCCATAGCCGAAGCGGTGGGCAGGGACCTGTTGAAGTACTCCCGTGACGTGATTGTGGAAAACGGCGGGGACATATTCCTGCGCACCAGGCGCAAAAGGCTGATCGGCATTTTTGCCGGCAAATCTGTTTTAAGCAACCGCGTAGGCCTTGAGATCCGGCCCGGGGACACACCAGCCGGAATATGCACCTCGTCGGGCACCGTGGGCCACTCCCTCAGCTTCGGGTGCGCCGACGCCGCGGTCATCGTTTCTCCGTCGGCTCCCCTGGCCGACGCCGCAGCCACCGCCACCGGGAACATGGTGCGTTCCGGGGACGACCTGGAAGAGGCGGTGGAATTCGCCGCTTCCATACCCGGCGTGACCGGGGCCGTGGTAATCCTGGGCGACAGGCTGGCGGTCAAGGGAATGATCAGGCTCGTACCCCTGTGAAATAGCACCTTTACCGGCCGGCTTTTCCGTGCCAATCCCCCGGGCCGGCCAATTCAGACGCCGGTCGTCAGTAGTCAGTCGTCAGGCCTGCCGTCTATTTGGCCTCCGGTCAATTAACATCTTTCCAACGTCTGACGTCTGACGACTGACGACTATTTAACGAGCCAGAGGAGTGTATAGGTTGAGCCCGTCAGTTTCTGCAGGCGGGAGACCGCGTTAAAGGCGCCCTTCAGAATTTCCCTCTCCTGCTTGCTCAGTTTTGACGGGTTGACGTAGTTGTCCGCCTTTTCTCCCCTTTTGACTTTCTTGAGATTCTCGCGGATCCTGAACAGGGTCAGGGTCTCGTAAGCCGTTTCCACGAAATCGGCCTCGTCGGGTTTTAGCCCGCCCGTCCTGCGCAGTTCCTCAATCCTTTTGAAAGTATTTGTTTCGGTAATCCCGTTTTTCAGGGCGAAGATCCTTATGCAGTTTACCATATGCACGGCGGCCGACGCCTTCAGGTTGATCTCGCCCCTGTGGGGGCCGGTTTTTTCAGTTATAAACCCTCCCCACATGGTCACCGGAACCCTGGCGCTGAGGTCGTCCTGGGCAAGATAATGGGATATGGACGATGAACTCTTGTAAATATTGATTGCCTTCTCCCACAGCACGTCCGACAGGCTCTTCTCTCCGTAAACCGGCCGGAAGTCCAGGAATATGGTCAGCATCCTGATGGCCTGGGGGTCTTTGGCCGCCATTTCCACCCAGTTTTCCACCGTTTTCTCCCACTCATAAAGGGACATGCACCACTGCGGGTTCGAGGCCATGACATTGCCCGGACACTTGGCGAATCCGCACCTGTCCAGGCCCTCGTTCACCAGCAGGGCCAATTTCAGGAAATAGTCCCGGATGCTCTCCACTTTGTCGTTTTCCGCATCCCGGAAAATAATGAGGTTGTCCTGGTCGGTGCGGGATGCCTGTTCCCGCCGCCCGGCGCTTCCGGTGTTGACCCAGCAATACTCCACGGGAGGGGGACCGTGGCCGGTCCTGATCATTTCCTGTTCGCAGATCTGAACAACCTTCCTGGTCAACCGTTCGTGAAACTCTGAAACAATCATGAGTATTTCTGACACCGGTGCCCTTTCGTCCACCAGGGCATTGAGCAGGTTATCCACCTCGGCGCCGATTTTGGCCAGCCCTTCTATATCCTCCTGGGACTCTATGTCGTGGATGATGGTCAGGGTGCCGGTGCTCCTGGTTTTGACCAGGTCCGCCACCGTGACGATGCCCACCAGCTTGCCCTTTCTGGTCACCGCCAACTGCTTTGTCCGGTATTTCGACACCGCCATCAGTGCCTCGGCGTAAAAGGCCTCGGAGGAAATAGTCACCAGGTCGGTGTTCATGATCACCCCGGCTATGATATCGGTGTAGTCCGTAATGGACCGGGCCAGGATCTTGTGCACCAGGTCGGCGTTGGTAATCACGCCGACGGGGCGGTTATCGTTGTCCACCACCATTACCGCGCTGATGTTCCTGCTCTTCATCAGGTTGGCCACTTCGACCACGGTGTCCCTGACGGAGCAGGTGATCACCGGGGAGGACATGATGTCGCTGATCCGCTTCCTGAAAAGCGGTGTTTCCACCTTTCCGCCGTCAAAGGACTGTTCATGGATTATTTCGTCATACAATGAGCGCATGCGCTCTACCAGCAGTTCCGTCAGGCAGCCGGCGAAGTCCCTGTGACTGCCGATCAGCCGCTCAATCTCTTCCCCGGGTATAAGCAGGCAGGTGAGTTCCTCCTTGGCCCTGATGGAGGCGGAGTACTGTCCCCCGGTGATCCCGGTTTCCCCGAAAAACTCCTCCACTCCCCTGAAACCCAAAACTGCCTGGTTGCCCCTGTCGCTGGCGGCCACCACCTCGGCCGATCCCCTGACGATCAGAAACAGGGTGTTGAGGCTTTTCTCACCCTGCTTGAAGACGTAAGATCCGGGAGGGTAAGTTTTTAAACTCACCTTGGACTCCAGCGAATCCAGAACCTCCGGCGGCAAAAGGTTGAATGGGGGGACGGTGTCCAATATCTCCCGGACGCTTTTCGGCACTTCTTATACCTCCCCGTCCATATCCCGTTTTCCATAATTTTAGGGCTTGCCGCAATGTTCAGCAAGCCCTAAATAAAGTCCTGACCAGCTGGATCAAATTTAAATTTATACCGCTTCCCTGGAGTGAATCTTGGTCATGAACTCGTTGACGTCCGCGGGCACCATGCCGTCAAGCTTGGAAACCACGTAAACCGACAGGAACCCCAGGGGCACCGTAAACAGGCCGGGGACGGGGTACCTGATGGCGGCCGGCACCAGGTCCGGCAGGAAGATGAAGTAAAGGGACGACAACAGCCCCACCAGCAAGCCTGCAATGGCGCCCTTTTCGGTCATGCCGCGCCACCAGATGCCCAGCACGAAGATGGGCGCGAATGTGGAAGCCGCCACGTTGAAGGCCAGGCCCACCAGGTGGCCGATGGCGGCCTTTTCCACCAGCAGCCCCAGGATCCCGTAAAACACGCCGCATATGACCGCCGACCACCTGGCCGCCGCCACCTTTTGCTTTTCAGTGGCGTTGGGGTTGATGAAGTGGGAGTAGATGTCGTGGCCCAGGGCCCCGGTGCTGGCGATGAACAGCCCCGAGAGGTTGGAGAACACCGCCGCGAAGGCGCCGGCCACCACGATGCCCAGCAGCCACTTGCCGCCCAGGGCCTCGGCCAGGGTCGGGATGACCATGTTGGTGCCCCCGGTGGCGAAGTTCTTGACTATGTGCGGCGCCAGACCGCCCTCGACGAACACCGCCCGCCCCACGGTGCCCAGGTAGAGGGCCAGGATGAAGAAGGCCGAGGCGATGCCGATGGCGAAGAGCCCGGAGTAGCGGGCCTCCTTGGCCGACGGGTTGGTGTAGAAGCGGAGCAGGATGTGCGGAAGACCCAGGGTGCCGAAGATCAGCCCGAAGAGAATGGAGATGGTGGACGGCAGGGTCTTGAACAGGTAGCCGCCGGTCCACTCCCACTTGGACCCGTCATGCATCACGGCCTTGCCCACCACCTGGGCGGTGTCCGGTACGGCTCCCTTGAAGCTGACCAGCACATCCATGATTTTGCCGTAGTTGTGCCCGGCGGCGATGGCTATGGCAAAGAGGATGATGAAGGCGCCGAAGCGGATCCAAATCTCCAGGGCCTGGTTGATGGTGGTCCCCTTCATCCCGCCCACGCCCACGTAAAACACCATTACGACAATGGTAAAGATAACACCGAAGCTGTACGTTGTTCCGAAGAACATCTTAAGGATGGCTGCCGCTCCCAGGATCTGCGGCGCGGCGTAGAAACCCGAAATGGCCAGCACCACGATCACCGCCACCAGGCGGGCCCGCTTGCTGTGGAAGCGCTGGGCCAGGAAGTCCGGCACGGTGTAGGCCCCGAACCTTCTCAGGGGGCCGGCCACGAACACCGTCAGCAGGGTCAGCCCCGCCGAGAAACAGAAGGTGTAGAATATGCCGTCGTAACCGAAGGCGAAGGTCAGGCCGGCCAGGCCAAGGAAGGTGGCGGCCGACAAGTAGTCCCCGGCGATGGCCGAACCGTTCATCACCCAGCCGAAGCTGCGCCCGGCCACGTAGAAGTTCACCGTGCTGCGGGTATATTTCTGCGTGGCGAAGGTGATGACCACGATGGTTATAAGCAGAAGGATTGTAAACAGGTACTTCGGCTCGAATATTGTCATCTACATGCCAGCCCCCTTCGCCGTCTTCTGATCGTAGGCTTCAGAGATGTAAAAGTCCTTGGTGTAGAAGTAAACGTGAATGGCCGCGATCAGCCAGGCCATTATCTTAGCCCCGATGGCGGTAAGGAACCAGGTCAGGGACATGCCCCCCCAGACCCGGATCTTCATAAAGTCGGGGGCGGTGAAATTGAGAATCGGCACCACAAACAGGTAAAACGCATAAATCACAAAAAGCCACAGGCAGATCTTGATCTCCTTGGACATGCGGTTCACAATGGCGCTGTCCAGGGGCGGCAAGTCTTTGTAATTTATTGTCTTGCTTTCAGACATGATCTCACTCCCTTTGCCTTTTCTTCATTGCACATTAAAACAGGCTGCCTTAACCGATACGCATCCCCCCTGAAAAACTTATTTCACGCACCGCGCAAGTCTGCTTTACCTCATAAAAAATATCACAAAATTGTTTATAATAGTAGTTTTATTATGTCAATTGTATATTTTCTGAACTTTCGAGTTTTAGCCGGGGGTTTAACAGCAACGCTGAAAATGAGCCGGTGGCGCACCTCAAATATGGGTAATTCAAGTCTCCATTCGGGTATTTCGGAAAGTCTAAGCAGCAGTTCAGGGGGTGGAAAAAAGCACTTCTCCAAAACATCCCCGGGGCCTGCCGGGTCTAAAGCCTGTACAGTACAGCATTTCTCAAAAAGCAGCGCAAATCCCAGAGGGTTAGAACCCTCAAATCTTCAAAATGCTCAAAAAATTTAAGGAAAACCCTGGCGGTGAGCAGGGCGTCACCCAGGGCCGTGTGCCTTCCTTCGGGATCAATGCCCAGGTTTGACAGAATGCTGTCCAGGGTATGGATCTTCCACTGGGGATTGAGCGCCCTGGACAGCATCCCTGTATCCACGTGGAAATTGTTTATCCTGACGCTATAGGGCTTCAGCTTGTAATTCATGAAATTTATATCGAAGTCTATGGAATGGCCGATAATCACACTATCCTGCAAAAAATCCAGGAAATCGGCCATAACCGTGCAGAAGTCCTCCTCCCCGGCCACCATTTCATCGCTGATGCCGGTCAGCTCGGTTATAAACGGGGGTATGGGCCGCCCGGGGTTGACCAGCCGGTGAAACACCTGGGGCAATACCTTTCCGTCCCTAACCAGGCAGGCGCCGACGGATATAATCTCGTCCCCGGCCTGGGGCTTCAAGCCAGTGGTTTCGGTGTCCAGCACCACCAGCTTCATTTCCCTCAGGTAAATGTTGTCCTTCTGGCGGTAGTCGTTTTTTTTCACCAGGTCCCTGAACCTTTCCAGTTTCCTGGCGCCGTCCGCGTCCGGCTGCTGAATGTCCCTGTTAAACCAGCCCAGCGGAAACAGCTTTTTAATCCCTTCCACCTGACCCAACACCGCCTTTTGTTCCGCCCGTGTGGTCACTACCTGTATTAATAGATATTCAGCCGACATATTCTTGCTCTACTTTTTACAGCTCCCGGTCCCCAATTCCCGGTTACCGGCCTGGCACGGCTAAAAGGGGGCATCACTTACGCCCCCTATGTTTGCCCCGCCGCTTAACCGCTTTTCATTACGGGCAATGCCGCCCCCTTCCGGCCGGGCGCGGACCCGCCCGGCCGGAAGAAATGACCGGTATTACCTCTTCCCGGACCATTCCCTTTCGCGGAGCTCCACCCTCCGGATCTTGCCGCTGACGGTCTTGGGCAGGGAATCCACAAATTCTATTTTCCTCGGGTACTTGTAAGGCGCGGTCACCTTCTTAACGTGTTCCTGCAATTCCTTCACCAGTCCGTCAGAAGGCTGATATCCGGGAGCCAGCACAATGAAGGCCTTGACCACCTCTCCCCTGATCTCGTCGGGGCTTGACACCACGGCGGATTCGGCCACGGCTTCGTGTTCCAGCAGGGCGCTTTCCACCTCGAAGGGGCCAATGCGGTAGCCGGCAGCCAGGATGACGTCGTCGGCCCGGCCCACGAACCACAGGTAACCGTCATCGTCCCTGTACGCCCGGTCACCGGTGATGTACCAGTCGCCCCGGTAAACGCTGGCGGTCTTTTCGGGGTTTTTCCAGTATTCCTTGAACAGCCCCACCGGCCTTTCCGGTTTTACCCTGATGGCAATGTCACCTTCCCGGTTGGGAGGCAGTATATTGCCTTCCTCGTCGATCACCTGGATGTCAAATCCGGGCGAGGGCTTGCCCATGGACCCGAAGCGGGGCTCAATGCACGGGAAGCTGCCGGCCAGCAGCACGGTTTCGGTCTGCCCGTACCCGTCCCGGATGGTCAGCCCGGTGGCCTCCTTCCATACCTCGATGACCTCGGGGTTCAGAGGCTCCCCGGCGCCCACGCAGTGCCTTAAGGTCGGGTATTTATAAGCCTTCAGGTCCTCCAGCACCAGCATCCGGTAGTTGGTGGGGGCTCCGCACATGGTGGTGATGGGGTACTTGCTGAGGATCTCCAGGGTCCTCTTGGTGTCGAACCTGGAGCTGTGGTGTACGAATATGGCCGCCCCCGTATTCCACGGGCCGAAGAAGGAACTCCAGGCCGCTTTGGCCCAGCCGGTGTCGCTGAGGTTCCAGTGCAGGTCGTCAGGGCGCAGGTCAAGCCAGAACTGGCCGGTGATTTTATGGCCGATGGGATAAGAGGCATGGGTGTGCACGGTCATTTTCGGGTATCCCGTGGTCCCCGAGGTGAAATAAAGGATGGCGTTGTCATCGCTGCGGGTGTTGGCCGTCTCGAACCTGTCCGGTGCCGCGGCAAACAGGTCGGCGTAATTAAGCCACCCTTCCCGGCTCTCCCCGATGATTATCCTGGTCTTCACCGTGGGGCATTGGCCAATCACCTCGTCCACCCTGGGCGCGATGGCGTTGTCGGTGATGATGCACACCGCATCCGAGGCTTCAAAGCGGTATTTAATGTCCTTGGCGGTGAGCTGGGTGGTGCCTGGACTGATGACTGCGCCCATCCTCAGGCAGGCTATGTTGATCACCCACCACTCGATCAGCCTGGGCAGGATGACGATCACCACATCGCCCCTCTTTACCCCCTGGCCGGCCAGCATGTTGCAAACCTTCCGCGAATCGTCGCACAGCTCCCTGAAGGTCTTCTTGACCTCATGGCCGTAGTCGTCAATCCACCACATCCCCAGCTTGTCCGGATCCTCGGCCCACTTGTCCAGCACGTCCCTGGCGAAATTGAAATACTCCGGCACTTCCAGTTTGAACTCGGCGTAAGTTTTATCGTAGTCAGTCATGTTGTGCCTGGTCATAATCATCCTCCCATCGTTTTCAAAACACAAGGCAAGCATTTCTGCAACTTGCCTGAATGTGCAGTTTATCGGTTCAGTATATTCTTTTGTTTTCATTTATCTGTCGCCCCGGGGCAATACCGGCCGGATCAGGCTGTCTCTATACTGGCGTCCTTCTCCCTGCCCAGGATCTTGGTGGCCTGCTCCCTGAGCTTGTACTTCTGAATCTTGCCGCTGGCGGTGGTTGGATACTGGTCCACGAAGAGAACGAAGGCAGGTATCTTAAACCTGGAAATCTTGTCTTTGCAGTATTCTTTTATTTCATCCTCGGTGGCGGTCTGACCCTCCTTCAACTGGATAAAGGCCACCACTTCCTCGCCGTACTTGGCGCTGGGCACACCCACCACCTGGACATCCTTGACCTTCGGGTTGGTGTACAGGAACTCCTCGATTTCCCTTGGGTAGATGTTCTCACCGCCCCTGATGATCATGTCCTTGAGCCGGCCGGTGATCTTGCAGTAGCCGTTCTCGTCCATGACCGCCAGGTCGCCGGTGTGCAGCCACCCGTCGCCGTCGATGGCCGAAGCGGTGGCCTCGGGCATGTTGTAATAGCCCTTCATCACGTGGTAGCCCCTGGTGCAAAGCTCTCCCTGCACCCCCGGCGGCACCGTCTTCCCGGTGGCCGGGTCCACGATCTTGACCTCCACGTTGGGCAGCGCCTTGCCCACCGTGCTCACCCGCAGTTCGATTGGGTCGGTGGTCCTGGTCATGGTGATCCCCGGGGAAGCCTCGGTCTGTCCGTAAGTGATGCAGATTTCCCTTGCCCCCATCTTGTTCACCACGGCCTTCATGACCTCGATGGGGCAGGGGGCGCCGGCCATGATGCCGGTCCGCAGGGATGACGTGTCGTAATGTTTTTTCTCCATTTCCTCCAGTTCGGCGATGAACATGGTGGGGACCCCGTGAACCGCGGTGCACCTTTCCTTCTCTATTGTCTCCAGCACCTTCTGGGCCTTGAAGGCCACCACGGGCACCATGGCCGCCCCGGATACCACGCAGGTAAGGGTGCCCAGAACACACCCGAAGCAGTGGAAGAATGGAACCGGTATGCAGAGCCGGTCCCTGTCCGTAAAGGCCATGCACTCAGCCAGGCTGACGGCGTTGCCGATGAGGTTGGTGTGGGTAAGCATTACCCCCTTGGGAAAACCGGTGGTCCCCGAGGTGTACTGCATGTTGATCACGTCATGGGGGTCCAGAGAGGCCTGGCGGGCCGCCAGCTCTTCATCGCTGACCTGGTCGGCCAAGGCCATGATGTCGTCCCAGGCAAACATTCCGGGATGCCTTTCTTTCCCCAGGAAAATAATGTTTTTCAGCAGGGGAAGCTTGGCCGACTTCAGCTGTCCGGGCTGGCAGTCCCTAAGCTCCGGGCATAGTTCGTAAACCATGTCCAGGTATTCCTTTCCCACAATCCCGGCAATCAGTATAAGGGTGGTGGAGTCGGACTGCTTCAGCAGGTACTCCAGTTCAAAGGAGCGGTAGTTGGTGTTGACCGTTACCATCACTGCCCCCATCTTGCCGGTGGCAAACTGGGTGATTACCCATTCCGGAACGTTGTTTGCCCAGATGGAGACCTTATCACCCTTCTGCAGGCCCAGTTTCATGAAGCCCTTGGCCGCCCTGTTGCAGACCTGGCGGAACTGTTCATAGCTGTACCTGATGCCCAGGTCTGGGTAAACCAGCGCATCGTTATTGGGAAACCTGGCGGCTATTTCATCCACCAGCCCTCCAATTGTGATTTTCCCTATTTCCATTCATTCGCCTCCTCGTATGATATTTTTAGTTCCCCTCAATGCAGAGCATCCATGAACGCCCTTTTTCGAGAGGAAATCGACCCTTGAAAACTGGAAATTAAATCATTGTGGTGGTGGTTGTTTGTCTCTCTAGCCGTCGCGGTTGTGGGGCTTGTGGGTAACCATGAAATGGTTATCCATCAAACCCACAACCGGGGATATTTTAAGCTTTCTTTTTTTTCGTATTCAGCCGCCTGTCCGCACGAATAAAAGAACGGCGGCTATTTTTCACCAAGGCTCTTTTCGGAGTGATCACTCAGGCGGACCAGAGGGCGCTTTCCCGCCTCCCTCCTCACCCTTCCTGCCCTGACCAGCTCATCAATCAGTTCGCTGACAACATTAACCGAAAGTCCAAAATGTTCGGCGATCTCCCTTGGCGTGTGCCGGCCTTTTCTCAGAAGCGACATAATGGCTTCCTTGGTTAAGACTCTCTGATTTCTGTTGACCGGCCCGGATTCCGGTATAAAATCCTCCCTCTCCTTCCTAATCCCGCCCATAGACTCCCCCCAGAACATATAGAAAAAGTCAATCTCCCCGCAGCCCGCCAAATCTATTCCGATTTGGCCTTAACTTTCCCCCTTCCCGTACGGACAAATGTGAATATTGCAAAATTTATGTTATTTTTGTCTTTTGGGAGCTGAGCGGTTTAATTTTAGAGGTTAACGGGCGTATAGCTACCCCGGCGGCTGCCGGTAAATTTTTTTGACTGATGCCAGTCTGATATCCTGTAAACATAAATTTACGTAATTTATTGTTATCATGTACACGGATATCGCTACTCCCCATCGACCGGCCGGTACAAACGTGGTCAAGTCAGCCCCAGTTTGGACATCTTCTTGTACAGCCCCGGGCGGGATATGTTCAGCAACTGGGCGGTTTTGGCCTTGTTGCCGTGGCTGATCATCAGGGCCTGGAGAATCACCAGCTTCTCCATCTGGTCCATTATTTCTTCCAGAGTCTGTCCCTTGTTCAGGGCGGAGGCTATACTGGCTATGGGGTGGTCAGCCTTCTCCCCGGTGTATACCGTCTCTTTCAGAAGTGACGACGGAAGGTGGGACGGAAGGATAATGTTCCCTTCCAGGATATTGAAAGCCCTCTCGATGACGTTCTGCAGTTCCCTGACGTTGCCCGGCCAGCTGTAGCGGTGCATAATGGTCTTTACCTCCGGCGAAACCCCGGCCACCTTGAATTTGAACAAACGGTTGAACTTGTCGATAAAGTGGTCAACCAGCAGGGTTATGTCTTCCCTGCGCTCCCTCAGCGGGGGAATGTTGAGGTTGACCACGTTGAGGCGGTAGTACAGGTCCTCCCTGAACTTCCTGTATTTCACCAGCTGTTCAAGGTTGACATTGGTGGCGGCCACAATGCGCACATCGGAGACAAATGTCTCCCCGCTGCCCAGTTTCTGGATCTCACCGTCCTGGATGAAACGCAAAAGCTTGGCCTGGAGCGTGAAGGGCAGTTCGCCTATTTCATCAAGAAAGACCGTCCCCTTGTCGGCCAGTTCCAGCTTTCCGGCCTGGCCACCTTTTTTGGAACCGGTGAAGGCTCCCTCCTCGTAGCCGAAAAACTCTGATTCCAGGAGATTTTCCGGTATGGCGGCGCAGTTGATCTTGACAAAGGGCCCCGCCCTCCGGAGGCTGGCGGCGTGAATGGCCTGGGCGAACAGTTCCTTTCCGGTGCCCGACTCCCCGGTGATCAACACGTTTGAATTCCTGGGGGCTATTTTCAGCAGCGTCTCCTTGAGGTCGATCATCTGGGGACTGGATCCCAATATGTTGTCGATGTTGTATTTTACGCCATACCCGTGCCCGCCGGAAATTTTGTTTCTCCCCTTGCCCGCGGCAGGCCTCTTTTCCCCGGGATACTGGGGGCTTAAAAAGGTCACCTTGGCCAGGGCGCCGGTAATCTCCCCATGGTCGGTAATCGGTATGTAGTCCACCATCACGCTTTTTCCGGAGATGGCCTGGATCTTGCCGAATTCGGGGCTGCCGGTCCTGAGCACCCTGGCTATCCTGCGGAAATACGGGCAGGTTTCGCTGATGGGCCGGCCAATGAAATAGTTCTGGCTTTTCTGTAGAACATCAACCAGCGATTCGCTGATCTGCCCGATAACTCCCTGGCTGTCAACAACCACCAGGCCCTCGTGGCGGTTGTTGAATATGGCCTGCAGCAACCTGTCGGCCGGCACGTCTCCTCTTAAACCCCAGTTTGAGTTCGTTCCTTCCCGGTGAACCATTGCATCACCACCGGCATTTTTTCACTTTACAGAATTTTTGGAATTACTGTACTTCATTGTACCTCAAAAGTTATTAAAAGTTAACACTTTTATTGTAAATAATTTTATACTCACCCCTCCCGCCATTTCAGAAGCAAAAGAAATTTGCCCCCCGGGGAAATGAACCGCCCGGCAGGGCAGATTTCACGCGTGTTGCGGGATGTGCGGGCGGGCCGGAGGATTGCCCGGCCCCGGCATCAGTTGACCCTCTTGTCATACCCCTTCCACTCTTTTTCCCGGAGGCGGTACTTCATGATCTTGCCGGTGGATGTTTTTGGAAGTTCGCCGAACTCGACGTGTTTCGGCACCTTGAACCTGGCAATACGCTCCCGGCAGAAGTTGATGATGTCTTCGGCGGTGGGAGTGGATCCCGGCTTCGGCACCACGAATGCCTTCGGAACTTCGCCCCACTTAGGATCGGGAACGGCCACCACGGCCACCTCCAGCACGTCGGGGTGCTGGTAGATGACGTTTTCCACCTCGACGGTGGAGATATTCTCGCCGCCGCTGATGATGATGTCCTTCATCCTGTCCTTAATCTCGACGTACCCGTCCGGGTGCCTGACCGCCAGGTCCCCGCTGTGGAACCAGCCGCCCCTGAAGGCTTCCTCGGTCTCCTTGGGCTGCTTGTAATAACCCAGCATGACATTGTTGCCGCGCATGACTATTTCGCCCATTGAGGCGCCGTCGGCGGGCACCTCGGCCATATCGGCCGGGTTCACCACGGCCATGAACTCCGCCGTGATGTACGGCACGCCCTGCCGGGCCTTGATTTTGGCCCTCTCATCGGCATCCAGGGAGTCCCACTCCCTGTGCCACTCGCAGATGCTGTGGGGCCCGTAAACCTCGGTAAGGCCGTATACCTGGGTAACCACGGCTCCTATGGACTCCATGTTCCTGATCACCGTGGGGGCCGGCGGCGCCCCGGCGGTAATGACATTCAGGACGGTCTTCATCTTGCATTCCCTGGCCTTTGGATAGCCGGCCATGGCAATCAGCACGGTGGGGGCGGCGCACAGGTGGCTGACACCCTCCTGCTCAATAAGACGGTAGATTTCCTCGGGAACCACCCTGCGCAGGCAGACGTTGGTGCCCCCGATGGCCGTCACGGCCCAGGTGAAGCACCAGCCGTTGCAGTGGAACATGGGCAGGGTCCACAGGTAGACGGAATCCGAGGTCATCCGGTGCTCCATGATCTCGCCCACCGCGTTCAGGTAGGCTCCCCGGTGGCTGTACATGACCCCCTTGGGCAGGCCGGTGGTCCCGCTGGTGTAGTTTATGGTTATGTTCTCCAGCTCGTCCTCCACCGGGCAGGGGAAAGGCTGCGGATCGCCGGTCAGCAGAAACTCCTCGTACTCCGGCCCCTCCAGGGGCTTTTCTTCAACCCCGTCCAGTATATTGACGATGGTCTTGATGTTGGGGATTTCCCCTTTTATCTGGTCAATCAGTCCGGCAAATTCGGCATCCACAAAAAGCGCCTTGGTGTCCGAATGGTTCAGGATATAGGCTATTTCCCTTGATGAGAGGCGAATATTGATGCTCACCAGCACCCCGCCCAACATCGGCACCCCGAAATGGGCCTCCAGCATGGGAGGAATGTTGGGACAAAGAAAGGCCACCTTGTCTCCCCTGCCGACACCCGCCTTGCTCAGGGCGCTGGCCAGCCTGTTCACCCGCTCGTAAAACTGGGCGTATGTAAAGCGCCGGTCGTTGTAAACCACCGCGGTTTTGCCGGGGAACACCGCGGCGCTCCTCCTGATGAAACTGATGGGGGTAAGCGGCTCGTAACAGACATTTCGCATCGGCTTTCATCTCCTTGTGATTTAATTGACTCTTCCCCCGGTAAAAGGAAGTCCGCATAAAATTACCAATATACGCGCATTAGCTATTTTTCTTAATATTCAACATAATGCCGCCCGATTCCTCCCCGCCGCCGAAAAGTCCCCCGTCCTCTTGGGAATAATGTCATCTATTTTTTCCCGTTCGCCTTTGGACATCCGCTACATTTTCAACGGTGCGCACTACATAATATTCCGTTTTCTCGGCCAGCCAGATTTCTTTGCCGTTTTCAACGTATTTGCCGTAAGGATCGAACAGTATTCTCACCCTGGGGAACTTGGAGTATCCCCTGACGTTTTCCACCACCGCCCCCACCTCGTTGGTGTTGAGGATCACGATGGTGCCCACGGGATAGGCCGGAATATAGCTGAGGAAGGCCCTGGTAATTTCATAGTCGAAAAGGTGTCCTCCGGCGCCGGAAATTAATTCATAAGCCTCATGGGGTGGAAAGGCCTTCCGGTAGACCCTGTCCGAGGTCACGGCGTCGTAAGTGTCCACAACCCCCACAATGCGGGAAAACTCGTGGATCTTTTTTTCTTTCAGCCGGTGGGGGTACCCCTGCCCGTCATATCTTTCATGGTGCTGCAGGGAAATGGAGGCCGCCACAATGTCGGTGACCTCGCTGCTTTTTATAATTTCAAACCCGAACTGGCAGTGCATTTTAACCAGTTCATACTCCTCCGCCGACAGTTTGCCGGGCTTGTTCAATATCTCCGGGGGAATGCGGATTTTGCCCACATCATGCAACAGGCTGCCCATGGCCAGCAAGCCCAGCCTGTCCCTGCTGTAACCCATGGCTATCCCCGTGAGCACCGACAAAACGCAGACGTTCACCGAGTGATTGAACGTGTACTGGTCATGGGATCTTATATCCACCAAGTTCACCATTGTATTTCTGTTCATCAGAAGCTGGTCAACTATTTCAAAAACGGTGGCCGCCAGCTCTTTGCCCAAGATGGTCGCTTTTTTTAACACGGCGCCCGGTTCCTGCCCCTTTTCCCCCATCAGGCTCCTGACCAGGGACACGGCATTGGTCCTGGTTTCCTCGCTTATAACATCATCAATCTCTATGTCCGGAAGCAGCCCGTCCTCCACATACAGCGACGGAATGCCTAATTCTTTCAGCCTTTCAATGAATCTCTCGGTCAATATGGTTCCTTTGGCGAGCAGGGGCTGTCCATTTTTGTTGTACACCGGGCGGGCCACTTCCAGCCCCGGGTACAGGGAGTACGTGGATATTTTCCGCAAGGGAACAACCTTCTTCCTGGTTTTGGGTCCGGCATGTTATTTTTTCGTTGCATTAAAATAATAATCCTGCAATGAATAACGATTACTTCTTTCGCAACATCCACCGGATTTAGAATTTTAATGTTCACCGGAACCGGTTCCCGGACTTTATATTTTATACTTTCTCTTCAGCAGCAGGGCCGCCACCAGGTAGACGGCCAGGGCGGCGCCGGCTATATAGGGCAGGTGTTTTCCGGCAAACCCCGCCACCGCCTGCCAGTTGCGGGAAAAATAGTACCCCAGGGCGAGGTTGAAATTGGCCCAGGAGACTGCGAAAATGCTGTTGTAGAGAAGAAAACGGGCCGGGTGCAGCCTGCTCATGCCGGCCAGGTAGGGCGTCAGGTTGCTGGCCATGGGCACAAACCGGCCAAGCACGATAAAGGCCGCCGCGGACCGTTCCATCCAGGCCCTGGCCATGTCCAGCTTACGGCGATCAATTTTGAATGCTTTCTCAAACCTGTCGAAAAGCGGCTCCCCCAGCCTATTCCCGACAAAATAAGCGGCGGCGGCCCCGAGGTTGAAACCGGTTACCGCCAGCGCCATGGCCCCAAGGTAGTTGAGGCTCCCCTTGCTAACCAGCACTCCGGCCAAGACCAGCATCAGTCCTCCGGGGAAGGGAACCCCGAGGGCTTCGATGACCGATCCCAGAAACAGCCCTCCCAGCCCTAGTTCGCTTATCAAGTCATACGCCCTGATGTCCATTGTCACTCTCCCCGGTTATTATAGAATAACCACCGGAGAGAAATTTATGGGCGGGAAACGGGAACCGGGGGTTGTGGGCCGGTGAAGATGGACTTTTCGGCCGGCCTGATTATAATACTCTGGCGGTTCCCTTGTACACCAGCCCCCTCTGGCCATCGACGGTGATGATTTCCCCGTCCCCGATCAGCGCCGTGGCCCCTTCCACGCCCACCACCACCGGAATCCCGAATTCCAGGCCCACAATGGCGGCGTGGGAGGTCAGCCCCCCCGCCTCGGTGATCAGGGCGCACGCCCTTTCAACGGCGGGTATGTACTCCCTGTCCGTGGCCTCGGTAACCAGGATGTCCCCGGCCTCCACCTTCTCCAGGGCTTCCTTTACGGTATGGCATATCCTGGCCCTTCCGGTCACCGCCCTCGGGCCAATGCCCGTGCCCCGGGCCACTATGTCCCCCACAGTGTGCACCTTGATCAGGTTGGTGGTTCCGTGCACGCCCACCGGCACCCCCGCGGTGATCACCACCAGGTCGCCCGGGCTGATCAGGGACGCCTTCAGGGAGGCCTCGATGGCCGTGGAAATCATACTGTCGGTATCCTTCGTGCGTTCCACCAGAAGGGGCTGCACACCCCAGATCAGGGCCATCTTTCTTAAAACCTTTTCCTCCGGGGTCACCGCCACCACCGGCGCCATGGGGCGGTACTTGCTCACCATTTTTGAGGTGTAGCCGGTTTCGGTGGAGGTTATTATGGCGGTGGCGCCCAGATCCTCGGCTATGGTGCAGGTGGCGTGGCTGATGGCGTCCGTCACCGTGCAGGCCGTGGACCTCTGCCTCCTCATTTCCTCGTATTTGAGGGATGACTCGGCCTTCCGGGCAATTCTGGCCATGGTTTGGACGGCCTCCACCGGGTACTTGCCGGCTGCGGTTTCTCCGGACAGCATGATGGCATCGGTGCCGTCGAATATGGCGTTGGCTATATCGCTGGCCTCGGCCCTGGTGGGCCTCGGGTTGTGGATCATCGACTCCAGCATCTGGGTGGCGGTAATAACCGGCTTGCCGGCCCGGTTGCACTTTTCGATGATTGTTTTTTGAACCAGGGGAACTTCCTCCACCGGGATCTCCACTCCCAGGTCTCCCCTGGCCACCATCACCCCGTCGGCCACCTTGATTATTTCGTCGAGGTTCTTCAGCCCCTCCCGGCTTTCAATCTTGGCGATAATGTCCACGTCGGCCCCGGATTCCTCCACAATCTGCCTGATGGCCAGGACATCGTTGGCCTTGCGGATGAATGAGGCGGCAATGTAGTCTATTCCGTTCCTGATCCCGAAAATAATGTCGTCTACGTCCTGATCGGTCACCGCCGGGATGTTCACCACGATGCCCGGCAGGTTCACCCCCTTCTGGGAGGTAATCTCGCCGCCGCTTATAACCTCGCACTCCACGTTTTTCCTGGTTTTGTCCAGCACCCTGAGTTCGATCAGGCCGTCGGCGATGAGGACCCGGTCCCCCGGGCAGACATCCCGGGGCAGGCCCTGGTAGGTCACCGGCAGTATTTTTTCGTTGCCCCTGACGTTATTCACCGTCAGGGTAACCTTTTCCCCGGCCTTCAGTTCCACCGGATCCCTTTCCAGGTAGCCCAGCCTGATTTCCGGCCCCCTGGTGTCCAGCATTACGGCCACGTTTTTCCCGGTCTTGCGGGCGGCCTCCCGGACCGATTCCAGCCTGCGGGCGTGGTCACCGTGGGTCCCGTGGGAAAAATTAAGCCTGGCCACGTTCATCCCGGCCTGGATCATTTTCATCAGCACCGCCGTCTTTTCAGAGGACGGTCCTATGGTACAGATTATCTTGGTACGGAGCATAACCAACCCCCCAGGTTAGGGAATGGACGTTTCGGGCAACCCTGCCGGGTTAAATGGAAAGAATCCCGGCCAGATGATACATATCCATGTCCAGTTCCTTTTTGCCGGCTGTCACCGTCTCCAGGTCCACTGAGACAATCTCTCCGGAAACGATGCCGACCATTTTGCACTTTTCTCCGTTTATCAGCATTTCCACCGCCTTGGCCCCCATCCTGCTGGCCAGGATGCGGTCGTAGGCCGTTGGCGTGCCCCCCCTCTGCAGGTGCCCCAGGATGGTGACCTTGGTATCGAACCCGGTTTTTTCCTTTATTTTTGCCCCCACCTCAAGCCCGCTGGCGGCGCCTTCGGCCACGATAATGATGCTGTGCAGCTTTCCCCTCCTGTATCCCCGGTTGAGCTTGCGGCAGATCTCATCGATGCTGGTGGGGTGTTCGGGGATCATTATGGTTTCCGCGCCCCCCGCAAGTCCGGCGGCAAGAGCGATATAGCCGGACCTCCGGCCCATGACCTCGATGATGAAGGTCCTCTCGTGGGAGGTGGCGGTATCCCTTATTTTGTTTATGGCGTCCACCACGTTGTTCACGGCGGTGTCGAAACCGATGGAATAGTCGGTGCCCGGGATGTCGTTGTCTATGGTTCCGGGCACGCACACCACCGGTATGTTGTATTCCCGGTAAAACTGGAGCCCTCCCCTGAAGGACCCGTCACCGCCGATAATCACCAGGCCCTGCAGGCCGAATCTCCTGACATTTTCGTAGGCCTTGGCCCGGCCTTCGGGAGTTGTGAATTCTTCAGACCTGGCTGTGTGTAAAATGGTGCCGCCCCGGTGGATTATATCGGCCACCGATCCCAGATTCATGGGGCTCATGTCGGCCTCGATGAATCCCGCAAATCCGTGTTTTATGCCGATAATTTCCCTGCCGTGATATATCGCCTTGCGAACAACCGCCCTGATGGCGGCATTCATTCCCGGAGAATCGCCCCCGCTGGTAAGGACCCCTATCCTTTGCACCGGTTACCCTCCTATAATCTATCAAACTGATGTCACTAGTATGTGCCTCCGAAACATTATTCAAAAATAAGCTTTTCGATTGCCTCCGGCGGCCCAAAAATGAATTCCTCCTGCTTCATGCGGCTGACGGCTTTTGTCTGACAGTTAACTGCTATAAATTATTGATTATTTCCATGGCCTCTTCCACTTCGGATTCCGGGACGAGGACTTCAACAGGTCCGCAGTCTCCGGATTGGGACAGCCCCACTGGTTTTAACTTGACCAGAAAACCTTCACCTGACAGCAGGTCTTTAATTCTCTCGGCTTCCCTTTTGTGAGGGGCGATATAAACCACGGTCCACACGCAAATACCTCCTCCCGCACAGTGGGGACACGAATTAGTCTTTTCTGCTCATAACCGGTGTATTCCTCCGGGAAAACAAAAAAATAACCAGAGTCTGCCAATAACCCTGGATTTTGCTAGATCATATCGTCGTTTCTGAATTTGCCGTGCTTTGTCAACACCTCGGCCTTCCCCCTGATCTTAATGGCCGAGGTGTGCTCGGTAAACTGGGCCACCATTATTTCGCCCTTGTCCAGTTTTTCTGAATGGTGAAATTTGGTATCCTTGCCCCGGGTAAGCCCTATAATGGTAACCCCGTTGTCCAGCGCCTTCACCACTATATAATCTCCGGATACATTCGGATAATCAGACATGGAAACCACCTCTCCCGCTGCCGGCCTCTTTAACGAAAATAATAGCACAGCCCCGCACCATTGGCAAGAACGGGAAATCCCCGACCCTAGACATTGCTCTCCTTGACTTTCACATTGCGGCTGCCCAGCAGCTTTTTCATCTCGGCCAGCAGCGGCCCCGAAAGGTCGGCCCAGTTTTCCCTGGGAATTCTTATCAGTTTCTTTTCTTTCTCGAAATAGAGAAACACCCTGGCATCTCCCGGGTACGAACGCAGCAGGATCTTGATGTTGTCCATCAGTTCCGGGGTGGCCCCGTCCACCCTGAGGTAAAGGTCGCCGCTGATTTTTCTGGCCAGGGGCTGAACCTCTTCGGCCAGTACCTTAACCGTTTCCCCGGTGTTGACGGCCTTGCCTTTTACGGCCACCACCGCTTCGTCCCGGATCAATTTCTGACAGTCACGGTAAACCCTGGGGAAAAAAACCACTTCGAGGTTCCCGGTGAGGTCCTCCAGGCTGGCAAAGGCCATGGGATCACCCTTCCTGGTGGCTATTTTCTTTACCGATGTAAGCATACCGCCGCAAACAACCGGGTTTTCCCCTTCCATTTCCTTGATTTCGGCCACGGTGACCCCGTCCAGTTCCGCCAGGGAACGGCGGTATTCCATCAGGGGATGTCCGCTGAGGTAGAACCCGATGGCCTCTTTTTCCATGGCCAGCAGTTCGCTGCCGGGATATTCCTCTATGTCCGGCAGTTCCAGGGATACGGTGTCCCTTACCTCATCCCCCCAGAATTCCAGCAGTGAAATCTGCCCGTTGGCCCGGTCCTTCTGGGCCTGCTGGGCCAGGTTCAGCCCGGCGTCCAGCGCGGCCATGAGCTGGGCCCGGCGGCTCCCCAGGGAATCCATGGCGCCGGACTTGATCAGGTTTTCCATCACCCGCCTGTTCACCACCCTGGTGTCAAGCCGGCTGCAGAAATCGGCAAAGCTTTTGAAGGGCCCGTCCTTCTCCCGGGCAGAAATGATGGCCTCCACGGCTCCCAGTCCCACATTCTTGATGGCGGCCAGCCCGAAACGGATGCTGCTTCCCACCACGGAAAAGGTTTCCCGGCTCTGGTTCACATCCGGCGGCAGCACGTCTATGCCCATGCGCCGGCATTCTTCAATATACACGGCCACCTTGTCGGTGTTGTCGCGCACCGAGGTGAGCAGCGCCGTCATGAACTCCACCGGGTAATTGGCCTTGAGGTAGGCCGTCTGGTAGGAGACCATGGCGTAGGCGGCGCTATGGGACTTGTTGAAGCCGTAACCGGCGAAGTATTCCATCAGGTCGAAGATCTGCCCGGCCGTTTCCGGAACCACGCCGTTTCTGACCGCCCCTTCCACAAACTGGCTGCGCAGGCCGGCGATGATCTCGGGCTTTTTTTTGCCCATGGCCCGGCGCAGCAGGTCCGCCTCGCCCAGGGTGAATCCGGACAGGTCCGAGGCTATGCGCATCACCTGCTCCTGGTACAGGATCACCCCGTAGGTGTCCTTCAGGATGGGCTCCAGCTTCGGGTGCAGGTAGGTCACCTTTCGCTCCCCGTGCTTGTTGGCGATGAAATCGCTGACCATGCCGCTGCCCAGGGGGCCAGGCCGGTAGAGGGCCACCAGGGCCACAATGTCTTCGAAAACCCCGGGCTTCAAGTCCCGGAGGATGGCCCTCATGCCGCTGCTCTCCAGCTGGAACACCCCGGTTCCCTCGCCCCGGCAGAGGAGTTCGTAAGTTTTAACGTCGTCCAGCGGAATGCTGTCCATGTCCAGGTCCACCGACCGGTTCTCCTTCACCATCCTGACGGCGTCGGCAATCACCGTGAGGGTGCGCAGGCCCAGCAGGTCCATTTTCAGAAGCCCCAGTTCCTCCACCTGGTCCTTGGCGAACTGGGTGGTCAGGGGTCCGTCCGAAGCCTTGTAGAGCGGAAGGTAGTGGGTCAGGGGCTCCCTGGTGATGACCACCCCCGCGGCGTGGGTGGAAGCGTGCCTGGGCATCCCCTCCAGCAGGGCGGCCATGTCAATCAGCTTCTTGATCTGCCGGTTGCTCTCGTACAGGTCCTTCAGTTCGGGCGAGTCATTCAAAGCCTTTTCAATGGTTATGTGAAGTTCCGGCGGGACCAGCTTGGCCACCCTGTCCACTTCGCTGTAGGGCATGCTCATGACCCGCCCCACGTCCCTGATGGCCGCCCTGGCGGCCATGGTGCCGAAGGTGGCTATCTGGGCCACCCGGTCGGAACCGTACTTTCCGGTGACATAGTTTATTACCTCCCCCCGGCGTTCAAAACAAAAGTCTATATCTATATCGGGCATGGACACCCGCTCGGGGTTCAGAAATCTTTCAAAGAGCAGCCCGTATTTGAGCGGGTCGATATTGGTGATTTCAAGGCAGTAGGCCACAAGGCTTCCGGCGGCGGACCCCCGCCCGGGGCCTACCGGTATGCCGTTCTCCCTGGCAAAATGGATGAGGTCCCAAACAATAAGGAAATAGGCCGAATAACCCATCTGCCTGATTACCTTTAGTTCGTACTCCAGTCTTCTCTCTACCAGTTCCGACGCTTCCCGGTAACGGCGCCGGAGTCCCTCGCGGCAGAGCTTTTCCAGGTACGTGTCCGTCGTGTAGCCCCCGGGAACGGTGTACACGGGCAGGTGAAGGCGGCCGAATTCCAGATCCACGTTGCAGCGTTCGGCGATCTCAACGGTGACGTCCATGGCCGGGCTGATCTCGCCGAAAAGCAGGCCGATTTCGTCCCGGCTCTTCAGGTACAGCTCCTGGGAGAGAAACCTCATCCTGTTCGGGTCGTCCACGGTTTTGCCGGTCTGGATGCAGAGCAGGATGTCCTGCATCTCGGCGTGGTCTTTCTCGACATAGTGGACATCGTTGGTGACCACCAGGGGAATTCCGGTTTCCCGGCTGATCCTGACCAGCTCGCGGTTGACCGTGGCCTGTTCTTCAAATCCGTGGTCCTGCAGCTCTAAGTAAAAATTTTTTTCCCCGAAAATATCCCGGTGATCCACGGCTGCTTTCAAGGCCTCGGCGGGCTGGCCGGCCAGGATCTTGGCGGCCACCTCCCCGGCGATGCAGCCGGAAAGGGCGATCAGCCCCTTGCTGTGCGCCGCCAGGACTTGCCTGTCAACCCTGGGCTTGTAGTAAAAGCCGTCCGTGTAGCCCATGGAAACCAGCTTGAGCAGGTTCCGGTACCCTTCATCATTTTCAGCCAGCAGCACCAGGTGGTAAAGGTTGTCGTCAACCCTGGGCGCCCGGTCGGCCATGGTCCGGGGCGCCACGTACACCTCGCATCCCAGGATGGGCTTGATGCCCTCCTTCTTGCAGGCCTTGTAAAAGTCAACCACCCCGAACATCACCCCGTGGTCGGTTATGGCCAGGGCGGGCATGCCAAGCCGGGCGGCGCTTTTAACCGCCTGTTTGATCCGGGCGGCACCGTCCAGAAGGCTGTATTCCGTATGAACGTGCAGGTGAACGAAAGACACTTACCCAAACCTCGCTTGTCAATCTTCACATGATCAGATAAAGCATCAGCCCGAAACCCGCCAGGCTGGCAATCACTGCCCATACCGGACGGCCCGTTTGCCTGAGCTTGGCGTGGGCCGCGATGGTGGCCGCCGCCACCACGGCCAGCAAAACCAGATTGGCGGTTCCCGCCTGATTCAGCATAACATCAACCCCCATGCCTGTCCGGGCCCCGCAGCCCATGTCCGGCCAGTTTGTGAATGTGGATCTCGTAGTATGGGAAGTGCGGATCGTCTATTTGAACCGGCACTATGGCGTGTTCCTCCAGGCTGCCGGTCTCCCGGCGCCACTTCTCGATAAACTCAAAGGTGGGTTTGCGGCCGGGATGCGAAACCAGCAAGCCTCCGCCGCGCACCGTGTGGTCAAGAAAGATACGGGCCAGAAAGCCGTGAAATTTGGGGTCGTACAGTATGTCTGACCCCACTATCCAGTCGTATTTTTCACCAAGCCGGAAACAGCGCCAGTCCCCCAGGTGGCGCCCCACCCCGGTCAGGCCGTTCAGCCGGGCGTTGCGGCATGAAAGGTCAAGGGCGCCGGGCTGGTAGTCCGAAAAGGTGATCCGGGCACCCTTCAGCCCGGCCACCACTCCGGGGAGGCCCAGACCCGATCCCAGTTCCAGCACCTTCAGCCCGGAAAAGTCCATATTTTCCCAGATGTACCCGGCCAGGCCCCTGGCGGCCGGCCAGATCTCCGCCCAGAGGGGGATCTTGTCCTCGTCGGCGGGATCGGTAATCAGGGCCTCAACGTCTTCCACTACGACCATGGGAAGTTCGAGGCCCGGCAGCTTTATGACGATCTCCTTTGTCCGCAGGCGCAAACGAAACACATCCTTGATAATACCTCATTCTGAAGACCTCCATTCTGTCGGAATCCAGAATTCAGAATCCAGAATGAAAAAATCGGATCATGGTGTTTTCATATGTCGAAGCCACCGGCCATGATCAGCTACTTTATGTTGTACTGCCTCATCTTTTTATACAGCCAGGCCCTGGATATCCCCAGCAGCTTGGCCGCCTGCATCTTGTTACCCCCGGTGGAGGCCAGGGTCTCCAGGATGGCCTCCTTTTCCACCTGGTCCAGCAGCGCCGGCAGCCCCCTGTCCACCGGAGTCCTCCTGGGGCCCTTGCTGATCTTCTGCAGGTACTGCGGCAGGTGGGACAGGGATATGTGCCGGCCGTCCACCATGTTGAAGGCCCTTTCGATGATGTTCTCCAGCTCCCTGACGTTTCCGGGCCAGTGGTAGCTGTGGAACAGGTTCCAGACCTCCTTTTCCATGTCCCGGACGTCCAGGCCGAACTCCACGTTGAACTTGCTTATGAAGTGCATGGCCAGTTCTTCTATGTCCTCCATCCTCTCCCGCAGCGGAGGGATGACCAGGGACACCACGTTCAGGCGGTAATAAAGATCCTGGCGGAACCTTCCCTCGCTGATCAGCTCCTCCAGGGGCCTGTTGGTGGCCGCCACCACCCTGACGTCCGCCGGCCTTGGCACGTTCTCTCCCAGGCGCTCTATCTCTTTTTCCTGGAGCACCCTCAGCAGCTTGGACTGCATGGACATGGGCATGTCCCCTATTTCATCCAGGAAAATGGTGCCCCCGTTGGCCTGTTCAAACTTGCCCATTTTCCCGCCTTTCCTGGCCCCGGTAAAAGCCCCCTCCCGGTAGCCGAACAGCTCCGATTCCAGGAGGTTTTCAGGCACGGCGGCGCAGTTGACCTTGACAAAGGGGCCGAACCGGCGCGGTGATCCCGAATGAATGGCATGGGCCAGCAGTTCCTTGCCGGTGCCGCTTTCTCCCCTGATCAGGACCGTTGACGGACCCTGGGCCACCCGCCTCACTGTTTCTTTCAGTTTAACCATTACCGGGCTGCTGCCGATCAGGTTG
>JAILZP010000054.1 GCA_023512435.1 Peptococcaceae bacterium | reverse complement strand
CCGTTGACGGACCCTGGGCCACCCGCCTCACTGTTTCTTTCAGTTTAACCATTACCGGGCTGCTGCCGATCAGGTTGTCAACGGTGTAGCGGGCCCCCTGCACCCTTTCCAGCTCGTTCTTGTAATAGTTCAGCTCCCTGTTCAGATGGTTGATTTTTTCCGCCAGAGAGACCAGCTGGCTCACATCCTTGAAGATCACCTTGCAGACCGACCCGAATATTTTGCCGTCCTTCCGGATGGGATAGCGCATAACCACGGTTTCCCTTCCGTTGATGCGCGCTATTTCCGCCAGGTGGGACCTCCCGGTGCGGGGTGCCGGATGCAGCGCGGGTTCGCTGACAATATCGGAGACGGGTTTTCCCATGGCCGTTTCGGGTGACGGCAGGTCCAGCAGCTCGGCAAAGGCCTGGTTGATCATGATAATGTTGCCGTCGTTGTTTACCGCCATGTAACCGTCATGGGCGCTGTCAAATATGGTCTGGAGGGTCCCCTTGAGCTCCTTGACCACCTCCAGTTCCTCCGCCAGGTGCTGGAGTTCGGTAATCTCCTGGGCCACCCCGATGGCCCCGATGATTTTGTTCCCCCTGATAATGGGGGTCCTGTTGACCACCCAGAGGGAGTTGCCCACCATGAACTTCCTGCCGATGTGCGACTTGCCGGTCTTAAGCACCTTCATCAGGCCGGTGCCCGGGATCACGTCATTGATAAAGCGGCCGATGGCTTTTTCAGCCTTGATCCCGAATACCCTTTCGCAGGCGGAATTGAAAATGAAAATCCGTCCCTGGATGTCAATGCCCATGACGATGTTGTGAATGGACTGAAGGGCAGCCAGCTCATCGACAAAAACCTTTCCCGCCAGAATCTCAGCTCCCAAGGGCACCCATCCTTTCGTGAATACCGGGTCTCAAGCATACTTAAAAACATGCCGGCGCAAGGCCTTTTCAAGCTGGGACAGAGTGCTGCACTCGTACATGTCCGCCAGACCGCAAAACAGCTTTACCGGCGCCTTTTGCTCCCACTCCCGCCTGGGCAGGGTGTTCAGCCAAATAATATCCGCGCATTTCAGCTTTATATCCCGCAGCAGGCCGGCGGCGGCCTCCGGGGCCACCGTCCTGGCATCACTGACAATGAAGACCACGGTGTCCGGTGTCAGCTTGTCGCCGTAGTGCCGCAGAAAGGTCTTCAGGGATTCGTGCAGGTTGGTGGATTTTCCCCACTGCCTGCTGCCATTGATCATATCGGTCATGCTGCGGGCAAAATTCCTGTTTTTACTGAAAAACTCCGTGGTCCTCTCCAGGTCCTCGGAAAATATGAAGCTTTCCAGGCCGCCCAGGGCGCTGTTCAGGCCGTAGATAAACTGGAGTACAAACCTCGCATGGCGGGCCATGGAGGCTGAAACGTCACAGATCAGGAGGAACCGAGGCCTTTTCCGGCGCCTGGCCCGGTAGCGCAGTTCGATGGGGACGCCCCCGTACCTGATGTTTCTCCGGACCGTTCTCCTTATATCCACCGCCGCCGTCCCGGCGCTGCGCTTGTACCTGCGGCTTATGCCCAGGGCCAGCTGCGAGGACATGTGGCTGATCAGGGAGGTCATCCGGGGTATGTCGGAGTCATCAAGACTTTCCATGTCGCGGTGGAGAATCCGGTCCCCGGGGTGGTGGTAAAAATGCGCGTCCACGCTCCGGATGACCTCGTCCATCTCCTCATCCCCGGTGGATCCCTCCTCCGGGAGCGTGCCGGCTTTACCCCCGCCGGCCGCGTTTTTCATCATGTAATAGCGCCAGTAGTTGAGGGAGGACTGCAGGACCCTGTTGATCAATTCCCCCGGGTTGTTCACCGGGTTCGACTTCATCCGGTCCAGTATTTCCTTCATCCTCTCCTTCCCGCTTTCCGGCATGAGGGAGAAGGTCTCCAGCTGCTGTTCAGTCAGGACGATTTTTTCAGGCAGGTCCCGCTGCCATTCCTCCACAACCTCCATCAGTTCCCGTTCGGCCGTGTTTATGAGGCGGTCCCTTTCAGCCCTGGCCTCCCGGTACTGCTGCCGCCTCCTGGCCTTTTCCTCCGGGGTGGTGAAAAAGAGGCCGTAGGCCTGGTCGAAAATGCCGGCCTCCCTTCTGCTTTTTGCCAGGCAGGCCTTCAACGCCGCCCTGACCCGGCTTTTGTCCAGCAGGTCAATACCGGCCAGGGCGGACACGGCATCAACCGTTTCCGCCAGGCTCACCCGGACGCCCAGGCGTCTTAAGATCTGGACAAACCTGGTAATGTTGTACTCTATGGTGTTCAGGCCGGCACTCTCCGCCTCGGTCACTACACAGGCCGTTTCACCGGGTTCCATGCGTTACACCCCTGTCAGCTTTTATAGCTGCTAGCTGCTAGCGTCTAGAAGCTAGTTGCTGGAAGCCGGGAGATTGCCATGGCAATGGCAGTGGGTATGGCCTTTTTCCCCGGCCTTTTCGCCCAGGGCATGCCGCATTATCTCGTCCAAAACCCCGCCGTCCAGTACCTGCAGGCGGTCGTCCCGGTTTTTCAGCAGCAGGTTGACCGTCCTGGTCAGGTTTTCCACCGTCAGGACATCGGCGTGGAGCGCCACCAGCGCCCTGGCCCAGTCCAGGGACTCGGCGATGGAGGGCTGCTTGCGCAGATCCAGGTTGGACCTGATGTAGTTCACCGCCGCGGCAATCTGCCGGTTAAGCCTTTCCCCGGCCTCGGGAACCTTCATTTGCAGGATCCTGACTTCCTTGTCTATATCCGGGTAATCAATATAAAGATATACGCAGCGGCGCTTCAGGCCGTCGGAGAGTTCCCTGTCCCCGTTGCTGGTGAGCACCACGATGGGGATCTGCCTGGCCTCCAGGGTGCCCAGTTCCGGTATGGACACCTGGAAGTCCGACAGCAGTTCGAAAAGAAAGGCCTCAAAGGGCTCATCAACCTTATCCACCTCGTCAATCAGCAGGACAACCCGTCTGTCACTCCTGATGGCTTTCAGGAGGGGTCTCTCCAGGAGGTATTCCTCGTCAAACAGGTCCTTTTCAATGTCCTCATGCGGGCAGCTGTCTTTCAAAATCTGGATCTTCAACAGCTGCCGCTGGTAATTCCACTCGTAAAGGGCCTTGTTTTCATCAAGGCCCTCATAGCACTGGAGCCGGATCACCTCGGTGTCAAACACCCGGCCCAGCACCTTGGCGATTTCCGTCTTGCCGACGCCCGGGGCGCCTTCCACCAGCAAAGGCTTCTTTAAGGTCAGGGCCAGGTAAACCGTCACCGCCAGGTCGTCCTCGCTTACATAGCCCTCTTTTTCCATGGCTCTTTTCAGTTCATCGAGGTTCAAATCCATGCCCGTCTCCTCCGCCCGCCGGGAAATTTAAATGTGTCAATATTAATATACATATATTCTATTTGAAAAAAATAAATCCTGCCACTTTTAAAAAGCTCAAAGGAATGCTTTGCGTTCCGGGTTCCGGATTCCCGCCGCCCAAGCGGCACCGGGCTGAGCCCGGCCCTTTACGCCATGCCGGGGAATCCCCTCTGCCTGAGGGCCTCGAAAACCACCACGGCCACGGAGTTGGAAAGGTTTATGGACCGCAGGCCGGGGAGCATGGGTATCCTCAGGGTATATTCCTCGTTGCCCTCCAGGATGTGATCGGGAAGCCCGGCGGTTTCCTTTCCGAAAACCAGGAAGTCGTCCTGCCGGTAACGAAATTCCGTGTACAGCCTTCTGCCCCTGGTGGAAAAGTAAAAAAACCTGCCTTCCGGGTAGTCCTCCAGCAAACTCCGGAAACTGTCATGCAGGTATACTTTCACCAGGTGCCAGTAATCCAGCCCGGCCCTCTTCAGGTGCCTGTCGTCGATGGAAAAACCCAGGGGCCTGACCAGGTGAAGTTCGGCCCCGGTAACGGCGCAAGTTCGCGCAATATTGCCGGTATTGGCCGGTATCTCCGGTTCGACCAGGACCACGCGCAAAAAACCACCCCCATTTACAAACTATATCACGGCACAAAGACGATAGGCCCTTTTCAGATGTCTTCCGACGTCCGACGTCCTACGACCGACGACTTGATATGGAGGCAGAGGCCGGCAAGGCCGCATTCACCGCAACGGGGGTTCCTGGCCCGGCATACCTTCCGGCCGTGCAGAATCAGGCAGTGGTGTACCTGGCCCAGCCGGTCCGGGGGAACCACCCGCAAAAGATCCCTTTCCACCGCTGCGGGCGTCCTGCCGCCGGACAGCCCCAGCCTCCGGGAGGTCCTGAAAACGTGGGTGTCCACCGGCATCACGGGACTGTTGAAGGCAATATTCATCACCACGTTGGCCGTTTTCCTGCCTACTCCCGGAAGCGCCTCCAGGGCTTCCCGGCTGGCCGGCACCCGGGAACCGTATTTCTCCACCAGGATCCGGCTCGCGTTCACAATGTTCCGGCTCTTGTTGCGGTACAACCCGCATCCTTTTATTTCCCTGGCCAGGTCCTCCCACTCCAGGGCGGCGAAATCCTCGGGCCTGCTGTATTTTTTAAACAGTTCGGCGGTGATTTTGTTCACCTGCCGGTCGGTGCACTGGGCGGAAAGCATTACGGCCACCAGGAGCTGAAAGGTGCTTCCGTACTTCAGGGCGGTCCGGGCGTCCGGATACATTCCGGCCAGCCTGTCCAGCACCTCCCGGACCCTCCCGGCGTCTGCCTCAAACTTATTCATGGCCGTCAGCTTTCCCGCATAAACGCCTGTGTTCAATCTTGATGCAGCGGTCCATGACCACCGGAACACCTCCGGCGGCGGCTTTTGCAGCGGCCTTTTCATCGGCCACCCCAAGTTGCGCCCAGATGCAACCGGCTTTTATGCCCAGCGCTTCTTCCACCAGCCTGGGCAGGTGCTCACTCCGCCTGAAAACATTTACTATGTCCACTTTTTCAGGCACCGACGCCAGGTCCGGGTACGACTTGAGCCCCATTATTTCTTCGGCCGCGGGGTTTACCGGAATAATCCTGTACCCGTTTTCCCTGAGGTACTCGGCCACCCGGTAGCTGTCTTTCTCCCTGTTGACGGAGAGTCCCACCACCGCTATGTTTTTGGCTTTGACCAGTATTTCCCTGATTTCCCGGTCTTCCAGTTTTTTAGACATGTCCTTCCTCCCAGTCAAAAATTCATTAACAATATTAACACTGCCTGCCAAATTTAAAAAGGCCGCCCGCGTATTTTTATTCTGTCATTAAGGAATAATATTTTTTGTTCTCGCAAACCGCTTCATTTAAAATTTTAAAGGGCTGGTTTACCGGTTTTTATATGATTTAATCTCAGCACCGCTGGCAATAATAAAAAATAATTGATTTTTTACGGGCTTAAATCATAACCGCCCCCAAACCACAATTCTCGAGGAGGGGTACCTCATGACAGCGCTGCTGTTAATCGGGGCCGCCATAATACTGCTCCTGGCAGTTTTTTTGTGGCCTGCATTCAGACCCCGGACTCTCCGGAAACCTGAAGCAGAAGATGAACTGCCGGGTTTTTCTCAAGAGCTGGCCGAGGAAATTTCGGTACAGCCGTTAGAAACTCAGCACGACCCGGTGCCGGAACTGCCCCGGTTATACGGCGTTGACCGCCTGGTGCTGCTGGTCAGGGACCCGTACTGGCTATACGCGTACTGGGAAGTCTCGGCCACCAGGATGGAGGAGATATCGGCAAAGTACGGGCCCGCCTGGAATGCCTCAAGGGCCGTGCTGCGGGTTTACGACGTGACGGGAATAAACTTTGACGGCAGCAATGCCAACAGCTTTTTTGACTGCAGCCTCAATGAATACGCCGACAGCTGGCACATCAACGTTCCGGGAGCAAACCGGACATACTGCGTGGACATGGGGAGGCTTTTCCCCGACGGCACCTTCGTCACCATCCTGCGGTCCAATTTGGCAACCACGCCCAGGGACGCCCTGTCGGACAACCTGGACGAGGAATGGATGTGGATAGAAGGGATTTACCGCACTTTAAGATACCAGGCCGGTGTAAGCTCACCCATGATCGTGGAAGAAATCAACGAGCGGATGGGGAGGGCGCCCCTGGGCGTGAGTTCCCCCGGGTTTTACAATCCCCAAGGTTAAAATAAAATAAATCTCCAGGAGGCTGAACATGGCCACAGGTTATCTTTCCCTGGTGCTGCACGCCCACCTCCCTTTTGTAAGGCACCCGGAACACGAACATTTCCTTGAAGAAAAATGGCTCTACGAAGCCATAACCGAGACCTACATACCGTTAATCAACGTGTTTGAACGGCTCGTGGCCGAGAACGTGCCCTTCCGGCTGACCATCAGCCTTTCCCCGACCCTGATTTCCATGCTTACGGACGGGCTGCTGCAGGACCGCTACGAAAGACACCTGGGCAGACTGATCGAACTGGCCGACAAGGAAGCCGGCAGGACATACAACAGCCCGTTCCACGCCGTTGCCCTGATGTACCAGGATCAGTTCCGCCGCGCCCGGGACACCTACCACAGGTACGGCCGGAACCTGGCCGGGGCGTTTAAGAGATTTCAGGACCTCGGCAGGCTGGAGGTGATCACCTGCGCCGCCACCCACGGCTTCCTGCCCCTCATGTACATTAACAAAAACGCCGTGCGGGCCCAGGTCAGGGTGGCGGTGGACCTTTACGCCAGTCATTTCGGGGGGCCGCCCAGGGGCATGTGGCTTCCGGAGTGCGCCTACACCCCCGGCATCGACCTGATCCTGAAGGAGCACGGAATAAAATATTTCATCCTGGACACCCACGGGGTGCTGTTCGCCTCTCACCGCCCCAGGTACGGGGTGTTCGCCCCCATCCTGTGCCCCTCGGGAGTGGCGGCCTTCGGCCGGGACGTGGAGTCCTCCAAGCAGGTCTGGAGTTCCAACGAGGGCTACCCAGGCGACTTCGACTACCGGGAATTTTACAGAGACATCGGGTTCGACCTGGATTACGAATATGTAAAACCGTACATCCACCCTGACGGAATAAGGATCCACACCGGGATAAAGTACTACCGGATCACCGGGCGCACAAACCACAAGGAGCCCTACGTCCCCGCCAACGCCGCGGAGAAGGCGGCCATCCACGCGGGCAATTTCATGTTCAACCGGGAATTGCAGGTGAAACACCTGAACACCCTGATGGACCGGCCGCCCATTATCTTGGCCCCTTATGACGCCGAACTTTTCGGCCACTGGTGGTTTGAAGGCCCGATCTGGCTGGAGTTCCTGATCAAAAAGATTCATTACGACCAGCAAACCCTGCGCCTGATCACCCCCGGCGACTACCTCAGGATCCACGGATACAACCAGGTGGCCACCCCCTGCGCGTCCAGCTGGGGACACAAGGGATACAACGAGATGTGGCTCTCCAGAAACAACGACTGGATATACAGGCACCTGCACATGGCGGCAGACCGGATGGTATGGATGGCGGAAAATTATTACCATGCCGGCGGCCTCCGGGCCAGGGCCCTGAACCAGGCGGCCAGGGAGCTGCTGCTGGCCCAAAGCAGCGACTGGGCCTTCATCATGAGCACCGGCACCATGACCGGGTACGCCGTAAGGCGCACCAAAACCCACCTGGACAATTTCATCAGGCTGTACCATGAAATCACCGAAAACAGAATCGACGAGGGATGGGTCGGCCACCTGGAGGCAAAGAACAACATCTTTCCGGACATTGATTTCCGGCACTACGCCGGCCAAGCTGAAAAGAAACTGGCCCGGGCACTGTAATCTGAGAACTCAGACCCACATGCCGCTAAAAGCGGCACCATCAGACAATGAAAATTTGGGGCCGGGGGTGCGGTTAAGAGATCCGGGCTTTCGATCCTCCGGCTGAACCGGCTCTAGGCTCGTTGCTCGGTCTGCCGACCGCCTGCGTACGTGCATCCATGCACTACTCGGCTGCGGCCGCGTCCTGCGGCTCGCTCGGCGTCCCGTACGCTCCGTCGCCAAGATCCGGTAGTCAGCCTCCGGAAAACGCTCCGGACTGAAAAGTCCTCCCCCCTTCGTGCACTCCGGCAACGAATTTTCAGGGCCTTTTTTATTTTATTCAGGGTATCATAATGCAACATGATTTGGGGTTGTGATTTATTTTGATACTTATGCATGTATCGTTGTGAAACGTCTGATGCGGGGACGGCCGGTACCTTTCCTTGGTCCCTTTGCCGGCGGTGCTGGCAGGGATATTGCTTTTTCCACCCGACCAGGGAGGGCGATTGGCAATGATCATTCCCGAACCATACAGGATAAAGGCCGTGGAACCAATCAGGCTGATTCCCCGGCCCGAACGGGAGATTAAACTCCGCCAGGCGCATTACAATCTTTTTAACCTGCGGTCTGAGGACGTCTTCATCGACCTTCTGACCGACAGCGGCACCGGGGCCATGAGCGACTGCCAGTGGGCGGGTCTCATGCGGGGAGACGAGGCCTACGCCGGCAGCCGCAGTTATTATAACCTGGAAAGCTCCTGCCGGGATGTATTCGGACACCGCTATTTTGTTCCCGCCCACCAGGGGAGGGGCGCGGAAAATGTGCTGTTTCCCTTGCTGATCAAGCCCGGCCAGATGGTCATCGGCAACATGCATTTCGACACCACCAGGGCCCACATCGAACTGAAGGGCGGCCAGGCGGTGGACTGCGTGGTCCCGGAAGCTTACGACACTTCGGACGGCCATCCCTTCAAGGGAAATGTGGACATAAACCGGCTGGAAGGCCTTATTGACAGGAACGGCCCGCAAAAAGTAGCCTTTTTGCTTGTCACCGTCACCTGCAACAGCGCCGGCGGCCAGCCGGTATCCCTGTCCAACCTCCGCCAGGTCCGCCGGGTGGCCGACAAGTACAACCTGCCGCTTTTCCTGGATGCCGCCAGGTTCGCGGAAAACGCCTATTTCATTAAGAAGAGGGAGCAGGGCTGCGAAGCAAAAAGCATCCGGGAAATAGTGCGGGAGATGTTCTCCCTGGCGGACGGGTTCACCATGAGCGCCAAAAAGGACGGGCTGGTCAATATCGGCGGGCTCATCGGCATCAAGGAAAATCGGGACCTCTACAACCGGGTGCGGGCGAACCTGGTGCCCATCGAAGGGTTTCCCACGTACGGCGGCCTCGCCGGCCGCGACATGGAAGCCCTGGCCCTGGGGCTCCAGGAGGTGGTGGAGGAATCATACCTGCAGGCCAGGGTCGGCCAGGTGGAATACCTGGGCAAAAGGCTCCTGGACGCCGGCATACCAATTCAGCAGCCGGTGGGAGGCCACGCGGTTTTTGTGGATGCGGGCAAATTCCTGCCCCACATTCCCTACCGCCAGTTTCCCGGGCAGGCCCTGGCCATAGATCTCTACCTGGAGGCGGGAGTGCGGGCGGTGGAAATAGGATCCTTCCTCCTGGGCCGGGACCCGGCCACCGGCGTGCAGATCCGGTCGCCCCTGGAATTCCTGCGGCTCACCATTCCCCGGCGGGTATATACCAACAGCCACATGGATTACGTGGCAGAATCGCTGGCGGCCGTCCACCGGAGGCGGGATAAGGTCCGGGGTGTGCGGATAGTTGAGGAGCCGGAGGTATTGAGGCACTTTACGGCCAGGCTGGACTTGCTGTGAAACCGGGGATTGGGGATTGGGGATTGGTTGAAGGCCAATCCTTTTTTTTATCCCGCCTGTGGTGTAAAATTACGTTGAGTTCTTCTTCGTTGGAGGCAGGCCATGAATTTACTGGATCTGGTGGAAAGGGCGAGGACAATTTTTGATTCCGTATACAACGGGATGGTTATTGCCGACGAAAAGGGCCGGGTGGTCTTTGTCAACAAGGCCAACGAACGCATCACCGGCATCACCGCCGGACAGGCGGTGGGCCGCCTGGTGACCGATGTGGTCCCGGGGACCATGCTTTTGCATGTCCTGCAAAGCGGACGGGAACTTACCGGCATCCAGACCACGGTGGGCGACAAGGCCGTGATTTCAAACATCATGCCCATCCGGGACGGCGGCAGGGTAATCGGCGCCATATCGGTGTTCCAGGACCTGACCGAGATGATGAACCTGGCCGATTCCCTGGCCGAGGCCGAGAACACCATTGAACACCTGTCCAGAAAGCTCAGCCGCATACAGGACTGCCCCGATCCCCCGTTTATCGGTAAAAACCCCGAAATGCAGAGGGTTTATCAACTGGCGGCCAAGACCGCCGGGGTAGACTCCACTGTCCTGATTTGCGGAGAGAGCGGCACCGGCAAAGAGGTGCTGGCCAGATTCATTCACTCCCGCAGCCCGAGGGCGGCCAGGCCTTTTATAGCCGTCAACAGCGCCGCCATACCGGAAAACCTGATGGAAAGCGAGCTTTTCGGCTACGATGAAGGGGCCTTCACCGGCGCCCGGCGAGGCGGCAGGAAGGGTTACTTCGAGCTGGCCGAAGGGGGCACCCTTTTCCTGGATGAAATTGCTGAGACTGCCCCGGCCCTCCAGGCCAAGCTGCTGCGGGTCCTGCAAACCAGGGAAATCATCAGGGTGGGCGGCACCCGCTGGCAAAAGGCGGACGTGCGGATCATCGCGGCCACCAACCGTGACCTGGCCAGGGCCATAGACGAAAAATTGTTCAGGGCCGACTTGTACTACCGCCTGTCGGTGGTCAACCTGCACCTGCCCCCCCTGCGCAACCGCCTGGAGGACCTGCCGGCCCTGGCGGAGACGCTCCTGGAGCGCATAGCCCGGCGCCTGAAAAAAGATGCGCCCTCGCTTTCACCCGAAGCACTGGAGGCACTCATGAATTACCATTTTCCGGGGAATGTGCGGGAACTGGAAAACATCCTGGAACAGGGAACGGTGATGGCCGAAAAAGGAAGGATTGAGGCCCGGGACCTGCCTGCTTACGTTACGGGGCGAACAGGCAGTGAACCGGCCGAAGGCCTGACCCTGAATTTCAGCCATTTTCCCACCATGGCCGGGATCGAGCGGGAGGTCATCAGCCAGGCCCGGCGGAAATTCGCCACCAGGAAGGAGATTTGCGCGGCCCTTAAAATATCCCGGGCCACCCTGTACCGAAAACTTCGCAGGCACGGCATGGCCTGAATGGAATTTCATCGATTCATAAAGCGTCAACTACATTCTTTAGGAGAGATCATATTCCTCACCATAAACCACTTCCTTAATACCTCCCTTAATTTAATAAAAGCCTGGTCATTACAACGGTCAAAACTAACTGCACTGGCAAGTTGAAAGTACAATGATGAAGAACGAGCTTTTTTAACTAATTTTAAAGCATGCAACAAAGCTTCTTTAGGCCTTTTGGGCTTTTCATTTATCGCTCCCGTAAAACCCTTTTCAATAAGCCAAGTTCTTATATCGGGATCTCTTTCCGCCCATCCTAATATAACATCCATCTTTGGAGAACCGCTCCAAACCCAAACGTCAAGTTCCGGTTCTATTATAATAGCTGCAGCCCTGTTACCCCAACCTGATTCTTGTAAACTTTTTTCCATCATCATTTCAAGATCAGCTCGATTCATTTGCTCTTGCCCGCTTCCTTCATGATCAAGCATAACTATTGCATGTGCATAACTTTTGACAAATGGACGGAGAAATTCGTGCCCTCGCAAAAGACACCCTGGATCGTGTTCAGGATGAACAAAACAATCGTAAGTTAGTTGTCGTATGCCAAGTTTTTGAAAACGGAGAAGTAAACCTTTAATCGCATACTCCATATTTTTATCCGCGACTAAAACTACAAGGTCCTTTTGAACTTTTATATGCATCATCCCAAAACCCCCCCGGCAAAGAGAATGCCCAGGTTGGTTTCACCTCGCCAGTCCCTAAGTGCTGGATGTTCATTCCCTGTTACTATGTCTGTAGCTCCTTCAGAGGTCTTAGCAAAACAAAGGACTTTTTCTGCATCAGCAAGACTGAGAATAACTGGAGAATGTGTAGCCAAGAGTATTTGAGCGTCATACACTGAAGTGAGTGATTGGAACATTGTTTCAACCGCTCTCGGATGAATACCGTTTTCGGGCTCTTCTATCAAGTATACACCTTTAAAGTCAAGTAAGTATGCTGGTATAGTTAACGCTAAAAGCCTTAGTGTGCCATCCGATACCATCCATGATGGTACTTCCAAATTCCCACGATAACATACAACTAAATACCTATGCCTGTCATCTGTGCGCTCGACAGTTTTAATGTCTACCAAATCGGGAAGAGCTGTTTGTAGGTGCGCTACCCAATCTTTAAAACGATTTGGTGATTTTTCCCTAAGCCGTTCTACCACCCACGGCAAATTAGATCCATCAGGTTTAAACCCTCGAATCTGTCCCGGCGGGCTCGCTTTTCGAATTAGCATACTGTTTAGCACAAATTGTTGCACACCCTCTGTAAGCAAGCCTTTGAGCCACGTAGTAACAGGAAACTTGTTTTCATCCTCAGGTAGATTTCCAAGCGCAGATTTTCTGTGCCCAAGCCTAAAAGCAGGAGCCCATCCCTTCCCTGTTCCAAGGTAGACTTCTGAATAATAATTATCATTACCTCCATATACCTTATTAATTACAGTACGACTATTTTTTTTGCCTTTAGATGTTAAAATTGTATTAGGAGGATCATTTAAAAAGGGAAACAAGCTTCTTTGTGAGACAATTTTATTTGCTATTTGCAACGAGGCCTTCTCAGCCAGAATTCCTATCTCCCCTTGGTCTATTCCAAGCTTTACTTCATATCGCACAGTATCGAAATTATTCTCGCCTAATAATTTACGTCTATCATCTGGGATTTTTGCTTCAATTGCCAACTCAAAACTACCGTCAGAGCGACCCCAGACAAGGTCCTGAAAATTAGTTGTTCGTTCACTTATAGCAGCATCAAGACCATCTGAAACCAATCTGCCCAGAAAATTTATTACATCAAGAAATGTTGTTTTTCCGCTGGCATTAGGACCTATCAAAACGTGAAACGGACCAGTTTCCTGCCTTATATACCTCAGACATCGAAAATTTAGTGCCTCTATCAACGTAATCACAGACTTTCCTCGCTCTCTATTCAATAAATATTAATTAAAAAATATATCTATCCCCTGTGAAGCGCAACCTGGCAACGCCGGTATCCATACACTAAACCTGCCTTCTGCTCCTTTTTTAAAATCACTGTATAGTTTTCGCACCCGGCAACCTCCTCTCTTCGGCTAATAAAATTATACCACTACATTCTAAAATAGACACAGGGAACACATCCGGGAATTTGGGGGACGTCTTCCGCCCCCCGGTTCCCGGTTCCCGGTTCCCGTTTTTTACCCCCGGCTTCCCACGATCCTGCTGATCCTCTCGATGTAAAAGTCAGCCAGGGATTCGGCGATTTCCATGGACGCCCCCTCGCTGAACACCCTGCAGACGGGCTCCTCCGGGTCGGGCAGGACCAGGGCCCAGCCGTTTGGATGAAAGACCTTGACCCCGTCCAGAAGCTCCATCCGGGAACGGCCGGGATCCTCGATGATCTTCCTGATCACCGTCCCCTTGGCCTCCCAGGGGACCGGCACGGTTTTCTTTTCCATGTAAAACACCGGGATTTCGTCCGCCAGCTGCCCCAGGGTCAGCCCCCGCCGGCGGGCAAAGCCGATGATGCTGAGAAGGGCGCCCAGGGCGTCAAAGTGCATCAGGAACTGGGAAATTCCTTCCCTCCCCCGATCTCCCTCCTCCGCCAGTATCCGCTCCACGAAGTCCTGGACGGCGGTCTTGGTGCGGATTACCTTGCCGCCGTACCGGCCGGCCATTTTCTCTATGGTCTCCGGGGCCGTCACCGGGACCACCACCGGCCCTCCCCCGGTCTTCAGGAGCACCAGGGCCGAGAGGGCGGTGAGCATGTCGTCCCCGATCACCCTTCCCCTTTCATCCACCAGGATCAGGCTGTCCCCGTTGGGATCAATCAGGGCTCCCGCGGTGGCGCCGCCCTTGACCACGGCCTCGGCAAGCCGGGGCAGCAGTTCCCTGTAGGCCTGCCAGCTTCCGGCGGCCCCGCCGCTTACGTCACGCCCGATATTGGTGAACCTTATTCCCAGCCGGTCGCACACCGGGGCGACAAAACCGTCCAGGTTCCGGCTGTCGAATGCCATCACCAGCCTGGTCCCGCCCCATTGCCGGGCATCCCCTCCCGCGGCCAGGGACAGGTGTTCGTTATACCGGTCAGCCATGCCCCGCACCATTTCCACCGGCACTATCCGGGAGGAGTCGGCCCGCTTGAAGTCCTCCCTCATCAGCACGTTCTCCACCTTGCGCTCGCTGCCGCGGGAGATATTTCCCCCGTTTTTGTTGACGAACACCATGGTCACCTGGCCCGTTTTCCGCGGGCAGGCCTTGACGTGGACCCCCCCGTCCAGTTCCAGGTCCCGCACGGCAAAACGGTGCATGGGAGTGATGCCCTCTCCCAGGTCGTATACCGCCGCGCCCACCGACTGCATGCCGCTGGCCGCGGCCTCCTTGATCATCTGGGAAGCCGGGCAGCTGTCCGAGCTGACCGCCAGCCTTGCGTTCCCCCCCGTCACGGCGGCGAAGGAGGCCGCCATCCGGGCGGCAAATTCCGGGGTCATTTCCACGTTGGCCAGCCCGGTGACCCCGTCCAGACCGAATATTTTTTTGGGACAGCGGGTTCCCCAGACAATGCTGGAATGGACCGTGGCGCCCGCTTCAACCTCCTTGTGCGGCCAGATCTTGACATCGGGCTTGACCACTCCGTTTTCCCTGATCACCGAATCGCTGCCCACCACTGCCCCCTCGTAAACACCAGCCCCGTCCTGCACCTGGACCCGCGATCCCAGTATAGCCCCCCTCAGGGCCGATCCCCGGCCCACGTAAACCCCGTTCCAGAGGACGCTCCGCTTGACGGTGGCCCTGCCCCCGACAATGCAGTGACTGCCCAGCACGCTGAAGGAGTCAATCCTGGCCCCGCCGCCGATCTTGCAGCCGTCCCCGATAAAAACCGGCCCCCTGACCACTGCCGACGGGTCAATTTCAACCCCCTCCCCGGCGAATACGTTGTCCGCTATCTCCCGCCCGGGGATTTGCATCCTGACCCTGCCCGAAAGAAAGTCGATGTGGGCCTGCAGGTACTGCTGCAAATTTCCGATGTCGCACCAGTATCCTTCGGCCACCATGCCGAACAGGGGCCTCCCCTCCCTGAGCAGCAAGGGGAACAGGTCCTTGCTGAAATCGAACATCTGTCCCTTTTTGACGTATTCCAGCACTTCGGGTTCCAGGATGTAGATCCCGGTGTTTACGGTGTCGCTGAAAACCTCTCCCCAGGAGGGTTTTTCCAGGAACTGGGCTATGCTCCCGTCCGGATTCGTGATCACAACCCCGTATTCCAGGGGGGTTTCCACCCGGGTCAGCACCAGGGTGGCCAGGGCGCCTCTTTCCCGGTGAAACTCAACGGCCCTGGACAGATCAAAGTCCGTCAGGGCGTCCCCGCTGATCACCAAAAAGGTGTCGTCCAGGAAGGATGAGGCGTTTTTAACGCTGCCGGCGGTGCCCAGGGGGACCTCCTCCACGAAGTACCTCATACTGACGCCGAACTCAGATCCGTTTCCAAAACAGTCCCGGATTGCCTCCGGCAGGTACTGCAGCGTTACGGCCACATCGTCAATGCCGTGCATTTTCAACAGTTCTACAATGTAAGCCATCATCGGCCTGTTCAGAACAGGCACCATCGGTTTCGGGCGGTTGCAGGTGAGGGGCCTGAGGCG
>JAILZP010000053.1 GCA_023512435.1 Peptococcaceae bacterium | reverse complement strand
GCCACCCAGACGGTGGTGTGCTGGCCGAAGGGAGAGCCGAGGCCTGACGTGAGCGCGGCGGTGCAGTATCTTAACCAGGCGCAGAAGCCCCCGGAGGACGGCAAGCCGGAAATCGCCAGGCAGCTTGAGCAGATGTTCGGGGTGACGATGGTAAAATACGGGTCCAGTTGGACCTATCAACCTCCACGGGAGGAGACCATTCGCAATAAGGATCGCAGCCATTATACCCTTTGGTACGATCCAAGGGATGGTTACGTTGGTGTCAGCGTGGCCTGGGACCTGATCAACTCTGACATCCGGAACGTGGAGATTGACCTGTCGCCCATCGAGAGGGTCCTTGACTGGAAGTTCCCCGGCCAGGCGGAAAAGGTGAAAGAGATAATGGATTACGCCCGGCAGGTGGCGGAGAAGACCAGGGAGGTCTGGGTTCAAGAAAAACGCCTTCCAAACAAGACATTCTATATTGACGGATATCAGGTTCTCGTCGGTTCTGTGGACAACGCATTTGTGAGCGTTCACATCTCGAAGGGTTAAGGAGGAAAATATAGAATGCTTAAAAGAATACTGACCCTGGCTGTTGTTATGACCCTGCTTGCAGGGTTTTATCTTTTCCCGGCAGAAGCGGGCAACGAGAAGCTCCAGCGCATCCTTCAAATTACCGGTCTGCCTTCCGAAATAGGTGGCCTTAAAGCCCGCCTTGACCGGGACATGCTGGTGTACGGTTTACCCAGCGACATACCTGATAACGACTGGAAAACCGAGGCCCAGGGAGTGACCACTTCCTGGCAGGAGGCCAACGGCATCGACCTGGGACACCCGGGCAAACAGGAGCCGCGTTACTTGGGCCGAACGTCAGGAGGGAATCTTCTGGCCAGCGACTACTTCCCCGACGACGCGCCGAACCACGTGGCCCCGGCCAGGAGGGATATGATTGATAGCCCATGGAAAAAAGGTTTGTGTTACGGAACCGGCCTCACCATCTCTGACTACTCCTGGGGTGTCATAGTCAGGGCCCTCATGAACTACCACGAGCTTATCGGCCACCCCGGCCCGGGGAACGGCTTCGCCGGCAACCCGGCCTTTTACGGGAATTTCAGTAAGGAAACCCTGAAGGACTATTTCCTGGTCATGGCCGAACCCAGACCCGGCATAGCCGGGGCGGTGAGGCACTGGCACTATCGCCACGACCTGGGGGGAATATGGTACGACCCCATATTCATACGTTGGGACGTATTGCCGAACTTCATCGTGAAGAGCATAGACCCCGGCACGGACAAAGCCAGGCCAGGGGAGACCTACACCGGCAAAGTGGTGCTGAAGGCCGTGCCGGATGGCTCCTTCGTTACCGACCCGGTAACTTACCAATTGTTTGACACGATGAACGAGGAACTGAAATTGGCCCGGAACCACGTTGTCCCCTTCGGGATCGCGGTGAACGGCCAATTCGTACCCTTAAACGGCTTCCAGCCGGTGGAGGGGTTGAGCAACATATACCAGTACCGGGTTCCGGCGGGCACCAAGGAAAACGTACTGGAGGTTCCCTTCCAGTGGACCGCCGCCGGGGGGAACATAACCATAGCCGCCGGGGTCAACGAGAGCGTCAGGGTCCTTCCCAGAGATACCTGGGGCTACATGGACTGGTCGGAGATCACCAACATAGACAATACCAAGGCGGTGGAAGTGGCCCTGGAAGGCCAGTACGACGTGAAAGTTCAAATAATCCCGGACAAGCCCAAGTACACCGCCTTTGACAGCGACAGCACGATGGTGTCCTTCAAAGCCGTGGTGACCAGGAAGGACGACACCCCGGGGACGATAAAGGTGAGGGCGGCGGTATCCACTCCGGTAAAAACGTACACTCTCCAGCCCGAACTGGGTCCCGGCGAGTCCGTGGAATACCCCATGGCGTTCAGGGGCGGCACCGGCTGCCACACGGTGGAGGGGGACGCCTGGCCGGACGGGTTGGCTGACATTTACCCCGGTGACAACCACGATTCCGCCGTCATGTGCGTGGAGTACAAGACATTCAAGACCGACAGCAAAATCCGCGTGGACATAATAGACCGGTAAGGCTTTTAATTTGCGGGCCCGCCCTTGTTGAAGGGGCGGGTTTTTTGACGGATCATTCTATGGACGGGCATAATGTTTCTTTTCAAAGGGGGTCAGTCTATTGGTCAGCTTTCTGAAAAACGAAAGAGGCTCCATAATGCTGGAGTTCGCCGTCTGCGGCATCCTGTTCATCGGTTTCGTTATGGGCATGGTGGTGATGGGCCTCTGGATGTACAACACATCCCAGGTCAAGCAGGCTGCCAGGATCGCCGCCCTCAACGTGGCCGTCACGGACGACCCCGCGGAGGCCCGGGAAAAGGCCCTGGGCTACCTGAACAAAACCCTGATCGCCTGCCCGGTGAAGGACACCCTGGCCTTCGGCGACCGGGACAACGGGTACGGCGCGGCGGAGGCTCAAATGAACCCCCTTTTTCCGGGGTTCCTCAAACTGGTCGATCCCCAGGGCGGTTCGAAGGTAAGCGGAAGAATCCTGATCAGGAAGGAGGCTGTCGCAGCCCGTGCGCACAGGTTCAGACCGGAAAACAGGCCGTCTTACAACTGACCAGAAAGGATCCGTGATGCTGGAGTTCGTTTTTGCGGTATCTCTCCTGGTCGTAGTGTTTCTGGCCGCCGTCACCTTTACGCTGCACTTCGCTGACTATTACGGGGTTCAGAAAGTGGCCGCCGAGGGGGCCAGGGAGGCGGGCATGACCCGGGACATGGATTGGGCCAGGACGAGGGCGTACCAGGCGGCGTGGCTTTGGGGGCTGGACCCGGAGAGGCTTTCCGTGGAGCTTTATCCGGACGGCAGCACCGTGACCTGCCGGGTGACATACGTGTCCGTGCCGTTCCACAGGACATTTCCGACCCTGCTGAAGGGAAAGCCCCTGGGGGAGATCGTTCTGAGCAGCGGAGCCACAACGTCATACTACGAATATTAGGGAGGAATCGGGATGACGGGACTTCACCGGGACCGGAGGGGCAGCATACTGCCCATGTTCGCGGTCACGCTGACGGTGTTTTTCATGGCGGCGTCCGTGGCCGTAGACTACGCTAGATATGTCGTGACCGCCGAAAAATTGCAGACCGCCACGGACATGGCGGCCACGGCGGCCGCGTCCGCAGGGGCCAAAAGATACGTGAGGCTGCTGATAGATCCAGGGGATTACAAGGACATCTGCTGCGGTCCGGATGATTGCCATCCTTGCTGCAAAGACTGCGGCGACGCTTTTGAGGTGGTGGGAAGGGAGGACGACCTTTTGGACCGGAACGGCTACAGGAGGTACTGCTGCTCCTGCGGCTGCGGGGGCATGGAGCTGCTGGACCGCTGGGTGGAGTACGAGCATAACGGGGCTGAAGCAATAACTGCCGCCGAAACATTCTTCGACCTGAACAAACCGAAGGAGATGGACGAAGGCGCCGGGGGAGAATCGCGGATCGCCTCCATCAGCGTCAGGGGGAACAGGGGCGACCCCCTGTACCCGTCGGTCATAGTGAGGGCGGAGGGCCGCATAAAGACCCTGATGATGAACTTCATGGACAAGCTGTACCCCGGAACCGATTTGTCCAGCCTGGGGGCCTCCAGGTGCTCCCAGGGAGGGTCTTTCTATTATGACCTGAATGGGAAGTGGCACCGGGCGGCCAGGGAGGGGTGCGATTAAACAAAAATAGCCGGCAATCCGGCAAAATATGGTATAATTATATAGGGAACGCAGGAATACGGGCCTCACCTGCCGGGGATGGAAACATCCATGAAAGGGGGTGGGGCGGGATGATTACGGTATCTGACACAACCCAGATTGTGACAGCCGTTATCCTTTTAATCACCCTCGTCGTGTTTATCGCCGACCGACGGCGTTAAATGCGGAACCCCTTAAGTTGCTGCAACAACTTAAGGGGCCGTAATTAATACCTCGGCAGTGTGAGGCACGAGAGCCGTATTTCCAGCGTTCCCTTTTTTAAGAAAATAATACAGCGCCGCTTTTAAAAAGTCAACCGCCGGGGAGACCCGGCCTTCGTATTTTACAGGGGGGATTGACGTGAAAAAGATTTTGGGAAGCGGCTTTTACCTGACGGCGGCGGTCTGCCTGGCGTCCGCCGGCACGCTGGACCCGATAACGGCGGCGGCTGTGGCGGGCCTTGTTGCCCTGGCCTTCCTGGCAGTGACAAAACACGCCGACTGGGCGGCCTTCGGCGGGGGGCTGATGATCGCGGTCTCTCTTTTTCTCCAGTCCATACTTTCGTACCGGTGCCTTGACTGCATCAGGGCCGACCTGCTGATCCTGGCCGGGGTGATAAGCCTTTCAGTCATTGACCGGGGAACGCACAGGCGCACCCTGGGAATCCTCTCGGCAGTGATTACCGTCTTCGTGGCGGCCACCATCGCTGTACATTACGACCCACCGGCCGTATTCGGACTGGAACGGGGACGGGAGGTGTTGGCCCAGCCGGAAGTAGCGACGGGGGCGGCATGCCCGGAGGAGGAACGCGGGAACCCCGCCCCGGCGGAACCAATGACCACAGCCTCCGGTCAAACGTCAAGCGAAAAAACCGGGGGTAAACAGCCGGAGAGGATTGAAACGCCTCGGCCACAACCCGGCGCTTCCGGGGACCCGCCCAAAGCCATGGCGCCGGAAGACCCGGAAAGGTTCATCCGGGTTGAAACCGCGGACGGCGGGATAATCACCCTGGATGCGGCCCAAAAGCCGGTACTGTTCTTCTCCCCCACCTGCGGGGCCTGCGTGAGGGCGGTGGAGGCCCTGGCCAAGGCGGACCCGGAGGGCGGGAAGTGGGTGCCGGTGCAGGCCTACGGGGACCCGGCCGTGGGCAGGGAGCTGCTCAGGGACAAGGGATACCGGGGCAAAAGCTATGTTTATGTCTCCCGGTGGAAGGGCGCGGTGCCGGTGATGGTGGCTGTCAGGGACGGCATGATCTTCAAGACCGGCTCCCCGGAAGAAATATTGAAAAAAGCAAGGGGTGATGCCGATTGACGATCTGGACCGCCGGGGCGGGGGGAGTTGTCTTGTTCCTGCTGGGAATAATCGCGGGCAAACATTACCCCGCGATTCATTTATTATGGCTGGCGTACACCGCCGGCTTGCTGGGGCTCACCGCCCGGTGGCTGAAGCACCTGGCGGGGCACACCGAAAACCTGCTCCTGGAAGCCCCGGACCGGGAGCTTGCGGCCAGGCGGTTCCCCGTGAAGATCAGTGAATTTGCGAAAATCGACCGCAACCTGGCCAGGATTTACCGGAAAGTGCAGCTGGCGGAATTCGCCATCCTGAACCAGAAGGCCCGGCAGGCCGGGGAAAACTTCAACCTGATGCTGTCCAACACCACCGACCCTCTGACCGGGGCGCCCAACCGGAGGGAGCTGGACCGGCACCTGGAAAAGGTCGCGGGCAGAATGAACCCCCTTTCGGTGATCATGGCGGACATCGACCACTTCAAAAAAGTGAACGACACCTATGGTCACGACGCCGGCGACCATGTATTGAGGCAGTTCGCCGAGACTGTCAGGGCCTCGGTGAGGCCGGGGGACTTCTTCGGCAGATACGGCGGGGAGGAGTTCATGGTCATATGCAACGCCGGCCTGGACGAGGCCGCCGAGATAGCCGAACGGGTCCGGGAGGCGGTGGAGAAAACCCCGGTCAGGGTTCCGGGCGGCGGGACGGTATCGATCACGGCCAGCTTCGGCGTGGCCCGGCAGATGCCCGGGGAGGACGCCGCATCGGTGGTCAGAAGGGCGGACAGCGCGTTGTACCGGGCCAAACAGGAAGGGAGAAACAGAGTGGCGGGAGGAGGTGAGATATGTTGCGCAGGATAAAACTGCCGGCAAAAAGCATGAGCTTCTGGGTGGCGGTGCTGCTGTCCCTGGCGGCGGGCCTGGCCGTGCTGTTCGCATTCCACCGGCTTTACATGCCGGTGAAGGTCCTGGCGCCCAGGGAGGACATCAAGGCCGGGTCAATAATCACCCAGAACGACATCGGCTACGTGACCGTCTCCCGGAGGGACAGGCACGCCATGGCCGTAACAGACCCGCAACTGGTCATCGGGAAATACGCCAGGGAGAAGCTGTACGCCAAAGAACCCATCCTTTTGCCGAAACTGGCCGCAGACCAGAAGGAGATGGCGGGGACTTCCGGCAGCCTGGCCCCGGACGAGACCCTCATTACCTTCAGGCCCAACGAGGCCAGGTGGCCGAACGATTTGAAGGCGGGTGACCTTGTTTCCGTGATCGGGGTCATCGAGGGCGGCAACCCGCAGGTGATCGGGGAGAAGATAAAAGTCCACAGCGTCTCCGGCTCAAAGACTGCCGCAGGCCAGATCGACCAGTTGAAAAACGTGGTCACGGGCAGCGAGAGCAGCATCACCCTGGCCCTGAAGTGGAGCCAGCTGGGCCCCCTGTTTTACGGCAGGACGCTGTCGAAAGAAATCTGGATAGCGCCGGAGCACCCGGCCAAGGAAGCTGGAGGAAAGATATATGAGCAGGCCGACCTTGAGCGAATCAGAAAGGAAGCTTTTAACCAGCCAGGTGCAGGAAAGGCTGATCCAAAATCACAGAAGCCTGTTCCTGGAACAAGATAACGGCGGGGCCCTGGACCGGCAGGAAGAGGCCATCAGGCGGGAGGTGAGGTCCCTATTGGACCGGGAGGACCCGGAGACCGAAGATTACGTCATCGACCAGCTCATCGGCTACAAGGACCTGGGCCCCCTTTTCCGGGACCCGGAGGTGAGCGACATACTGATCAACGGACCGGGCCAGGTGTACGTCGAAAAAAACAACCGGCCCGTATTGACCGGCGTAAAGTTCGGGGACAGCGAAGAAGTGATGCGGATCCTGCACCTGGCGGTGCTGAAGGCCGGCAGGAAGATCGACTTCAGCCGCCCCATAGTGAACGCGCAGCTCCCCGACGGGTCCAGGCTGAACGCGGTGATCGTCCCCAACTGCCCCTTCCCGGCCATATCCATAAGGAAATTCGTCAAGCGCAGGTTCACCGGGGAGGAGCTGGTCTCCCGGGGGTTCATCAGCCGGGAGATGCTGGTCTTTTTCGAGTACGCCGTCAGGGCCGGGTGCAACATAATCGTCTGCGGGGCCACCGGGTCCGGCAAGACCACTTTCCTGAGGTTCCTGTGCTCTTTCATTCCCGGGGACGAACGGATCGTCACCATCGAGGACACCTACGAGCTCAATCTCGAAGGCCACGTGGTGCCGTTGCAGAAGTCGAACAAGGCGGACATCCGGGAATTGATGGAGAACGCCCTGCGCATGTACCCCCGCCGGATCATCCTGGGGGAGTTCAGGGGGGAGGAGACCTTCGAGCTCCTCCAGGCCATGGGCACCGGGCACATGGGTTCCATGACCACGGGCCACGCCAACAACGGCCGGCACGACCTGGTGCAGAGGCTGATCCGGGCCATGTCCAGGTCGGGCCTCACCGACGACGAGCTGACCCGGCACATAGTGAGCGCCGTGGACCTTACGGTGTTCATCAAAAAGTTCAGGGACGGAAAGTGGTGCGTCACCGAAGTCAATGAGCTGACGGACAACAGGGGCAGGCCCGGTTTCAGGGAGATTTACCGGTACGACCGGAGCGCCGGCCGGCACGAGGCGGTGGAAAGCCTCTCAACGGCCCTGCTGGAGAGATTGCAGGACGAGCTGGGAAATGAAAGGCTGCCCAATATAAAGCCCTTTTCCGGCCTCCATAAACCGAAGGGGGTGGTGGCCGCGTGTTCGAACTGAACAGTTTGACCGTCGCCTTTGACGGAATCAGGCCCGCGCTGAAAATGCCGGAGGTTGCGGCCCCCGCCGTTCTGGTGGCGGGGGCGGCGATGTCGGTGTACGTCCACCGCAACATCGACAGGTTCAGGAGGTCCCTGACCAGGCTGAAAGACGCCCTGGAACACGAGGCCTCCCGGCGGGACCCGGCCCTGGACCGCTACCGGGTGCCCCGGGACACGGCCTACAAGCTGGAAAGGCTGGGGGCCCCGTTCAACTACCGCGCGTTTCTGGCCGGGAACGTCTTAATCGCCCTGGGGCTGTCCCTGACCAGTCTCTTTGTCCTGCATAACCCCTACCTGACGGCCATATCCCCGGTCCTGTGGGTGGTCTTCTCCCACCAGCTGGTGGACAGGCTCTACCGCAGCCGGGTGAAGGCCAGAATAGACTCCCAGGCCCAGCTGGTGCTGCAGCTCCTGGCCGAGGTTTACGGGGTGTCGGACAACCTCCGGCAGGCCATCGAGAGGGTGATCCCGTCGACGCCCCGGCCCATGCGGGAGGAGCTGGAGAAGTTAATACTGAGGACGAAGACCAACGAGGACTTCAACCGGTGCCTGGTGGAATTCGCCGCCAACATAGACAACCGGGACATGGAAACCTTCGTTCACGGGATCGTCCTTTCCGACCAGTTCGGGTCCGACGCCGGAGAGGTCATCGTCAGGAACGCCGAGGTGATCCGGGACAGGATGGCGTTGAGGGAAGATCTGATCAACGAGACGAAAGGGAAAAAGGCCGTCATCGGCCTGTTCATGGTCCTCCTGCCGGTGGTTTTTTTGTGGCTGTTCATCGGCTCCGGGGAAGCCAGGGAGGTGTTCACCGCAAGCGGTAAGGGGCAGCTTTTGGTGGCCTTCCTGGCCCTGGTGGAGTACCTGTGCTGGTATTATGACGGCAGGAAGGGGGTGGCCGGGGAGCTGTGATTCCATTCGCTGGTTTGCCGGCCCTGCTGACCGCCCTGGCGGTGTTCGCCTGGTGCGTGAGACGGGCGGAGCTGCCGAGGCCCCTTGAAGCCCTGGAAAAGATCGGGAGATTGACTTCCAGGGACAACCTGAAGGCCCTGGGGAAACGCCTGGAAGCCCTGGGGCTGCCGGTGTCGCCGGAGCTGTTTTCGGCCGGGAGGATCATCCTCACGGCGCTTCCGGTGATGCTGGGGCTGTTTCTTCTTTTGGACGGGAGCCCCCCGGGGGTGTTCCTCCTGTTCGCCGCCCCCATGTTCAGAAAGATTCCCGATCTTGTCCTGGACGCGCTGGAAAAAAAGAGGAAGGAGGAGATACGCGGGGACTTTCCCCTGCTGGCGGACCAGGTGAAGATCTACGCCGGGGCCGCCGGCTATTACAGCGCCCTGAAGATAGTCTCCAGGTCCTTCAGGGGGGCCCTGGGCAGGGAGCTGGCGGTGCTGTCGGCGGAGATGGAGATGGTCGGCCTCACGGAGGCGGTGAACAATTTCGCCGCCCGCTGCGGGGTGCCCGAAATCGCCGATTTCGCCAGGATCATCGCGGTGGAGCAGGCCACCGGGGCCGACATCGGAAACATCCTGGCCAATTGCGCCGCCGCGGCCCGGCAGAGGCAGGTCAACAGGATAAAGCGGAAGATCAGGATCCAGCCCGTCCTGATGAGCGTGCTGCCGGGGACGCTGCTGGTCATCTTCATGCTGATGTTCATCATGCCGATGGTCACCAGCATCATCAACCAGATCAACGCCATCAGGTGAGGGGGGAACCTGCCCGGCAAAGGAGGTGATGTCCGGGAACACCTGTTTGTGCTCAGCGCTGTTTGTGCATCTGTCATCAACGATTAAAATTATTCGGGGAGGTAAACAACATGATGAAAAAGGTCAAAGGATTCGCGGAAGCCCTTCACGGGGACGAGAAAGGGAGCTACTTCGTGGAAATGGCCCTGGTGCTCATCGGCGTGGCCCTGGCCGTTTTTTCGGCCGCCAGCGGGCTGACCAACAACGCCCTGGTGCCGAAGTACAACTCCATATCTAATTATATCAATAACGTGAATCCTCCCCAGAATTGAGCGGGGGGGATTTAAGGTGTTGGGAATGATTAAAAGGCTTCACTCGGACCAGGGAGGGAGCGCCTTCGTGGAAACCGCCCTGATCATCATCGGGGTCGCCCTGGCGGCGGCGCCCTACATGATGCAGCTGGGGTCCGCCCTGGGCGCCAAGATATCCGAGATCAAGGGCCAGGTCGAACAGGTGGGGATATAATGATGTTTGCCCTGCACAGGGACAGGAGGGGGCAGGCCTTCGTCGAGTCGCTGTTCGTGGTCCCCCTCCTGTTCATGCTTTTTATCTTTATCGTGGAAACGGGCTTTCTGATGTACAACTGGGCGGTGATCAACTTTTACGCCTGCAACACCGCCGTGGCGGCCGCCACCAGGGGCCAGTTCACGGACGAGATCCGGCTGAGGCTGGCCCAAAACATCAGCGACTGGACGGTGAACAGCCAGGGGTACAGCTACGACGTTTTCGGCACGGACCCCCCGGCAAACCCGGCCGACGGCACCGTGTACGTTTACGGCACCGACCGGAACACCCCGGTCCAGAGGGGGTCCCATATCCACGTGAACGTCAATTACCCCTGGCGGTTCAAATTCTTCCTGATTGACGGCCTTTCCAGGTTCGCCGTCAGCGAGGAACAGCTGCGGATCAAAGTCAACGCTTCCGTTCCCAGCGAGGTGTTTATCGAATGATGATTCTTGAGGACCGTAGAGGGTCGGCCTCCGTGCTGGCCCTCTTCATGATCGTTTGTTTCTTCGCCGCCGGGGCCCTGGTGACCGACGCGGCCAGGCATTTTTGCATCAAGGTGGCCGTGAAGCACAAGCTCAACCTGGCCTGCCGGAGCGCGGCGGCCCAGCTGGACGGGGAGGAGCTCAAGAACGCCAGCCTGGTCATCGACGAGGCCCGGGCGGCCCAGGCTTTTTATGACGTGTTGAAAACCAACCTGCTGCTGGACGACGGCCTGATGCCCCTGCCGGGGTCCATACTCAATTCCGGCCCGGTGCGGGTGGTCTACTTCAAGGTGGTGAACCCGGGCGAAGCGCCCTTTACGTATAGCTACGGCGGATATGTGGAGACGGTGGACCGGGCGGCGGTGACGGCCGTAATCAGCTTCCCGGTGAAAAGCGGCGCGTTCGCCCGCCTGGCCGGCGGGCCGGAAGAAACCGTCATGTACTGTCACGTCACCGCGGCCCCGGAGCTGATCAGCAGGCCGGTGGATAAAATTTAAAGGAGTGAAGAATCATGAAAATCAAATCCATAATGTCAATTATTTTTTTGTTTGCTCTGATATCTTTTACTGCGCCAATATTTAATGCGCATGCGGGGACATACTCATATTACCTCGGACGATTTGAAGATTACTCCGACGGTACATATATTAGGTCAACGGAAGCAATTGCTTATCCAGTGTTTGGATATAACGCTTCACAGGGATTTTTACGGCAATTAAATTGTAATGTTACTAAAGTTTATTACAATCGGTATAATAAAGACTATTATTTAAATTATGATTTACCAGATGATGGTTCTGCATGGATTATAGATGGAGTTGTAAGTTTTTATCAAAAATATATTTTTAACGGTGGTCCTGAACTTGGTTATTCAGAATCTAGTCATCAATTTTCCATAAAGGTTAGCGATTCAAAGACTACAAGCGGCACTTTTACAGGATATTCCCCTAAAACTGCCACTGATGCGGCGAATGCAGCGGCATCCAATGCCTCCACGGCGGCAATTAACGCCACAAACGCCTACAACGCCGCGAATGACGCGAAGAATGCGGCCAATTCGGCCAACGCAAACGCCGCCAGCGCGGCTGACCGCACCTGGGACACCGTAACCTCCAAGTCGGCGGCCACCCTGGCCAGGGAGGCAAGGGACAAAGCGGCCTCTGCTGACACCAAGCTGGACGCCATACAGACCTCCATCACAAATATTCAAAACAACCTGGGTGCGGACGTCACCCCGCCGGTTGTAAAGATAAGGACTGTATCCGGGGCCCTGGCCACCAGCGGTGGGTCAATTTCTGCGGTGCTGGACATTTCGGACAACGCCGGTTCGGATTTCACCTATAGTCTGGACGGCACGTCGTACACCCCGGTGCCCGCCGACGGAAAAGTCTTTTTGCCGTTGGGGAGTCCCGGCCCGAACGTGGTCACGGTCTGGGTGAAGGACGGGGCGGGCAACGCCGGGAGGTCGTCAATAACAATAAGAAGACTGTAAAGGCTTTATCTAACAGTGCCGGTACACCCGGCGCTTTCTTGCTTTTGGGGGTGAAACCTTGAAGAATGCACTGATAATTGCTTTTATATGTGTATTGGCGGCCGGGTGCGGTCCGGGCGGCGGTCCCGGCGCGGGAGGGCTGGAAAAGGAAGTTTTTCCCGTGGTGGAAAAGCACCTTGAAAACGCGGCCGCGGGCAACTGGCCGGAGGTGTACGAGACCTTGTCCGGTGAAGCCCTGGCCGAAACAAAGGCCAACTCCGGCAGGGTTGAGAAGAAGGAGAAAATAGTCAGGAAAAGCCTCAAGGCAGCCCCTGTCTGCAGGGATGTCGCCGAGGTTTCGGCGGACTTCACCGTAAATTCCGGCGGGGAGTTCGACCGGCTGGCGTACACCTTCCGGCTGAAAAAGTCCGGCGGCCGGTGGCTTATTTACAAAACGGCTTACGGCCACTACCACCGCGGCGAACTGAGGCCCGTCGAACTGCCCCCGGGGGCCGCCGGGGTCATAAAGGAATACTTCGAGCTTCCCCTCTCCGAAAAGCGCAGAAATGATCAAAAATACCTGGCCGGAAAGCTGCTGCGGGAGTCCGGGAAGGCAAAGCTTCTGCCGGTGGACTCAAACACTTTGAAGGAACAGGAAAAGATCGTCACCAGGGTGGAAAGCCTGGAATGCCTGGGCCTTACCGAAGGGTACGCCGTGGCGCTGGTGAATTACCAGTCGGTTGTAGAAGGTAAGATTCGGCACATGGAGGCCCTGGTCGATTTAATCGATGTCAACGGCAACTGGAAGATTTGCGGGTTGGACATAACAAAATCCGGATAGATTTCAGTTACTGACTTAAAAAAGCGGGGGGATTAGTTGAATGAACAGGTATTTAAGAAACCTGATTTGTTTCTTTTTCGGATTAATGTTTGCGTTTTCTTTTGCCGGCAAAGGTGAGGCGTACACAACCGTTGATCTGGGCTCCTCGGCACATGCTCCGGTAAAAATGGCAGCTGACAAGTCCGGTGTTATATGGTCGGCCAGCTTATCTTACAATACTTCACAAAACAGATGGTATTTGAATATATTGTCGAGCAACGGGGACAGCGGGCTTAGTGCCGTTGCCAGTTACAATTTGGGATTGTCGGATAGCTGGGGCTTTTTTATAGATGGGTTCACGGTGGACGGCAACAATTCAAAATGGGTTGCCCTAAAAGCAAAATCCGGCAGCAGCTACAGATATTATATTTTTGAATACAATGGTTCTTTCTGCCAAAGGGACTATAACACCTTGACCTTTTACAGCGGAATAGGCGTTGACCCGTCTGACGGGAAGGTATTGGTGGCCAAAGGCGATAAATCCGTTATGAAATGGACCGGCAGCTCATGGTCCGCCTGGCCCGCCGCCACCTGGACCGCCTCCGGGGTAGTGGGGTTTATAACTGACTATAATAATGTTTTGTGGGCGTGGGGCGCCTACGGAGAGACCGCCACCTGGAACGGATCGTCTTGGGTGAGCAGGGGGACGTTGCCTTTCACAGGGCCCAAATTGCTGGTTAATCCGGCCACCGGCGGCGTGGGGGCTTTTAGCAATGGCTCCGTATATGAGCATGACGGTTCGGCCTGGGTTTACAGGTCGGCAGTGACAAATGGCGGTTATGGCGGGTGCTACGCCATAGACGGGGGTATTGTAAACGGGTACTATTATAGCGTATCTAGTTATACTACAGCATATTATTATGACACCTTGCTTCTTGCTAACGGAAGCATATATGTGTTGTATTATCAGGAAGAAACCGAATGCACTGAAGGTTGCTGGACAACGTATACTTATGCCGCCAAAAAACACGTTTTCAATACTTCGTCTTTTTCTCTCACCCCCAGCCCCAACGGCGCCACAGGGCAGTTGAGGCTGAACGGGCAGTTCGACGGCAGGAGCGTTTCCAGTGCCACCGTTCAATACAGCACCAACGGTTCCAGTTTCAGTGACCTGAGAGTGATGCAAAACGGGGACGGCGGCGTGGTCACCCCGACGGCGAACACGTACTGGTTCAGGTTGAAGTGGTTCCACCGGCACCACCCCGTCAACCCGGTAAATACCTATTATACCAATTCAGTGTCCGTGCCTGCCATTACAACGGGACCTTCGGTAAGCAACAACACGGGCATCGCCCAATGGGACGCCGCCAGGGGGCGCTCCCGGGTCGGGCTGTCATGGGGCTCTGTCACCAACGCTTCGGGCTACGACTTGTGGCTGTTTGACGGCAACGTTTACAGGGTCCGCAACATAGGAAACGTAACATCGTGGGACAGCGGAACGGCAAAGGTCTTTCCGCCGGCCACCGATCTGCCCGAGAACAACTCCGTAAGCTCCGACCTGTTCAGATGGGACGGGTCCGGGGTGAATTTCGAGGACACGGCGGTCAGGCTGTACCGGAGCACCGTCGGTACAAACTACGACTCAGTGAAGGGATATTATATCCGGGTATCGGCATACAACTCGTGGATGGAATCCACTCCCACCCAGATTTACGTGGAACTGCCGAACGCGACTGACTCCGTGGCCCCGTCGGGGACCATCTCGGTGACGGTGCCCGAAGGGGCCACCGCGCCGGCGCCGGTAACCGTAAACCTGTCCGCGGTGGTTGACAACAGCGGCGGATCGGGGCTGTACCAGATGAGGTTCTCCAACGACAACGCGGCCTGGTCGGGCTGGGAAAGCTTCGCCGTGTCAAAATCTTGGACCACTAGCACGGGAGAAGGGGAGAAAACGGTCTACGCCCAGGTGAAAGACAATGTCGGCAATACAACGACCTTTACGGTGAGTTTCTGGTTGGGCGCGACCCTGACGCAGATATACAACGAAGCCCAGAACGCCCACCAGAAAACCGAGGCGGCCAGGCAGGCGGCGGTGGACGCCAAGGACAGCGCCGAAGCCGCCAAAGCAGCGGCCCAGAACGCGTCCATAACATCGAGCCTGGCGGCCAGCAACGCCCAGACGGCCGCCGACCGGGCCATTTACACCGGCAAGTACGGCGGCGACACGGAAAGCGTGGCCGATCTTTCAGGCTACATGAGATACAGCCAACTGCCCGAAATAAGCTCTAAAGCGGACAGCATACAGAACTCGGTGAACACCATAAGCAACACGGTAAACACCATCGTTTCGGCGGACACCGCGGCCCCGGCGGTCAGCGTCAGGACGTTGTCGGGCGCCCTGGCCACCAGCGGCAACTCGATAAACATACTTGTTTCCGCCTCGGACAATAAAAGCGCAGACCTTACGTACAGCGTCAACGGAGGAAGCTACCAGACCCTGCCCCAGGACGGGATAATAAGCGTGCCTCTGAGCGCCCAGGGCCCCAACGCGATTACCGTCAGGGTAAAGGACGAGGCCGGCAACGTGGGCCTGGCCAGCATAGTTGTAAGAAAGCTATAGTGCGCCCCCTTTCGGGGGCTTTAATTTTAAGACGACTTTCCAGAAAGGTGGTCCGCGGCCGGTTTGAAAAAAACATTGTTAATCCTCATTTTACCGTTGCTATTACTTGTTCCCGGTTCTCCGGCGCCTGCCGAAATTGTCCTGGACGACGGGTTCGCCGACACCGCCATGGTGGACCTGGCCAAAACAACAGCCAGGGTTGATACCGTAAACCACTATGTTCTTCT
>JAILZP010000001.1 GCA_023512435.1 Peptococcaceae bacterium | reverse complement strand
AGCTCAAGGTTCTTGTCACTCAGCAGCCTTTCAATATCTGCATAATACCTCTGAAGCTCCCGTTTCTTGGCATCCGAAGCCTTCTTAATGTCATTGATTTCTTCCCTGATGGCGTCTTTCCGGGCTTCGGCCTGCTCCCTGATGGAATCGATCTGATCCTGGTAAGCCTTCCTTTGGTCTTCCCTGGCCCATTCCTGTTTTTTCAATTCCCAGGCATGTTCCTCTTCAGCGATCTGCCGGTTTATGTCATCTATGGCCTTGGCGTGTTCCAGACCGGTTCTTAGTTCGTGGTACTGTTTTTGCTCCTGGAGGTCGGCCAGCTTTTTATTATGCTCCCTTTCGGCTTCTTCGCGGTCTGACTGCGTATCCTGGACGTCCAGGGCGTCAATCAATTCCTGAATGGCCTTGATCCGGGCGTCAGTTTCCTCGTCAATGGCCTTGATGCGATCTTCCTTCTGCTCAATCCTCTTTTGGGTGAGCTCTTCCTCGGCGGCAATTTCGTCCTCGATTTCCTGTATCCGATCTTCATAGGCTTCCTTGACCGCATCCCGTTCCCGCTGAAGGGCGTCCATGTAAAAATCTTTCATGGTTCGCATGGCCTGGATGGAGTTCAGTTCGGCCTCCCACCAGGAATTGCCATATTCAACAATATCACGCTCCAGGGCCTGGATGGTTGGCCGCAAGGCCGACACCGCCGCATTAAATTCTCTGGTGGACAGCGCCCCGGATTCGTGCCGCCGGACCAGATCATCCATTTCAGCGTTCAGTTCGGCAAGCTGCTCCCGGGCCACATTGGCGGCTTCGTGAAGCTGTAACTGTTTTCGCGCGTTCAGGGCCATTATCTCATTGAGTAACGCATATTTTCCCCTGGCCTGTTCTAAGGTGGGAACCGTTTCGCCCTGCATCTGAAGGTCAAAAATGCGCTCCCTGGTGGCGATGCCCTGGAGAAGGGTGTCCGTGTACATGACAGCATTGTTGAAGTCGTCAAGTGTCAATTTGGCTTTGTTGGCGGCTTCGCGGAGGGGATCGGTGAAGTCGGAAAGTTTATACCTGTCCTCGTCGCCAATTCCGCCGCCACCCAACCGGCTTATATCCCCAATGCCCTGAATGAAGGACATCTGAAGGTCGGTCAACCTTTTCTGCGCGTCCCCGTATTCCTTCTCAAGCCGCCTGAGTTTATCTCCCAACCCCATAGCCTTGCCCAGTCCCAACAGCCGGGCCAGGTCGGGGTACTTAAACTGTATGGCGGCCTCAATGCCAAGCCTTACCGGGCTTTTGGTCATTAACAATGTTTTCTCGGCTTCCAGTTCCCGCTTAATGGCCTCTATCCGCTCGTTGGTGGCCCTGATCTTCTGGTTCGTTTCGTTGATCTCGGACTTGTTCTTTTCCAGTTCAGCCTGCTTTTTCTGCTTCACAGACTCTATGACAAGGTTGATTTCCTCCTGCGTCACGCCATTGGCTTCAATCTTCTTTTTAATGTCATCATCAACCAGGAGCAAGACGGCCTCCTCGACGGCCGCCCGGTCTTTCTGGGCGGCGGCCAGTTCCTGAACCGACAACCTCCCGCTGTCTATCTGCTCGGTTAACTGCTGATGTCGGGCGCTCATCTGCTCCAGGAAGGTGCCTTCCGTGTTGTACTGCATGATTTTCTGCTGTGACAGCTGTATATTCTCCTGGATGGCCTGGCTCAACTCTAACTGCTTTCTCTCGGCTTCACCGGACTTATAAACCAGATAGGTAAGTCCCCCTAGAAGAAGGGTAAGACCCCCGGTGGCCAGGGCTGCGGTGGCGGCCAGCCTGCCCATTGCGGCGTTGGTTACATTGGTGGCCGTGGCAAGGGACATCTGCCCGGTGGCCGCCATGTTGGATGCAGTAGCAATTTGGGCTGTGATGCCGGTTACGGACCCAATGACGGGGAGGACCCGGGAGTAAATGCCGAATATCATCTTGCCGGCAAGAATGACGGCTCCCAGGGCAAGAGAAGCGTTTATGGCCGTGGATGAAACATTGTTGAAGCCCATAATGAGTTGGTTCAGGGTATCAAGCATTCCCTTAATGGCTGTCCGCAGGCCGGCGTCCCCGGCCCCGGAGAAGGTGTCAAGGAGGGTGGCCTTCAGCATCTTGGCGTGGCGTTCGATAGTGTCAAGCTGCTGGGCGGCCATCTGCATGGTGATTCCCTGGGCGTGAATGCTCCGGGAGGTGTTTTTAACGATTTCATCAAACTGTCCAAGGACGGAGGACAGCTTGGAATACTGGAATTTGCCGGAGGCGGCTTTGAGGATAGCCTCGTTTAATTCGTCTTGGCTGATGGTGGCGTCTTTGGTCGCCCGGGCCAGGTCAAGGATAATGTCGTAAGCGGATCTCAGTTGCCCGTTGGCGTCATAAAGCTTAACGCCTATCTGCTCGATTTCTTCCCGGACCTTCTTTGTGGGGGCGGACAGCTGGGCGAACACTGTTTTCAGCATGTTGCCGATGTTTGCCCCCGGCAGGCCGGTGGCCCGGACCGCCGCAGCACCTACCCCCATAAGCTGGTCAATATCTGTCTTGGCGTTCTTGGCGGCCGCCGCCGACCTTTCGATGATTTCAATTAAGTCGGTGGCGCTGGCCATGCTCTCGTGAGATAGCCGGGTGAGGCTGTCCATAAATTTGCTGCTGAAGGCAAGGACCTCGTTGGTGGATTTCAACTCCTTGCCGTAGACGGCCAGGGCCGCCTCAGTCCCTCTTACGGCCTGTTCCAATTTTACGTTGTCAATGACGTTCAAGAGAATGGAGTTGTTCACCAGGCCCATCACGGTTTCAACTTCTTTATACATTCGCCCGAAGGACCGGCCGGCGGACATTACTTCTTCAACGCTGGCGCCGTACTTCTGCATCAGGTCAATGGACTCTTTGGTGGCCTGGTTATAGGCTTCCTGATCGTGGGCGATCTCGGGCAGGACCGTCATAAGGCCCTTCATGCCCTTCTCAACGTCAACAAGGCCCTCTTTTAAAACTTCAAAGGTTCCATAAATTCCCACCCCGGCGATCAACCAATTTAAATGATGTGCGGTCATTTGTGGGGAAAACAGCCGGTCCATAAAGGCCCGGTGCTGTCTTGCCCGGTTCTCGACGGAGGTAAAGTAATCCCTGGCGAATACCGTGTTCTGCTGTAATATCTGCCTGTTTTGTTTTGCAATACTCGTTGCCCCGGCCTGGGCGGTCTGATTAAAAGCGGCCGCAACCTGGGCCGCCGTCTGCTTCGCGTGGGCGGCCAGTTCGTCCAGGGGGCGGTTCAGTTTTTGAATTTCCTCTGCCAGGTCTTTTGTGCCCTTAACGGCCTGGCTGTAGTCGATCCCGATTCTACTGATGATTTTGATAAAACTGTCGTCTCCAGTCATTTCAAAAAGTCACCCCTTTCGGTGTATTCTTGTTCTGTGGACTTATGCCTTAAAAGCCTCATCCGGCAGGTCAGACTTCGATTTGCTGAAGTCGCCGAAAAAGCTCCCATACCGCCGATTGTACTCGGCTTGCAGACTTGAAACCTTCTCCCGCAGGTTCTTGATGCTGGCCTCGTCCTCTTTGATGAACCCTTCATACATCTTGATCTGCCGCTCTATCTCGGCCTTGCTCAGTTTTTCCATAATATGGCACACTCCTTTTATAAGCCTTTACAATTTTAAAAACTGCTTCAACCAGGGCCGCCGGCCAGGGACCAGGGGAGGGGGCAGCGGGAGTTTTTAGACCCCGCCGCGCCCGCTCCCGGAGGGACAATCGAACGGTTCGTTCCTGACATACGTAGCACACCCCGGACTCATTGACAAGCTCATCATCAACCTCAACACCGCAATTCCGACAGACAATACCCATAACCAACTCACCACCGCGCCCCCTTGATCTCAAAGGGCCTCCCGCTGGTATCCCTGGCCTCCAGTCTACGGGCTACCTGCACCCGGACAACCTGGGCCTGCATCCATAACCGCCTTGAAGTTGCCATAGAAGTGTTGGCCAAGGCCCTGGCTTCGGATTCGGCGATTTCGTCCAGGGTTGCCAGGGCAATGCTTAAACGGTGGAAAGATTCTTCGACATCCTTCAGATTTTTGTCAAAGTCCCGCTGTAGCCCCTTTAACATCCTGTAATCAGGTTCCGGCGGCGGGGCCAGGTCCGGGCAAAGCGCATAGACTTGCTTCTCAAGCTCGGGATCGCCCCTGACCACCTGTAGAGCTTCCCGGCAAAATACTTCCACGGTTTGCGCTTGAATATGGGATATTTCCTCCCGATGTTCCTGTGTCAGGTCCAGTATGGGCGGTTCACACCGGGCGGCAGATATACGGTACTGCTCGGAAACAACCTCTTTCAGGCTTTCGGCCATGGCCGCCAAGTCTATTTCGAGCCGGGGAGTTGCCTTTCGGAAAAAAGATTTCTTTTGCTTCTCAGCCTCTTTTTGCCATTCGCTTAAATGGTTAATAACTTCATTAACAGCTCGGGCAGCCAGGCCGTTAACATCCACCTGGGGCTTTGTTGCCGGGGGACTGTACTGCCCCAGGGCGGCCAACCGGACCGGAACGCCGGGGATGATGCCGGGGGCCTGCGCCGCTAGTTTTGCCGAGGCTTTAACGGGCATTATCACCACTCTCCTTCCAATCATTAACAACGGTTTCCATCAACTGAGCGATTTCCGGGGATTCCAGAAAGTCCCTTTTGTCCATTGTTATACTTTTGAACTTGACCGCGCCGTCTCGCCGAATGGTTTTAGTAGCGGTTAACTTGCCGTGTTGTGGAAAATACTCCAGCTTCAGCCAGCGACCTTCCGCTGTTTGTGGCACCTCGTTTTCCCAGAATTTGGTTGACAATTGAAATCATCCTTTCGTTTTGTTTTTTTACCAAAGGTCATCTTCGCTGTCTGCGGCATCCGGCGGGGAGGCCGGGGTCGGGGTTGCATCCACGTCGATGATTGCGCTGTGGTCGTCGCCCTGACCTGGGTCGTCCTGGTCCTCGCCGGCGCGGACCCGAAGAATCGGGGCGGGATTGTGGTTTCCGGGGCCGGTGGCGGCGGGGCCGGTGGTCAGTTCCACCGCGCCGGAGCCGTCCTGCCATGCTATGCGAAGGCGTACACCGCCCGAAAGGTCGCCTGGCTTACCCATTAACTGAGTTTTTTTGTCAACCGCTATCCCGGCCACAACAGCCAACTGATGAGGAGATGCTAAAGAAAGATCCCGCTCTTGCAGTTCATTCAAAACCCGGTCGGCCAGCTTGTGGAATTTTCTGCCGAGACGAACATTTTCAATCATGTCGTGTTCGGCAATATACTCCCTGACTATTGCGGAACAAGTATTCCGGGCAATGCCGTATTTTTGGGCTGCGGCCTTGATGGTCAATCCGGTTTCCAACACTAGGCGGCAGATTTCCTCCCGGGTTTCGTCATCGTACCTGTTGGGCGGTTGCACATCCTTAAACCGGGCCGGAAGGGGGTCAATTACCCCCTCGGTAACGGCGGCAGGAGGGTTGGCTTCTTTCTTTTTAATAACATATTTTCCCAATCGTTGATCACCTCCATCTACGGTTGACACCGCTTGCAACCGCGCAACCCCTCAATGATAGCGCTTCTCCGGTCATGGTAATCTCTAATGTGTTTTTTATTCATCCGCTCGGTACAGAAACAAGATTTCAAGTGAAATACCCGGTCTCGCCTCTGGTATGTCGATGCACAATAGCGTGCGTCCGGTATGTTCCGGGGTTCCAGTTTGCGCCCTTTCATCAGGTTCCCCTCCTTTCATCTCCAATTTTAACCCGCTCCCGGCACCAACCCCGCTCCAAGCTCACCGCAAACAGCCGGCAATCCCACTCACTTTTCATCCTCAAACAATGGCCGGCCAGCCGGCAAGCCTGACGCATGGGATGGATTCGGATAACGGTTCTCTGTGCTACCTCAATTGTGGACGGTTGATCTGTCTCCTTTGCATGGTTTCCTTGAAGAAAGGCCAGCACTTCAGCCTTGCGCCGTTTTAGCTCGGCCAGCAGGGGGCGGGCCTCCCTGGGCACATCCTCCCACATTGGGCAGTCCGGAGGGCGGACCACCCGGAGAGTGTTGCCGGACAGGTTGATGGTGATGCCGTGGGCGGCTAATTTTTTTATAAGTTCAGAATTAGAAATCAAGGTCGGGGAGGAGGTCAATGTCATCACCATATCCCGGTTGATTAGTTATCGTTGCTGCATCGCAAGTTATAGTTATGCGCGATTTATTTGATTTATCGCGTTCAACTGTATATGCAATACCCGCATCAAGCAAATTACTTTTAACTTGCTTTAATCGCCTTGACAGTGTATTAGCAGCCTGTGGCCAACCTTTTGATTTAGTATTTATCTTTTCCACTTCTGCAACTTTTTCAAGTGCTTCTAATAAGCCTGCGGGCGTTCCTTCCCATTTCGATTTTCCGTTCATCAGTGCAACCACTGCGGCGGCAACCGGGTTATTACTAATAGCTTCTTCGTTCGCTCGTCCGATGTTTTGATAGTAAGCATCGAGAAACGTTTGCCCACTCACACCAAGCGCTTCAGAAATTGCGTATCCCCATCGGCAAAAGTCGGCCATGCGGGGCAGTGATGATAATTCAACTTCAGGATAAATGCTCATAGCTTTTGCTAAAGTATTAAATAATCCCCCTAATATAGCGGGTCTTTCCTTCTCGAATTTTTTCCAAAAGATGCTTTCTTCCTGTCGTTGCTCAGGTGTTATTCGATCAAGCGTAAAAATTACGCTTCTATCAAGCAAATCGGGCCGTGTTGCAACTAGGTTTATGCCATTGAGCACCGGGCATCGTAAAAATGATAGAATTATCTCGTCCATGTCGCTATAGAGCTCCCTTTTGCTTGCTCCGCCGCCGGTTGCGGCCTGACAAAGCATATCTGATTGCCACCCTTGAAGACTCTCTAAATTGTCAAAACAAGGTGCGTAATTCGTAGTCATGGTTAAGGCTAATTCGTTCTTGTCGGCAGGAAGAATCATTAATTCACGGTTAGCGGGGTCTACAATTCTTCTTTGTAGTCGAGCTGTTGTAGACTTCGCAGCCCCTTTTTCACCCGCGAAAACTGAAACGGGGTGGGGTATGTCTGGAATAAGATACGACGTTGTAACAACGAGAAATAATAACTTCTCTCCAGGGTCTTTCATGTTCACAAAGTCGAGAAGTCTCTGTAAGTCGCCACCCCTAACAGGTTCCACCTGCGGGGCCGTGTTTTTATATCGCCTAAAAATAATCGGAGGCTTGTCTACGATCTTCCACTCGCCGGGTGTGATTTTTACAACTCGCCACAAAGGATCTGCCAAATCATATGCGAATGCCCCCTTATATTCTGCAACACGAAGGTTTAATTTCCGTTCCTGACCATCAAACATACCTTTAGCTTCAATGGCATTCAGTGATTGAGATAATGCCTCATTTGATGGTGCCCTCTCTGTTTGTTTGTAAAATTGGCCAGTTAACCAAAGTTTAAAATGCTTACTTCGTACTGGCCATATTTCACGGTGATTATTAATATCAAATGCCGCATGAGCATCTTTCACTTCATCATGAAAAAGTTCAGCATTTTTAGCAATGTCAAGCAATATTTCCGCCTGTGTTGGCTTGTCTTCCTGTTGTTTATCTTTTGACCCGTGCTCCGGTTTAGGTATTTTACCAGCATCAAAGTCATGGTTTAAGAATAGCTGTTTTTTATATTTCATTGCTAGTTTATAAGCTTCGTGTTTAAGACTGGATGAAAGTTCGTTGCCATCGCGGATTGTTGCTGCAAGTTTTAGTCCCAGTTCCTTGTCGTGCTTGGAAAAGCCGCGATTGTCCTTGCCGTTCACAGTATCATCAGCTAGTAACAAGATTGCGCGAAAAAGCTCTTCGTCGTCATGCTTGCTGTTTTCTTCTTCGGTATCTAAATATTTATTTAAGTATTCACTTTGCTCTTCTTGTGTTAATATATCTGATAAACTCATCCACAAAGCCCCCATTCCCTGGCCGCCCGCACCGCTTCCACCCGGCGGACCTCATCATCTCTTATCATTAGTTCGTCCATGAGAGATTCAATTACTGGCAACCTATTCACCCACCAGGCTATAGCTGGCGGCGGGTCCGGACTGTCGAAAACCATGTTAATGCATCGGTATAGCATGGCCAGTGAGAGATATGTATCCCGGACCTTTGCGGCGAAAGCCGCTTGCAGTTCTCTTTCTTTTGCCGCTGCCTGTGCCTTTTGTCGAACCTCCGGTGATACTGAACGGCGGACACCCGGCACCGGGAGGCTGAAGTCGCGGGCGATGGTTCGGGCGGCCTCAAGGGGTTTAAGGTTTAACGCTTTCGCAACCAAGGCCACCTGATCCCCGCCGATACCGCAGGCCCAGCATTTCCATCGCCCGGAATCGGGCCAGACGGTAAGCGAGGGGTTTTTGTCCTTATGCCAAGGGCAGCGGCCGGTACAGGTCCGCCCGGCGGCTCGAAGCCGCAGATCGGGTATGTAGTGATGAACAATATCAACAATCGAGACTTGTTTTACTGTTTGAAAAATATCCATTTTACGCTCCTGGGTTGTTTTTAGTTTGCTTTTCAATCCATTGCATTAGTGCTTGTCTGGGTATTCGTACAGCCCTCCCAAGGCGCAACACAGGAAACCCAGGTTTGTGGATTGTTTCATATGCTTTTGCTCTTGAAATGCCAAGCATCCGCTGAAACGCTTCAACTGTTAAAAACTCCCGGTTTTGGTGTTCTTCCGCATGCTTAATCATGTTTTTCCTCCCTCCTCTTGCTAAACTGTTTCAGCTTTAGTATAATTAATAAGAACACCACATAACAATATATGACATGGTAACAATGCGATTAAAAACATGGTTACAGGGAGGTTTTTATATGATAATTAAAAATGAGAGGAATTTATTTACATGGAAGGTTTACACTAATTACGCTGAAACTGAAAAAGTCCGAGAAGTTAATGATGGTATGGGGCATATTTATCCAGTGACAACGGTATATATCCGTGGAGAAGGAGAGAGTCGAGAATATCACCCTGTAGAATTTCCTGGCCTTTACATTGAATTTCAGCGTATCCATAACAAAGAATCTGTTTGGGGATTTATCCGGAAGTTTGGCCTTCCACTTGACCCAAAGGAAGTGATTCTGGAAGAGATTTTGTTTTGCGCTAAAAATATCCGGGAGTGTCTAAGGCTTTATGATGCCCTTAAAAACAACCTTCCGCTTCAAGGAATAGAATTGGAGGAATTATTAGACAAGGACAGTAAAAACGTCCATGAAAAACTTAAGCGGTTCAACAAGGAAAAGGTTTTGGCTATGGGTATGGAAAAATGGGCGCAGATTGTTTCCGAAGCGTTTAAGGTAGCTGGGAGACATAGAACACTAGAACAAGGTCGCAAAGCGCTTATGGAGCACATTAATAAGCGTTTAGAGGGAGTGAGGCCGGTTCTTTTTTGTAGTGAGGAAGGCTTTGCGTTTGGCCAAACCTGTAATACTTTGCTGCAGTTTATTTATCTCCAGGTGTTTGACCATATTACCAACCGGCGAAAATTTGAGCAGTGCCAAGTGTGTGGTTCGTGGTTTATTCCTACTAAGAATATAAAAAATGGAATGAAATTCTGTCCCCCGTTACCGTGGGAAAAGAAAAGTAGGTGTGCGAACCTATTTTATGTTAGGGAATACCGGGATAGACATAGAAAAAATAACGGAGTTTAACGGGATCTTTGAAATACCCCGGAGATACTTTGGGCCTTCGGAGATATTATCTCCGGGGCCTTTAATATCTCCGGGGTTGGAAGCCTTGCCCCGCAAGGCTTCGGAGATACCGGAGATACTGGAGGTTTTTTCGGTTATTCTCCGGGGGCGGGGGAATATGTATTTTTTGATTGCTTCCCCAACCGCCCCGGAGATATTGCGGAGATATCCCGGAGATACCGGAGATATTATAAAAATATCTCCGACCCTGGAAGCCGCGTGTTTCCTGGTTTTCGGAGATCCGGAGGTTTCGGAGATATTTTAGCTTATTCTCTGGGGGAAGGGGTTAATATATTTTTTATTGGGCGCCAGGATCATATTAAGGGAATACCAAGGCGGTGCCGGTGTTGCAACCGGTGTTGCAACCTGAATATAATTACCCTGAATTTCGTATAACAGGATATCACGATAAAAACCCCGGAAGCCCTGATATTTCTAACTACATGGTACAGCGTATAACATGGTAGCATGACGGACGCCGGATTCAGGTTCTTATGGGCGTATGCCCGTGGGGGTTCAAGTCCCTTCTGCCGCACCAGAAAAATCAACCCTTTCAGGTGTTCATATAAATTGCAACGGGAATGTGTAACAGTTAAAATGCTGCAAAAAAGCACCAACCGCCGCCCTGGTTGCCAGCCGCGCCAGGGCGGTTGTCATTCTTTATCAATTTTGACCGCCTGATATGGTAAGCTGGGAAACGGCGGCACGCGGAGGGTATCTGGACAGTTTTGTTCAAGTGATTATTTTTTGCTTGGGCGGATACTGCCGTCAGGTTATAATATTGCTATAGGAGGGGGTTTGAATATGCAATCCCAAACATACACCTATGAGGATTACCTGAAAATTAATGACGACAGCCGGTATGAGCTAATCGGGGGTGAATTAATATTGGTTCCGGCACCTAAGACTGTTCACCAGCGTATAAGTGGGGAGTTGTTTGGGGAAATCAGGAATTTTGTTCGTAAAAACTGTTCGGGTGCGGTCTATGCCTCTCCTATTGATGTTGTTCTGAGTGATACTGACAAGCCGCAGCCCGACATACTTTTTATTTCATCCAATCGTTTGGATATAGTTGCCGAAGATTATATCAATGGTGCGCCGGATTTAGTAATCGAAATTCTTTCCCCGTCAACAGCCGGATACGATAAAGTTAAAAAGAGTAAAATGTACTATGCCTATGGCGTTAAAGAATACTGGATTGTCGATCCAGACGCTAAAGTGGTTGAGGTTTTTGCCCCTGGCGAGAAAAACTGGAATTTGGTTGAGGCGTACGATAAAGATGGGATTTTGGTATCGCCATTGTTGCCGGGGTTGAAGATTGAATTGAAAAGCGTCTTTGGCTAGTGGATGAAACCCCCTGCCGCGCAAGCAGGGGTTTTATTTTTTCCGGTTTGTTTTCTGCAGGCTGTCACCTTTGCCAGGCGAGGATCCTGTTCATGACCCACTTCAGAAACAGGGCCAGAATTATATAGATGGGGAAGGAGTATATGAATTTCCACTTGAACAGCACGTAAATGCCCATCCACCGCACCGCCGGCTCGGCGACAAAGGCAAAAAAGACAGCCAGCAGGATGTTTGCCGCCAGAAAGCGTTTCCACTCCGGGAAAAACTGGTAGACAAGCATGTACGAAACTGGCAGGACCGTGATATTTATCGGTATCATGCGCGGGAAAATGGGTTCGATGTCGTACGGGTATTCCCACAGGTTCAACTGGCAGCCGATCTCGTCCAGCAATGTCACCGCCGTTTGCACCAGCAAGCCGTACAGGAGTATTTCCAAAAGCCTTTTCCTGTCGGCAAGCTTCCACCAGGCGATCCAGGGAAAGACCAGGGCAGCCAATAACAACCAGAACTGAAAGGAAAACAGGTCTTTCTGGAGCCAGTCCTTGTACTGCATTTCAATTGCCTTGTTCTGCACCTCAATTATTTTCAGGAAGCCGGGATTTAAAGGAACCATTTTCCGGTCTCCTTTCCGCGGTCAGAGGCAGGGCCCCCGCCCCAGGGCCGCGGCTTGGCTCTCCAGCATGATCTTTTCGGCCTCGAGGGCTTCTTCTTCGCTGCGGCAGCGGACGGCCACGATCACCTCGCCGGATGGGGTCCCGCCCCCTTCCGGCCTTTTTTTCTTAACGGCCAGGTCCAGCAGCAGGCCGATCCCTCCCCCGGCCAGCGCCCCCGCCAGTCCCATGGCCACGGGGCCGACGTACGCCAGGGAACCGTATATGACTCCCATCAGCATGCCGATGGAGGCGGCAATGGCCATGCCGTCCATCAGGCTCGTGCCGTCGCTTCTGTCCATGGAATCCAGAAGGTTCTGCCTGCCGGGCCGGCGGGGGGCCAGCACCACCACGGCCAGCCTTTCTCCGGAAAAGCCTTTTTCCTCCAGTGCGCTCAGGCCCAGCTCCAGGGCCAAAGAGGGCTTAAAGAGGCCGTAGACGACAGGCATGGCTTCCTCCCGCCTCTCCAGGATAAGTTAAGTATTTCCTGGACATGCTAGACTTATTACGGCGGTGATTTGAATGGGGAAAAAAGATGATTTCCGGCTGGTTAAAATGGCCCTGTCGGGCCGGGATTACGCCGTCATGCACGGCAGAAACCCCTGGATGCCCATGTGGTGGTCGGCCGCCCTGCCCGGCCTGGGACACCTCTGCCAGGGGGCTTATTTAAGAGGCCTGCTGTTGATGTCCTGGGAAATTCTGGTCAATATCAAGGCCAGGCTGAACCAGGCCATCGTGTACACCTTCACCGGGCAGTTCGGCAAGGCGGGGGAGACTCTGGACAGGGAGTGGGCGCTTTTTTACGGCGTGATCTTCTTTTTCGCCATTTACGACAGTTACCGCATCAGCGTGGAGGTGAACATGCTGGTCCGGCTGGAGAGGGCGCAGCCCCGCCGGTATTTCAAGATCTTGCAGATGTCCACCGGCGGCCTGAACTACCTGGGCAGGGGCAATCCCTGGGCGGCGGCCGCCTGGTCCGCCCTCCTGAGCGGTTTCGGGCAGATGTACAACGGCAGGGCTTTTAAAGCCTTTATCCTGCTCGGCTGGACGGTGGCCATCATCTGGCTGGCCCGTCTTAACGACGGCATCATCTGCACCTTCACCGGGGATTTCCGGCGGGCGAAAGAAGTTGTGGACTACCAGTGGGTGCTGTTTTTCCCTTCCATATACCTGTATTCCGTGTGGGACGCGTACAGCGACGCGGTGGAAGCCAACAAGCTGTTTGCCGAGGCGCAGAAAAACCATCTCCGGAAGAAATACGGCGCGGGTTTTCCCCACGGGCTTTAAGGGTCATCAAGTGTGTTCCCGGGGCGGCAGCAGTTTTTCGAAAAGGTCGGTGAGAAAGGCCAGCAGGAAGAGGCCCCCGGCAATCACAAAGTAGCTGTACCAGAGCCTCCAGTTGGGGTAGACGATGGCCCCGGCGCTGTGAATCATTGCTTCCACGGCCAGGAGAAGCGCCGAGGCATAGATTGTATAAAGGAGTCTTCTGTCCCACCGCCGGGGCAGCCAGTTCAGAAAAAGGATCGAAAGGGCGTAAACGTTGATCAGGTGCAGCAGCGGCAGTCCGCCCAGGTAAAGGCCCCAGCCCGGGTAGGCGTAAAAGTTGTATTTTGTGCCGAAGCAGTCCACCAGGAAGGCAATGGCCACCCCGGCGATCCCCCCCTTCCAAAGCCGGAAGAACCGTCTTCCTGCCAGGAAAAGAACCGGGGTCCAGACGACAGCGGTATAAAACATCAGGATCACGCAGTCCGCTCCCCCAATTGAATAAAATAGGGCGGGGGCCCGACGGGGGCCGCCTGCCCTGTTTTCCCGTGCCCGGGCCGGTTATCGCAAAAATCACCTGTATCCCGAGCAAAGTTTTGTCATCAGTTTGGCCAGCACCTGCTTTTCCTGCTGGTCCGAAACGCTCCACAGCTCTTTCAGGACCTTTTGTTCCGGGTTGGCGGGGGGGACGTTTTCGGCCAGGACCTCTCCGGCCTGGCCGGCCAAAGACGCGATCCTGTCCCTGGATATGCCCAGCTCTTCGGCGAACTCCACCGCCTGGCCCAGAAACCTCTTCCAGTTTTCCCAGTCCTTATTCGCGTTATCCGCCAGGTTCACCGCAGTACCTCCTTGTTTTAGTTTATTCCTCGCCAATAGTATCCTTCAAATATAGAAAAATTATACAGGGAATGCCGGAAGATCACCCGTCCGGATAAATCCGGGGGGTGATTCCAGCATCTTATAGCAACTAAATGCAGTTAATATACACAACTGCCGCCTTGAAGGCATATTTTAAATATGAAGAAGCATGTAATATCATCGCCCGATAATAAAGGGAATTATTATTTTTTTGCGTAAGGAGGGACCCGCCCGGGCGGATCCCCCGGCCGGCAGTTTGCTAACTTGGGGGGAATATTAATGAAAATTGGTGACATAGTCACCCGGAAAGTATACGGAGAGGATATGCAGTTTTGTATTCTGGGTTTCTATACAAACCAGGAAACTGGTCAAAGGGTGGCCATCCTGGCCCTTCTGGATCCCAGCCTGATCATGGAGGCGGCTGTTCAGGAACTGGCCCCAGTATCGGCAAGGCACCTTTTTGCGCTGACCGCCACCAGCACCCAGCTCCATTGACTTTAATGCCGCTTACACTGCTTAAAAAGCAGTTTTTTCTTTTTTAGCGGAGGAATAGGTATGCAAATATGGAATATTACCTATGATAATATTTAAGAAATAATTCGGGAAAATGCCGTTTTTTCCCTGGAGGTGGCCGTTATAAACAGTGCGGATATGAAGTCCCTGGGCAGCCTGGCCCTCGATTCCGCCAGGCGGAAGGGAGCGGATATGGCGGAAGTTTACCTGAGCAACAACCGGGAGCTTTTTATCGAGGTCCGGGACGGCCGCGTGGAAACCATGAAGCTGGCCGGGGAAAGGGGTCTTGGCCTGAGGTTGATGAAGGGCAACCGGGTGGGCTTCGCCTACACCTCGGACCTGAACCCGGAAAGCGTAAGGGAGGCGGTGGACCAGGCCCTGGTGAACGCCGCCAGCACGGCCGAGGACCCGTTCCGGGTCATGCCGGGCCCGGCTCCCCGGTACCCCGAACTGGACCTGTACGACCGCAGGATCATCGACACTCCGGTGGAGGAAAAAATCGTCCTGGCGGGGGTGATGGAGGAAGCGGCGAGAAAACACGACCCCAGGATTAAAATAATCGAAGGGTCGTCTTATACCGACGCCGAAACCGAAATAACCCTGATGAACAGCCTGGGTGTGGACCTCAGTTACCGGGGGGCGTACTGCGGCCTTTACATATCCCTGGTGGCCGTGCAGGGGGAAGAAAGCCAGACGGGATTTGCCCTGAATTACAGCCTTAAGTACGGGGACCTTGACGCCGGGGCCACCGGAAGGGAAGCCGCCGTCAGGGCCGTGCGGATGCTGGGGGCGAAGACCGTGCCGTCCCAAAAGGTTCCGGTGCTTCTGGAACCATACGTGGCCACCGGTTTTCTGGGCCTGCTGGCCCCGGCGCTGACGGCCGAGGCGGTGCAGAAGGGAAGGTCCCTGTTTGCAGGGAAGGTAGGCCGGAAGGTTGCTTCAGACAGGGTAAGCATTACCGACGACGGCTCCCTGCCCGGCGGGATAGCTTCGGCCTCCTTTGACGGCGAGGGAGTGCCCACCTCACGGACGGAGCTTGTTTCCGGCGGAGTCCTGCGGGGCTTCCTGCACAACACGTACACCGCCAGCAAGGAAGGGGTGAAATCCACCGGCAACGGAGTCCGGGGATCCTTCAAGTCCACTCCGGAGGTGGGAGCCACAAACTTCTTTATCGATGGGGGGGCCGAGGACCCCGGGGATATGATTGCAGGCCTGAAAAAGGGCTTTTACGTTACCGAAGTGCTGGGCATGCACACCGCCAATCCCATTTCCGGGGATTTTTCGCTGGGAGCGGCGGGGCTGATGATAGAAAACGGCCGTATCGCGTACCCGGTGAGGGGAGTGGCCCTGGCCGGCAATATCATCGAGATGATGAAAAAAATAGAGGGTGTGGGCAACGACCTGACCTTCTTCGGCGGCAGGGGCGCCCCCACCATCCTGATCGGCGAAATGGCGTTGAGCGGGCATTGAATTTGCTCGGGGACGGGATTCAGGCCGGCGCGCTTAAATTTTTGGGAATTCCAATTTGACGTTTCCTGTGCTAAAATATTCCCGGTGCGGCGGGGGACGTCCGCCGGCAAATTTCCGCGGGAGAATGCGTTTATGAAGGTGCTGGTGCTTAACGGGCCGAACCTCAACCTTACCGGAAAAAGGGAGCCGGAGGTGTACGGGACCGCCACCCTGGCCGAAATCGAGGAAAAGATCCGCGATCTGGCGGGGCGGATTGGGGTTGAAACGGATTTTCACCAGTCGAACCATGAAGGGGAACTGGTGGACTGGATCCACAAGGCGGGAGAGGCTTACGACGCGGTGGTGTTCAACCCGGGGGCTTACGCCCACTACAGCATAGCCATCAGGGACGCCGTGGCCTCGGTGCCCGTGCCGGTGGTGGAGGTGCATATGTCAAATGTTCACGCCAGGGAGGATTTCCGCCGCCGGCTGGTGATTGCCCCGGTATCCGCGGGACAGATCACCGGGCTGGGAGTAAGCAGCTACCTGCTGGGACTGCGGGCGGCGGTGGAACTGGCCGGAAAACGGGTACGGGCGGAAAGAAACGGGACATAGACGGGGAATGATGAAGCATTGCTTGACCGCATAGGCCGCCTGAGGGAAATAATGGCCCGGGAAGGTATAGACGCCCTGTTAATCAGCAGGCCCGAAAACAGGTATTACCTGACCGGCTTCACCGGCACAAGCGGGGCGGTTTTGCTCACCGGGAAAGAAATTTACCTGATCACCGACTTCAGGTACGTTGAACAGGCCGGGGAACAGTCGCCCCACTGCAAGGTGTTCCTGGCCGAAGGGACCCTTCCGGAGGCCCTGGCCCTGCTGGATGCCGATCTTAATTTTCACTGCCTGGGGTGCGAAGGGGATTTTATAACATACCAGCAGTTCAGTTCCCTGGCGGATAAGTTCCGGGGCCGCGAGGTCAGGCCGCTGTCCGGGTTTGTGGAACAGTTCCGGGCGGTGAAGGATGACCGGGAAGTCCGCATGATTGAAGAGGCCGTGAGGATTTCGGACATGGCCCTTGATCACATCCTCCCCTTCGTCAGGGAAGGGGTGAGCGAGAGGGAACTGGCCCTGGAGATCGAATTTTTCATGAGGAAAATGGGCGCCGAAGGAGTTGCCTTTCCCTTGATCGTGGCGTCCGGCCACAGGTCGGCCATGCCCCACGGAACGGCCTCGGAAAAGCGGCTGAAGCCCGGGGAGTTTCTGATCATGGACTTCGGCGCGGTTCTGAACGGATACTGTTCGGACATTACCAGGACCGTGGCGGTGAGCCGGGCGGATAAGAAGATGGAGGACATATACGGAATTGTCCTGGAGGCGCAGCGGGCGGGAATAGACGCGGTCCGGGAGGGCGTGACGGCATCGGCGGTGGACGGGGCGGTCCGGGAAGTGATCAGGGGCTACGGGTACGGCGACAGGTTCGGCCACAGCGCCGGGCACGGCCTGGGCCTCCAGATCCACGAGATCCCGCGCCTGTCATCCAGGGATGACACCGTCCTGAAAAAGGGAATGGTGATCACCGTTGAGCCCGGAATCTACCTTCAGGGGTGGGGAGGGGTGAGGATCGAGGACACGGTGGTGGTGGAGGAAAAGGGCTGCCGTGTTCTGAGCGCTTCGCCCAAGGACGGGTTGATCGTTTGCGGATAAGGGCGGGGGTTTTCCGCCGCCCAATCGCCGTCTTTATAAACCGGGAAAGGGGAGAAGAAATTGATCTCGACCAATGATTTCAGAACCGGACTGACCATTGAACTGGACGGGGATGTTTACCAGGTGGTGGATTTTCAGCACGTCAAGCCTGGTAAAGGATCGGCCTTCGTCAGGTCCAAGCTGAGGAACCTCCGCACCGGCGCTGTTATTGAAAAAACATTCAACGCCGGCGAGAAAATCCCCAGGGCAAGGGTGGACCGGAGGGAATTTCAATACCTGTACAATGACGGGTCGGTTTACAATTTTATGGACATGGAGACGTACGACCAGACCGGCCTGACCGCTGAACAACTGGGTGACGCCGTGAAGTACCTCAAAGAAAACATGATCATTAACGTGCTGATGTTCCAGGGCAAGCCCATCGGCGTGGACCTTCCCAATTACGTGGAACTGACGGTGGTGGAAACCGCCCCGGGGATAAAGGGAGACACCGCCAGCGGCGGATCAAAGCCGGCCACCCTGGAAACCGGTTACGTGGTTCAGGTGCCCTTTTTCATCAACGTGGGCGATGTCATCCAGATTGACACGAGAAGCGGACAGTACCTGAAAAGGGCGTAATAGCAGGAATTGGGGATTGGGGATTGGGAACCGGGGATTAAGGAAATAAATGTTTAAAACCCCCCTGGCCGAGAGATAATATAACATCGGATAAAGCCCGAGGCCGGCCGGGCGCAGTATGCCGGCGGCCAAAAAAAAGGGGGGTTGTTGTGGTGAAGGACCTTAAATCAAGGGTGGCTTACCTGCAGGGTTTGTCAGCCGGGTTGGATATTTCTTCGGAATCAAAAGAGGGACGCATCCTGAACGGGATTATCGAAGTGCTGGATGAAATGGCCCGGTCCTTCGGGGAACTGGAAGAGGCTCAGGGCCAGCTGGAGGACTACCTGGAGAGCATGGACGAGGACCTGTTCCACCTGGAAGAGGACGTATACGGCGCTGAAGGGGAGGACTCAGGAGAAGAGTACCTGGAGGTTGAATGCCCGCGCTGCGGCGAGACGGTCTGTTTCGATTCCGGCGTGGTTGAGGATGACGACGTGGTGGAGGTCACCTGCCCCAACTGCGACGAAGTTGTTTTTATCAACGACGACAATTACCAGGCCGCCGACGAGCCTGAGCAGATTACCGGGCGGAGGACGGCCGTGGATGACGACCTCTAGAAAAGCAGCCGCCACTGAAGGTGTTTGAAGACCGGCCATACTTGAGTTTGTCGGACAGTACCTGAAAAGGTGCTGTTCTTATTTATACCCCTGGGGGTATTGACTTATGGCGGGAGCAGCTTTAAAATATCCCCAGCGTTTTATATATTATATTAAGGAGGGAAAAGCATGGGCGAACCCAGGATAGTGATCATCGGGGGGGTGGCCGCCGGCCCGAAAACTGCGGCCAGGGCCAGGCGCCTGGCCCCAAACGCCGATATAACCATTATCGAAAAGGACAGGTACATCTCCTATGCCGGGTGCGGGATGCCGTTTTACTTGGCCGGATCGGTGAGGGAATTCGGGCAGCTGTTCGCCACGGCGTACGGCGTGGCCCGGGACGAGCAGTATTTTCTCAGGGAAAAAGGCGTCAAGGTTTTAACCGGGCATGAGGCTGTTGAAATAGACCGGTCCGGTAAGGAAGTGGTGGCCAGGAACCTCAGCACCGGCGAAGAGTCGCGCCTCCCATACGACAAGCTGGTCATCGCCACCGGTTCCAGCCCTATTGTCCCGCCCATCGGGGGAATCGGCCTGAAAGGCGTTTTCCGCCTGAACCACCCGGAGGATGCCCTGCGCATCAAGGATTACCTGGAAAACGTCTCCGAAGCCGTGGTCATCGGGGCCGGCCTCATCGGCATGGAGGCGGCCGACGCCCTGCGGGAGAAAAATGTATTTGCCACCGTGGTGGAGATGAAGGACCAGATCCTGCCCGGGGTGCTGGACAGGGACATGGCCGCTGTGCTTGCCGCCAGGCTGGAGGAGCAGGGACTGGAATTCCGCCTGGGCCAGAAGGTGGTCAGGATTGAAGGGGACGAACAGGGCGGCGTGGCCGCCGTGGTCACCGACCAGGAAAGGCTGGACGCCGAAATGGTCATCGTGGCCGTCGGGGTGCGGCCGAACGTGGAACTGGCCAGGAAAGCCGGCCTGAAAATCGGTCAGACCGGGGCCATCGAGGTGAACCAGCACCTGCAGACCAGCGACCCCGACATTTACGCGGTGGGGGACTGCGTGGAAAACCTGCACCTGGTTTCGGGCAGGAAGGTGTATATACCGCTGGCCACTTACGCCAACCGCCAGGGCCGGGTGGCCGGGGACAACGTCACCGGCAGGAAAAGCGTGTTCAAGGGCGTTCTGGGGACATCGGTGCTGAAGGTGCTGAACTGGAACGTGGGCAGGACCGGATTGGGGCAGCAGCAGGCCGAGGAATTGGGATACAGGGTGATCACCGTGGTCAACTCGGCCCACGACCGCACCCACTATCATCCCGCCCACGGCCTGGTGCTGATGAAGATGATCGTCGACGAAAACACCAGGAAAATTCTGGGTGCCCAGGCTATCGGGCCGGGCGACGCGGTCAAGAGAATAGACGTGGCGGCCACCGCCATTCACTTCGGGGCCGCAGTGGACGACCTGCCGGACCTGGACCTGGGCTACTCCCCTCCCTTCTCGTCCCCCATCGACCTGGTCCAGCACACCGCCAATATTGTCCGCAACAAGGCGGAGAACCTGGCGCCTTCCATCACCGCGGAGGAAATGAAGGCCAAGCTGGACAGGGGGGACGACTTCGTCATTGTGGACGTCAGGACTCCCCAGCAGTTTGGCGCCAAGCACATAGAGGACGGCCGGGTGATGCTGGTCACCCTGGGAGATATCCGGGAACGCATAGACGAGATACCCCGGGACAAGGAGATCGTCCTGCTGTGCGCCATGGGCGTGAGAAGTTACGAAGCCCTGAGGATACTGCACGGGGCCGGATTCAGGGATATCAAGTACATGGAGGGAGGCCTGCAGGCCTGGCCTTACGAAATGGACTAGGCAAACCGGCTGTCGGGGGGCGGGTGGTGAAAGAGGTGGATTTGAGCCGCGAAATGGTGTTGATCACGGTGATCGGCCAGAAAGGAATGGACAGCGGCCTGGTGGGCAGGAAAAAGGTCTTTTACCCGGATGGGGAGGCCGGTGAAATATCAACGCTGCCCTGGCTGGAGGCCGGTGTTTCCCGGCTGGCCCGAGACACCCTGGAAAAAGGAGTGTTTACGGTGGCCGACCTGACCGACCCGGAACAGCCGGACAGGTCCGTCACCCTGATGGCGGACCCTTACCTGCCGCCGCCCGAACTGGTAATCCTGGGCGGCGGGCATATCGCCCTCCACCTGGCCAGGGTGGGCAAAATGCTGGGCTACCTGGTGACGGTGGCCGACGACCGGCCCGATTTCGCCTCCCCCGCCCGCTTTCCGGAGGCCGACAGGGTTGTCTGCTGCGATTTTACCCGGATAACGGAAAGACTGACCTTCGGGCCAAGAAGCAGCGTGGTCATTGTCACCCGGGGACACCGGCACGACCTGGACTGCCTGCGGCAGGTCATCGGCAGGCCCGTGGCCTACCTGGGCATGATCGGCAGCAGGCGGAAGATTCGTCAGGTCAGGCAGCAGCTGGCGGAAGAGGGGGTGCCGGAGCGTCAACTGGACGCCGTGCACATGCCCATCGGCCTCGACATAGGGGCGCAGACGCCGGCGGAGATCGCGGTCAGCATCGCGGCGGAACTGATCATGGAGCGGAGGGGAGGTGCCGCCAGGCCACTGAGAGAATGTCCGCCGGGCGCCGGGTCCGGAACCGCGGCCGGGGACAGCGAGATGCCGTCGGCCGTGTACAGGGAAATACTGAAAGAGGCCGTGAAATCGTCCGGGGGTGAAGTTCCCGCAGCCCTGGCGACCATAGTCAGGACCAGGGGATCAACCCCCAGAAAGGCCGGTGCCAGGATGCTGGTGTACAGGGACGGCCGGGCCGTCGGGACCATCGGGGGCGGCTGCGGCGAGTCCGGGGTGCGCCGGGAGGCCTTTAACGCAATGGACGAAGGAACGCCGCGGTTATACAAGGTGGCCCTGGATGCGGACACGGCGGCCGGCGAGGGCATGGCCTGCGGCGGCGCGATGGAGGTGTTCATCGAACCCGCTGGCATGTTAGCCGGAGTTTTCGGCAGGGGTGAGAATATTGAATCCCGCTAAAACGCTGGCGGTGGTGAAAGGCGCCGGGGACCTGGCCACGGGAGTGGGCTGGCGCCTTTTCAGATGCGGGTTGGATGTGATCATGACCGAAATTGAGAGCCCCCTGGTGGTAAGGCGCACCGTGGCCTTTGCCGAAGCGGTGTATACCGGGACCGCCCGGGTGGAGGGAGTGGAGGCCCGCCGGGCTGAATCGGCGGAACACGCCGTGGCCCTGGTTGAGGCCGGTATCGTTCCGGTGCTGGTTGACCCCGGGGGAACGGTGGTGCGCAGGCTGCGCCCCACGGTGGTGGTGGACGCCGTCATGGCCAAGCGCAACCTGGGCACGTCCATGACTGACGCGCCCCTGGTCATCGGCCTGGGGCCCGGATTCACCGCCGGCCTTGATGTTCACGCCGTGGTGGAAACGAAGCGGGGGCACCGCCTGGGCCGGGTTGTATACAGCGGCGGGGCGGCTCCGGATACCGGCATTCCTGGGCCGGTGATGGGCTACACGAAGGAAAGGCTGCTGCGGGCGCCGTCGGACGGGGTGGTGGCGCCGTGCCGGTCCATAGGGCAACTGGTGGAAAAGGGGGAAGTGGTGGCCTGGGTGGACGGTTCACCGGTCAGGGCGGAACTGTCCGGCCTGGTCCGGGGAATGATCAGGCCCGGGATCTGGGTTCGCAGGGGCACGAAGATCGGCGACATCGATCCGCGGGGAGAAGAGGCGGAATGTTTCACCATCTCCGACAAGGCCCTGGCGGTGGCCGGCGGCGTTTTGGAGGCGGTGTTCTCTTTCCTGGCAAAATCTAAAAGTTGGCGGCAGGCGGTAAGCTCTAAGCTATAAGCGACAAGCGATGAACTGTCAGTATTAACAGGATTTTTTCAAATTGCGGCTTGCGGCTTAGAGCTTATAGCTATTTGGGGGCGGGCATGTTATAATTTAAATTTAGAATACTAAATAGTGGGAGGGGATTGGTTTGAATTTGCTGATCATGGGGCCGCCGGGGGCAGGAAAGGGGACCCAGGCCGAGGTGCTGGTCAAGGAACTGGACATCACCCATATTTCCACCGGGGATATGTTCCGCAACGCCATCAAGGAAGGCACCGAAATGGGCAGGAAGGCAAAGGAGTACATGGACAAGGGGGAACTGGTTCCCGATGAAGTGGTCATCGGCATGGTGAAGGACAGGCTCTCCCAGCCCGACTGCAAAAAGGGTTTCCTTTTGGACGGCTTTCCCCGCACTGTGGAGCAGGCCGGGGCGCTGGATAAAACCCTCGGCGACCTGGGGATCAAGCTGGACGGGGTGGTCAACATCGTGGTCCCCCTGGACAAGCTGATGGCCCGCCTGACCGGCCGCAGGGTCTGCAAGGGCTGCGGCGCTTCGTACCACGTTTTGTTTAATCCCCCGGAGAACGAGGGCAGGTGCAATGCCTGCGGCGGGGAGCTTTACCAGAGGTCCGACGACAACGAGGAGTCCGTGGGCACCCGCCTCAGGGCTTACGAGGAAAAAACGCAGCCGCTCATAGACTATTACAAGGATAAAGGAATCCTGCTCAATATCAACGGTGACCAGGAGATAAAGAAGGTGCTGGAGGACATCCTGAAAGCACTGCGGAAATAAAATCGCAACCCCGGCAAGCCGGGGTTTTTAAACGGGAAGCCGGGGGAATGATCATGGAAAATTACCGGGGGCTGGCCGCGGTTTACGACTGCCTGGTGACCGGGGTTGATTTTGAGGGTTGGGCTGATTACGTGGAGGAAATACTGCGCCGCTTCGGCCATCGCCCGGCGGGCGTGCTGGACCTGGCCTGCGGCACCGGAAACACGCTCCTCCCAATGGCCCTGAGGGGCTACGAGGCCGCAGGCGTGGACCTTTCCCCCCAGATGGTTGACCTGGCCCGGCGCAAGGCGGCCGGATGCGGCGTAAAAATAGATTACCACGTCGGGGACATCAGGGATTTCAGGCTGGACCGGCCGGTGGACCTGGTCACCTGCTTTCACGACGGCCTGAATTACATCACCGAACCGGACGACCTGGGCAAGGTCTTCAAAAATGCCGCCGGCAACCTTACGCCGGGCGGGATGTTCATTTTCGACCTGAACGCCGTCATGTGGATCGGCCGGACCGACCCTCAGCCGGTGGTGATAGATGAGGAGAACATGACCATAATATACAAGACAAGGATTGACACCGGATCAGCGCTGTGGACAGTGGACCTCACCTGCTTCCTCAAGGAAGGCCACCTGTACCGCAAATTTTCCGAGACCCACCGGGAGAGGGGATATGAACCGGAAGAGGTCGTCGCAAGGCTGACGGAGGCTGGATTTAAGACACTGGCGGTTTATGACGCCTTCACCTTTAACCCGCCCCGCCGGGAGAGCAGGCGGCATTTTTACGCAGCCCGGAAGGAAAACTAATCTTGGCAAGGAGTATGATCGGACATGCGGGAGATACCCCGGGCCGAACTGGCCGTAATAGGCGGGTCCGGCACGTACAGCATCAATTTCCCCGGGGACCTGGACATAAACGGGATTGAAATTATTGATGAAGGGACAGTTTTTAAAACCCCCTTCGGGGACAGCCCCCCGGTTAAGTTCTTCAGGCTGGGCGGGAAAACCGCGGCCACGGTGAAGATGCACGGGTGGCGGCCCGGGGTGGGAAGGGGGGAGGCGTCCCGGCAGGTCTTCTGGGTGTTCAGGGAAGCCGGGGTGAGGAGAATAATCGCCGAAGGCGGGGTGGGGTCTGTCAATCACCTGCTCAGGCCCAGGGACCTGGTCATTCCCTCGGACTATATCGACCTTTCCATGCGCAGGGATGTAAGTCTCGGGGGGCCTTACCTCCTGGTCATGAGGCAGCCGGTTTGTCCGGATATAACCTCGGCCCTGGTCCGGGCCTCAGAAAAGCTGTACGACGGGAGGGTTTTCGACCGGGGAGTGTATGCCGTGACCGACGGCAGGCATTTTGAGAGCAGGGCCGAGGTGGTTATGCTGGGGAGGCTGGGTGCCGACGTGGTGGGGCAGAGCATGTGCCCGGAGGTGTACCTGGCCAGGGAAATCGGGGCATGTTACGGCAGGCTGGACCTGGTGGTGAATTATGCCGAGGGGGTAATCAGGGATTGGGACCACGGTGAGTTGAAGGACATTTTTTACGGCCTGGCGGGAAAAATGGGGGCCATAGTGATGGAGGCCCTTGGCCTAATAAACGGAGAACCGGGGTGCGGGTGCCGGGAACTGCGCAAGGAAACGCTTCTTAAATAGCTTCCGGCGGCCGGTTTCCGGCTGCCGGTGGCAGGCAGCCGGAAACCGGCCGCTGATTGTATTAATTACCAGACATTATATCGCCGGATCCCATATATAGATGTAATAAAAAGGTCGGGGGGTGGGATGAGGTTTATAATTGTCCGCTTAAGGCCGAAGGCGATTGTGTTCTCAAAAACACTGCAGTGGGTTGACGTGAAACGGAGAGGTGAGGAAAGTCCGGCTGGAAAAGTTGCCCTCCGACCTTTGATGGAGCGCTCGAAAGAGCGCCCCATTTTTTGTTCGTAAAATAATAATTGGCTGTAAATATTTAAGGAGGAATTGAAAAAAAGTTGTTGAATTAATGAGACGTCAAGTTTTTGTACTCCGGACGCCTGGCATTTTAAAGTGCTTAGTTCGGAGTTGTTTTTGGGAATCCAGGGGTGGGGAGGTGGAACCAGGCAAAAAACGAGTTTAGATGAGCAGAGACAATTAAGGAGGTATTCTGGTAAATGCGGGTTAGATCTAAATGGTTTGCTGTATTAATGGTGCTTATATTGAGCGTGGCCCTGGCTGCCACCGGCTGCGGCGGCAAAAAAGAAGGCGAACAAAAAGCCGCCGGTACCGATGACAAGACTATTAAAATCGGCATCCTGGCTCCTCTGACCGGGGATGTCAAGACATTCGGCGAGTCCACCGTGAACGGGGCCAAGCTGGCCGTTGAACAGAGGGGCGGAAAGGTAGGCGACTTTTCAATCGTGGTGGTACCCGCCGACGACCGCAATGACCCCACCGAAGCGGTCAACGTGGCCACCAAGCTCATTTCCCAGGACAAGGTGGTCGGCATCGTGGGTTCGGTGACCTCCAAGACCACCATCCCGGTATCCAAGCTGGCCAATGACAACAAGGTGGTAATGATTTCCGGAACAGCCACCAACGAAAAGGTGACCGTGGACGAGGGCAAGCGGAAGGAATTCGTCTTCCGGGCCTGCTTCATCGACCCCTTCCAGGGTAAAGTTGCGGCCAAGTTCGCCCTTGAAAACCTGAAGAAGAAGACCGCCGCCGTTCTCTACGACCAGGGCAACGACTACACCATCGGCCTGGCCAACAACTTCAAGGAGAACTTCACCAAGGGCGGCGGGACAATCACCGACTTCCTGGCCTACAGCAAGGACGACACCGACTTCAGCGCGGTGCTTACCAACATAGCCAAGAAAAACCCCGAAGTGCTCTTCCTGCCCGACTATTACCAGAAGGTCAGCCTCATCGGCAAGCAGGCCCGGGCCAAGGGAATCAACGCCGTGTTCATCGGCGGCGACGGCTGGGACTCATCTGACCTGGACTACAAGACCATGGACGGAGGGTACTTCACCAACCACTACTCGGCCGACGATCCCAGTCCCCAGGTGAAGAAGTTCGTCGAGGACTACAAAGCCAAATACGGCAAGACCCCAGACGCCCTGGCGGCACTGGCCTATGACGCTTGCAGCCTGCTGTTGAACGCCATCCAGACCGCCAACAGCAAGGACCCCGTTAAGATCAAGGATGCCATGCAGGCCACCAAGGACTTCCAGACCGTCAGCGGAAAAGTAACCTTCGACAAGGACGGCAACCCCATCAAGGCCGCCACCATCCTGCAGGTCAAGGCCGACGGAAAGCAGGCTTTCGTGACCACCGTATCCCCATAAAAATCAAGGCAAGCTGCGGGGAGGTTTAACCTCCCCGCCAGTATCTTTTTTCTCAAGGGGGCAACACATTGGATCACTTAATAGTGGATCAGATCATAAACGGTCTGCAGCTGGGCTTCATGTACGCGTTGATTGCTCTGGGCTACACGATGGTTTACGGGGTGGTAAAGCTGATCAACTTCGCCCACGGTGACGTTTTCATGGTGGGCGCCTTCGTTGGTTATTTCGGCTTTTCTCAATGGGGCCTGCCATTTCCGGTGGCGGTCCTGACGGCCATGGCGGTCTGCTCCATCCTGGGGGTGACCATAGAGCGCATAGCCTACCGCCCGCTGAGGTACGCCCCGAAGATCGCGGCCCTGATCAGCGCCCTGGGCGTGTCCCTTTTCCTCGAGTATTTCGGCAGCCTGAAGTTCGTGTTCGGGCCAAATTACAGGGTCGTGCAGAGGCCCTTTGAAGAGGTGCAGTATCACCTGGCGGGAATAACGGTGACCAACATCCAGATAATCGTTTTTATAACCGTGCTGATAATGCTGGCGGGCCTTCAGTTTTTAATCTACCGCACCAAAATAGGCATGGCCATGCGCACGGTGGCGGTGGACCACAATGCGTCCAGGCTGATGGGGGTCAACGTTGACAACACCATCTCGGTGACCTTCGCCATCGGGTCGGCTTTCGCGGCGGCGGGAGGGGTGCTGTACGCCATCGCCTACCCGCAGATCCACCCGTTCATGGGCATCATGCCGGGCCTGAAGGCCTTTACCGCCGCGGTGCTGGGCGGGATAGGCATTATTCCGGGCGCCGTTCTGGGCGCCATAATTATGGGGCAGGTGGAGACCCTGACCTCGGCCTTCCTCTCTTCCCAGGCCCGTGATGCCATTGCCTTCGGAATCCTGATCCTGGTTTTGCTGATCAGGCCGACGGGAATACTCGGCCGGACCGAACCTGAGAAGGTGTAAGGGAGTGTGAATAAATGGGCAAGGCAGATTCATCGAAGAAAACAATCCTCCTGTTGGCTGCCGCCGTTATCATATACGCCCTGATCAGGACCCTGGAAGCCGCCGAGTTTATAAACCCATACTGGCAGAGGGTGATTGACCAGGCGCTGATCACCACCATGGGCGCCCTGGGGCTCAGCATCATCTACGGCTTTACCGGCCAGTTCTCCCTTGGCCACGCCGCTTTCTTCGGTCTGGGGGCGTACGCTTCGGGAGTTTTTGATAAAACCGTCGGGCACGGTGCGCTGCCTATGTTCCTGCTGTCGCTGCTGATTGGGGCGGCCGTGGCCGGGCTGATGGCCTTGATCATCGGCCTGCCCATATTGAGGCTGAGGTCGGACTACCTGGGGATCGCCACCCTTGGTTTCGGCATCATTGTCAAGGTGGGCATGGACAACTCCTCTAAATTTCTGCCCATCCTTGGAGGCGCCACCGGCATGTCCGGGACGCCCCAGGTGGCCAACTTCGACTGGGTGTTCTGGTTCACCTTGCTGGTCATCGTGCTGGTGAGAAATTTCGTGTTTTCAACCTACGGCAGGGCCTGCACCTCCGTTAGGGAAGATGAGATAGCCGCAGACGTCATGGGCATCAACACCACCAGGATAAAGGTGATCGCTTTCGTGCTGGGATGCGCGCTGGCCGGACTGGCCGGGGGAATGTACGCCCACCGCTACCCGTTTCTGCACCCCAGCAGCTTTGATTTTCTGAAGTCCTTCGATTTCCTGCTGGTGGTGGTGCTGGGCGGCCTGGGCAGCATGACCGGAACGGTGGTCACCGCCATCGCCTGGGTGTTTGTCCTGGAGGGGCTAAGGATGGTTCTCGGGGAAGCGTTTATCGACTTCCGCGGGGTGATATACGCCCTGATCCTGATCGTGGCCATTATTTTAAGGCCCCAGGGAATTTTTGGCGGCAAGGAACTGGGGTTTCTTGTGCCAAAACCCATGGGCTCTCAGGCGGGGGGAAAGGGTGGTGTCAATGCCGGTACTGGTGCTTGAAGACATTGATAAAACTTTCGGCGGCCTGAAGGCGGTCAGCAACTTCGGCATGACCCTGGAAAAGGGAGAAATTGTCGGCCTCATCGGCCCCAACGGGGCCGGGAAGACCACGGTGTTCAACATGATTACCGGGATTTACAAGCCCACGGCCGGCAAGATAACCTTCCTGGACCAGGATATAACCGGGCTTTCCCCTTACCTGGTGTGCCAGCGGGGCATCGCCAGGACCTTTCAGAACATCAGGCTGTTCAAGGGCAACACAGTTTTGGACAATGTAAGGGCCGTATATCATCCCCGGTCCGGCTACGGGCTTTTTGACGCCGTTTTCAGAACGCCCCGGTTCCTCAAAAAAGAAAGACAAATCACCGAAGAAGCCATGGAACTGCTGGAAGCCCTCGGTCTTAAGGAAAGGGCCTATGACCTGGCCGCAAACCTTCCGTACGGGGCACAGAGAAGGCTTGAGATCGCCCGGGCCCTGGCCGGGAAGCCGAGGCTTCTCCTTCTGGACGAGCCCGCCGCCGGAATGAACCCCGCCGAGGTGGTCAGGATGGTGGATCTCATTAAATTCGTCAAGGAAAAGTTCGACCTCACCGTGCTTTTAATCGAGCACCAGATGGGCATGGTCATGAGGCTGTGCGAAAGATTGGTGGTCATGGACTTCGGCCAGATTATCGCCACCGGACTGCCGGCCGAAGTGCGGTGCAACCCGGTGGTGCTGGAGGCCTATCTGGGGAAGGGGGCGACGGTGGCTTAATGCTTGAAGTCTGCGATCTGAACGTATTTTACGGTTCCATCCACGCCCTGCAGGGGATTTCGTTCAACGTCAACGAGGGCGAAATCGTAACCCTTATCGGCGCCAACGGCGCCGGCAAGTCCACCACCTTAAGGTGCATCTCGGGCATCGTGCGGGCCAGGAGCGGCGAGATCACCTTCCGGGGCCAGCGGATCAACACCGTGGCCGCAAATAAAATAGTTGAGATGGGAATATCCCACGTGCCGGAAGGAAGACAGGTCTTTCCCAACCTCACAGTGATGGAGAACCTGCTCATGGGGGCATACACCAGGAAAGATAAAAATGAAATAAAAAACAGCCTGGAAGAGGTTATGGAGAGGTTCCCCCGGCTCAGGGAAAGGTCCCGGCAAATGGCCGGAACCCTGTCCGGCGGCGAGCAGCAGATGCTGGCCATCGGACGAGGCCTGATGAGCAAGCCGGCCCTGATCATCCTGGACGAGCCCTCCATGGGGCTTTCCCCGGTTCTGGTGGAGGAAATATTCAATATAATAAAGAAGATAAACCAGCAAGGAACGACGGTGCTGCTGGTGGAGCAAAACGCCTTCATGGCGCTGCAGGTGGCCAGCAGGGCCTATGTTTTGGAAACCGGCCGGATCGTTTTCAGCGGCGATGCCGCCGAAGTCCAGTCCGACCCCAGGGTGCGCAGCGCTTACCTGGGTGAAACCGAGGAGTGTGCGTCCTGAAATATGCTGACGGCCGCCGTTTAGGCGGCTGTTTTTTGCAGCCGGCCCCTCCCGCCGCCGGTTTAATTCCCGTGACTTGACTTGGCTGAAAAAATTGCGCTAATATATTCCGGTGAATACTATGCTAAAATCGAATTGCGGGGGGAACCGAATGCTGATCAGGGATTTGGCCATTATCGGCGGAGGGCCCGCCGGGCTGGCGGCCGGCATATACGCCGCCAGGGCGGCTCTGAAGACTGTCCTTTTTGAACGGGGGATGCCCGGCGGACTTGCCGCCAGCACGGAGATAATCGAAAATTACCCCGGTTTTTCCAGCGGCATCGGCGGGCCGGAGCTTGCCCAGAACATGGAGGCCCAGGCCAGGCGGTTCGGACTGGAATTGGTTTATGCCGGGGTGGAGGAAATAACCAGAAAGGATGGTTATTTCTACCTGAAAACCGAGGACGGTGAATTTAAAACCGGGGCAGTGATAGCAGCCACCGGGGCAAAGCCGAGATTCCTTGAGATCAAGGGCGAGAAAGAGTTCCACGGCCGGGGAGTGTCGTACTGCGCCACCTGTGACGGGGCTTTTTTCAGGGGCAAGAGGGTGGCCGTGGTCGGCGGCGGCGATGCGGCGGTGGAAGAGGCCATCTTTTTGACCAAATTCGCTGAAAAGGTGACCATAGTTCACCGCCGGGGCGACCTGCGGGCGGCCAGGTACTTGCAGCAGAAGGCCAGGCAGAACGACAAGATTGAATTTGTCCTGCACAGCGTCCCGGTGGAAATAAAAGGGGAGGAGGCGGTGGAAGGCATCTCCCTGAAGGATATCCGGACGGACCGGGTTACCGACCTGGCCGTGGACGGGGTGTTCATTTACGTGGGGCACAGCCCGAGCACCGAACTGGTCAGGGGGCTGGCGGACCTCGACGAAAAGGGCTATATTATCACCGATGAGGAAATGCGGACCAGGACGGCCGGATTGTTCGCGGCCGGGGACGTCAGGAAAAAGCTGCTGCGCCAGGTGGTGACGGCGGTGGCCGACGGCGCCATAGCGGCCGCATCGGCCGAGAAGTACCTGGAAAGCTTATGAGACGGAATTCGGGGCCCCCGGCCCCGAATTCCCATTGTCCGATGGCACCGCTTTTGACTATTGCCCCAAGGAAAAAAAACGGCTGTATCCTTCAGATACAGCGGAGAAAGGGAGAGGAGATTAGGTTGTTGTCAGCCTGTTAAGCATATTATATAGACGGGATCGGAATGAAAAAAGCTTTAATCCGCAAGTGGTTGTATTTTTTGAGTAAGTGGGGATATGAACAGCAAATCGGTATTTTAGAGGCATTAGAGGGAAACTGGGAGAAATTTTTGGATCATTTAACCATTAAAACCGGTGTAAAAACCGTTAGACCAGTCAATACAACTGATCCCCCTTCAAATTTGCCAAATTAAAAGAACATTTGAAATAGGGTAAATTTAAGATCATTGAAGGAAAAGTTTCCGGAGACAACGAAAATATCAGTGACGCACCGGTTAAATTTAACGGGCAAAGGAAGTGTTGAACCTGCTTGACAGTGTGAATGAACTGATTGGAAACTTTAAGAAGGGAAATATCAGGGCCCTGGCGAGGATCATCTCAAAAATAGAGAATGAGGATCCCGGTAAGGACGAGTTGTTGAAAAATATATTCGGCATGACCGGCAAGGCCTATGTGGTGGGAGTCACCGGATCTCCCGGGGCTGGAAAGAGTTCCCTGGTTGACCGGATGACCTCGTGCTTGAGAAAAAAAGGTGAGACAGTAGGGATTATCGCCGTGGATCCCACCAGCCCGTTCTCCGGGGGCGCGTTGCTGGGCGACCGCATCAGGATGCAGGAACACGCCGTGGACCGTGGAGTGTACATCCGCAGCATGGGGACCAGAGGAAGTCTCGGAGGATTGGCCAGAACCACCAAAGAGGTGGTTAAGGTGCTGGACGCCTACGGTTACAGCTGGGTAATCGTGGAGACCGTGGGCGTGGGCCAGGCAGAACTCGACATCATGCACGTGGCCGATACCACCCTGGTGGTTCTGACACCAGGCGCCGGAGATTCTATTCAGACCATTAAGGCGGGGATCATGGAAATAGCCGACATTTTTGTGGTCAACAAGTGCGACCTGCCCGGGGCCGACAAGGTGGCCTCGGAGATATCGCAGATGCTGGATCTCCAGGGTGGAACCCCGGAGTGGCGGCCCCCGGTGGTGCAGGTGTCAACCCTGAACGACCTGGGCATGGACGGTTTGATGGAGTCGGTGGAAAAACACAGGTCGTACCTCGTTGACAGCGGGCTGCTGGAAAGCTACCGGGAGGACCGGGCCAGGAAAGAAACCCTTGAAATAGTGGATTTTAGATGGCGTAAATTGGTAAACAGCCAGTTAAACTATCAGGGCTTCGTGAACGACATATTAAACCGGGTGACGGGCAGGAAGACCGACCCGTATACAGCCGCCGACGCCATATTGAGGTATGTCATTGAGAATTCGGGGCTGGCCGGAAAAAAGTAAAGCGGTGGAGTTCAGTGGAAGGGAAAAAGATGAATCCGGAAAGAGGAGAGGAACTGCTGAAAATTCTTAAGGCGGCCCTGGCCGATCTTGAGAACGCCGGAGGCAAGAAGGATCTGTCGGACTACAGGGCGTACCTGCACGGACAGGTATACGGACTGGCCACGGCCCTGAAAATGATTTATCCGGGCCCCGGCAACCTGGGCGAAAAGGCGGCGCTGGCCCTAAGGCAGGTGATAACCGAACACTCCTGCCGGTGCGGCGGAGATGATGATTCCCCGGAAGGGCTTTGAATCGCGTCCGCACCTGTGTAGAAAGGCTCACGGAAGGTAAATCCCGGCGCCTCCCGCCTCCAGGAGGCCGGGATTTTTTTGGTTGAAAACGGGGAAGCAGACGGTTTTCCAGCGCACCCCCCCCGTTCCGGGGGAGAACATGGTTTTGCACAGGACCACGGCGGCCGTTTCCTGTTCCCCGGGAGCGGAGAAGACCCCCGGTATATTTTCCAGTATTTTTCCCGCCTCTTCCAGGGAGGTCAAGGAGCCGGAAAGGTCCACGTAAAAAAGGAGACTGCGGCCTTCGGCCGCCCTTCCGGCCAGAAGGCGCCGGATTTCCTGCAATTGACCCGCAATGGATGAACAAAGCGGCGGGGGGTCAGGCTGCCGCCGGGGATGTGTGCCCATGGTCCGGAGACAGACGGCTGCGTACCGGGGGCCGGTAAAAAAACATTCGCCGGGTCTGCCGGGGAACCGGATATCGCCCCAAACCGCCTTGAAGCCGGCAGCGACCCACAGGAGAAAAAAAGTTTGTTCAAAGGAATTGTTGTCCAGAAGTCCCCGGGCAGCCGTCCCGGCCCCCGGCGCATCGCCCAAAGCCTCCAGGCTTTTGCCCAGTACCCCGGTTATGGCGGACTGCAAGCCCGGTGCGAAATAACCCTGAAGATCGGCGTAGGCCAGTTCCTCCCGGGATCCGTGCCAGGCCAGGAACAAACGGGAAACGCGTCCGTCATCGCTCCGCCTGCCCATTGCGGCCCCGGAAGGACCGCCGTCCTTGATCATTTCCAGCCCGCGCCTGAAATAATCCGCGCCGAAGGTTCTTTCAATCAGGGCGCAGGCTGTTTCCACTTCAGCCTTGCTGAAAAGCTTTCCTGGTATCGTATCCATAAATAACCTCAATTGCCTATCGATGCCTTCCTTAATTTGACAATTAGTCTCCGGAGTGTCGATTGCATCCTTATTGTATATCATACTTTGCCACAAAAGCAGGTTTTAATCAAGGATCAAATTCACCTGTAACAACTTTTGTCATGCCTTCATATTTTAAAATAGAACGTTACCAAACCGTTTAAAAAAATCTTTGAAAGGAGGCAATTCACTGTGAGCGACGTCTTGTCTGCATTCAAGGACCAAATTTCCCACGGAAAATTCAACTTTTTGATTTCCATTATTCTTTTCCTGGTAGCTGTAGCCCTGTTGCTCTGTGGCCTGGTATCCCCATGCGTGGCAGGCGCCATCATCTTCATCGGGCTTGCGCTCACCTGCTGCTCCTCTTGCTAAAATTTCAGGCGAAAGGGCTACACTTTTTGTGTGTAGCCCTTTAAACACCTTTTTGCCCGCAAAGGAAAAAAATAAAAGGAAGTGGGCAATGTGAAACACGAGGCCAACGGGCGGGTTGAGGATCTGCTGGAGGGATTGGAGCAAAAAATTGAAAAGATTAACCGGCAAAAAAGGGATCAACTGGAAGAAACCCGGCGCTCCCTGGAGGCAATGAACAGGCTTATAGAGGCCGTCCGGCAGCTGGAATACCAAAAAAGGCGCGAAAAAAGCATGGCCAGAAGGGCAGCCGTGATTTACGACAGGCTCGAGAAGGCGTCGGGGTCTTACAGGGGCTCTTTCGAGACCCGAAGTATAACAGATGCTATAAACAAGATTTTAAGCGGGGCCAGGACCACCGGCCAGGTCATAGAGATCGTGGCCGGCAGCCTGCAGGCAATGATGGAGGCGGTAAGGATGGCCCTGAAAAATAAGCCCGCCGCCGCCCGGAGTTCATCAACGCCCGGGGAATCCAAGGTTGCCGACCTGTCGGCGTTGCTGAAGCCCATAAACACCCTTTTGAACTCCTTGATCACCAAACCCCAGGAACCGGTATCGCCCGTGTCCGGCAAAAACCCGGAGGTGGTGGAAGGTCAAGATCAGAAAAAAAATGAACCGGATGCCGTGCCGGTGGTGAAGGCGATTCCAGTGCAGGGCCAGCCGTCCCGGGAAAAGGAATAAAAGAGGGCCGCAACTTAGATTGCAGCCCTTTTTTTGTTTTCTTCAGCAGAATTCTAAAGTTCCGCCGGCCGCAAGAGCGGCTTTTGTTCAGTCTCAGGTTATTTATTCTGGGGCATCGTTTTTAAAAAATTTTCTATCATTTCTTTTATTGCCTTGTGCTGATCCGGCGAGAGCGCGTGCTGAAACATTGAAAGCATCGAATTCAACATCACCGACAGGGTTGCCGGGTCGTACATGGAAAGGTACTTTTCAATCACCTGGGGGTCGATGTTTTGGACCATGCTCTTCAAGGGTTCCGGCAGGGTGCTGAGGTCAATGGGTATTTTCTCCAAAATTCCACTCCTCCTGAATTTTTTATTCTACATTATGATGGCGGCATGCATTTTGCGACTTTCCGCCCCAAAATGGTCTATTCAAATGAAAGAAAAAATAAGAATAAGTAAATCCCGGAACAAAAGGGGGTAGAACAGCGGATGAGTGAACCTGCCGGCGGCGGCCTGAACATGTCCATAGAAAGACTGATCGGAAAGATGGAGAAGATCTACGAAAGGCAGGCTGTGGAGAGCACCAGGATGGAGAACATGCTGTCGTTGCTTGACCGCTTTTCTGTAATTCTTGCCCGCATGGAAGACAGCAGGAATTTTGAGCTTGATTTCGCCAGAAAAATTGATCTGCTTAACAAGAGCCTTGAGCAGGCAGCGAATATCCAGGAAAAAATGGTCAGGGGGCAGGAAGGCCCTGATACCGTTGAACGGGTGATCAACGGGATAAAGATATTCGGGCTGATACTTTCGACCGTGGCCAACAGCATCCAGGTCACCATGGACAACATCGGCGCGGTGCTGAAGAAAAATTCTGATGCTGGTCCAAATGAGGCTGAAAAAAGCCGGGCCAGGACTCAGGCCGACCTGGCCTCGATTCTCCAGCCGGTAAGCACCCTGGTTAAAAACCTGGTGGAGGAGAAAATGAAAGAACAGGAGCTGCCGGCAAGGAAGGATAAGGGTGATTCCGGCGAAATTCGGGACGGGAAAGACATAATAGTATTCACATCCAGTGAGGGAGGAAAAGAACCGCTGACAAAAGAATATATATCGGAAGATCGGGAACCGCTGGAGTGAATCAATCCTGCCGGGCAGAATGGCGGGGCAAGGGACCGGATGCCTTTTCCGGATGCCCTGCGGGTGTCCGGAAGGGCTGGACGGGCTTACCGGGGTGCCGGCAAATCATGTGCTTAATCAATGATTTAAGCTTCTAATTGATTGTCAAAGATGTTAAAATTATATCTGGCAAAATTAAAAAGGGGGCTGAACATGACAAGGGAGACCTTTCCCATAGCAAGCCCGGGATGGACCTATCTGGTCGTGCTGGCTGCCATAACCGGGATTTTTTACTGGTCTTACAAACCGGCCAGTGTTGTTACGGCATTATTATTTCTTTTTACCGTATATTTTTTCCGCAATCCCAGGAGAACCATACCCGGGGACAGAAAGGCGATTCTTTCGCCGGCTGACGGGGTGGTGATGTCGGTCAGCAGTGTCCGTGAGGACAGGTTTATAGGCGGCCCCGCGAAGAAGGTGAGCATTTTTTTATCGATCTTCAATGTTCATGTAAACAGGTCCCCGGTGGCCGGGGAGGTCAAGTACATAGATTATGTGCCGGGAAAGTTTTTGCCGGCTTTTAAAAGTCATGCCTCGGAGATTAATGAAAGAAATTACCTGGGAATCGAATCTTCCGGGGCCAGGGTGTTGGTATGCCAGGTTACCGGGTTCATAGCCCGGAGGATCGTATGCTATGCCAAAGAGGGGGGGCGGCTGGACCGGGGACAGGTGTTCGGCATGATCAAGTTCGGCAGCTGCACGGAAATATTTGTGCCCGAGGATGTTGATGTCCTGGTGGGTCCCGGGGACAGCGTCAAGGGCGGCGAGACGATAATCGGGAGGTTTCCTGATGAAAATTGAGCTTTTGCCGAATATCCTTACCGGGGCCAACCTGGCCGTGGGCATGGTTGCCCTTGTTTACACCATTGAAGGAAAATATGCGGCCGGTTCTTTACTAATCCTGATCGCGGCGCTGCTGGACAGGCTTGACGGAAAGGTGGCCAGAAAGATGGGCGCCAGCTCCGAGTTCGGCAAAGAACTGGATTCCCTGGCCGACCTGGTCTCCTTCGGGGTTGCCCCGGCGGTGACGGCTTACCTCTGGGGGCTTAAAAGCCTGGGTTTGGCCGGCCTCCTGGTTATGGTGCTGTTCGTGAGCTGCGGCGCCCTGCGCCTGGCAAGGTTTAATATAATGAATGTATCCGGCTATTTCCTGGGGGTCCCCATTACCATCGCCGGATCCCTGGTGGCCGCAATGGTCCTGGCGGCGGGAAGTGCCCACGGGGTGGCGGCCGCCGTGCTGCTGGTGGTGCTGTCCGGACTGATGGTCAGTTCCATCAAGCTCCCCAAGTTTTGAGGGAAAAGAATAAAAACCTGTCACAATTTTACCCCGCCCTGAATAATATATACGGAAGCGATTTGGGGTAAGGGGTGAGTCCGACTTGCGCGTGTATTTTATAAAGCTGCCATCGTTTATAAGGAGTCTGCTGATGAAAGTGTGGAAATGACCGATGGGGACAGGTGAGCCGGACCTGTCCCTGGTTTTTGCAGTGAAGGCTGATCAGGTGAGATCAGCCCCGCTAGAGAATAATTCCCGCGATTCCTCCCAGGGCGCCCCCGACCAGGCAGATCAGGAATTTTTGGGCCAGGGGGATAAGGGAAACGCCGGCCGGGAGGAAAAGGCCCATCAGGATCCAGATTAAAATGAAGATAACGGCGCCAACCCCAAGGCCGTGGAAAAGGCCCTTGGTCCCCGCCCTTCTGGCGGCCGCATAACCGCCGGAGAAAACTCCGGCCAGCAGGATGATGGAAGTGATCAGGGGAAGGGTGGACTCCGCGAGGCCGCTGAAATGATATACCATGCCCAGGATGAAAGATCCGGCCAAAGCCACCGCCGCAGCTATGGCCGATCCTCTGAAAATACCCGCCAAGTCAAGGGCGGGACGGTTTGGGGCGGGCATTTTAATAGCCATGGGATGCACCTCCAGGAACTTTATACCGTAAATTTATTCCGTCTTTTGCCGAATATGACCTGATCGTTGAGTCAATTTTTTACCTGCCCGGAAAGGCTTTTGCGGTGTTATAATTTAGGTGCCGGGGGAAATGGCTTGGCCATAACGGCGGGGGAGAATAATATTCTTGAAAGACTTAATAGTGACATACAAAATAGGGGACAGGCTTTACCTGAACGTCACCAACCGCTGCACGAACAACTGCGAATTTTGCATAAGGTACACCGCCAGGGGTGTCGGATACAACCTGTGGCTTGAAAGGGAGCCCGGCGTGGAAGAGGTGGTGGGTTCCCTGGGCGATTTGAGGCCGTACAGTGAAATCGTATTTTGCGGCTACGGGGAGCCGTTAATCAGGATGGATCTGGTTAAAGAGGTAGCCGGCCACATAAAAAGGGAGTGGGGAAAGCCCGTAAGAGTAAACACCAACGGCCACGCCGATTTGATCCACGGACCGGGGAGCGCGGAAAACCTGAAGGGACTGGTGGACCGGATAAATGTCAGCCTGAATGCCCACAGCGAGGAGAAGTACCTTGAAATCTGCCGGCCGGTTTTCGGCCGGGGAACTTACGAAGCGGTGATTGGATTTGCGGAGAGCTGCATCGGATCCATACCGGACATCACCCTGTCAGTGGTGGAATGGCCCGGAGTGGACGTGAACAAGTGCCGGGAAGTGGCGGAAAGACTGGGAGTCAATTTCCTTCTGAGAAGGCGGAGCGGTTGACAGCTTTCTGCCGGTTGCCGGCCACCAGCGACTAGCGGCGGGCGAAAGCTGGAAGCCTGAAGCTGCTGTGAAAGGCGGGTGGCAAAACTGTCCGAATACCTGGAGTATCTCAGGAAAATTCCACTCTTTTCTTTCCTGGATGACCGTGATCTGGCTGAAATAGACCGGCTGATCATGGAAAGGACGTATCAAAAGGGCCGGATCATTTTCGTGGAGGGGGAGCCGGGGGAAGCCATATTCTTCCTGAAGACGGGCCGGGTAAAAATATCCAAGCAGTCGGATGACGGCCGGGAACAGATCCTTCATTTTATCCACCCGGGAGAAGTTTTCGCAGAAGTGATCCTCTTTGACGGGGGGCCATACCCGGCCACCGCCGAGGCCGTCGAAGACTCCAAGATAGGCCTGATCAGGAACTCGGACATGGAAAGAATCACCCTGGCCAATCCCGGCATAGCCCTGGGGATGTTGAAAATTATGGCCAGGCGGCTGCGCATGTCCCAAAAGCAAATCAATGAACTGGCCCTCATGGACACCTCCCGGCGCATGGCCAGCACCCTGCTGTTCCTGGCGGCCGAGCAGGGCGTGCCCTGCGGGAGGGGAACCGCCATCGACATGTCCCTTACCAACCAGGACCTGGCCAGCATGATCGGCACCTCCAGGGAGACGGCCAACCGGATCCTGAGCGACATGCGGAGGCAGAAGGCCATTCTGGTGGATAAGAAGCAAATCGTCATTACAGATATGAAAAGGCTCAAGTCCTGGCTTTAGTATTAAGCGAGGGGGTTATCCGGATCAGATGAATTCTTTAACCCTTCCTGACAGCGAAACGGTGGTTCTGGGTATAATCAGGGACGCCGACCATGCCCCGGCCTATGACCTGATCCTGAAAAGGTCGGGCTTCAGCGCCGGACAGCTTGATGATCTAATCGGCAGACTGGTTGACAGGAAAAAAATAACCACCTTTCCCGGGGACTCGGACAAAAGGAAAGAGGTCCGCCGATACCTGACCGTCCCCGAGACGGGGGAAGCGGTGGACAGGGAGATTGCCGCCCACCTTTGGGAGATGTCGGCGGGCGGCCTGCTGTACTTTGCCTACGGTTCCGACCTGGACCCGGAAGAAATGTATAAAAAACGATGTCCCGGCAGCCGCTTTCTCTGCCGGGGAAGCCTTGAGGGCTTTGACCTGGTCTTTGACCAGTACCTTGAGGAATGGCGGGGAACGCTGTGCAGCATAAAGTTTTCCGGGGATGAAAACAGAGTCTGGGGAGTGCTGTACGGGGTGCAGGCCGGCCACTGGCAGACCCTGGACAGCCTAGAAAACGCCCCGGAACTGAACAGAAGGGTGAGGGTGCCGGTGCGCACAGCCTTCGGCCTGTTCTGCGCCGGGTGCTACCAGTCGGTGCCCGGAAACAGGGGCCTGCCCTCAGAGAGTTACCTTGAAAAAATGATCAGGGGTGCGGAATTTTTCGGACTTCCCCAAAAATACATCCGGATGATAAAATCCCTGCCGGCACAGGGGCGGAAAATTGATCGCAAGGAAGGAAAATAAGTGAAGGAACGTATTTATAACACCATTACCAGAGTTATAGAAGAGTCCGGACTTCCCTATTACAGGGAGCCCCTGCTGGGGGTGACCGGGGTGAACAACCCGTATGTCAGGCGGTTAAAGGAAGTGGTGCATCCGGGCCACCTGCTGCCGGAAGACATTTTAACCGGCGCCAGGTCTGTGGTGGCCTACTATCTGCCCTTCCGGAAGCACATCCCCGAAGGGAACCGGGGCGGCCGCAACGCTTCCAGGCTGTGGGCCGAGGTTTACATCGAAACGAACCGGCTGCTGGCCCGGATAGCCGAAGAAATAGCGGCGGAACTGTCCCGGGATGGCCACAGTTGCGCCTGGGAAAAGCCGACCCACAATTTTGACCCCGGCCTGCTGGTGTCGTTCTGGTCGCACAAGCATGTGGCTTTTGCCTGCGGAATCGGCCGGTTCGGCCGGAATCACCTGCTGATTACCGAAAGGGGCTGCGCGGGAAGGATTGGGTCCGTGGTTACCGGCTGGGAACCGGAGACGCCGTCAGGCGAAGATGAAAGGGACCCCTTTTATAATTGCCCCGAAAAGTGCCATTACTGCTATAAGTCCTGTCCTGCCGGAGCACTGACGGAAAGCGGACTGGACAAAGGCGCCTGCTACAGGATGTGCCTGGAAAACGACAGCCTTTACGCAGACCTGGAACTGTGCGACGTGTGCGGAAAGTGCGCCACCGGCCCCTGCTCGGTGTTAAACGAGTTATGAAGACCGTTTTTAAGCCGGAACGGGAATCCGTACCCGCAGGCCTTGGAAAAACGTGGCCATGGACATCGGTACTGTTCCCGGCGTCATGAGGGCCTGGTTACTTATCACGGCCGGCGGGATGGTCAAGGTCCCATCGGCCGTCCACGTTGATCAGGGTGGCGGACCCGGTGTTTTCCTCAACAAAGGCCCTGCCCCGCCTGAAACCGGGAGCTGATCCGGTTTCCCCGGCCGGATTTTTTTTTGATGGCTTTTCCCGGTTGCCGGGTTTGTTTATTTTTGCCACCTGAATATTCCTCCCGTGATAAAAATGTTGTATACTATCACTTAATATTTGGGAAAGAATAAGAAAAAATTCTTCGAGGAGGCACAAATCGTGGCGATAACCCAGGAAAATTTAAAAGTGGAGGGAATGTCCTGCAATCACTGCAAAATGGCCGTGGAGAAAGCGCTGAAGAATCTGCCGGGGGTGTCAGGCGTGGAAGTTGACCTGGCCGGGGGTTTGGTGAGGGTTACCTACGATCCGGGAGAGGTAAGCCGTGATGATATAGCCCGGGCGATTGACCAGGCGGGCTACCGGGTAAATTGAGGCGGGGCGGGAATTGGGAAGTGCGGGTTTGGGGAAGCACGGGGCGGCAACTGATGGGCAATGCGGTGGAATGGAGGGTGCCGGTCGTTGTTTGAGCTGACGGTAAAGAGAAGATTCGCCGCCGCGCACAGGCTGGAGGGGTATGGAGGTCAATGCTCCGCCCTGCACGGGCACACCTGGACCGTGGAGGTCGCGGTAACCGGCCGGCGTCTTGATTCCTGCGGAATGCTGGTTGATTTCAAAACACTCAAGGAAGTGATTGACGGAGTAATCCGTCAGTTTGATCACAGCTATCTAAACGAACTGGGCTGTTTTAACGGGGGGCAGGGAAAAATAAATCCCACCGCGGAAAACCTTGCCGCGTATATCTACCGGGAGATCAAAGAAGCCCTGGCAAAGATAAATCCTGACGTTTCACCCGGCGCAGTAAGGATCTGGGAGTCACCGGACGCGTCTGCGCTGTACCGGGAGGACTGAAAGCATGTCCAGCATCGTTCTTTTGTCCGGGGGACTGGACTCAACGGTTTCATTGGGCCAGGCCCTGAGAGAGGGGGAGGTTGAACTGTGCCTCACCTTCGACTACGGACAGCGGGCCCGCCTGAATGAAATAAAAGCGGCCGCGGAAATAGCCGCCCATTACAAGCTGAAGCACCGGGTTGTCCAGTTGCCCTTTTTGAAGGAGATCACCGCCACCTCCCTGGTAAACCCGGGGGCCGATGTCCCGGAGCCCGGGGATGAGGATTTCAACCGGCCTGAAGTATTGGCCGGGACGGCCCGGTCGGTATGGGTCCCCAACCGCAACGGGGTTTTTATAAATATTGCCGCCTCCTTTGCCGAAGCTCTGGACTGCAGTCAGATTGTGACCGGGTTCAATGCCGAGGAGGCAAAAACTTTTCCCGACAACAGCCGGGAGTATCTGGCCGCCTGCAATCAGGCCCTTTCCCTGTCCACCCTGAAAAGGGTCAGGGTGGTGAGCTACACCCTGATGCTGGACAAGGTGGAAATAATAACCCTGGGCAGGAGGCTGGGAGCGCCCCTCCGGCACGTCTGGCCCTGCTATCACGGAGGGGAACAGATTTGCGGGCGCTGTGAAAGCTGCCGCAGGTACCTGAGGGCGCTTCAACAGGCGGACTCCTGACTTAAAAAAATCACCCGGGTGATGAGATTGCACGCCTACACTCACGAGAAAACAATAACTTACACCGGCCGCCAGCTGTCTTCCCTCTGGGCATACAGAAACTTCGGCCTTCAGGGGGACAGCATAGTGTGTTTCAGGGGGCCCTGCCGGGTCGATCCTCCAGAGATGGTGGACATGGAGGACGTGCTGGGAGGTTCCGTGATATTCGGGCCGGACATGCTTCACTTTATCGCGGAGCACTTCGGAGACCGGCTGGAAACGGGTGTTTTGAGGCAGAGGCTTTTAATCGCCATCATTAAGGACGCCCTGGCCCGCCCTGATTTGACCAGGAGGGGGGACGACCTCTACCTGGGCGACAGAAAGCTTTCCATTTCCATAGCCACGTCTTCGCCGGTGTCCGTCATGATTCACGCCGCCCTGAACATAGTCTCCGAGGGAACGCCGGTGAAGGCGTCGGGGCTTTTCGACCTGGGATTCGCCGATGACCGGGTCCTTGATTTTGGCCGGAAGGTTTGCGCCTTGTATAAAGAAGAGATGTCGTCGGTCCGGATGGCCTGCTGCAAAGTAAGAGGGGTCGGTTGATTTGAAGGCGTTCATCCGCGAGATGTTTTCCTCGGTTCAGGGTGAAGGGCCGTACATCGGCTGCCGCCAGATTTTTATAAGGTTTGAGGGTTGCAACCTTTCCTGCCGGTATTGCGATACCGGACGGGCCGGTGAAAACAGTGCCTGCCGGGTGGAGACCGACCCGGGGAAAAGGGTTTTTATAGAGATTGCCAACCCGCTGTCCGTGCGGGACGTGATTGAAACGACGGCGGGGAATTTCGATCTCGGCCGGCACCACTCGATCAGCCTTACCGGCGGGGAGCCCCTCATCCAGGCGGATTTCCTGGGGGAGCTGCTGCCTGAATTAAAACAGCGGGGCATAAGGGTTTATCTGGAGACCAACGGGTCCCTGCATGAAAACCTTTCACCGCTGATAGGGCTGGTGGATATTGTTTCCATGGACATCAAGCTGCCTGGCACTTCCGGATGCGGCCCCCTTTGGGACAGGCACCTCCATTTTTTACGCGTTGCTAACCGGACAAGGGTGTTTGTTAAAATAGTGGTGGACGATTTGAGCAGCATTTCGGAGTTTGAAAGGGCCGTGGACCTGATTGCGGCGGTGGACGCCGGGATCCCCCTGGTTATACAGCCAGTGACCCGGGGCGGTAGGTGCTCCCTCTCCCCGCACCGGGCGCTTCAACTGCAGGCTTTGGGGTCGGGGCGGTTAAGGGACGTCCGGGTGATACCCCAGGCGCATGTGATGATGAACCAGCTTTAATTTATTATAGAGATGCGAGACTGCCGGGAGGGGTAGATTTTAGTTGGTAGATACAGAAAAAATAGAAAAAGCGGTGCGGATGATTTTGGAGGCCATAGGGGAGAATCCTGAAAGGGAAGGCTTGCGGGAAACCCCGGCCAGGGTGGCCAGGATGTACCAGGAAATATTCTGCGGCCTGTGGGAAGATCCCCACGAACACCTCCAGAAGATGTTTTCGGAAGAGCACGAGGAGATGGTGCTGGTAAAGGACATCCCCATTTATTCCATGTGCGAGCACCACCTGCTGCCCTTTTTCGGCCGGGCTCACGTGGCGTACATCCCCCGCCGGGGAAACGTGACCGGCCTGTCCAAGCTGGCCCGGGTGGTGGAGGGTTTCGCCAAGAGGCCGCAGCTTCAGGAAAGGCTGACATCCCAGATTGCCGACGCCATTATGAAGAAACTGGCTCCGCACGGGGTTTTGGTGGTGGTGGAGGCCGAACACATGTGCATGACCCTGAGGGGTGTGCGCAAGCCGGGATCCAAGACAATCACCTCGGCGGTGAGGGGATCGTTCCAGAAAAACGAGGTCACCAGGGCTGAAGCCCTTGCCCTGATCAAGGGCTAAAGGAGTGAGGGGAACATGAAGGAGGACCGGGAAAAAAACGACCAGGGCAAGCTGGAGCTGATTGCGTTCAAATCATTTCCGCCTTACAACGAGATGTACAGGGTGGTGGATTTTCTCAATAAAAGCCTCAAAGACAGGAAGCTCATGTTCGGGCTGACCAAGGACAGGGAAAACGGGACGATGACCATTACCATTTATGAGGTATGATTTCAGAAAGGCATTCCGGAGGTTGGGATGAGGATCCTGTTATGCAATGACGACGGCATTTTTGCCCAGGGGATAATCGCTCTCAGGGAGCGGCTGGAAAAAATGGGGGAGGTGGAAAGGATATTCGTCGTGGCCCCTGACCGTGAAAGGAGCGCCATCGGGCACGGGATAACCATGCACAGGCCGCTCAGGGCCCGGGAAGTGAAATACGCCTCGCCGAAGTCCGCGGGCTGGTCGGTGGACGGCACCCCGGCCGACTGCGTGAAGCTGGCGGTGGAGGAGCTGCTGGACAAACCCCCTGATCTGGTGGTGGCCGGGATTAACCTGGGCGCCAACCTGGGCACGGATGTGCTGTACTCCGGCACCGTATCCGCGGCGGTGGAGGCGGTCATCTGCGGCTGCCCGGCTGTGGCTGTTTCAATCACCAGCTACGATGACCCGGATTTTTCAGTCGCCGCGGATTTTACCGCCGGGATCATTCCCGTGGTGCACAGGGAGGGGCTGCCCCCGGGCACCCTGCTGAACGTCAACGTCCCGCCGGGCAGGCCTAAGGGCGTGAAGGTGGTGCGGCTGGGGAACATGAAATACGTGAATATATTCGACCGGCGCACAGACCCCAGGGGGCGGGTTTACTACTGGATGGCCGGCGAGGTCTGTGACCTTGAAGACAACTGCCCGGACACCGACGTGGGCGCAAACGCGCGGGGATATATAACGGTGACGCCGGTTCAGATAGACCTGACCAACCACGGTGAGCTGGAGAGAATAAGGGGCTGGTATATTTAGGGAATACGGGTGAAAAACCCCAAAAAGAAATTTGAGCTTAACGTGACCCGTATGCCTATCTTTTCAGAAACAGCTTCACCCTCCGTATATCCGCGTCGTTGATGCCGCCTATAACGTACAGTGTCAGGAGGTATGCCAGGACCCCGGCGGAAAGGTTGAGGAACAGGCCGGCGGGTTCGGGCGGGGAAAGAGGGGCCAGGAGAAGCCTGACCTGCAGCATGACCAGGGCGGCCGCCGCCGCGGACATGGCGGGTTTGTAAATGCAAACCGCGGCGTTAATGTTGAGGCCGGTGATTTTTTTCAGGTTCCGGTAGTTCATCATGGACATGATTATATACATGGCGCCCAGGGAAACCGCGGTGCCGCGGATGCCGAAACCCGGGATTGAGGTCAGGTAGTAAATGCCCAGGATCTTCACCACCGAGGCCATTAACAGGTTTTTAAAGGGTATGTCGGCCCTCCCCAGGCCTTGCAGAATGCCGGTGGTGGTCTGCTGCAGGTAGAGGAAGGGGCTGCTGACGGCCATAATAAAAAGGGCGTCCCCGGCCGAACCGTAGCCGAAGAGCACCTGGCACAAATTGTGGGGCAGTACCAGGAAGACCGCGGCCAGCAGGGCGCCCAACAGTACCGTTATGCGGACGGCTTCCTGGATCCGGCTTTGCACGAGGCCGGTCTTGCCCTGGGCCTGGGCTTCGCTTACCGCCGGTATCAGGGCCGTGGCCAGGGAGATGGTGACCACCCCCGGAGTGAAAAGCAGGACCTCCGCAATGCCTACAAACTGGCCGAAAACAGACGTTGCTTCCCCCATGGACATGCCGGACAGAAGAAGCCGCTTGGGGATAATCAGGGCGTCCAGGGACATCAGGGCGGTGGATATGAAGCGGGTCAGGGTCACCGGCACACCCAGGCTGAATATCCTGCCCAGGGTCCTGGGCACGGGATCCGCCGGAAGTGCGGGAGGGAGAGGGGGCCGGACGCGGGGACGCCTGGTCAGAAAGATGTAAATCATGATTAAAAATCCCGCCAGTTCGCCGCAGACCACCCCCAGGGAGATCCCCACCGACGCGAATGGTATCCCCCTTGGCAGAAGCAGCCAGGCGATGGTCAGGCCGGCGGTCACCCGGACCAACTGCTCGGCGGCCTGGGTTACGGCGGTGGGGGACATCCTTTGGAGACCCTGAAAAAAGCCCCTGAAGGCCGAGCAGAGGGAGACGATAAAGATTGCCGGAATGATGCATATAAAACACGGGTAGATGTCGGGATTGGGGAAAAGATACCTGGCCAGCAGGGGAGCCGCGGCGAAAAGCGTACAGGTCAGGGTGAGGCTGCCGGCGGCGATGACGGCCAGGGATATCCTGAATATGCGGTATGCTCCGGCAAGGTTGTTCCTGGCCACTTCACAGGCCACCAGCTTTGAGACGGCCACGGGAATGCCCATGGAGGCTATGACCAGCATCATAATGTATATTGGAAAGATCATGCTGAACAACCCCACGCCCTCGGGCTTGATCAGCCTCATCATAAAGATCTGGTAAATGAATCCGATGATCCTGTTGAAGACGCTGGCCGACAAAAGCACGAAGGTCCCGTAGACAAACGACTGGGTGGACATGTTCTCACCTCTGATGTTATATGTATGTCCGCCGGGACCCGTTAATGAAGGCCGCTGGAAAACATTGCTGATATTTACGGCAGCTTTTTTGGAAAAGGGAATGTTGAGAAGAAGGATATCGGGTTGGATTGTAGAATATCTAATGGTTGGTAAAGCGCAAAAGCCGTATTTTTCCGTTTCAATTATTGCGGTGGTTCGGCTCTCTAAAGGGCTGATTTTTATGTTCAGGCGCTTTTTTGTATAGAAATTCTTGACACAGGTAACATTATTTACAAAAGGAGGCAGGGGAGTATTGAAAAGTTATCCGAGCGATAAACTCCGCAACATCGCAGTGGTGGCGCATGGCGGCGCGGGTAAAACCTCACTGGTGGAGGCCTTGCTGTTCAATACCGGGGCTACTAACAGGCTGGGCAGGGTGGAGGACGGCACCACCGCCGCCGACTACCACCCGGAGGAAGTCAGCCGCCAGGTTACCATTCACACCAGCCTGATTCCGTGCGAGTGGAAAGGCTGCAAGCTGAACCTCCTGGATACCCCCGGTTATTCCGACTTTATCGGGGAAGTGAAGGGCGCCCTGCGGGTGGCGGACAGCACTGTTTTCGTTGTTTCCGCCGTTGACGGGGTGGAGGTGCAGACCGAGATCATCTGGGATTTCGCAGACGGCGGCAAAATACCGCGGTTGGTCTTTATCAACAAGATGGACCGGGAGAACGCCAACTTTTACAAGGTCCTGGACGATCTGAAAGAGAGCTTTGCCGCCAATTTCGCCCCCGTCCAGCTTCCCATCGGCCAGGCCCTGGAATTCACCGGGGTGGTGGACCTGCTGGAACAAAAGGCCTACACCTTCAAGGACGGCAAGGCCCAGGAAATACCGGTTCCGGGAGACATGGCCGGCGCCGTGGCCGAGAACAGGGAGAAGCTGGTGGAGGCCGCCGTTGAAGGCGACGACGACCTGATGATGAAATACCTGGAGGGCGAGGAGCTGTCTCCCGACGAAATCAGGGCCGGGCTGGCGGCCGGGGTTAAGGCGGGCAAAGTGGTGCCGGTGCTCTGCGGTTCGGCCACCAAAAACATGGCGGTCAGCAGCCTGATGGACTTCATGGTGAATTACCTGCCGGCCCCCGCCGTCGAGGAGGGCAAGCCGTTCTCTGCCCTTGTCTTTAAAACCCTGGCCGACCCCTACGTGGGCAAGATGAACTTTATCCGGGTTTATACCGGCAAGCTGAAGGGGGACATGACGGTACTCAATTCCACCAAGGACAAGACCGAGAAGATAGGGCAGATTTTGTTCACCCGGGGCAAGACCACGGCCCAGGCCCAGGAGGTTATGGCCGGAGACCTGGCGGTCCTGGTCAAGCTCCAGGACACCGATACCGGGGACACCCTCTGCGACAAGGACAGCCCAGTTGTCCTGGAAGGCATCCAGTTCCCCGTTCCCACCCTGTCGGTGGCCATCGTGCCAAAGAGCAAGGGGGACGAGGATAAGCTGGGCACCGCCTTGAGCAAGCTTCTTGAAGAGGACAAGACCATCAGGATTTCGAAAAACCTGGAGACAAAACAGACCCTGATCACCGGCATGGGCGAAATGCACCTGGACATCATCGTGGAACGCCTCAAGCGCCGCTACGGGGTGGACATAATCACCGACTCGCCGAAGGTTCCGTACCGAGAAACCATCCGGTCCGAGGTCAAGGTGGAGGGCAAGCACAAGAAGCAGACCGGCGGCCACGGCCAGTACGGCCACGTCTGGCTGAGGCTGGAGCCGCTGCCGGACGGTGATTTCCTGTTTGGAGAGGAGATTTTCGGCGGCGCCGTGCCCAAGAACTACTTCCCGGCCGTTGAAAAGGGCATCCGGGAGGCGATGGCCGAGGGCGTTCTGGCCGGCTACCCGGTGACCGGGGTGAAGGCGGTTCTGGTGGACGGTTCCTACCACCCCGTGGACTCCTCGGAACTGGCCTTTAAAATCGCGGCCTCCCTGGCCTTTAAGAAAGGGGCCCAGCAGGCCAAGCCCGTTTTGCTGGAACCGATCATGAACGTGGAAGTGACCGTGCCGGAAAACTTCATGGGCGATATCATAAGCGACTTCAACACCAAGAGGGGACGCATACTGGGCATGGAGCCCGGCGGAAAGAACACCAGGGTCAAGGCCCAGGTTCCCCTGGCCGAGATGTACAGGTATGCCATCGACCTGAAGTCCATGACCCAGGGCCGGGGGTCCTTCAGCATGGAATTCATGGGGTACGAGGAGGTTCCGGGCAGGCTGGCCGAGGAGGTAATCAAAAAGGCGAAAGCCGCCGCCGAGGCGGAGAAGTAATACCGGAAAACCGCCACTTAATGATTCGGAATACAAAGGCAGAACTCAGAACTCAGAACACAGAACTCAGAATTAAAATATGTACTTTTGGAACCCGTCAGGGTTCCTTTTCTTTTTGCGGCATATATTGGCAATAAGAATGGTGCCAAAATTGCGCATACTTTTATGAAGCATGGAAGGGCATTAAATCTATTACTGCAAAAAGGGTGAGAAGGCATGATTTACTTCGACAACGCCGCCACCACCTGGCCGAAGCCGCCGGAGGTGCTGGAGGCCATGAACCGGTGCGTCAGGGAAATAGGGGCCAACCCGGGCCGGGCGGGGCATAAAATGGCTGTCATGGCCAACGAAATGGTGGACAGTACCCGGAAAAAGCTGGCCGCCATGTTCAATATTGAACCGAAAAACTACGGTCGGATAATCTTTGCCCTCAACGCCACCGAGGCGCTGAACCTGGCCATAAAGGGCCTGGTTAAAAGCGGCGACCACGTGGTAACCAGTTCAATGGAGCACAACTCGGTGGCCCGGCCCTTGAACAGGCTGGAGAAGGAAGGGGTTCAGGTGACCAGGGTAAAGTGCGACGGGGAAGGCAACTTAGACCCGCAAGACGTCCGCGGGGCCATCAGGCCCAACACCAGGCTGATTGCTGTAATCCACGCCTCCAACGTCACCGGAACGGTGATGCCCCTGGAGGAGATAGGGAAGGCGGCCGGGGAAGCAGGGGCGGTATTCCTGGTCGACGCGGCCCAGAGCGCCGGGGTTTTGGATATCGACGTGAAAAAAATGAACATAGGTTTGCTGGCCTTTCCGGGGCATAAGGGCCTGCTGGGGCCCACCGGGACCGGGGGGCTTTACATCGGGGAAGGGATTGTCCTGGAACCGTTGAAGGAGGGGGGGACCGGGAGCCGGTCCGAACTGCCTGGAATGCCGGAAACCCTGCCTGACAGGTACGAGGCCGGGACGCTGAACACCGTGGGCATAGCCGGCCTGGGGGCGGGAATCGATTACATAATGAAGGAAGGAATGGAGAAAATAAGGAGATATGAATTGGAATTGACCGGAAGGTTTATCGAAGGGGCCTCCAGAATACCCGGACTGAAAATATACGGCCCCAAAAGAGCCGGAGTCAGGGCGCCGGTGGTCTCTTTCCTGATTGAGGGCAGAGATTCTTCCGAAATAGGCGGCATACTGGACAGGAACTACGGAGTGGCCTGCCGGGCGGGGCTGCACTGCGCCCCGGACGCCCACCGCACCCTGGGAACCTTCGGGCTGAAGCTGGTGCGGTTCAGCTTTTCCTGTTTCAACACGGCGGAGGAGGTGGACCGGGCCCTGGGCGCCCTGGATGAGATTGTGCACAAAAACATCACCCTCCCGGAAGGACAGGGAGGGTGCGGATGTTGAAAAGATGGGGGTTGGGGATTGGGAATTGGGAATTAAGGATCGGATTTGAACGATTTGCCGGCTGCTTGTCACCCAACCCCCAATCGCCGTTTCACTAACCCGTTTTCACGTTTTCGTTGATCCACCTGACGATGGTTTCCATGGTGGCGCCGGGAGTGAATATTTCCCGGGCCCAGCCGTTTTCCTTCAGGGCGGCGATGTCGTCTTCGGGCACCGTTCCGCCGCCGATCACAATGATGTCCTCGGCGCCGTTTTCCTTTAAAAGTTCGCATACCCTGGGGAACATGGTCATGTGCGCTCCCGAAAGAATGCTCAGGCCCACCACGTCCACATCCTCCTGAAGGGCCGCTTCCACTATCTGCTCGGGGGTTTGGTGAAGCCCGGTGTAGATTACTTCCATGCCCGCGTCCCGGAGCCCCCTGGCGATAACCCTGGCGCCCCGGTCGTGTCCGTCAAGACCGGGCTTTGCCACCAGCACCCTGATTTTTCTGGCCATAAATATCACCTCGCGCGTAATGTTGTTTAAGTATCAGAAGATTGGTTTTTCCTTGTACTCTCCAAACACCTCGCGGAACACCTGGACTATTTCGCCCTCGGTGGCATAGGCCCGGACGCACTCAAGGATGTAGGGGATGAGGTTATCGGTCCCCTGGGCCGCCTTCCTCAGGGCTTCCAAGGTATCCCCGACCTTTATGTTGTCCCTTTCCCGGCGCAGCTTTTGCACCCGGGCGACCTGATCCTTTTCCACCTGCGGGTCGATTTTCAGTATTTCAATATCAAGCTTTTCATCCTCGTTGACGAATTCGTTGACTCCCACCATGATCCGTTTTTTGGCGTCCACCGCCCTCTGGAACTGGTAGGCCGCGTCGGCGATCTCCTGCTGGAAGAAGTTCTGGTCAATGGCCGCCAGTACGCCGCCGCGCCTTTCGATCTCGGCGAAGTACTTCTCGGCTTCTTCCTCCATCTTGTTGGTGAGGGCCTCGACGTAATAAGACCCGGCCAGGGGGTCGATGACGTTGGCCACCCCGGTTTCGCAGGCGAGGATCTGCTGGGTGCGCAAGGCGATCTGGACCGCCTTTTCGGTCGGCAGGGCCAGGACCTCGTCCATGGAGTTGGTGTGCAGGGACTGGGTGCCTCCCAGCACGGCCGCCAAGGCCTCGTAGGCGGTGCGCACGATGTTGTTTTCGGGCTGCTGGGCGGTCAGGCTGCAGCCGGCGGTCTGGGTGTGGAAGCGCAGCATCCAAGACCTGGGGTTCTTGGCCCCGTATTTTTCCTTCATCCGCCTGGCCCAGATGCGTCTGGCCGCCCGGTACTTGGCTATCTCCTCGAAAAAGTCGATGTGGGCGTTGAAGAAGAAGGAAAGCCTGGGGGCAAAGTCATCAACGTCCAGCCCGGCGGCTATACCCGCCTCGACGTAGGCGAAGCCGTCCGCCAGGGTAAAGGCCAGCTCCTGCACGGCGGTGGAACCGGCTTCCCTGATGTGGTAGCCGCTGATGCTGACGGTGTTCCACCTGGGCACGTGCCTGGAGGCGTACGCGAATATGTCCGTAATCAGCCGCATGGAGGGCTCGGGAGGGAATATCCATGATTTTTGGGCGATATACTCCTTCAGAATGTCGTTCTGGATGGTGCCGGTCAGCTTTTCCGAGGGGACTCCCTGCTTTTCCCCGGTGGCGATGTACATGCACCACAGGATGGAGGCCGGGGCGTTAATGGTCATGGAGGTGCTGACTTTGTCCAGGGGTATGCCGTCAAACAAGGTTTCCATGTCCTGCAGGGAGTCAATGGCCACGCCGACCCGGCCCACTTCGCCGTACGCCCGGGGGTGGTCGCTGTCATAGCCCATGATGGTGGGCATGTCAAAGGCCACGCTTAATCCGGTCTGGCCCTTGGAAAGCAGGTACTTGTATCTTTCGTTGGATTCCCTGGCGGTGGCGAAGCCGGCAAACTGGCGCATGGTCCAGAGCCTGCCGCGGTACATGTTGCCCTGGACACCCCGGGTGTAAGGGTACTGTCCGGGCATACCCAGGTCCCTCAGGTAGTCGAAGCCTTCAATGTCTTCCGGAGTGTATAGATCCTTTACCGGCATGGAGGATACCGTTTCGAACACAAAGTCCCGGTCCTGCATTTTTTTTCTCTGTTCGGCCCAGGCCTCCCTGGCCTTGCGAATCTCGTCCATTTTTTCGCTCATAATACTGCCGCCTCCTCGTATTGGCAATCTGACACTCAAATTATCAGCGTTTCTTCCTTCCCCGGCAGATGATTTAAACGCGGGCCTCAAACCGGCCGTTCATTCCCTCATTAAACTCTTGGCGATGACCAGGCGCTGGATCTGGTTGGTCCCTTCGTAAATCTGGGTTACCTTGGCGTCCCGCATCATTCTTTCCACCTGGTACTCCTTGCAGTAACCGTACCCGCCGAGGATCTGAACGGCGTTGGTGGTGACCTCCATGGCGGTGTCGGTGGCGTACATCTTGGCCATGGAGGCCTCCTTGGAGTGGGGCAGCCCCATGTCCTTAAGCCTTGCAGCCCTGTACACCAGGGCCCTGGCGGCGTCGATGCGGGTGGCCATGTCCGCCAGCATGAAGCCCACGGCCTGGTGATCGATGATCGGCTTTCCGAACTGGTTCCTCTGCCTGGCGTATTCCAGCGCCACGTCGAATGCTCCCTGGGCGATGCCCAGACCTTGCGCGCCGATGCCTATGCGGCCTCCGTCCAGGAGGGCCATGGCCACCCGGAAGCCGTCTCCCTCCACCCCGAGCAGGTTTTCCCTGGGCACCCTGGCATTGTCAAAGATCAGCTCGGTGGTGTGGTCCCCGTGCAGGCCCATTTTTTCCTCCCTCTTGCCTATGTGAAATCCCGGGGTGTCCTTTTCCACGATAAGGCAGGTGATCCCCCGGTAACCGCTGCTGCCCGGCTCGGTCCGCACGAAGGTGATGTAAACTCCGGCAGCACCCCCGTTGCTTATAAAAATCTTGTTTCCGTTGACAATGTAGTGGTCTCCCTCCAGCCTGGCGCTGGTGGACAGGCTGGCAGCGTCAGACCCGGCCCCGGGCTCGGTGAGGGCGAATGCGCCGATGATTTCACCGGACGCCAGCCTGGGGATGTATTTTTTCTTCTGTTCGTCAGTTCCGAAGAGCAGTATCGGCATGGTGCCCACCGAGGTGTGCACGGCCAGGATCACGCCGGTTGAGGCGCAGGCCCTGGATATTTCCTCGATGGTGATGATGTAGGACAGAAAGTCACACCCGGCCCCGCCCCACTCCTCGGGGATGGGCACACCCATCAGGCCCAGTTCGGACATTTTTTTAATATTCTCCCACGGGTATTCGTGGGTCCTGTCGTAGTATGCCGCCCGCGGTGCGATTTCGTTCTGCGCCAGCTTGCGGACCGTTTCCCGCATCATTTTCTGTTCTTCCGTCAGATGTAAAGGCATAGTTATTCTCCTTCTTGGTATTTCTTTAAGGTCAGGGGTCAGGAGTCAGAATGTGAAAGCCCGTTTTGGGGTAAACCCCGTCAAAGCCCCCGGCTCCGCCTTTTTTAGCGGCATGAGGGTGTTGAATCCTGATTCCACCACCTGGGGCGGGGGCACGGATCATCTATACTCCTGTCTTCTGTCTCCTGTATTCTTACTCAGGTCAGTCCACCCTGACCATAACCGCGTCCCCCTGGGCCGCCCCGCTGCATATGGCGGCAATGCCGATCCCGCCGCCCCGGCGGCGCAGTTCGTATATCAGGGTCATCAGGATCCTGGCCCCGCTGGCCCCGATGGGGTGCCCGAAGGCCACGGCGCCGCCGTTGACGTTGATCTTTTCGTGGTCTATTCCGGCGATTTTTGAGCTGACCAGGGTTACCGCGGCAAAGGCCTCGTTGATTTCAAAGAGGTCCACCTGGCCGGCCTTCATGTTCATTTTGGCCAGCAGCCTGTTGATGGAGAGGCCGGGCACGGTGGCTATATATGAGGCTTCCCGGGAAACGGCGGCGTGGCCCATAATGACGGCCAGGGGGCGGATTCCCAGTTCGGCCGCCCTTTCCTCGGAGGCCACCACCAGCGCACCGGCGCCGTCGTTGACGCCGGGGGCGTTGCCGGCGGTCACCGTGTTTTCCGGGTCGAAAATGGGCGGCAGCTTTCTCAGGGCTTCAATGGAGGTGTCCCGGCGGGGTCCTTCGTCTTTTGCAATCAGAACGGGGTCACCCTTCTTCTGGGGGACCGGAACCGGCATTGTTTCATCGTCCAGGATCCCCTTGTCCTGGGCGTCGATGGCCCGGAGGTGGCTGCGCAGGGCCCACTGGTCCTGCTCCTCCCGGGAAATGCCGTATTCCCTGGCCACCTTGCCTCCGTGCACGGCCATGTGCCGGTTGTGGAAGGCGCACCAGAGACCGTCGTGAATCATCAGGTCGGTGAACTTGTCGTCCCCCATCCGCAGTCCCCACCTGGCCCGGACGAAATAAGGGGCGTTGCTCATGCTTTCCATGCCGCCGGCCACAATGACGTGGGCGTCCCCGGCCCTGACGGCCTGGTCGGCCATGATCACGCTGCGCAGTCCCGAAGCGCAGACCTTGTTGACCGTGTCGGAGGGTATCTCCCAGGGCAGCCCCGCTTTGACGGTGGCCTGGCGGGAAGGTATCTGTCCGGCGCCTCCCTGAAGAACCATGCCCATAATCACATTGTCGATGGAGTTGTCTTCTATGCCGGCCCTTCTTACGGATTCCCTGATCACCAGCCCGCCGAGATCAGCGGCCCTGAGGGAGGACAGACCCCCGCCCAGCCTGCCGAAAGGTGTACGGACAGCGCTTAAAATTACCGACCTTGGCACTCGCACCAACTCCCTTGGCATTATTAAAGATAATCCGGCTGTGCCGGATACTGATGCATTTTATAAATCATATTGCAATACTCGTACCAGTGCCTGTTTGCGGCGGAAGACCGGACCGGGGAGAGATCGGGATGAAAAGCTGTATATTAAAGTACACATAAATTAAAATTGTCAATATTAATTTACAAAACAATTCAGGCCCGTGGAGGAGGCCTGAGTCAGCTTGAAAACTTTCTGTTCCAGTAGATATACGCCATCAGGCCAAGCCCCAGGAACCACCCGGCAAAAAGGCCCCAGGCCAGGGTTTCCCCCCAGGGCTTTCCCCTCCTGCGGCAGTCCCTGATCACCCACAGGGCCGATCCGATCATGAAAATAAGCAGGCTCACGTAAACGAAGCTGGCCAGCACGGACTTGACCAACAGGAATGCACACCTCCCGTCAACAGCCGTCAGCCCGGATTAAGGAGCAGAAGACGTTCATAAAAGCTTCTTAAACGCCTGTCGTCTGTATTCTGACCAAAAAATCCTGCTCCAAAGCACATTCTGTCTCATCACATCACGTCCCATCTCTGGCAGCGGGCGCCCCACCTGCCGATGACCCTGTCCTCCTCGTATATTTCGGCTATTTCACAGTTGTTGGGGCAGCCGCCGCACTCGAAGCTGCTGGTCCGGTAGGGGAGCCCGGCGATCTCAAACCCCTTGAAGTTTGTCCTCCCGGTCTTTTCAACCTCTTCCCGGGCAAGCTGGGCCGCCCCGATGGCCCCCATGACGTTAAAGTGCCTTGGTATGATGATGGGCAGTTTAAGCGACCTTTCAAAGGCCGCCTTTATGCCGGCGTTGGCCGCCACCCCTCCCTGGAACACAACCGGGGCCAGTATTTCTTTGCCTTTGCCCACGTTGTTCAGGTAGTTCCTGACCAGGGCCTCGCACAGGCCGTTGACAATGTCGCTGAGCTTGTGGCCCATCTGCTGTTTGTGAATCATGTCGGATTCCGCGAAAACGGTGCAGCGCCCGGCGATGCGGACTGGGGCGGAGGAACTTAGGGCCATCTCCCCGAAATCGGCAATGGGTATGTTCAGCCTGGCGGCCTGCTGGTCCAGGAAAGACCCGGTGCCGGCCGCGCAGACCGTGTTCATGGCGAAATCCGTGACGATTCCGTTGCGCATGATGATTATCTTCGAGTCCTGTCCGCCGATTTCTATCACCGTCTGGACATCGGGGACGTACATGGACGCGGCCACGGCGTGGGCGGTGATCTCATTCTTAATCACGTCGGCGCCCACCATCACCCCGGCCAGGTACCGCCCGCTGCCGGTTGACCCGGCCCCGGCGATTTCAACATCCCCGGGAAGAAGGCCGGCGGTTTCGGCCAGGCCTGAAAGGATGGCCTCTATGGGCCTGCCCCGGGTTCTTATGTAAAGTGCGGCCAGTATTTCCCCGGACCGGCTCATGACCACTATATTCGTGCTGACGGAACCCACATCAATGCCCAGGTATGCGATCATTTTCGTAAACCTTTCTTTTATGAATTAGGGATTGTGGATTGGGGGTTTTTGGAAAACCCTGATTGAAATCCAGGGCCTAGCCGGCTTCGGTTTGGGCCCGCAGATTACCGGCATGGCCTTTTTTCCTGCGCATCAGGTCCACAAAGGCCTCCAGGCGGGTGGACATCCCGGCCTTGCCGGTCTGTTCGTCCAGGAAGAAGGTCAGGACCGGAATGTTGTGCACCCGGCTGACCCGGTTGAGAATGGTCCTGGCCACTATTTCCGGTATGCAGGTGAAGGGCGCCAGCTGAATCACGCCGTCGTATCCCTCCTTGGCGAAAATCACCGTGTGGCCCACCGATTCCTGCCCGTGGCCGCCGATGCAGAGGGGGATGTAGGGTGCGGCGGCGTCCTTGACCGTGAGGATCTCCCGGGTTTCCTTGACCGTATTGTCCCTGGTCCAGCCCGTCAGGAACATGGACCTGCGCACCTCCACGCCCAGGTTGCCCAGGGTTTCCTCAATCTCAAGGTTGCTGGCCGGTTCCAGGAGTACGTAAATTTCACCAACTATGCCCACCTTCAGGACATTCCTGCCGGGGTCCTGGGGGACGGACCTGATGGCTTCCAGGGCGGCCTCGCCGGCTTCCTTTATTTCTTTCATGGTATAGGCGGTGTCGATCCAGTCCAGCACCCTGCGGTAAACCCTGGTGGTGGATCCCTTCTCCAGTTCCCTGGGCCGCACCACATGGGTCAGCTTTTCGGCGTCGTCCAGGTACTTGAGTTTTTCCCAGCCCCTTTTTATGCACTCCCAGATGGCGCGGTAGGACAGGCGGCTGGTGTTCAGCCGGTTCACCTTGCGCAGGAAGTCTACGGGGTGGCTTTTGGGCGCCTCGAAGACAATTATGTCCACGGGAAAGCCGATGCTGTTCAGGATCTTCTTGTGCAGCTGGCCGTAAAGGCCGGCCCGGCAAGGGCCCGAACCGCCGCTGGTGACGATTAGCTCGGCCCCCTCCAGGCAGGTTTCAACGTAGGTGCCCATCAGTATTTTCAGCGGCAGGCAGGCAAACTCGGGGGCGTACCTGACCCCGTAGTCCAGGGTTCTCTTGTTGGGCCTGGGCGGTATGACCACCTCGTTGCCCAGGTCGTTCATGAGCATCTTGAAGGTTCGCCATGACTCCCCCATGCGGGGAAAGGTTACCTTGGGCATGTGCTTTGCAAGGCCTCCTTTTTCCTCTTGACCATGTCCAGAAAAGCTTCAAGCCGGGTGGATATGCCGGCGTCACCGGTGTGCTCGTCTATGGTTACGCTCATGTATGGAATGTCCGGATAATCCCTGGAAGCAAGCTCCATCAGCTTGTCAACCATGGAGTCCGGGCCGCAGCCGAAGGCGGTGAGGTGAATTATCCCGTCCACCTTGCCCTCCCTGAAGAGGTAGTAGGCCGCATTCAGGGCCAGGTCGCTGAAGGTCCAAAACATCTTTTTTTCCAGCATATTGGCCCGGGCGATTTTTTTCGGCGGGAGGTTTTCCATGGTGATCACGGAAACCCCCATCTTTTTTAATTTTTTTACCAGGCCCACACTGATGAACTGGTCGTGGACCTCGTACGGGTAGCCCAGCACCGCGAACACCAGGTCGCCCTTTTTCTTCTCGCCCGGCAGGGGGACATTTGCACCCTTCGCCAGGGCGGTAATGGCTTCAGGCGGGTGCATCCCGGCCAGCAGGAGGGAGTGAAAGCGCCTGGCCACGGACCGGGCTTTCAGATAGGCCATGAATATTTTCATCTTGCCCCGCCCGAAGATCCGGCCGATCTTCAGGTAGGATTTCCAGAGGGAGGTCCAGCCCTGCCGGTTGTCCATTTCCACGTCAATGATTGGAGGCATGCCGGAGAGGCCGTGCCGGATCATGTCGGGCAGCCCCAAAAACTTGGGGCAGTATATGGTCTTCCGGTTGAGGCAGACGACCCGGGGGATGAACAGGTAGTCAACCTTGTCTTTCAGGGCGATTACATGCCCGAAAAAAAGTTTTATCGGGACGCAGGCGTCTGCCAGGGCCTCCTTCACGCCCTCGTCAAGCAGGCCCTTGGTGGTTTGGCCCGAAGTGACCACCTCAATGCCCAGTTCCGAAAAAAAGGTTTGCCACATCGGAAAGTGTACATAATAGAAAAGTGAACTGGGAATACCTACCCGGGCTGTCAAACCATACAAACCTCCCTGCATAATACATATTTTGTCGTAAAAATAATATACCGGTTTATACGGCAGCAATATTTATTCTATGGCCGACGAAAAAATTCCTCCAAAATAATACATTCGGCAAAAAACATTCACGGCAGAGGCCCCGGGCTGTGCCTCGCCTTCAGATAAACCGGGAGGAAAAGCGCTGCCCGCGGCGTAAATATTTCCTTAAAATAAATAATATTTCGCGGAGGACAAAATGGCGCTTATAAATTTAAACCCGGCCCACGACAAGGCCCGGGCCGAATTTTCCGTTATCTCGCCGCTGGACGCGGCCAGGAGGGCGGCAGTGCGGTATGACCAGGATAAAGGGATTTTCCGGGTTCCCTTCCTGGGCAGGGAGTACCTGGTCAGTTTCCCGGACGGGGAAATAACCCTGGATGAGGGCGGTGAAGACGTCCCGCTGACAGAACGGGTCTGCATCCTGCACTACCTTGTCCGGGCGGGGGATGTGGGACTGGCGGGCAGGTACGTGACATTCAAAGATCTTCCCAACGGTTCGATATACGTCGGGCCTTTCAACAACAGGGCCGTCAGGCCCCTGGTGTCCGTATTCGGATCAAGGCCGGAGATGCTGGTAATGGCGGGTGAAAAACTGGGCGGCACAAGGGTCGACGTGGGGGACTGGGCGGTAACCGTCGGGGTGTTTCCCAAGGTGCCCATCACCTTTGTCATCTGGGAGGGCGATGATGAATTTCCCCCCTCGGGCAACATACTTTATGACGCCTCGGCGCCCTACCACCTGGAGACCGAGGATTACGCGCTTCTGCCGGGATTGACCATATTCGCCATGAAGAAACTGGCCGGCCTTTAGCGGGCCGGCGGCCGCCGGACAAGCCGTTTGAAGGCCGGGAGGAGCGGAAGGAGGATCAGCGTGCGCCTTTTGGAAAAAAAATTGTCCTCGGAGACGGTTTACAGAGGGAAAATAATAAACCTGAGGGTGGACCGGGTGGAGCTGCCCAACGGCCTGAGTACAGAAAGGGAAGTGGTGGAACACGGCGGGGCGGTGGCGGTGGTCCCGGTGGATGAAAACAATGAAGTGATCATGGTCAGTCAGTACCGGCACCCTGCCGGCAAGGTGCTGCTGGAAGTTCCCGCCGGCAGGCTGGAGGAGGGTGAAGACCCTGCCGCCTGCGCCGCCAGGGAGCTTCGGGAGGAAACAGGCTATGAGGCCCGGGAAATGAGGCTGCTGTTCAGTTTTTATACCACCCCCGGCTTCACAAACGAAGTGATCTGCCTTTACCTGGCCAGAGGACTTGTATACCGGGGAGGCAGCCCGGACGAGGACGAATTTATCCGACTCCGTCGCGTACCTTTGGAAAAGGCGCTGGAAATGGTCTGCCGGGGGGAAATCTGCGACGCCAAGTCAATAATAGGAATACTGGCCGCCGGAAGAGAAACCGGCATCTTACTTAAGTAGACATGTTCAGAAACACTTACAGCTTGCCGGCCACTATTTTCCCCCGGTTCACCCTGGCTGCCGCCGGGACGGCGGAATCCACGGAAAAGCCGGCATCGGCCGCGATGGACCCGATGCGCAGTACGGACGGCTGAAGCTTGAGGGCGGCCACCTCGGCCATCAGGTTGCCTCCGGCGCCGGCATGAACGCTGCCCTTGCAGCTTCCCAGCACGTATATGCTGTTCTCGGAGACGGCCTCCGCGCCGGGATTCAGGTCTCCCATGATCACAATGCTGTGACGGGAGAAAACCCTTTGGCCCGACCTCAAAGTGCGGGGCACCAGTATGGCCGGCTCCCCTTCCGGGTGCGCCTGCTGCCCGATGGGGATGACGCTGGCTTTCTTTTTTCCGGCTGTGGCGGGTTCATTCCGGGTGTACCCGCCTGACGCGGGGGGCCAGGACACATCCGTGGAGGGGATGAGTCCGTACTGCCGGCATATAACCTCCAGCTCGCGGACATAGTGGTCATTCCGCCCGGTGTTGAAATCATGGACGGTGAACTTTGCCCCCTTGAAAAAACCCCCCGAATTTTCCATTTTTTCCCTCAGGGTGCTTTTAATTTCCTCGAGATCAAGGTCGGGGTTGAACAGGATCACCAGACCGCGCCTTGTCCCTTTTATGCTTACGGCTTCCCCGGCCATAGCGGTCACCACGTTTCCGGAGAATTTTACATCTGTTATTCGATTCATCGTGACAAAATCCTTCTGCAGCGTAAACACTGTCAGATCATTGTCCGGCATGCCTGCATAAAAAGCCGGGCTTTGCGGAAAGCTCAATAAAAAACAGTCTGCAGCAAGAATGGAGGATTGTTGTGCCGGAATGGAGGAAGGATCCGATCCTGGACAGGTGGGTGGTAATATCCACCGAAAGGGGGAAAAGACCCAGCGATTTCAGGGTGATCCAGGATGAGAAAAAAGGGGGGGAGTGCCCTCTGTGTGAACATCACGAATGGCAAACCCCGCCGGAAGTTTTGGCGTTCCGCGACAAAGACAGTGAAAGGGACAGGCCGGGGTGGTGGGTCAGGGTCGTGTCAAACAAATTTCCGGCCGTGAGAATAGAGGGACTGAATGATATAAAAAATTTAGGCCTGTTCAGGATGATGGACGGGGTAGGGGCCCACGAGGTGGTGGTGGAGTCCCCGGACCACGAAAGGTCGCTGGAGGATATGAGCCGGTACCAGGTCCAGGAGGTGATCCGGGCCTGGCGGGACCGGTCGCTGGACTTGAGGCGTGACGCAAGATTCAAGTACGTACAGATCTTTAAGAATCACGGCAGCACCGCTGGTGCATCACTGGAACATCCCCATTCCCAGATCATAGCCACACCCATGGTGCCGGGAGAAATTGGCAAAAAGCTCGCCGGACTGGCCAGTCACGCCAGGAACACCGGGCGCTGCATTATATGCGATATGATTGAACAGGAACTGCTGGAGCAGAACCGGGTGGTGGTGGAAAGCGAAAGTTTCGTATCCGTAACACCCTTCGCATCCAGGTTTCCCTTTGAAATCTGGATTATTCCAAGAGAGCACCAGCCGGACTACGGCCATATCCGGGAGGACCAGGTTCCGGACCTGGCCTTCGTCCTCCGCGCCACCTTAAAGAAGCTGTCGTTGGCACTGAACCGGCCGCCGTACAACATGGTGATCAGCACGGCCCCGGTAAACACCGGTGGTGCTGAAGAGGCAATCCATTTTCACTGGCACATGGAGATACTGCCCAGGCTGACCGTCGCCGCCGGGTTTGAGCTGGGCACGGGATTTTACATCAATCCCACCCCGCCGGAGATGGCCGCCTCGGACCTGCGGGAAACCCGGGTTGTTTACGGGGATCATTACGAAAATAAATACCAAGAGGTGGGGAGATATGTTTGACCGCCCCCTGAAAGTATTACTGGTGGCCTCCGAAGCGGTGCCCTTCGCCAAAACGGGAGGACTGGCCGACGTGGCCGGGTCGCTGCCCAAGGCCCTGGCCACGGTTGCCGCGGATCACACGGGAAACGACATCAGGGTGGCCATGCCTCATTACAAGGGAATTGAAGGCGGAAGATACCGCATGGACTTTCCGGTTAAAATCGGGGGCAGGGCGGAGACCGCCATTGTAAGGGAAGCGTCCATTGAGGCCCAGTACAACGGCGATCATAAAACCATTCCCGTGTATCTTGTCGACAATCACCATTATTTTTACCGGGACGGCATGTACATGTTCCCCGACGAGGCGGAGAGGTTTACCTTTTTCTGCCTCGGGGTGCTTGAAATGCTTCCCCGCCTGAACTGGCAGCCGGACATTATTCACTGCAACGACTGGCAGACCGGCCCCATCCCGTTTTTCCTGAAGACCAGGTACCGCCACGACCCGTATTACTCCAGGATCGCCACGGTGTTTACCATTCACAACCTGCAATACCAGGGCAACTTCCCAAAGGCCGTCCTGAAGATACTGGGAGTGGGGGAAGAATACTTCGTGCCGGATCTGCTTGAGTTTTACGGGACGGTCAGCTACATGAAAATGGGGATAAGCTACGCCGACATTATAAGCACGGTCAGCCGGACATATGCGGCGGAGATTCAGCGGCCGGAACTGGGTGAGCGCATGGACGGGCTGCTGCGCAAGCGTTCCCACGACCTGTACGGTATTGTCAACGGGATCAACTACCATGAATTCAACCCCAGGACCGATCACCGCATTCACCGCAACTACGACCGGAACAGCGTGGAATCCAAAAAGGAAAACAAGTATGCCCTGCAGAAGGAAATGGGCCTGCCGGTTAAGGATGTTCCCCTGATGGGACTGGTTTCCAGGCTGGTGGACCAGAAGGGCCTGGATCTGATCTCCGAGATTTCGGAAGAACTGATGCACCTGGATATCCAGCTGGCGGTTCTGGGCAGCGGAGATCGTTATTACGAGGAGATGTTTAAAAACCTGAAAGAGAGGTATCCGCAAAAGGCGGGTGTGTACATAGGCTACAATGCCATCCTGGCCCAGAGGATCTACGCCGGGGCGGACATGTTCCTGATGCCGTCAAGATTTGAGCCGTGCGGTTTGGGACAGTTGATTGCCATGAGGTACGGGACGGTTCCAATCGTCAGGGCCACCGGGGGACTGGCGGACACCGTCCATGACTACAATCCCGTTACCGGGTCGGGAAACGGATTTGTTTTTTCCGAATACAACGGTAGAGCGCTGTACCACGCCGTTGCCAGGGCTCTGAAGGTTTACCGGGACGACCGCTCCCAGTGGGCCAGACTGGTCGTCAACGCCATGGACCTTGATTTCTCCTGGGGCAAATCAGCCGTGGAGTACCTTCAGCTGTACCAGGAAGCCATCAGCAGGCGCCTGGAAAGGGCCTGGACGGCCTGATGACGGAAGGCCGGGCGGACTTGCCCGATCTCTTTTTCCACCGGGGCTCCCCATGCTGGGAGCCCCGGAAACTTTACCGGCCGGTCAAGCCGGCCGGTATGCTGTCAGAACAAACCGTGTTAATAATTCTATACACTTCAGATCATTTATCTTTTACAAAAACAGGACTTTCCCCTGTCGCTGTCGAAATACCTTTACGTCCGGGAAAGCTGTTTGCAAAAAGATTGTATGGGTCTTCTCTTCCGGGTCGGAATAATTTATAGTAAAATATATGAGTGACTGTTCAGTCAAACAATTTTTTTTCAGAATTGACAATTATTGCGGGGGGTGATTGTTCGGAACAGCCGGGTCATATGTTTCAACCTGCAACAACTGAATAATAAAAATGCAAATCTGAAGGAAAATAGAGAATTGGCATGTGATTTGCATTGAAAGCGGGGAGGGATTGGCTTATAGAATTTTATAAAAGCAACCGATCCCGGAATTTAAGGAGGAGTTGCTGTGATTTTTAAACTGACCGAGGAGCAGGAACTGCTCAAAAAAACGGTGCGGGATTTTGCGGAGTCCGAAATTGCTCCCAAAGCCGCGGAAATGGATGAAAAAGAGGAGTACGACTTAAGCCTGTGGAACAAGATGGCGGAAATGGGGCTGACCGGAATACCTTACCCCGAGGATTACGAAGGGGCGGGCATGGACAACCTCAGCTACGCCATAGCCGTGGAGGAGTTGAGCCGCGTCTGCGGGTCCAGCGGGGTTCTGGTGTCGGCCCACACTTCCCTGTGCGCCTGGCCCATTTACGCATTCGGCACTGAGGATCAAAAGAAGAAGTACCTGGTGCCCTTGTGCAACGGGGAAAAAATCGGGGCCATGGGCTTAACCGAGCCTTCAGCCGGGTCTGACGCGGCCGCGATAAAGACCACCGCCGTTAAAGAAGGAAACAGTTACGTCTTAAACGGATCAAAAATTTTTATCACCAACGCCTACCTGGCTGAAACATACGTTGTTTTCGCATCCACGGACAGGAGCAAGGGGCACAGGGGGATATCGGCTTTCATCGTGGAGAAGGGGACCCCGGGCTTCAGCTTTGGGAAGAAGGAGCACAAGATGGGGATCCGGGCCTCGGCGACTTACGAGCTGGTTTTTGAAAACTGCCGGATACCGGAGGAGAATCTTCTGGGTGAAGAGGGACAGGGGTTTAAAATTGTCATGATGACCCTCGACGGAGGGAGAATAGGCATTGCCGCGCAGGCCCTGGGCATCGCCCAGGGAGCCTACGAACAGGCTGTGGGCTACAGCAAGGTCAGGGAGCAGTTCGGCAAGCCCATCTCGGCGAACCAGGGCCTGCAGTGGATGCTGGCGGATATGGCCACCCAGATAGAAGCGGCCCGCCTCCTGGTATATCAGGCGGCCTACCTGAAGGATGCGAAACAGCCCTATTCGAAACAGTCGGCAATGGCCAAGCTTTTTGCCTCGGAGACGGCCATGGCGGTGACCACCAAGGCGGTGCAGGTATTCGGCGGTTACGGGTACACCAGGGAATACCCGGTGGAGCGCATGATGCGGGACGCCAAGATTACGGAAATTTACGAAGGCACCAGCGAGGTGCAGCGCATGGTTATCGCGGCCAATATTTTGAAATAAGCCGCGGACATAAATTTACAACGGTCAGTCATAAGCTGTTGGTTTTCGGCTTTCAGCCGGGGGCGGCATTGGAGGCCCGAATGACAGGCCTGCCTTCGGCGGCGGCTTGGGGCTAACGGCTTTCAAAGCAAAGGAGGAAGCGTATGAATATCGTAGTGTGCATGAAGCAGACCTTTGACACCGAGGCCAAAATCGCCCTCGATGCCAACGGTAAAATCAACAAGCAGGGCGTCAGCCTGATCATGAATCCCTACTGCGAATTCGCCGTTGAGGAAGCCCTGAGAATCAAGGAAAAGCACGGCGGAGAAGTGACCGTGGTAAGCGTGGGCGGTCCGGAAGCCCAGGACGCCCTGCGCCAGGCCCTGGCCATGGGCGCGGACAAGGCTGTCCTGGTTGACCCCGGAATGGAAGAGGTGGATGAATTCGCCACCGCCACCATCCTTGCAAAAGCTATTTCGGGAATGCAGTACGACATTATACTGGGCGGCTTCAGGGCCATCGACGACGGGTCCGCCCAGGTTGCCGGCCGGGTGGCGGAAATACTGGGCCTGCCGGTCGTCAACGTGGTCGTCAAGCTGGATATCGAAGGCGGAAAGGCCGTGGCCACCAAGGAAATTGAGGGAGGCAGCCAGGTGCTGGAGGTATCCCTGCCCGCCGTCTTCACAGCCCAGAAAGGGCTCAACGAGCCCCGCTACCCGTCCATGAAGGGAATTATGCAGGCCAAGAAGAAGCCCATGGACAAGAAGACTCTGGCCGACCTGGGCCTGGACGCCGCACAGGTTGCCCCCAAGGTCAAGGTGTTGAGTTACTTCCTGCCCTCAGCCCGGGCCGCCGGCAAAATTATACCCGGCGAACCGGCGGACGCGGCCCGCGACCTGGTCAAGGCCCTGCGGGAAGAAGCAAAGGTCATCTAGGGCTAGTCTATTGAAAGAATTTTATTTGGGAGGGTTAAGGAATCATGGCAAAAGGGATTTGGGTATATGTAGAACAGCGTGACGGCAAGGTCAAAAAGGTTACTTACGAATTATTGAGCGCCGGGCGCAAGGCGGCCGACAGCCTGGGCGAGGAACTGTGCGCGGTCCTGCCGGGCAAGGGTGTGGCCGGTATTGCCCCGGGCCTTGGTGAATACGGCGCCGACAAGGTTTACGTCCTGGAGAGCGATGCCCTGGAACAGTACACCACCGACGGGTACGCCAACGCCGTGGCGGCCCTGGCCAAGGAAAAGGAACCAAGCGCCATCCTGATGGGCTGCACCGTGACGGGCCGGGACCTGGCCGCCCAGGTGGCCCAGAAACTGGGCACCGGCCTGTTGACCGACTGCACCGACATGGCCCTGGAGAACGGCCAACTGGTGTTTACCCGGCCCATATACGCCGGCAAGGCCTTTGTCAAGGCTGCCTGCCCCGAGGCCCGTCCGGTGATGGCCACCATCCGCCCCAACGTGCTGGCAGTGGAGGGAACCCAGGCCGGCCGCACGGCGGAGGTTGTGAACGTCACCCCCAATGCCGGCGACATCCGCCAGATCATCAAGGACACCGTCCTGCAGGTAAGCACCAGGCCCGAGCTGACCGAGGCCGACATTATCGTTTCCGGCGGCCGCGGCATGAAGGGGCCGGAAAACTTCAAGATCCTGGAAGACCTGGCCGATGTGCTGGGCGCGGCGGTGGGCGCCTCCAGGGCCGCGGTGGACGCCGGCTGGAAGCCCCACAGCTTCCAGGTGGGCCAGACCGGGAAAACGGTATCCCCGGTTGTTTACATTGCCTGCGGAATATCGGGGGCTATCCAGCACCTGGCCGGCATGAGCTCTTCCAAGTGCATCGTGGCGGTCAACAAGGACCCCGAGGCCAACATCTTCAAGGTGGCCGACTACGGGATAGTGGGCGACCTCTTCGAGATTGTTCCCCTGCTGACCGAGGAGTTCAAAAAAATAATGGCTTCCTAATCCGGCAAGGCCCTTCCCGGCGCGGGGAGGGCCGCCGCTGCCATTTTTCTTGGAAGAATACAGGAGACAGAAGTCATGGGACAGAAGACGCCGGAGGATCGGAAGTCCGGACTGAAAACCGCATCTCCGGCTCCGAATTTTTATTATTCGTGGTGCCGAGTTATTGCAGCATGGGGGTCTGAATTCCGGCCGGAGATTACGGCTTTTTTGTGAATAACGGGAGAAGGAGGAAAATATATGTCCGAGCCCTTAATGTTGTTTGACGAAGTAAGGGACGCCATCGTGGCCAGCGGCGGCGAAGAGATACAGATGTGCATGCAGTGCGGGCTCTGCACCGGTTCCTGCCCCTGGGGCAGGATGGAGGAAAAGGCCGAGTTCAACGTGCGGGCCATGTTCCACATGGGCAGGCTGGGATATGACGGGTACGAATCCGACGACTTCCTTTTCGCCTGCACCACCTGCAACCAGTGCGGCGTCAAGTGCCCCAGGGGGATAAAGATACCCAACGTGGTCAGGTCGATGCGCAGCGTGATCTGCGAGACCGGCGGCATACCGAAGAACCTAAAGGCGGTGCTGGGAAGCATCAACAGCCAGGGCAACCCGTGGTCCCAGGAAAAGGACGATCGCACTGCCTGGACCGCCGGGCATGATGTCCCCGAGTTCACCCCGGACAAGGAATACCTCCTTTACGTGTGCTGCACCTCGGCATACGACGGGCGCAGCCAGAAGGTGGCGAGGTCCATAGTGGACCTGCTGAAGGCCGCCGGGGTCAGCTTCGGCATCATCGGCAACGAGGAAAAGTGCTGCGGGGAGTCGGTGCGCAAGATAGGCGCCGAGGAGGAGTTCGGCAACCTGGCCCGGCACAACATAGACCTGTTTAACAAAAAGGGAGTCAAAAAGATAATCACCACCTCTCCCCACTGCCTGTATACGTTTAAGAACGAATACCCGGAATTCGGGGCCGAATTCGAGGTGGTGCACTATTCGGAACTGCTGCATAACCTTGTTTCCGGCGGAAAACTGAAGTTTTCCAAGCCCGTGGCCAAGAAGGTGATATATCACGAGCCCTGCTATCTCGGCAGGCACAGCCGGATCTTCGACGCCCCGCGGGAACTGCTGGGTGCCGTGCCTGACCTTGAAATGGCCGAGTTCAAGGGCAACCGGGATTTCAGCATGTGCTGCAGCGGAGGCGGGGCCCGGATCTGGATGGAAACCAAGGCCGGCCAGCGCTTTTCGGACGTCAAGGTAAAGGAGGCGTCGGAGAGCGGTTCCCAGGTGATTGCCACGGCGTGCCCATACTGCATAGTGATGCTGGAGGACAGCCTCAAGAACCAGAACAAGGACGAGGAGATGTCGGTCAAGGACATCAGTGAAATACTCAAGGAAAGCCTGTAAAAGGGGTTTCCGGCAAGGCGGCACGCAATTCAGCCCAGGGTGCAGAAATGTATTCTAAAAAGTAAATTTTTGAATACAACCCTGGGCGAGTTTTTTATCAAAACGAAGCCTTGCATGGAATGATTGTCTGGCAATGTTTTTGCTATCGAGAAGGAAAATACTTTATTTGAAAGGAAGAGGTCCGTTTAATGAAAGAAGCGGTGATTGTAAGCTCGGTGAGGGTGCCGGTGGGCAAATTCGACGGTTCTTTGAAGGCCTCCCCGGCGGTGGATTTGGGCGCCCTGGTGATCAAGGAGTCCTTGAACAGGGCCGGGATCAGCGGCGAACTGGTGGACGAGGTGATCATGGGCAACGTCTTGCAGGCCGGCCTCGGTCAAAACCCGGCCAGGCAGGCCGCCATAAAGGCCGGGCTGCCCAAGGAAGTCCCGGCCTGGACCCTCAACCTGGTTTGCGGATCGGGGCTGAAGGCGGTGGCCACGGCGGCCCAGCAGATCTGGGCCGGCGATGCCGAAATAGTGGTGGCCGGCGGTATGGAAAACATGTCCATGGCCCCGTATTTGATCGACAGGGCCAGGTGGGGCTACCGCATGGGGGACGGAAAGATTATCGACGCCATGATCAGGGACGGCCTTTGGTGCGCCTTTACCGACGTGCACATGGGCATCACGGCGGAGAACATAGCGGAAAAGTACGGCATCACCAGGGAGGACCAGGACCGGTTTTCGGTGGCCAGCCAGGAGAAGGCCATAGCCGCCATTGATTCCGGCCGGTTCAGGGATGAAATCGTTCCGGTGGTGATTCCGCAGAAAAAAGGCGACCCGGTGGTGTTTGACACCGACGAATTCCCGCGCCGGGGAACGACCCTGGAGGTGCTGTCAAAGCTGCCGCCGGCCTTTAAAAAAGGGGGTACGGTGACGGCGGGCAACGCCTCGGGAATAAACGACGGAGCGGCGGCCGCGGTGGTTATGTCCGCGGACAGGGCGAGGGAACTGGGAGTGAAGCCTCTGTTCGCAATCAGGTCCACCGCCACCGCCGGGGTGGACCCGGCCTATATGGGACTGGGGCCGATTCCCTCCAGCCGGAAGGCCCTGAAAAAGGCGGGCCTGTCCATGGCCGACATCGGGCTGGTGGAAGCCAACGAGGCCTTCGCTGCCCAGGCCTGCGCCGTGGTCAGGGAACTGGAGATCCCGGAGGAAAAGGTCAATGTCAACGGCGGGGCGGTGGCCATCGGACACCCCATCGGGGCCAGCGGAGCCAGGATACTGGTTACCCTGCTGCATGAAATGAAAAAGAGGGGCGTCAGGTACGGCCTGGCCACTCTTTGCATAGGCGGCGGGCAGGGCACCGCCATGGTGGTGGAGAACATTTAGGCGGGGATTGGGAATTAGGAATTAAAAGAATAGGGGGAAGACAGTGATGGAGATTAAGAAGATAATGGTTATCGGTGCCGGCCAGATGGGATCGGGAATAGCCCAGGTTTCGGCCGCGGCCGGATACGATGTGCTGCTGAACGACCTGAACGAGGAACTGGTGAAAAAGGGGACCGGCGTTATAACCAGGAACCTGGACAGGGACCTGGCCAAGGGGAGGATCACCGAACAGCAGAAGGCTGAAATACTGGGCCGGATCAAGCCCTCCGCCTCCCTCCGGGACGCCGGGGACCGCGACCTGATCATCGAGGCGGCGGTGGAGAACATGGACATCAAGGCCAAAATATTCAGGGAGCTGGACGGTGTCTGCCCGGCCCATACCATACTGGCCACCAACACCTCATCCCTGCCCATAACAGAAATCGCGGCCTGCACAAAAAGGCCTGAAAAGGTCATCGGCATGCACTTCATGAACCCGGTGCCGGTGATGAAGCTGGTGGAGGTCATCCGGGGGCTGGCCACGTCCGACGAGACCTTTGATGCCGTCCGGGCGGCCAGCGAAAAAATGGGCAAGACGCCGGTGGAGGTGAACGACGCTCCGGGCTTTGTTTCCAACAGGGTGCTGCTGCCCATGATCAACGAGGCCATTTACTGCGTCTACGAGGGAATAGCCACCCCGGAGGCGGTGGACCAGGTGATGAAGCTGGGCATGAACCACCCCATGGGGCCCCTGGCCCTGGCCGACCTCATCGGACTGGACACCTGCCTGTACATCATGGAGGTGCTGCACAAGGGTCTGGGAGACAGCAAGTACAGGCCGTGCCCGCTGCTGCGCAAGTACGTGGCCGCCGGCTGGCTGGGCAGGAAGACGGGCCGTGGCTTCTACGTGTACGAGGGTAAATGATCAAAAAAGAGACAGAATAAATAACAAAGGATAAATGATTTCAGGGGGTTCCGACAATGGGTTACGAAAATCTTATCTATGAAAAGGAAGAAAACATAGCCCTGATTACCATCAACCGGCCGAAGGTGCTTAACGCCCTGAACGCCGACCTTTTAAGGGAGCTTGAGGCGGTGGTGGAGGAGGTCGAAAAGGACGGCGAGGTGAGGGCGGTGATCATCACCGGCGCCGGCGACAAGGCCTTCGTGGCCGGTGCGGACATAGCCTACATGAGCGGGCTCAGCCCGCTGGAGGCCAAGAGCTTCGCCCAGCTGGGACAGAGGGTCTTCAGCAAGGTTGAAAACATGTCCAAGCCTGTTATTGCGGCGGTCAACGGCTATGCCCTGGGCGGCGGCAATGAACTGGCCATGGCCTGTGACATCAGGGTGGCCTCGGACAAGGCAAAGTTCGGCCAGCCGGAGGTGCAGCTGGGCTTAATCGCCGGGTTCGGGGGCACCCAGAGGCTTTCGAGGCTGGTCAATCCGGGCCTGGCCAAGGAAATACTGTTCACGGCGGACCAGTACGACGCCGAGACCGCTCACAAAATCGGCCTGGTCAACCACGTGGTGCCCGGTGAGGAATTGATCAGCTTCTGCAAGGGAATGGCCAAAAGGATTGCCTCCCGGGGCCCGGTGGCGGTAAGGCTGTCGAAGGAAGCGGTCAACCAGGGACTGAACATGGACCTGGACAAGGCCATCGCCCTGGAGGCGGACCTGTTTGGACTGGTGTTCACCACTGAGGACCGGAAAGAGGGGATAGGGGCCTTCCTGGAAAAAAGGAAACCCGCGTTCAACAATAAATAGCTGAAATATTGCCTGTGGGGCTGTCTAATTTGACGGCCTCTATATTTTGGCATTTTGAAGCAGGCCGGCCTGGTCCAGGATGAGAGGAAGGGGCAGTTCATATACTATTACTATTCCTGAACACCACGGTTTTTCAGGACCTGATCAGCTGGCTGCACGACCTGCTGGAAGTCGAGGAGAGGGAGGGAAAAAAGGGTGGGCGTGAATAACAGGGACCCCAAAAACGGTCTCATTGACGATATAAAGGCCGACTGGCTGGCTGTGTCTCTGACGGCCGCCTCCATCATCGCCGGGATTTTTGTTTATCCGCACCTTCCCGAGACGGTTCCCAGCCACTGGAACATTCATGGACAGGTGGACAAATACTCCTCGAGGACCTGGGGGGCCTTCGGGCTGCCCCTGATGACGGCCGGAATCTACCTGATCATGGTCCTGGCCCCGCGGATTGACCCCAGGCGGGAGAATTATGCCCGGTTCAGGGGCGCTTACCGGTTTTTGAAGCTGGGATTGGTGGTGTTTTTTATCTGGCTGTACGCGGTAATCCTGGCCAATTCTCTGGGATACCCCATGCCGGTGGACCGGGCCGTGATTACCGCGCTGGGGATTCTGTTCATGGATATATAGTCATTGAAAACGAAAGGCAACGGAGACAAGCCCTCCCGGTCTTCAAGGGGGGCTTTTTTATGGCCCGGTTCCTTCGGATCTTGAAAGGTCAGGGACGTTGTTGGTCGAATACTTAATCATTTCCGGGAATTGGAGTGACTAAGTTGGAAAAATCCGGTCAGCCCGCAATCAAACCTTGCCTGGCGGTTCTTTTGGCTGTGGTGGCCGTCTCCTTTTCTTCCATCTTTACCAAGCTGTCGTCCGCGCCGCCCCTGGTGATAGCCTTTTACCGTCTGCTGTTCACGGTGGCGCTGCTGGCCCCTCTGGCACTGAACGCCCGCGGCCGCAGGGAGATGGCCGCAATGGGGATCCGGGATATTCTCCTGGCCGTTATGTCCGGAGCTTTTCTGGCCCTTCATTTTGCGGTATGGATAACCTCCCTCAACTACACCTCCATCTCCAGTTCAACCGTTTTGGTGACCATGCAGCCGCTTTTCGTAATTACCGGGGGGGCCCTTTTCCTGGGGGAAAAGCTGCCGGGATCCGCCCTGGCCGGCGCTGCCGTGACCATCGCCGGCAGCGTGCTGGTTGGGGTAAATGATTTTCAGATCGGAGGCAGGGCCCTTTTCGGCGACTTTCTTGCCTTTTCCGGGGCTCTCTTTGTGGCCGTTTACGTGCTTATTGGACGCTTGCTGAGGAAAAAGCTGTCCCTGTTCCCCTATGTTTTTATTGTCTATTCGGCATCCGCCGCTATCCTGCTGCCGTCCTGTTTATTGGCCGGGGCAAGCCTCTATCCGTATCCGGCCGGCGACTGGCTGTGTTTTCTGGCCCTGGCCGTGGTTCCGACCATCTTCGGGCACACGGTGTTCAACTGGGCGCTGAAATATGTGAGGGCGGCCGTGGTTTCTGTAAGCATTCTGGGCGAGCCGGCGGGGGCGACGATTCTGGCCTTGCTGATTTTTCAACAGGTCCCGGGCGCCCTCCAGGTTATCGGCGGGATGGTAATAATTGCGGGATTGTTTTTGTTCACAAAATCTGCTTCGGATGTGGCGATTAAAGCAGGATAAGAAAATACTTTTGTTGAATAAGTCTTTTTTGTGTGACATATTTACGGGAGGTGAGGGATGGCCTGAGAGTTCCATTTGAAACGGGAAAAAAGGAGGAATAAAAGAGAAAATGAAATTTAAAAAGTCGATTCCAATGATCATTTTGACGGTGCTTATTTCCGCGGCAATGGTCCTGGCGGGCTGCGGCGGCCAGAAGGACGGCGGAAAGGATGCGGCCAAGACTGCGGAAACCATAAAAATAGGATTCCTTGGAGGAAAGACCGGGAACCACGCCCACTACGGGATTGAAACCCTGAAGGGCATCCAGATGGCCGTGGAAGACATCAACAAGGCCGGGGGCCTGCTGGGCAAAAAAGTTGAGATTGTTGAAGGAGACCACGGCAGCAACTCCTCCGAGGCCGCCGCGGTGACTCAGAAGCTGATCACCCAGAAAGTGGCGGCCGTCATCGGCGATCCCACCACCGGCATCACCAAACTGGCCGCTCCCATATGCCAGAGCAACAAGGTGGTTCTAATGTCGGCGGGAGCGGTGGGAAGCGGAGTGGTGGAGATTGGAAACTTTATTTTCAGGGACACCCTGCTGGACGCGGTGGCCGCGCCGGCCGTGACAAGGTACCTGGCCGAGGACCTGAAGTGGAAGAAGGTGGCCCTGGTAACAACCACCGGCCTGGCTTACAGCGAGAGCCTGACCAAGATCTTCAAGGACGCCCTGGCCAAGTACAACATCGAGATAGTGACCGAGGCCAGCATCATGGAAAAAGACACCAACTTCAGCGCCCAGGTCACCAATTTGAGCAAGAAGCAGTTTGACGGAGTGGTGTTCACCGGCTACTACACCGAAGGCGCCCTGTTCATGAAGGAAATGAGAAAACAGGGCCTCAAGCAGGTGATGGTGGGCGGAGACGGACTGCTGGGCAATGAACTGATGGGCCTGGGCGAGAAGGCCGTCGAGGGCAGCATGGTTTACACCGGCTTTGCCGTTGACCTGAACAACGCCACCGGGATCACCAAGGAGTTCATCGAGAAGTACAAGGCAAAGAACAACGGGGCCCTGCCCGACATGTTCGCGGCCCAGGGCTATGACGCCGTGATGCTGGTGGCCGACGCCATCAAGGCGGCCAACAGCGCGGATCCCAGCGTTTTCCGCGAGAAGCTGGCCCAGACCAAGGACTGGAAAGGGGTAACCGGCACCATATCCATGGACGCCAACCGCGAACCCGTCAAGAGCCCGGTATACCTCCTGGAGGTCAAGGACGGGAAGTTCGCGGTCAAGACCGTGATTCCCATCAAGTAAGTCCGAAATATAATCTGGATAGCAGTGGCAGCCGTTACCTTTTGTAGCGGCTGCCGCTATTGCGGGAGGTTCCCCATGTATTTACAGCAACTGGTAAACGGACTGACCCTGGGGTCGACTTACGCCCTGATCGCTCTCGGTTATACGATGGTCTACGGAATAATCCAGCTGATTAACTTCGCCCACGGGGAAGTTTACATGATTGGGGCCTTCGTCGGCCTGATCATGGTGGCGGTGTATAAAGTGAATTTTTTCCTGGCCATGCTGGCGGCCATGGCGGTCTGCGTTCCGCTGGCCGTCCTCATCGAGAGGGTGGCCTACCGCCCATTGCGCCGGTCAACCAGGCTCGCCCCGCTTATTTCCGCCATCGGGGTTTCAATTTTTCTGCAGACCCTGGTGACCCTGATGGAGGGCCCAAACCCCAAGGGATTTCCCCAGGTCATAGAGGACACGGTTTACGTGTTCGGGCCGGTTCAGTTTTCCAAGGTGCAGGTGATCATCCTGGTGCTGGCGGCGCTTCTGATGCTGCTTCTCCAGTACACCGTCAAGTACACCAGGATGGGAAAGGCCATGAGGGCCACTTCCGAGGACTACGAAACCGCCAGCCTGATGGGGATCAACGTAAACCGGGTAATTTCCTTTACCTTTGCCCTGGGGGCGGCCCTGGCGGCGGCCGGAGGCGTCCTGGTGGGGATGTATTTCAACTCCATTTACCCCCTGATGGGGGTTACTGTTGGGCTTAAATCATTCTGTGCGGCCGTCCTGGGAGGGATAGGCAGCATACCCGGGGCCGTGCTCGGGGGCATGTTCCTGGGAGTGGCCGAGGTATTCGGAGTGGCGGTGGGGTTTGACACCTACCGGGACGCCATCGCTTTCGGCCTTTTAATCCTGGTGCTGCTCTTCAAGCCCACGGGCCTTTTGGGCATGCCCATCCAGAGGAAGGTTTAGAATGGAATTTTTGCTGGACATCATCAACAACCCGTATTACGAACAGGTGCTGACCATGATGGGGATATACCTCATCGCGGCCCTGGGGCTCAACCTGATCACCGGCTACACCGGACAGTTCTCTTTCGGCCACGCCGCATTCATGAGCATAGGGGCGTATTCCTCGGCCCTGATGACCCTGAAGATGCACACACCTTTTTTGGTCAACCTGCTGGCAGGGGGCCTCATCGCCGCCTTCTGCGGGATCCTGCTGGCCTTTCCCAGCATGAGGCTGACCGGAGACTACCTGGGCATCACCACCCTTGGCTTCGGTGAGATCGTCAGGGTTCTTTTCATCAATATGGAAATCACGGGCGGCGCCATCGGCCTGGCGGGCATTCCAAAAGAAACTGATTTTGTCACTGTATTTGTCCTGGTGATACTTTCCGTCTGGGGCCTGTACCGGATAGTCAATTCAAGGTTCGGCCGGGCACTGGCGGCGATCAGGGAAGACGAAATCGCCGCCGAGACCATGGGCGTCAACGCCCTCATGTACAAGGTGGAGTCCTTTTCCATAGGCTGTTTTCTGGCCGGCATCAGCGGCGGGCTCTACGCCCATTCCCTTCAGTATATCAACCCGTCCGACTTCGGGTTTGCCAAGTCTTTTGAACTGCTCAATTTCGTGGTTATCGGGGGTCTGGGCAGCATTCCCGGGACTGTCCTCGGCACCGCCGTACTGTCCCTGGCACCGGAGTTCCTGCGCTTCGTAAAGGAATACCGTATGCTGATATACGGTGCCCTGATGGTGGCCATGATGGTCTTTCGTCCCAACGGTATCCTGGGAGGAGTCAACCTGGGAGATCTGTTCAGGAGATTGAAAAGAAGGACAAAACCGCCGGCCGCGGCGTCGGGAGGCGCCTGATGCCTGTTTCCGGCCAGCCAGCCAAAATGACGGGAGAGTGCCGTTCAATGCAGCCATTGCTCAAACTTGAACAAGTAAGCATCAACTTCGGAGGTCTGGCCGCCCTGGAATCCGTCGACATCCAGGTGGAAAGGGGGAAGATTTTCTCCCTCATCGGGCCCAACGGGGCCGGGAAAAGCACGGTCTTCAACATTATCTCCGGCATCTACCGGCCGGCCTCGGGGAGGGTGCTGTTTAAAAATATCGACATCACCGGGAGAAAACCCTATTTAATAACAGACCTGGGCATTACCAGGACCTTTCAGAACATCCGCCTGTTTAAAAACTTGACCGTCCTCGACAACGCCAGGATCGGCTGCCACACCAGGAGCAGGGCCGGTTTTATCGGCGCATTGGGCCGCTTTAAAAAGGTGAGGGAAGAGGAGGGGCTGATTAGGGGGCGGGCCATGGAAGTCCTGGAGGTTGTAGGACTGACCGAAAAAAGCAACGTCCTGGCAAAAAACCTGGCCTACGGGGACCAGAGGAAACTGGAAATAGCCAGGGCCCTGGCCTCATCCCCGGAACTGATCCTGCTGGACGAGCCGGCGGCGGGCATGAACGTCCTGGAAAAGCAGGGACTGGTGGATGTGATCGAAAAAATTCGCGGCATGGGAATAACCGTTATGCTGGTGGAACACGACATGAAATTCGTCATGAGCATATCTGATTACGTTGCCGTTCTGAATTACGGGATGTTGATCGCAGGCGGGTCCCCGGACCAGGTGCAGAACAACCCCGCCGTGATTGAAGCGTATCTCGGCAGGGAGGTGGGTTGAAATAGCTCTGCTGGAAGTCGACGGCCTGAATGTTTCCTACGGGGGCATCAAGGCCCTCAGGGGGATTTCCTTTAAGGTTGAAGAAGGTGAAATCGTTGCCCTCATCGGGGCCAACGGAGCCGGGAAGAGCACCACCCTGAGAACGTTGAGCGGCCTGGTGAGGGCCCATGGGGGAACCGTGAAATTCAACGGAGTGGTGATGAACAAGGTGCCTCCTTTCAGGGTGGTGGAAATGGGAATATCCCAGGTGCCGGAGGGAAGGCGCGTGTTCACCCGGCTTACGGTGATGGAAAACCTTGAAATGGGGGCCTATACCAGGAAGGACGGCGGGGTGAAGGAAACCGTCAGGGAAATTTTCAAACGGTTTCCACGGCTGGAGGAGAGAAAAAATCAGCTGGCCGGGACGCTGAGCGGGGGTGAGCAGCAGATGCTGGCCATAGGCCGGGCGCTGATGTCCAGGCCCCGTCTGCTCCTGATGGACGAGCCCTCGATGGGCCTGGCCCCCATGCTGGTGAATGAAATTTTTTCCATCATCAAAGAAATAAACCGTTCCGGCACCACCATCCTGCTGGTGGAACAGAACGCCAAGATGGCCCTGTCGGTCTCCCGCCGGCTGTATGTGCTGGAGACGGGAGAGATAGTGGCCTCGGGCGAGGCCTCGGATCTTGCCGGCGACGAATTGATCAGAAAAGCTTACCTGGGAATGCATTAATGATGGATATGACCGAACTCAGGGCAAAAGAAATCATGACCAGGTCATTTTTTCAGGCGGACGCCGGCATATCGCTGCAGGCGCTGCGGCAGCAGGCGGGGGACCTGGGATGTGAGGCCGCAATACTCCGGGAAAGCAGCGGAAAAGTGGCGGGTGTGGCCGGCAGGGGGCAAATTCAAAGAGCCCGGGGCCGGCCGGAAAAAAAGGCCGTTGAATGCCTCGCCCTGTCCGAACCGGTCACCGCCGGCGAAGAGGATGATCTGGGCCGGGTTGTTTCCATGCTGCTGGATGGCGCCGGCGGAGTTTTGGTTCTGGATGGGGCCGGCAATACGGCCGGGGTGATCACCCCGGAAATCCTGGCCGGAAGGCTTTTTTCGGAGTGGCGGAAATGCAGGGCCCAGCTGGACACGCTTATGAAATACGCCAGCGAGGCCATCTGTGTGATCAACGACCGGGAAGAGGTGGAATACTGGAACCCCAGGGCCGAGGTTTTATACGGCATCCGGGAGAAGGATATTTTGGGCCGGCCCATCGCCGGATTTTTCTCCAATCTCATGATCACCGAGTCGCTGAGGGACGCCAGGGTGTTCAGGGAACTTTACCACCAGCCCAGGGAAGGCGCCCACGTGCTGATTACCGCGGTTCCCGTCACGGCAGGCGGCCGCGTGATCGGGAGCATGTCGCTGGAGAGGGACATCGCGGATATAGTTTATTTTAACGAGGAGCTTTCCAAAACCAGCTTTAAGATGGGACTGTTAAAAAAAGAAATCAGCCGCCTGAGCAAGAGGGATCCCTTTGCCAGGATTTACGGGCACAGCGCCGTTATTAAAGAGACCATCGGCATGGCCAAAAAATACGCGGCCACTGATACCACGCTGCTGATCACGGGCGAGAGCGGAAGCGGCAAGGAGCTTTTCGCCCAGGCCATTCACGAGGAAAGCAGCCGCAGTCAACGGCCTTTTGTGGCCGTAAACTGCGGTGCGGTTCCGCAAACCCTGTTTGAAAGCGAGGTTTTCGGATACGAGGGAGGCGCCTTCACCGGGGCTTTCAGGGAAGGCAGGCCGGGGAAGTTCGAACTGGCCGGCGGGGGAACCCTGTTTCTGGATGAAATAGGTGAGCTGGAACTGGGTGCACAGGTTAAACTTTTGCGTTTCCTCCAGGAAAAGGTGATTTACCGGGTGGGCGGCACGAAACCGGTGAAAGTGGACGTCAGGATCATAGCGGCCACCAACAGGAACCTGGAAAAGATGGTCCAGGAGGGCCGCTTCAGGGAGGACCTGTACTACCGCCTTAATGTAATTACCCTTAAACTGCCCCCGCTGAGGGATCGCAGGGCAGACCTGCCCGAACTGGTATACCTCCTGACCCAGGAACTTTCGGCTGTGCACGATAAAAAAATCGCGGAAATCGACCCCCGGGTCATGGTGGCCTTTATGAACTACAACTGGCCGGGCAATGTGCGGGAACTCCGCAATGTCCTGGAGAGAATGGTAATCTTGGCGGAGGAAGAGGTTTTAAGGCAGGAAAATCTTCCTGAATTTCTAAAACTGAGGACCGCGCCGGACCTGCTGGCCATCGCGCCGGGGGGGAGTGTCAGGCTGCCGGAGGTGACTGAGCGGGCCGAGCGGCAGATGATCGTGGACGCCCTTGAGAAGTCGGGCCACAACAAGGCCGAGGCCGCCAGGATCCTGGGCATACCCCGCAGCAGCCTCTACTACAAAATGAAAATACTGGGCTTGGCGTCAAAAAACTGACTTATGGCGTCCAATATTAGACGATCGGAAAGGGCCGGCAGGCCCTTGTTTTTTTTGTCTGACCCGGTTTGCCTTATGTAGCAGGGGTGATAATGTTGGGGTCCGGTCCTTGCCGGAGGCAACAGAATTGGCATATGTATTGCTTAACATGAAAAATAAAACCTTTTTCCGGAATAACGGGATCCCTGTGTCGAAATTTAAACGGACGAAGGCTCCCGGAAACATGGAAATTGAAGGGAGAATAAAGTATGGTTTCGGACTTGGAAAGAAGAATCCAGGCCACCGGAATGAATCTTTACAGGCTGATTGAGGGCGAAACGCCGTCCATTTTCAGAAAAGACTTCTGGGCCGGCAAAATAATGGAATGGTGCATGAAAAACGAGGCGTTCAAGCTGGAAATGTTCCGTTTTGTGGACGTTTTTCCCTGCCTGACCCGTTCGGAATCGGTGGTCAGGCACCTGCAGGAATATTTTTGCCGCCCGGACCAGGACTTTCCGGCCGGCTTGCAGTGGGGGCTGAAAATGGTGTCGCCGGGTTCCGTGGTGGCCAGGGCGGCGGCAAAAACAGTGGCCGCCAATATTACCGGCATGGCCAGGCAGTTCATTGCCGGGGAAGATGCCAGGGAAGCCCTGCCGGCCTTGAACAGGATCCGGAAAGACGGTCTGTCTTTCACCGCCGACCTGCTTGGCGAAGCCGTGGTTTCGGAGAAGGAGGCCGGGGAATACCTGGACCGGTACATGGACCTGATTGCCGTCCTGGCCGCCGAACAGAAAAAATGGAAGCCTTTGGGCGGCGGGAATAACGGCCTGGATTGGGGCCACAGCCCTATGGTCAATGTTTCCATCAAGCCTTCTGCCATGTATTCCCAGATGGACCCCAGAAGTTTCAACCATTCGGTTGAAGAGGCGAAAAACAGGCTGCGCCCCATATTCAGGCGGGCCGTGAAGGATAACGTGTTCGTGCTTCTGGACATGGAAAACACCACCCTGAAAAACCTGACCCTGGCTATGTACAAGAGCCTCATGGAAGAAGAAGAATTTAAAGGCTACCCGCACACGGGTATAGTTATCCAGGCCTACCTCCGGGAAAGTGAAAGGGACCTTTTGGATTTAATCTCCTGGGCCCGGAACGGGGGGCGGAGGATCACGGTACGGCTGGTCAAGGGAGCCTACTGGGACGCCGAGGTAATCCTGGCAAAGCAGAGAAACTGGGAGATCCCCGTTTTTACAAACAAGTACGAAACAGACGCCAATTTTGAAAAATTGTCCCACATACTGCTGGAAAACCACCGGTGGGTATCCTTTGCCTGCGCCTCCCACAATATAAGATCAATTTCTTACGTGATTGAAGCGGCGAAGGATCTGAACGTGCCCGGTGAATGCCTGGAATTCCAGGTGCTTTACGGCATGGCGGAGCCGGTGAGGAACGCCCTGCGCAAGGCCGGACTGAAGTTAAGGCTTTACGCGCCCATAGGGAAGATGATCCCGGGCATGGCATACCTGGTCAGGCGTCTATTGGAAAATACCGCCAATGAATCGTTCCTGCGCCGGAGTTTCGCCGAGGGTGTTGACAGGGAAGCCCTGCTCAAAAACCCCCTGGATTTATTGCGGGAAAACCCCTTACCGGCCGTCCCTGAGAGAAAGGCGCCGGAATACGGGGACAAAGGCCCCTTCCGCAACGAGCCGGTGCTGGATTGGACCCTGGAGGAAAACAGGGTTAACTTTGAAAAGGCCCTGAACAGGGTAAGGGGGGAACTGGGCAAAAAGATACCCCTCTACATTAACGGCAGGGAAAGGTTCACCGCCAGAGAAATAATTTCCACCAACCCCAACAGGCCCTCCCAGGTGGTGGGAGTGGTGTCCGCCGCCGGACCCGCCGAGGCCGGGGAGGCCTTGGCCTGCGCCAGGGAAGCATTTTTTGCCTGGCGGGATACCGAACCCCGGCAGAGGGCGGAATACCTCTTCAGGGCGGCCTCGGCGGCCAGGGAAAAAAGGCTTGAACTGGCCGCCCTGCAGGTGTTCGAGGCGGGCAAAAACTGGAGCGAGGCCGACGCCGACGTAACCGAGGCCATTGACTTTCTGGAGTACTACGGCAGGGAAATGATCCGTCTCTCCAGGCCCCGGCGGATGGGGCGGGCTCCGGGGGAACTGAGCCACCTCTTTTATGAGCCCCGGGGAGTGGGGGCGGTTATCGCGCCATGGAATTTCCCCCTGGCCATCTCAGTGGGCATGACCGCCGCCGCCCTGGTAACCGGGAACACCGTGGTTTACAAACCGGCTTCCCAGTCTCCCGTAACCGGCGCCATGGTTTATCAAATATTCAGGGAGGCGGGACTGCCGCCGGGGGTGCTGAATTTCCTTCCCGGTCCCGGAGGGGAAATCGGGGACCTGCTGGTGACCCATCCGGAGGTGGACTTTATTGCCTTCACCGGTTCCATGGAGGTTGGGCTGCGCATTATCGAACTGGCGGGAAAAACACCGGAAGGGGCCATGGGAGTAAAAAGCGTGGTGGCCGAAATGGGAGGGAAAAACGCCATCATAGTAGACTCCGACGCCGATGTGGACGAAGCGGTGGTGCACATTATTTATTCTGCCTTCGGGTACCAGGGGCAGAAGTGTTCGGCCTGCTCCAGGGTAATAGTGCTGGAAGAGAATTATGACAAGTTTCTGGACCGGCTGGCCGCGGCCGCCGAGAGCGTAATCATCGGGTCGCCCGAAAACCCGGAGACTTTTATGGGAGCGGTGATTGATGAGAACGCCCGGAGAAAGATCATGTCCTACATTGAACAGGGAAAAAGGGAGGGAAGGATGATTGTTCACCGGGAAGCCCCCGGCATGGAGGGACACTACGTTCCCATGACCATATTTGAGGGAATAGAACCCCACCACGTCATCGCCCGGGAGGAAATATTCGGTCCCGTGCTGGCGGTGATGAAGGTTAAGGATTTCAGCGAAGCCATAAGGGTGGCCAACAGCACCCGCTTCGCCCTGACCGGGGGAGTTTTTTCCAGGAGCCCGGAAAACATTGCCAGGGCCAGAAAAGAGTTCAGGGTGGGCAATCTTTACATCAACCGGGGATGCACCGGGGCCGTCGTGGAAAGGCACCCCTTCGGCGGCTTCAAAATGTCCGGGGTCGGATCCAAAGCCGGCGGGCCTGACTACCTGCAGCAGTTCACGGTACCCAGGGTGACAACCGAAAACACCATGCGCAGGGGTTTCGCGCCGGCCGAAGAGGGGGACGAATAAATAAACGTCCTCGCGGGCGCTGACGCCGTGCCGGCGGCGGAACTCAGAATGCGTGCCGTATAGAAAATTGAAAAGCATGCCGTCTTCCGGGATTTGGCTGCAGGGCAGTATTATCCCCGGGTGGCGGCTATTATTCTTTTATAAAGACTTTTATGTTGAGATTTATTCTCAAATTTGGTATTTTTAAATCATGGTCCGCCTGTGGCGGGCGGCGGGGTGGAACTTGATGCTGAGAATTAATTTTTTCAAACTGACGGCGGTGCTTGCCTGCTTCGTGGCAGGCAGCCTGATGGTGGGGACTGCCGTAACCGGCATGGATCCGGATGATAACAAAATATGGGAAAAGAACGCCCGGGAAAGCGGCGGGAAAGAGGTGCCGGCGTCAGGGGGCGGGCAGGGAAAATCAAAAGGAGTGGTCATCGCCATATTGGGGAATGTGGTGCTGGATCCGGGAGAGGGGGAAGCTGCCGCCAACGGCCCTGATTATCCCTGGCGGGATGCGGCCGGGGTTATCAGGGAAGCCGATTTAACCATTGCCAACCTGGAGTGCCCGGTCAGCGACGGGGGTGAACCCGATCCAGGAATCGAACGGCCTATAAAATCATCTCCCGGTTCTCTGGCCGGAGCGGCCAAAGCCGGGGTGGACGTGTTTACCCTGGCCAATGACCACGTCCTTGATTTTGGCCGGGAGGCCATGATGGATACGATAAATAACCTTGCAAAAAATAACATAAAATATGCCGGAGCGGGGTTGAACGAGGGAGAGGCAACCAGGCCGGCGGTCATTGATTTGGGAGGAAAGAAGGTTGCGGTGCTGGCCTTTTCAAGGATCATCCCTCGCAGCAGCTGGATTGCGGAGGAGGACAAACCCGGCATAGCCAGCGGTCACAATTACAAACTGATGCTTGACTGTATCAGAGCCGCCGAAAACATTGCCGATATCACCGTGGTCTGCGTGCACTGGGGACAGGAATACGAGGAATTTCCAGATGCGAGGGAAATTCACCTGGCCAGGGCGCTGGTTGACGCCGGGGCGGACATAGTGGTGGGACAGCATCCCCATGTGCTTCAGGGTATTGAAATTTACAGGGGAAAGGTGATTGCGTACAGCCTGGGGGACTTTATATCTGCAAGCCCGTCTTCACCGGAGGGCGGTGAAGGGGCGATCCTGCAGGTAACCGCAGGAAATGAAGGGGAATACGGGGCCAGAATAATACCAACCTGCGTAAAAAAAGGCAGCGCGGCCATTTTAAAGGGATCAGACCGGGATAGGGTGCTGGAACGGTTGAAGAGGATTTGCGGATCATTTAAAACATCGGTGGACGACAAGGGGGAAATCCATGTTCTTCCGTAAAATCCCGCCCGGCCTGAAGACAGGTCTGGAATCCAGTCCGGAGAAGGTGCGGCGAAAATGATCACGACTATTGTAACGGCGGCAGTGATAACCGACGGACGGAGGGTGTTGATCACCCAAAGAAAGGAGGATGCCAGCCAGGGGCTGAAGTGGGAGTTTCCGGGCGGAAAGCTGGAGGACGGGGAAGACCCGGAACAATGCGTGGTCAGGGAGATAAAAGAGGAGCTGAATATAGACGTGGCGGTGCGGGACATATTCAAGGCGGTGATGCACCGTTACGGGGACAGGAACATCCTGCTGCTGGCCTACCTGTGCAGCCACACGGGGGGTGAACCGGTACCGGCGGGCTGCCGGGACATGGTCTGGGCGCCGGTGGAACGTTTGATGGATTACGACCTGGCGGCTGCGGACGTGCCGGTGGCCAGAAAGCTGCAGGAAGAGTTCAAAAAGGCGGGAATTGGGAATTAGGAATTGGGAATTGGGGGAACACGGCACACAGAACTCAGGACACAGACCCCCATGCCGCTAAAAGCGGTACCATCAGACAATGAAAATTTGGGGCCGGGGGTGCGGTTAAGAGATCCGGGCTTTCGATCCTCCGACTGAACCGGCTCTAGGCTCGTTGCTTACGGTCTGCCGACCGCCTGCGTACGTGCGTCCATGCACTACTCGGCTGTGGCCGCGTCCTGCGGCTCGCCAGGCATCCCGTACGCTCCGCCGCCAAGATCCGGTAGTCAGCCTCCGGAAAACGCTCCGGACTGAAAGGTCCTCCCCCTTCGTGCACTCCAGCAATGAATTTACAGGGCAGTTGCCCATGCCGCAAGCGGCACCACGAATCATGAAAACATGTTTAGAGAATAATTCCTATATCGGCAGGCGTCGGAGGTCGAGTCTTCTTGGTGCTTTGAGCCCGTAGGGCAGTTGGACCTCAGTGTCAGCCCGTTTGATGATTGAAGCCATCATAAACGGCGTTGACGACCACAAAAAGTTAAGTCTTCTGGCCAAATAGCGAATGAAGTCAAAGAAGGATAAGCTAATCGGCTCTGTTCACGAGATGGATGCAGCTGTTAGCCGTATTGAATGTTGAACATACGCAGGCGGCCGGCGGCATACCGTAATTTACTAGCAAATCGGGGTTTTACGAAAAAATTTTTTAAACCCCATCTAAGCACTTTAAACCATTGAGAACGCTAGGATTTCTGCGTAGCACAGAAAAAAACAAGATAATGCGAGATAATTATATTGATGCTAATTATTATAGTGATGTTAACAACGTAGATCTTTATTATTACAATGTTCACAAATGATCCAATATAATGCAAAAAGGACCAAAATTCTTTAAGCAAATATCAGAACGTTGCCTTGCTAAACGTCAGGATTGCAAGTGCGGATCGTTATATGGACTTCAACGAAATATATTTGCGAATGGAGATGGAATATGAACAAATTTAATTTTATACACGGCACCAATGGTAAGCCCGCCGCTACGCAGATGCTTGAACAATCGCTCGGTAACATTGAGGGGCTCTCGGGGGAGTGCTTTTTTGGCTTCCCATTGATCGCAACGCCGGATGGGAAGTATTTCGTCGATGCAACATTGGTGAGCCGTGAAAAGGGTATCGTCCTCTTCGATCTTGTAGAGGGGACGGATGTAGGCGACTATACCGCGCGGCAGGACGATATCGCGAATAAGATCGAAGCCAAGCTGAAACTACACAAGGAATTGGTCAATGGGAGACGTCTGATCCCAACGTTAAATGTGGTTACCTTTGCACCTGCCATCGATGTCAGTAGGTCAACCAAAGAGGGCTATCCGCTTGCCAACGAAAAGAACATCTCAGAAATACTCTCGGCCTTTTCTTGGCCGGACAGTACCGACGCTCTGTATCAAATGACACTTTCGGCTATCGAAAGTTTGTCGTCGATTCGTAAGAGCCGTTCCAAGCGCGAGGTGAAAAGGCCTGATTCTAGAGGAGCGAAGCTCAAAAAATTAGAGGATTCGATCGCCACACTGGATCATATACAGAACCGCGCCGTCATTGAAACCGTCGATGGTGTGCAGCGTATTCGCGGACTGGCCGGATCTGGCAAGACGATCGTCCTGGCCCTCAAAGCTGCGTATCTCCACACCCAGCATCCGGACTGGCGGATAGCCGTCACCTTCAATTCTCGCTCGTTGAAGGGGCAATTCAAGCGGCTGATCAACAATTTTTGCATTGAGCAAAGTGGTGAGGAGCCGGACTGGACTAAGGTTCGCGTTATAAACGCCTGGGGTGCGCCCGGTGGTGATGAGCGTGACGGGATTTACTACGAATTCTGCCGTGCCACAGGCCAAGAATTCCACGATTTCCGATCCGCCAGATATCTATTCGGAGGTAGCGAAGAAGCATTCGACGGGGCGTGCCAGAAGGCTTTGAACAATGTCACTTTGCTACCTGAACTCTACGACGCGATCCTTGTTGATGAAGCACAAGACTTTGCTCCGAGTTTTCTGCGCTTGTGCTACGCGATGCTCAGACATCCGAAGCGGCTAGTTTATGCCTACGACGAACTCCAGAACCTGTCGGGGACATCAATGCCGCCACCCGAAGAGATTTTTGGTACCGATGAACGAGGTCAACCGTTGGTGTCCCTTGGCGATGATCCACGTCGAGACGTGATATTACAGAAGTGTTACCGCAACTCGCGGCCTGTGTTGGTGACAGCCCACGCTCTCGGCTTCGGCATTTACCGTGAGAAGCCAAAGGGCGCTGAGACGGGGTTGGTACAGATGTTCGACCAACCTGCTTTATGGGAAGAGATAGGATACCGTGTGCTAAAAGGACGTTTGGCTAAGGGAGAGTACGTTGTCCTCGAACGAACCGATGAGACCAGCCCCAGTTTTCTAGAGGACCATTCACCGATCGACGATTTGGTCGTTTTTTTGCAGTTTGATAACGAAGACGAACAGAACGCTTGGTTGGTCAAGCAGATCAAGAAAAATATCGAAGAAGACGAACTGCGGCATGAAGACATCATCGTCATTCATCCTGAGCCTCCTACTGCCCGTGTGCGGTTGGGGTTGATCCGTAAGGCACTGTTCGAAATGGGTATCCAGAACCATCTTGCCGGCGTCGACACAGATCCCGATGTGTTTTTTAAGACAGAAACACCTTCCGTGGTCTTTACCAGTATCTTCCGGGCTAAGGGCAACGAAGCAGGCATGGTCTATGTGGTCAATGCGCAAGACTGCGATGGCAGCGGGGTGGGGTTAGCCAGCTTGCGCAATCGCCTGTTCACGGCCATCACTCGCAGCAAAGCCTGGGTTCGGGTAATAGGCTACGGGCAGGGGATGACAAATATTACTCGCGAGTTCGAACAATTAAAACAACTGAACTTCAGACTCAAATTTACGTACCCGACCAAAGGTATCCTCGAAAGACTGAGAATCGTACACCGAGATCTCTCACCGCATGAAAAGCAACGCTTAGAGCAAAAGAAGATTCGTGCCCTCGAGTTAGTTGATGCTCTGGAGCGAGGCGAGATAACACCGGATGACTTGGATGCCGAAACCAAGCAGAAACTGCTTCGACTGCTCAGAGGTGGTAAATGATGAGGCGTTCGAATTCTAAGATGGCGAAGACCATTATGCGCGACTTAAAAGGGCTACTCGCGGCACTAATCGAGCTCGGGATCGCAGATGATCAAAACTTTCCGGCGTACCGTATATCTAACAATGTATGTGAGGTCACCTTTGACGGCGCTGAGCATGTGTCGATAGCTATGGATGATATCGATTACGAAGCGATCTATAGAGAGCTCCTGGAAAAGAGGTCTTATACCGTAAAACTGATTGACGGGGGATTGCTACAACTGATGTATCGCTTTGAAGATGAGCGCCTCGTCCGACATCGATTGGCATATTATCCTTCACCGGATCTTCGGCCGTTTCCTGATGACCCTGATGCGTACCTACGTGATGAGTTGTTCCTCGACATCGTATCTAGACACATCATTCCTTTCCCACTACGATTTGACTTCGATGAAGCCGCTGCATGCGATGTCGATCACCCCTTATGTCACCTAACTTTGGGAGATGTCAAATACTGTCGCATACCCGTTTCCGCACCACTGACCCCACGCTGGTTCATCGAATTCATCCTGCGGAATTTCTATCAGACAGAAAAGTACAATTTCGTCAGTGATCTACCAAATCATCTGTTTGACTTCCGTCAAACCATAACGGAGAACGAAAGTCGTTTAATCCATATGGTTATTCCGACGAAGTCTTAATCATTTCAGTGATTATTTTTCCTTATTGGTTTTTGTCATCATTACTATCTGAAATGGTTTCCTTATTCCATACTTTAAAGATACCAGGTTATTCTAAATAATGTTTCCCTATTTTAAGAGTAGCATTTCAGGCCTTGGGACATATATGCAAAAGTTTCTAAAAAACCAATATATAGCAATAATATGCTAAAAACGGTTCGGCCGAAGACTAAATAGCGATGCTTTAACAAACCTCCAGGCCCCCTTATTGTTATCTCCTGGGGTTTAAAAAGCCCAGGACAAAGGCAAACATCCCCACCACCACAAGGAAGGCGATGAAGTAAAAGGTTTTGGCTGTGACCAAGGGCGATACCTCTCTTCAATGACTATTTCCATCGGGGCGGACGTTAAACATGTCGGCCACCAGGCGGAGGGTGCTTACGGTGTGGGTGACCAGCAGCTCGTAAAGGAGAAGCGGCAGCACCTCCTGGAGAGAGGGGCCCACCTCGCCGGCCGAGACCTTTTTCTGAATGATCTCCCCGGATCTGTTGAGGGCGGCATTGACCAGACGGTATATCTGGTCCTGGTTTTTTTTGACGAAATCGTCAACGTCAATGTTTGGTGTCATTTGGCAGTCTCCGTTTTTTACTTCAATTATAAGCCGGCAGGAAAGTAAAAGCCACCCCTGAGGCGGCTATTTTACCTCATAGTCCGCAACCGACAGTTGTCCCCGGGCGGCCAGGGAAGCCAGTACATACATGGCGTGGGACCAGTTCAGGGGAAGAACCCAGGCCGGGCCGCCTTCCAGGCGGTGGACCTGTTCCGGCAGAAGTCCGGCCGGGGAGCAATTGGCCTCGGCCCACCCGAGGTATTCACGGGCCTTTTCCCGATCCCCGTGCAGGGAGCGAAAGATGGACATCCATAGGGCGGCAAGCACCCAGGGATTGCCCCCGGCGTATGTGTCCCCTTCGTAGCGGTGAATGCCTCCCGCCTGCAGGTTTGAAAGCTTGTTTTCAATGCCGGCGGCGGTGGACTGCATGCGCGGGTCGGCGGGGGGCAGGACATTGTAGGGGAAGCTAAGTCCCAGCGCGGAGACGTCCATCCGGGTATCCGCGCAGACGGCGCGGTAACTGCTGCCGGTCCCCGGGATTTGGAACTCGCAGGCCTTCTCTCCCCGTTCAAGGGCCTGGCAATAGTCCCACTCGCACACCCGGCGGTTGACGGACCTGATGAAGGATCCCGTCTCGTCGCTCCACTGGTGGACCAGGATGGACTCTTTTAGAGACTCGGCGGCCAGGTCCCATAGCTTTTGCGATCTCCGGTCACCCATTACCGAAGCCAGGGCGGCCGCCCCCTTGAGGCCTCCGTACACGGCGGCCGAGGCGTAGGTGCTCTGGGCGAATTCGTCTTCCCAAATGTCCATGGTGGGTATCTGCAGTCCGTTCCCAGCCATGTTATTCGCCAGGTAACCGGCGCCCCTGAAGACCGAAGGCCACACCCGGTTTAAGAACTCCCTGTCGCCGGTGAGGCTGAAATGGTGATAATATCCCCACAATACCGCGCCCACCTGGTCGATTTGCTGTCCCCAGGAGGAGGCCCGGCTCCCGTTCATAAAATAGCGCTGATGCCAACTGCCGTCCGGATTCTGGACCCGCGCGGCGAATTTGTAGAACATACCGGCCTCGTCGTGATATCCGGCTTCGTCCAGGGCCATGGCCACGAACATACCGTCCCTGGGCCAGCAGTACCCGTACCCGCCGCTGGCAAGGTAGTGGGAATCAAATTCAGGAGCGGCCACCGAGGCCCCGGTGGTCCGGTCGGTCATCAGCTTGATGGCCAGCAGGGAACGATTGTAAAGAGGGCTTTGAGGCCGGTTTTTCACGGACCCGAGGGCAAGCCAGACTTCCCAGTACCCGGCGGTCCGTCCGGCCAGGGTCTCCGGGTCCGAAAGACCCGGGAGGTTGAACAGGTCCGCCAGGGCGCCCTCGTTGTGGGCGGCGGCCAGGATTAAGGAAAAGACCGCCTCGCCGCCCGGATCTACGGCGCCCAGATTCCACCCCAGAGCCCCGGCCCCGGATTTTATGTTGTCGGGGCTGCCCCAGAACTCACCCCGTCCAGCCCCGTCCAATGGATCCGAGGGGCAGTTCCTTCTCCCGCAGTGAAAGCCGCAGGGTGTTTTTCCGGGGGATTTCAAGCCCAAAAAGACATCGCGCCTGAACTGGACCAGCGCCTGTAGGGAGGGGAGGTAGTACATCCCGTCCTTGATGGACGATTCTTCAATGCTGAAGGAGCAGTAGACAATGAAGTTGAAGGATCTGGCGGATGATCCGTTGTTTATTATTTTGTACATCCTGACCAGCACGTCATGGTCAGGCAGCACGAAGTCCGTCTGGGAAACGTGAATGTTTTCCATGGTGTGGGTCATCTCAGTGATAAATATATTGGTGTTTTCCCGGTAAAACTGGCGGCGCAAAAAACCGCCGCCGTCCAGCCAGAGGGTCGGCCTGCCCGTTTCCTGCAGGCCGGGTTTCAGTATGCCCATGTGCTGACCCCAGTCAATGTTCGGCCAGAAAAGCCTGTGCAGCATGCCGTCGTTCCTGATGCTGCAGAGCATCCTGCCGTTGCCGACAATTCCACCCGGAAGGATGGGTTCAATGAAATCATGCATAAATTACCTCCAAAAACAGCATCTAGCTGCCAGCAGCAGGCCGGGAGCCGGAAGCCGGGGGACGGAAGCCGTACTTTTATTATATTTCGTTGTTGAAGGTTCAGGCAACGGGGGTGTCAGTGCAACATCCTGTTCAACATTCTTCCCCTGGGGGTATAAGTGGTATGCAGTATTTCCCTGGCCTTTTCGCTCAGCGGGCTGCCCAGAAATTCTTCGTAAAGCTGCTTAACGGCCGGATTTTCGTGGGCCCGGCGGTACTTTTTGCCGGCGTCAATCCGGTACAGGGCCTGGGTACGCTTTGCCCCGGCGTCAACCGCAACCGCTTTTCTCCTGTCCGGCGGGCCGAGGATGGGTTGACCGCCTCCTCCCACGCAGCCGCCCGGGCAGGCCATTATTTCGATAAAATCAAAGCGTTCCCCGGCCTTGATCCTCTCCAGCAGCCTCCTGGCGTTCCTGGTGCCGTGGGCCACGGCTATTCTTATTTCCCTGCCGTTCAAATCCACCCTTGCCTCCTTTATTCCCCGCAGGCCCCTGACATCTTTGAATTCTATGGCGGTGTCCGGACGGCCCCGGGTAAGGGCAAGGGCGGTCCTGATCGCGGCTTCGGTTACCCCTCCGGTGGCGGCGAAAATTGCGCCCGCCCCGGTGGCCAGGCCAAGGGGCCGGTCAAACTCCTCGTCCGGCAGCTCGTCCAGGCGGATGCCGGCGGCCCTGATCATCCTGGCCAGTTCCCTGGTGGTGAGAACGTAATCAACGTCGCGGCTTCCCCGGGTAACCAGTTCCTGCCTGGCAGCCTCGAATTTTTTCGCTGTGCAGGGCATGACGGCCACCACCACCATCTTCTTCGGGTCGATGTTCATTTTTTCAGCCAGGTAGGTTTTCACCAGGGCCCCGAACATTTCCATGGGAGACTTGCAGGTGCTGAGGTGATCAAGAAATTCGGGGTAGAAGTGCTCGCAGAACTTTACCCATCCCGGGCTGCAGGAAGAAATCAGGGGAAGCTTGCCGCGCCCCTCCAGGCGGGCCAGCAGTTCGTGGGCCTCCTCCACGATGGTCAGGTCGGCGGCGAACTCGGTGGAAAACACCATGTCGAATCCGATCCTCCGGAGGGCCGCAGCCAGCTTTCCGGTGACCGGGACGCCGGGATCCATTCCGAAGGCCTCGCCGATGGACACCTGGATGGCGGGGGCGGTCTGCACGACGACCACCTTGCCGGGGTCCTCGATGGCCCGCCAGACCTCGTCGATGTATTCCCTTTCGGCCAGCGACCCGGTGGGGCAGGCCATCACGCACTGGCCGCAGCTTATGCAGTCCACTTCCCCCAGGTCCTTCACAAAGGCCGGTGCGATCACCATGTCAAACCCCCTGTTTTTAGGGGAATAGACATCCACGCCCTGGACTTCCCGGCATACGGCCTCGCAGCGCCGGCACTTGATGCACTTGTTGTAGTCCCGGACGATGAACGGGTTTTTCCGGGACAAGGGGCGGCGGCGGGTCTCCCCGGTCACCCTCAGCTTCCTGATGCCCATTTCGTCCGCCAGGCGCTGCAATTCACAGTTCAGGTTCCGGACGCAGTTGACACAATTCATGTCGTGGTCGGAAAGCATCAGTTCCACCACCCGCTTCCGGGCGCGCCTGGCCCTGGGGGTATTGGTGTATACCTTTATACCATCGGCCGCCGGATAGACGCAGGACGCCTGGAGAGTCCTCCTGCCGCCGGATTCCACTTCCACCAGGCAGACCCTGCAGACTCCGGCTTCGTTTATTCCACGCAGGTAGCAGAGGTGGGGAATCTCTACGCCTATGGACCGGGCAGCCTCCAGAAGGTTGATGCCCTTCTCCGTTTCAACGGGGCGGCCGTCAATCCACAGCCTGACCGTTTCTTTCGGGGGAGACGGGTCAACCTGCGTACCACCGGAGGGTGCTGTCCCGCTTGAGGTTGCTTCCACCGGATCACCTCCAAAGGGATTGTTGCAGATTTTTAAATTATTCTTTTTCGGAAGGCTGATATTTATTAAAAGAACTCAGAACAGAACGCAAAGGGTAAAAAAAAGGCCGCCCGGCGGGCGGCCCGAAACTGAGTTTTACTTGCTGAAGAAATCTTTAAATTCGTTGCGCAGATCCCTTTTCAGAATTTTGCCGCTGGGTGTTTTGGGGAGGGCATCCATGAAGATTACCCCCTTTGGCACCTTGAAGGGTGCCAGCTCACTCTTGCAGAGGTTGATGATCTCCTCGGAGGTGATGCTTTCTCCCTGCTTGGGAACCACGATGGCGGTGACTCCCTCAACCCATTTTTCGTGGGGAAGCCCCACCACGGCCACCTCGGAAACCCTTGGGTCCTTGTAAATTACCTCCTCCACCTCCCGGCTGGCCACGTTCTCCCCGCCCGTCTTGACCATGTCCTTCTTCCTGTCGGCCACGGTAACGAAATTGTCCTCGTCCAGGACGCCTATGTCCCCGCTGTGGAACCAGCCGTGGGCCAGGGCTTCTTCGGTCTTTTCGGGATCCTTGAAGTAGAGCATGAGGGCGTGGGGTCCCCGTCCGCAGATCTCCCCTGGCACCCCCGGCGTGGTGATCGGGTTGTGGTTGTCGTCTTCAAGCCTTGTTTCCATGTTCAGACCTGCCGTGCCGGCCGACCCCGGCTTTGAAAGCTGGAATTCCGGTTTCAGCACGGTATGGTAAGGGCTCAGCTCGGTCTGGCCGTAGTAGTTGTAAAAGCGCTCGCAGTTGGGCAGCCTGCGCTGTAGTTCCTTCAAGACTTCCACCGGCATGATGGAGGCGCCGTAATAGCCTTTCTTAATCGAACTCAGGTCGTGTTTGTCGAAGTCCGGGTGCCTCAGCAGGCCTATCCAGACCGTGGGAGGCGCAAAGAGCATGGAAACACGGTGCTTTTCAACGCACTCCATTATTGATTTGGGGTCGGCCTGGAAAAGAAGCACATTGGTATTTCCCACCCAAAGGCAAGGGGTGAGGAAGACGTCCCGCTGGGCGCAGTGGAACAGGGGCAGGGCGTTTATGTTTACGTCCTCCGGAGTGTACTGGCCGTCCACGATGGCGCCCATGTATTCCGCCATCAGGGACTGGTTGCTCAGGATAACCCCCTTGGGAAGGCTTTCGGTCCCGCTGGTGTAGGTCATCTGCACCGGGTCCTCAATGTACAGATCAACGTCCGGTTCGGTGTCCGGGAAACGCCGGTACCAGCCGTCAAAATCAGTGAACCCTTCGGGTGCCGGGTCGCCGTTCCCCTGGCCGGACCAGATCAGGGCCTTCACCCCCGGCATGTCGTTCAGCACGTCTTTCACCAGGCCGTAGAGGGAATCCTCCACGATAAAAACTTTGGCTTCCGAGTGGTTTATGCAGTAGCTGATATCCTTTCCCCTAAGCAGGTAGTTGATGGCCAGGTAGATTCCCCCGGCTTTGGCCGTACCGATCCAGGTGATCACGTGGTGAATGGTGTTGTGGGCCAGAATGGCCACCCGGTCGTATTTGTTTATTCCCATGGAAAGAAGGGCGTTGGCGAATCTGTTGCATTCCTTTTCGATCTGGCTGTATGTGAGGGTGGTGTCCCTGTAGATGATGGCCGGCTTATCAGGATAGCGGCAGGCGCTTCTCCGGGTAATGTCTGCGATTACCCAGCGGGTGATCCTGTTGTACCTTCTCCGGAGGAAGTTTATGCTCTCACCGTCGATCACGCTGTAGAACCTTTTTTCTTCATCGGTTAAAGGCGGAAGATTCATGCTGGCAGCCCCCTTTTCTTGATTTTAATAAAAAATTGATAATAGATTCTATTAAGAAAAATTTAAATCCTGCCGCAGAACCAATCAAAAATCCGCCCTTATCGCGAGTTGTCACCACGCTTAAACGGCGCAAATAAAGCGGGGCCCCGGTTCCCCGCTTTATTTTATTTTTTTACTCTATTCTGCTTTCCCCGCCGCAGTTGGAGCAGCGGTACGACCCGAAGTTTTTAATCGTCCTTATCTTATTGCCGCAGTGGGGGCAGGTGTAATCCGTCACTTCAAAAAAAGGCCTGAAGCCGAAAAAGATGAATATAAAAACCCCCGCCAGGGTGCCGCCCACGAACGCCGGCAGTCCGGCGGCCGACCCGGCTCCTCCGGCCACAGCGACGATAAACACGAAAAAGAGAGCCCTAAACAGATCAAGCATCAACTCGAACCCGGGATTCTTGACCTCTCCCGAATGATAATGATACACTGGCCAACCCCTCCCCAAAAAAGACGTGTTTATTTTTTTACTTTATTCGGGAAACAGGCCGGGAATCCTTCAACTGCATAAATCAGGAGAAAAAAATTTTACACCCGGCCCACCAGGTGGTCCACGAACTGCCGGGCTGTTCTTCCCGACCGGCAGTTGTGCAGGCGCTCCCATTCCAGGGCCTGGAGGCGGATCCGGTCCCGGGGCAGGCCGATGCCCTCCTGCCGGGCCAGGCTTTCAACTATTTTCAGGTACAGTTCCTGGTCCGGCGACAGGAATAATATGGTCATGCCGAACCTGTCCGAAAGGGAAAGCTTTTCCTGGACGGTATCGGACCGGCCGACCTCAGGGCGCCTTTCGTCGAAGTACTCCCTGACCAGGTGGCGGCGGTTTGAAGTGGCGTACACAGCCACATTTCCGGGGTTTGCCCGGAGGCTGCCGTCCAGCATCGACTTCAGCTCCCTGTAATCCCCCTCGTGGTCATCAAAGGAAAGATCATCCACGAAAATTATAAATTTCAGGGACGGGACCCTGATTGCCGACAGGACCAGAGGGTAGTCATGCAGGAACTGCCTGGGCAGTTCAATCAGGCGCAGGCCAAGGCGGCCGTACCTGTGCAGCAGGGCCTTGACGGTGGACGACTTGCCGGTGCCCCGGTCTCCGTAAAGCAGGATGTTGCCGGCCGGCAGTCCTGACATCAGCCGTTCGGTGTTTTCAATGACCAGGGCCCGTTCCTCCTCGTAACCCACCAGGTTTTCCAGGCGAACGGGGTCCGGATCGGGTATTCCGGTAAGTTTTTTACCGCTGCCGTCCCAACGCAGGGCGTGATAACGGCAAAATATTCCATACCCGCAGCGCCTGTGAAAACCGGCCAGAATTTCTGCCGACCCGGCCCAGTCCGGGGCGGCAAGAAGAGATTTCTTCAAGGCCAGTATTTCTCCCTGGGGGGTATCCGGGGAGGGGTCCCGGCCTGACCCCGGCAGGGACGCGCTGATCAGGCACAGGTGACGGCAGTTTCCGGCATAGTCCGGCAGGACCCGGGAAAAGTCAAGATCCAGAAGGACCTTCAGCATTTTCAGGTCTGCCGCCGCAGCGGCCTTCAATATCCCGGCCGGTCCGCTTCCGTCACCGGGGCCGCCCCTGGAGGCCATCCTGGTAAACGGGTTGTCCGAGGCAACGATTTGGTCAAGCAGGTAGTTCTGCCACAGGCTGCCCACGGGCGGCCAGGCCGGATCTTCAGCTCTGGCGGCCAGTTCTGCAAAAAGGCGGGCCGACAGTTTTTTCAGTTCCGGAAAGCCCCCCAAACCCGCCATGTGGCGGGTAAGGTCATAGGCAAGCCGCCCCGGGGCGTCATCCAGGAATTCGCGGTAAAGGGAGATGCTTTCAAAAGCGTTCAGCGCGGTTGCGGCAGTATGGTCATGGCGCATGGCTTATCCTCGCTTTATACTTTTTTAAAAGGGCAATAAGTTATTATTGTGATCAAAGGCCATGGGCCGGGGGTCCCGGGTTATTTTAACCATTTTGTTGTTCCGGGCCTCCTCCAGGAGGGCTTTCGAAACAAGCATCCTCTCCAGGTGGAGGGTGTTCCTTATGCGTACCATCCGCAGATCTCCCGGTTCCGTCCGGCCAAGGCTTCTGACGGCCGCCCGGATGGCCGAAAGGTCGTCTGGGAAAGTCATGGGCACCATGGCCCGCATTACAAAGGTACTGGTCATGGCATTCAGGTACATGGCCTCATAGTCTATGCCGTCCACCAGCCGTTGGACGGTGAAGTCGGCCAGGCCGATGCCGTATGCGTTGCCCTTGCTGCCCGGGGCCAGGTCCAGGGCCACAATCCTTTTTATTTTGGGCTTGTCCGGCTCCGGAACACCGTTTATCCTGATCCGGCCGATCACATTGGTGTCCATACCGGTTCCGCTGTATACCTTGCCTATTTCGTCCACCACCAGAATATCCAGGCTGTCGAAAGGGATGCGGGGCAGGCACCGGCGGGCCTCCTCCAGGATCAAAGCCTCTTTTTCGGCAAATTCTTCCGGAAGCACAGCCTCGACGGCCATGGTGTTTTCGTGGGAATCCTCCAGGATGGCCAGCCCCAGGGTGACAGGGAGATGCTTTGCCACCGCGGCGGCGGCCCTGGGGATGACGGCCGGAAGGGCCTCAACTCCAAGGGAGTGAATCCGGGAAGCCCCCTGGGGACCGCCAAGGCCTACGGCCAGCATTTTCTGAAGCCCGCTTTCAGCCGGCCCGTGAAAGGAGGTATGGGGTTTCACCCGGTTGACTGCTATTATCCGGTCAAAATCGAAGGCCAGGCTGTTGACGTAGAATATTTCCCCTCCTTCGGGCGGAAGGGGGGAGCACCGGTCCGATGCCAGCACAGGGGCGCCGATATTTTCCGGAGTTATGCCCAGGCCGCTGAGCACCGCCAGCTGCCCGGGCACAGTCCCTCCGCCGTGGCTGCCCATGGCCGAGATCACGAAGGGCCGGCAGCCGCAGGAAGAAACATACCGGACTACGGTTTTTAAAATAAGGACTATATTTTTGATTCCCCTGCTTCCTGCGGTAATGGCCACCCTCTCTCCGGGCGCCAGGAGGTTTCCAAGGCCGGCGCCGTCCAGTGCGCGGTTCACCGTTTCCTCTATTGAAGATACGGCCCTGTCGGGAAAAACCTGAACAAGCTCGGCCATTTCAGGGATAATGTGCAATTCGAACCACCCCAGCCGGTTATTCCAATGTTTCGTAACGTTTTACATTTAGAAGGAAAATTCAACATGGCATAGAATAAAAACTATAATTATTTCTTTCGCCGGAAGTCAGACGATTTCCTTTTTATTATTGCGGAAGGTGTGATCGGGTGCATCAAAACCAGGACAATAAACCTTCTTCCGTCAAAGTGACAATTGCCCGGGATAAACTCACGGCTACGGTTTCTCTCTTGGGCAGTCAGGATTTTGTCGCTGTTGATGAAATATATCAGGCACTGGATACGGCAGGCGTGAAATTCGGCATCGAGGAAGAAGCAGTTGTCAGGTTTTCGGTGTCTCCGTCCAAAGAACCGGTAGTTGTTGCCCGTGGTGTTCCTCCAGTCCCTGGCTGTGACGGATACGCGGAAGTCCTGTTCGAAAAGAAGAAGCCCATGTTCTCCGACGCTGAAACCGATATTGTGGATTTTAGGGAAACAAGCACCCTCATATCGGTGGAGGCCGGAGAAAAGCTGGTGGAAGTACACCCGCCCGGTCTGGGCATGGAAGGGATTGCCGTTACCGGGGAAGCCGTGGAACCGCCGCCGCCGAAGGAAATAAAACTCCAGGCCGGCAGGGGAGTGGTCCTGGACCCCGACGGCACCAGGGCTTTTGCCCAAATCAGCGGCAGGCCGTGGATAAAGGCAATCGGGCAGGTAAGAATAATAAACTGTGAACCGGTGTATGTCCACAACGGGGACGTTGATATAAAGACCGGGAATATCAGGTTTAAGGGAGACGTCAGGATTCTGGGAAATGTCTGCGAGACCATGGAGGTCCACGCAACGGGCGGCATTGAGGTGAATGGGCTGGCCACCATGGCCAGGCTGATCAGCGGCGGAAAAATTGTCGTTCACGGAAACGTCATCAGCAGCCGTCTGCGGGCGGGCATACTGTTCCCGGGGGCTAAAAAACTGGGATTCATGATGGCCGACATACACTCGGAACTGCAGGAAATGGCCAAAGTCCTGGATCTTTTAAAAAGCAGAAATAAATTAACGAGCTTTGACCCGGATGTCTTCAGCCGGGTGGTGCTGAAGCTGATGGATTCACAGTTTGGAAAAATAAGACCAATGGTTAAAAGTATCCAGGCCTTTGTTAAAAACAAGAAAGAGGAACTGCCCCAGGAGATCGTCGAGGCCGTCAATTCACTGAGTTGTTTTTCGGGGATCAGGCCCTTAAACGAACAAATATTCAATGACGTGGTCAGGGGAACGGCGGATGCCCTGGAGATGATTGACCGGAACAAGGGGGAGGACGGCGCCGGCGCCATCATCAGGTCGGCCGTTTCATCGGTAATACAGTGCGCGGGAAATGTTACCGTAACCGGTCAGGGATGCGTAAACACCAACATAACCGCCGGAGGGAACGTGTACATTAAAGGCTCCTTCAAGGGCGGAGAAATACTCTGTGAGGGCAGCGTCGAAATAAATGAGCTGGGCAGCAGCCTGGGGGCGCCCCCGGTGGTCAGGGTGGCGGACGGAAGCACCATCAAAATAAGGAAGGCCCATGAAGGTTCCGTTCTCCAGGTGGGCAACCGGAGGGTCACCCTTACCATGGCAATGGAATCATTCAGGGCAAGGTTGAACAAAGAAGACCAGCTTGAGCTGTACTGAATGTCCGGAAGCTGGCAGCTAATAGCTAACTGTCGTCCAGTGTCACCCCGAAGTATTCAAGTACCCTGCCGATGGGGTTGGCGAAGGAAATTTGCGCAGAACCGGCGAAGAGGAGCCCCACAGCCCTGCCGAACCGGTTTACCACCAGCGACCCGCTGTCCCCGGGAATGCTCTTTGATGACAGGCCGATCTGGTCTTCGAAAACGTATGTCTTGTCGTTGCTTTCAACTCGTATGGTTGTGCCGGTGGTCAGCACCCTTCCCCAGGTAATCCCCGAGGAACGGCCGCTTTTAAAAACCGGCATGCCTGGCCAGGCTGGGGATGTCCTGACAACGCGCCCCAGGCCCAACACCGGGCTGGCCACAAGACCGGGTTCGATGGGGACGGCAAGGGCGGCGTCAACGGTGTTCAACCGCAGCTGGCTGCCCTTTTTTTCCGGGATAATCGGAGAATAAGAGTGGAGGCGGGCAATAATATCATTAGGACCGCCGTTGTCGGAAGAGCCCGGCTGCAGAACAGGGTCGCCTGGACGGGAGAGCCCGTCACTGCCGTCAGTTCCATTGGCCAGGATGTGGTTATTGCTTAATATGGCTGTTCCGCCGGGAAAATCCCCTTTTACCAGTGCGCCCAGGGTGCCTGCGGTGACCGCGAAATGGCCGATGCTGACACCAGGCTGGGCCGGCCTGACTCTTTTTTTTCTAAGGTCGATCTGACCGCCCGGAGGATCATCCGGAACAGGAAGGGCATAGCCGAGAAGCTGTACCCTGCCTGCCTGGATGACGTCAGTGGGCAGGCCGTCGATAAACCGTGGAATCAACCTATCCCGCGGGATGGTCCGGACCGGCAGTTTTTTTTTGACCCCCAGCAGCAGCGAGGGGATTCCCGTGAAAAATCCTTTTGTGATTTTTATGCCCACGCCGAAAAAGACCACTTCGGGCAGGGACAGGAAAGAAAATCTGTGCCTCTTAACGGCATTGATAAAAAATTGCAATGAGCGCACCCCCTTTTAACTGTTATAATATGTAAACAACAGCCGGGTAGTGCAAGGCCCACGGGCGCCGGCTGACAAGCGGAGGTTACGGGTTGAAGAGACAGGAGAGAAAACTGGAACATTTAAAATTTTCGCTTGAGATTGAAGACCGCATCAGGCATTCCGGCTTCTCCGACATAAGCCTTGTGCACCGGTCGACCTCCGGAATTAAGCCCTCCCAGGTCGATCTTTCGGTTCAGTTCCTGGGCAAAAGACTGGAAGCCCCGATCATGATTAACGCCATTACCGGTGGCCACCCCAACACACTGGAAATCAACAGGGCGCTGGCCGTGGCCGCCAGGAAAACAGGCGTGGCCATGGCTGTGGGTTCACAAAAGGCCGCCCTGGAGGACAGCCGGGTCAGGGAAACCTACATCGTAGCCAGGGAGGAAAATCCCGAAGGCATTCTCCTGGCCAACCTGAGCGCCACCTGCACTCCCGTGGAAGCGGTACAGGCCGTTGAGATGATTAATGCCGACGGAATACAGGTGCATTTTAACGTTCCGCAGGAATTGTTCATGGACGAAGGCGATCCGGATTTCGGAATGATTCTGCCCAGAATAAGGGAACTGGTGGAAAACGTTAATTTTCCGGTCATTGCGAAGGAAGTGGGTTTCGGCATGTCCGGGGAAACCATCCTCGACCTTTACCGTTCGGGTGTGAAGATAATGGATGTGGGGGGGAGCGGCGGAACCAATTTCATTTCCATAGAAAGCGCCAGGAGAGGACAGAGCAACGAGGAATTCGAAGACTGGGGCATTCCCACCGCGGTTTGTTTGTTTGAGGGCCTGGAATTGGGACTGCCGGTGGATTTCATCGCTTCGGGCGGGCTGAGGACGGCTCTTGATATTGCCAGGTCGCTGGCGGCAGGCGCGAGGCTGGCGGCCATGGCCAGGCCTTTTTTAAAGGTGCTGGTTCAGGGTTCCCCGCAGTCCCTGGTTGACTACATTGAACAACTGAAGCAGGGTCTGGCAAGGTACATGGTCATGACCGGCGCCCGCTGCATCGGGGATTTGACCCGGGTACCCCTGGTGATCACCGGCAGCACGGCCGAGTGGCTGATCAGGAGGGGAGTGGACGTGAACGCCTACGCCAGAAGACAAAAATAATGACCTGACCTGGCAGGAACAGGTTTTTTTATGGAGAATAATTAATCGAATTCATAAATTATAAAGGGTAGAAGGTGCCGCAAGACTTGCGGAGAATAGGGAACCGGGTGAAAATCCCGGGCGGTCCCGCCACTGTAACCGGGGAGACAGCGCAAAGAACGCCACCGCGAAGGGAAGGCTGCGTTAAAACCGTTGATGAACCGGGAGCCAGGAGACCTGCCTCTACTGTTTTCCCGCTGGATGATGGAAAAGTCCACGGCCTTTGGCTGTGGGCTTAATTTTTTGGGGAGGTGTGGAATTTGGGATTGGGGATTAGGGATTTGGGAATGGCGGCTGGAATTTAAAAAGGTTTTAATTCCGGGACAAGGGTAATTCTAAAGCGAATAATTAAAAAGGGGGAATATCCATGCTCTTGGAAAAAACCGTACAGACAATTGGTCCGCTGGACCGGGAGGCGATGAAGAACGCCCGCCGGAGGGTGGACAGCCTGATCAAGCCGCCCGGAAGCCTGGGCAGGCTGGAGGAACTCGCCGTCCAGCTGGCGGGAATTCAGGGCCGGACCATTCCGGAGTACGGCAGCAGGGCCGTTATCCTGATGGCCGGGGATCACGGGGTGGTATCGGAGGGTGTCAGTGCTGCACCCCGGGAGATAACCTACCAGATGCTTTCAGCATTTACCGGAGGGGTTGCCGGGATAAGCGTGCTGTCAAGGATGGCCGGAGCGGACCTGGTGGTGGTGGATGTCGGTGTGGCTGTACCGGTGGACATTCCGGGGGTTTTGAATCACAAGGTCAGGGAGGGTACCGGCAACATAACCGCCGGCCCGGCCATGTCCAGGGAAGAGGCGGTAAAAGCGCTGGAAGCGGGGATCAGGGTGGCGGCGGACCAGATCGAAAGCGGCCGCAGGCTTTTGGCAACCGGGGACATGGGCATCGGCAATACCACTCCCAGCAGCGCCATACTGGCCGTACTGGCCGGAATACCGCCGGAAGAGGCCACGGGAAGGGGGACCATGGTAAACGACCGGGTGCTGGAAAGGAAGGTGTGGGCGGTGAAGGAAGCCATCAGGGTAAACCGGCCAGACCCCGGCGACGGCATAGATGTGGTGTCCAAGGTGGGCGGGCTGGAGATAGCGGGGCTGGCGGGAGTCATCCTTGGGGCTGCGTCGAGGAGAATCCCGGTCGTTATCGACGGCTTCATCTCCACTGCCGCCGCAATGGTCGCCTGCGCCATAAAAAAAGAGGCCCGTGAGTTCATCATCCCGTCGCACCTGTCAGGCGAGCGGGGCCATGCTTATATGCTGGAGCATCTAGGCCTGAAACCCCTGCTTCACCTGGACATGAGGCTCGGGGAAGGGACCGGGGCGGTGCTGGCCATGGGCATAGTGGAAGCAGCCTGCCGGATTATGAAAGAAATGGCCAGCTTTGAACAGGCCGGCCTGTCGGATTTGGACGAGGAGAAATTGCAGAAATAAAATGCCTCACAGGGGGTGGATTTTATCAAAACTCCCTGGGTTTGCAGATGATTTCCTTTACCTTGGTGTCAAAGAAATGGTTGGAGTGGGCCGGCAGGATCACCGCGGCGGTGTCCGCCCCCGTTCCTGTTCCCCCGACGGCGATGATATCCTTTCCGTGGGGAATCATCCCCGCGTCCAGGGCCATAACGGCGATTTCCACGCAGACCTTGAGGCCCTGGCCGAAAATTCTCAGCGTCTGGGCCATTATTTCCGCCGGGTAGACGCCGCCGAACTTGTTTCTCAAGGCCCTGTCCACTCCGGCCAGCAGGTGGGTGGTGGTAAGAACTTTAATCCCCGCCTGCTGCAGCTTTTCCCTTGCCGAAGGGTCCATTTCGTCTCTGCCGGGACCGGAAAAACCCACGTGGTGCGTCACGCACACCACTTCACACGGACAGCCGGCGAATTTTAAGGCGGTGTACCCGGAGCAGGAAGCCACCACGATATGCCTGATGGACAGTTCAGAGGCTCTGGACAGGGCCAGTTTCACGGTTGCGTCGGTATTGTCCGGACCTTTTTTATCCCAGTACATAAAAAACCTCCTTTGCCGGGTCCATTTAAACCCAAGAGGCCCCGCCGCTGCGGCGGGGCCTCTTGACTGGTGGACGAGAGGGGATTCGAACCCCCGACCCCTGCGTTGCGAACGCAGTGCTCTCCCGCTGAGCTACACGCCCCGGTGACTTATTTTCCGGCGTAAAATATAATATCATAAAAATATGGAGCGAATCAAGGACGACGGTGTTAGTTTTTCCGGAATCATCATTTTGTACCCGGACAATAAAATTTGGTTAGAGGAAACAGGCCCCGGACCAGTGAATAGAGATAGTAAAGCCTGTGCCCGGAGGAGTGGGCGAGATGTTTTTGCGTTTCAACCCTTTTGATTATGTCAATGAGGCGGAGGCCAGGGGAAGGGTGGTCCGCCTGAAAAAGACCCATCCCGAAATGACCAGGAGGCAGCTGTGCAATATCATTATCGCCGGAAAATCCCGCTGGTTTGCGGGAAGCGGCGTAATTACCTCCATCCCTGGGGTCTTACCGGGCCTGGGTACCCTGTTGGCCCTGCTTGGGGGAACAGCCATTGACGTGCTGGTACTGATGTACTTTATGGCCGAAATGATTACGGAGATGGCCTTTCTTTACGACCGGGACTTCAGGCGGCGAGGCCACTCAAGGGAGGCTGTCTGGGTGTTTTTCTCCGCTGTGGGCACCGACACCATCAGCAAGAACGTGTCCAGGCTGGCCGTCAAACAGATGGGAAGACAGGCGTTTATAAAATTCAGCCAGGATCTTCTGCTTACCCTGGGGATACGCATCAGCCAGAGGTCGGTGCTGAAGATAATACCGCTGCTGGGCGCAGTGGCGTCGGGGATTGTCAACTATTTATTGTGCCGCAAGATAGGCAACATGGTGGCCGATTACTACGAAAGCAGCAATCCTGGCGAGTGGGAGGGGACAACCATTGACATATGACGGCGGAAAGAAGGAATTGATTCTGGTCACCGGCGCCGCAGGTTTTATTGGGTCGCACCTGGCCGGTGAGCTTATCAGGCAGGGGTACCGGACCAGGGTCCTGGTCCGGGGGCGGGAAGGCCCTGGAGGGGCTGAAGTGGCCAGGGGAGACGTTACCGACCCGGGGTCCCTGAAAAAAGCCTGTGCCGGAGTGGAAACAGTGGTCCACCTGGTGGCCGTGATCAGGGAGCGGGGGCCGGTCACCTTCCAGGCGGTGAATTACCTGGGAACGGTAAACATGCTGGAGGCCGCCAGGGATGCCGGGGTGAAAAAGTTTATCTACATGAGCGCCCTGGGTGCGGTGAACAATCCCGCCTATAAGTACGCATACTCCAAGTGGCAGGCCGAGGAGGCCGTCAGGTCATCGGATTTCAGGTGGACCATAATCCGGCCCTCCATTGTTTACGGAAGGGGTTTCGGCTTCTTCAACAGGCTGGTACAGTCCCTGCGGCTGAGCCCTCCTTGCATGGTCCCGGTGCCGGGAGGGGGAAGATCCCTGTTTCAGCCTATGGCGGTGGAGGACGTAGTAAGGTGCGTAATCCGGGTCATGGAGGATGACGCATACACGGGCGGCGTTTATGAAATAGGCGGTCCCGATCATGTGTCTTATTCCGGGATGGTGGACGCCCTTCTGGAAGTTTTGGGAGACAGGAGGTTGAAAGTACCGGTGCCCATGTCCCTGGTGAAGGCGCTTGTGCCGGTTATGGGCGCAATTTTCAAAGACCCTCCGGTTACCCCGGTGGAATTAAAGCAGCTTGAACTGAACAACATTACCGGCGAGGACTCGGTCAGGAGAAACTTCGGCTTCAAACCCCGCAGGCTGGAAGAGGGATTAAAGCAAATCGGGGATTACCTGAGATCCATTTGATCCTCCCGGCCTGTCCCAGGGACTGTGAAACCAGCGCCGCCCGGAATCTCCGGTTTCCAGATTCTAATTTCTGATCCCAAATACGGTATTCTCAAGCCATTCCAGGAATATCCCCCAGACCTGGGTATAATGGGCCGAAAACTGGTGGTCGGCGCCCTCAACCAGGGCAATTTCCTTGGGATGGCCGGCCGCATTGAAAATGATGGAGGCTTCCGATGGGGGTACAACACCGTCCTTAGTGCCGTGAATCACCATCAGGGGACGGGGGGAGATAAGGGAGGCGCAGCGGGGGACAACGTGCGCCGAGAGGTCGGTGAAGAACGACTTTCTCAGGTGGACGATTCCCTCGTTTCCGGCCAGGGCCACCATGGCGTTTTCGTCTTCGGGCAGATCATCGCCGGCAAAGTCCAGGAAGAGGTCGGTCAGCGAAGCAGGCGCCGCCCAGGAGCAGACTCCTTTCACCCGCGGGTCTGAGGCGGCATGGCAGATTGCGGTGGTCCCCCCGAAGCTCCTGCCCAGGGTGACAACCGGGCCCAGGCCCTTTTCAAGGCAGAAATCCACGGCGCTGGCAAGATCGGCGATCTGCCCGCTCAGGGTAAGATCTTCAAAACGTCCCTGGCTTTCGCCGCAGCCCGCGAAATCAAAGAGCAGGCAGGCGTAGTTGTTCCGTGCCAGGAACCCGGCCATTTCCACCGCTTTGCCCTGCCCTTCCTTGCTCCCGGTGAATCCGTGGCAGACCACCACCACCGGGAGATTCTCCTTGTTCCCGGAGAAAAGCAGTCCGGCCAGCCTTTCCCCCTTTTTATTTTCAAAATGAACCCTGACCATGTTCCCCGCTCCTTATTTATTCTTTCCTTCCAGAAGGTGATAGTGCCGGATCAGGAAGTGCGCGGCCAGTTCTCCCACAAAAATTATTATTAGCCGCCAAGCTCAATAGTCCTGCCTATTATAAAAAACCATTACCGGGAAGGTATTTCCGGCGCAGGGTCGAAGAAAAAAGAAGGAACATCTGGCGGGGGAGATTCATTGCTGACGGCTGATACATTCAGGCGCGGGCTGGGCAAAGGAATATCGGTAACCTGGGAGCTGTCCAAGATAGTTGTGCCGGTTTACGTGCTGGTCACCTTTTTAAAGCATACCCCGGCGTTGAAGTGGATTGCGGGCTTTTGCGAACCGGCCATGAGGCTGGTGGGACTTCCCGGGGAGGCTTCCATAGCCGTTGTCCTGGGGCTGTTCACCAATTTATACGCGGCCATTGGAGCCATAGCATCCCTGAATCTCTCCCCGAAGGAAATCACCATTATTGCCCTGATGCTTCTGATCACCCACAGCTTGCCCATGGAAACGGCTGTGGCCCAAAAGGTTGGGGTCAGCGGTCTGTTTATGACTTCGGTCAGGTTTGCTCTCTCAGTCCTGTCCGGAATGTTGTTGAACTTGATTCTTTAAATCCATGTTGGAGTGCGGAAATTGCTGGACTGGAGCTCATTTGCCCTTGATGCCGCCCGGGGCAGCGCATTAAACATACTGATCATGGCGGCAATAATCATACCCATTATGATCATGCTTGAAGCGGCCAGGGACATGAAGCTGCTTGACCGCTTCTCCCGAAAGCTTTCCCCCGTAATGAGAATATTCGGCATGTCTTCCGAGGCCGCCTTTCCCCTCCTGGTGGGAATTTTTTTCGGCATCGGGTACGGGGCGGGGGTGATCATAGAGGCGGCCAGGAGCGGCAGGCTGTCCTGGAAGGACATGTTCCTGATCAACGTATTCCTTTCGGTTTGTCACGCGGTTATTGAGGACACCGCGCTATTCATGGCGTTGGGCGCCAATCCCCTGGTCATCGTGGCGGGCAGGCTGGTCATGGCGGTGGTGATTACATACCTGGCCGGCTGCAGTAAATTTACCGACCATTATCAGCGGAAAAAAATATCCGGGGGAAGAATCCGGGCGGGTTAGCTTTTTTTATGTATAAAATAAAAGCCGGCACGCCGGCTAATATTTTGAATAAAAAATGCTTCATTCTTCTTTTCCGTTTTTCTGCCCGGTTTTGCAGGCCATTCCCACCTTAACGTCCTTCCTTGTTCCGTGCCTGTGCACACTTTCCAGCTGGGCCTTTTGGGATTTTGCCTCCCGGGGAGTGGGGGAACCCGGGGGACGGTGCAGGTCTTCTATGGTTTCGGGTTCATGGTAACCGCTGAAAGGTCCCCGCTTGCCCATGCCAATCCTCCCGACTTTCAGGTATTATTACAATATTAATTCCCACAAACCGTGTTTATATCCCAAAAACTAATCCCCTGCGGGAGGGGATTTTCAAACCTGCTATAAATCATCAGTGCAGTGATTTCTTATGTTGCTTGAAGGCCTCGGAATTGAATATTTTTTCCAGTTCCTCCTTCATCTCGTCGTTAAAAAGGTCCGTTATTTTAAACATGTTGGTGAATAGTTTTTCCTTCAGGAAAACCGGTGCCGATGCCCTAAGGGCAAGGGCGATGGCGTCCGAAGGCCTTGAGTCGATGACTATCTCGCCCCCGGGGGATTTCAGGTGCAGCTCGGCGTGGAAGGTGTTGTCCTTCAGATCGCTGATCACAACGCTGGACACTGATGTTTCAAGCTTGGACAGAATATTGAAAATCAGGTCGTGGGTCATGGGCCGCTGGATGGATACGCCCTCAATGGCCAGGGCTATGGAATGAGCCTCCAGTATGCCTATCCAAATGGGCAGCACCTTGTCTTCCGCCTCATCGGTCAGCAAAACAATGGGATTGCTGTTCATATCGTAGGCGATGCCCTTTATAATCAGGCGAATCAATTCTCCCACCATCCTATCATACATAATTTATGCCGGTTGAGGGAGCCATATCCATGGTTTAGTTAAATAATATCATTTCTGCCGCCGGATTTCACTTAAAACCCGGAGTGTTCCCCGGTATTTTTTGTGGTTAAAATTTACGGGTGCATTCTGTACAGGGTCCGGGGGAACGGGATGGATTCCCTGACATGTTCGATCCCGCAGATCCAGGCCACCGTCCTTTCGATTCCCAGGCCGAAGCCCGAGTGGGGAACGCTCCCGAACCTGCGCAGGTCCAGGTACCACTGGAACTGATCAACGGGCAGGTTATGCTCCTTTATTTTTCTCTCCAGCAGGGACAGGTCGCTTATCCGCTGGGAACCGCCGATAATTTCACCGTAGCCCTCCGGAGCGATCAGGTCGGCCCCCAGGATCACTTCTGGATTTTTGGGGTCGGGCTCCATGTAAAAAGCTTTTATTTTGGCCGGGAAGCGGTGGACAAAAACCGGCGAGGAATAGCTTTCCGAGATGACGGTTTCGTCGGGGGCCCCGAAGTCATCCCCCCACTGGAAGCTGTGACCCTTTTCATTGAGCAGGCTGACCGCCTCGGTGTAGCTCAGCCGGGGAAAGGGCAGGGATACTGCTTCCAGCTTGGATATGTCTCTTTTTAACAGCCTGAGGTCATCCCTGTGCCTTTCCAGGACGGTCTGCACCAGGTGGTAAACCAGATCCTCCTGCAGCTTAATGTTGTCTTCATAATCTAAAAAGGCGGCCTCGGCCTCCAGCATCCAGAATTCCATCAGGTGCCTGCGGGTCTTGGATTTTTCAGCCCTGAAGGTGGGTCCGAAACAGTACACCCGGCCCAGGGCCATGGCCGTGGCCTCGTTGTATAGCTGGCCGCTCTGGGAAAGGTAGGCCCTGGAATCGTGGTAGTTTATCTCGAACAGGGTGGAGGTTCCCTCGCAGGCATTGGGGGTGATAATGGGCGCGTCGGCAAGAACAAAGTCCCTGGAGTTGAGGAAATCGCGGCAGGCCTGTTCCACCGTGGACCGGATCCTCAGGATGGCCGCCTGCCTTGGGCTTCGTATCCAGAGGTGTCTGCGATCCGCCAGAAAATCAACACCGTGATCCTTCAGGGTGATTGGATAGGGTTCAGCCCGGGAAATCAGCTCAATTCCTGTGACGGACAGTTCAACGCCCATGGGCGCCCTGGGCTCCTCCCGGACCGTTCCGGTCAGCTTCAGGGATGACTCCTGGGTTATTTCCCCTGCCAGGTCAAAAAGTCCGGGGGCTTCTTCCTTTGTCAGCACACACTGCACCAGCCCGGTGCCGTCCCGCAGGATGAGGAACCTGACTTTGCCGGAAGACCTCTGGTTGTACAGCCAGCCCCTGATCTCCACCTCTTCCCCGGCGTGGCTTTTAAGGTTTTTTATAAGCACCCAGCGCAAAAGATTCACCTCTTGCAATTAATAATTCTACGGCGGTCATGGTAACATTTTGATCCGGGACAAAGAAATTAATACTGTCCAGGCCGGGAAGCACAGTTACAGAACCCATTATTGCTCCCGCCCGGCCGAAGCAGCCTTGCCCGCGATAATCCTCATGATGTCGTTGGTTCCATCTGCCGGAACCAGCAGTTGGGCGTCACGGCAGTATCTTTCAACGGCGAAATCCTTCATGCAGCCATAGGCCCCCATGATGTCCATGGCCTTCCGGGTACACCTGAGGGCAGCCTCGGAGCAGTAAAATTTGGCTGCCGCCACCTCGGCATCGGCCCGCCTGCCCTGGTCGATGAGCCAGGCCGCCTTATAGGCCAGAAGCTTGCAGGCCTCCAGGTCGGCATAGATTTCGGCAATCTTGAACTGAACCGACTGCAGGCCGGTGATGGGCTTTCCGTAGATCACCCTTTCACCGGCGAATTTGACGGCCGCATCCAGGGAGGCCCGGATCAGCCCCAGCGACAAGGCAGCAATGCCCGTCCGCCCGTATTCGGTGATCCCCCTGAGGGCCAGTTGCAGCCCCTTGCCTTCGGATCCCAGCATGTATTCCCGGGGCACCCGGCAGTTTTCCAGCACCAGTTCACCGGTGGTGCAGCCGTGAAAGCCTATTTTATTCTCCAGCCGGCCGGGCCTGAATCCGCCGAACCGCCGGTCCACGAGAAAGGCGGTAAACTCCTTTGGGGGCCCCTCCTTGGTTTTGGCCACGATCATGGCTATTTCGCTGACATGGGAGTTTGAGATGAAGGTCTTGCGTCCGTTTAAAATAAAGCAGTCCCCTCTGTCGTCAGCTTCAGTGGCGATTCCGGCGGGGTCGGACCCCCCGGAGGATTCGGTAACACCCAGCGCGCAGATCGTATCCCCGCTGATCAGGGAAGGAAGGTATTTATCCCTGACGGTTTGGCCCCCTCCCCAAAAGACGGCGGCGATGCCGAAGTGGGCGCACTGCACGACCATGGCTACGGCCGCCGAGACCCTGGCAATTTCTTCCAGCATAAGCATCCGGGCAAGGCTGCCCATGCCCGTGCCGCCATATTCCTGCGGGGCGGCCACTCCCAAAAATCCCAGGGAACCCATTTTTTTAATCAAGTTCATGGGTGTCTGGCAGGTTTTCTCCATCTCTTCCACTAATGGGGCAATTTCAGTCTGGGCAAACTCCCTGACTGACTTTTTCAACAGCTCCTGATCGGATCTCAACGCAAATTCCATTTAAGCAGTTTCCTCCCGGCGGTAAATTGGCGTTTCACTAATATATTTTCTGCCAAATTGTAAAACTCCTTCACCAGTTTTGAGAATTCCGAGTAAAACAAAATAACGGCGGTTAAAATAAGTCCATCAAATAGAAAGGAGAGCCGCCGGCAGTGGAAGAATACCTAAGGTCCAGGGTGCCCTGGAGCACCGGGCCGAGCCTCAAACAAAAGACGGACGAACTGGGAGTGGATTTTGACCGGTTTATCGAAGGCTTGAAATGCAACCTTCCGGACATGGAGATGGCCCGTGAGTTCGGCGTCTCCGAGAAGGCCATTAAGCACCTCAAGGATCATTTTATGACCCGCGGCCTGGGATCAATAATGGGACAGGACTGAAATAAAAAGCCCGGGATCGCGCCTGAAAAAGCCCTTATTGTAAGGGCTTCCATGAATATTTCCGGGGGAAAAATTCCTGGCTTGTTTTAATAAGTGTGTGCTATAATAATCAAATATATATTATATACAGCGATCAGCATCAAGCTTGATTGCTATAAGATATTTCCTTTGCTGTAAAAATCTAAAATCTGACAGCTTGCAAAGCTTTAGTGGGAGGTTGGTGCGTGTGTTTCCGGAAAGGTTTGCCAAGATTGGCCTTACTTTCGACGACGTGCTGCTTATTCCCGCAGCCTCTGAAATACTCCCCCGGGATGTGGATTTGTCGACCCGGCTGACCAAAAAAATAAGGTTGAACATACCGCTGATGAGCGCCGGCATGGATACCGTAACCGAGTCCCGGATGGCCGTGGCCATAGCCAGGGAGGGAGGCATCGGGGTTATTCACAAAAATATGTCCATAGAAAAGCAGGCGCTTGAAGTGGACCGGGTCAAGCGGTCCGAGCACGGGGTAATATCAGATCCCTTTTACCTGTCACCGGACAGTCCTGTCAGCGAGGCGCTGCTCCTGATGGAAAGGTACCGGATTTCCGGCGTTCCCATCACCGAGAATGGCAGACTGGTTGGTATCTTAACTAACAGGGATCTCAGGTTTGAAAAGGATTTCAGCAAACCCGTGGGCCTGGTCATGACCAGGGAAAACCTGGTTACCGCCCCGGTGGGCACCACTCTGGAACAGGCCAAGGAAATACTGCAGAACTACAAGGTGGAGAAACTGCCCATTGTGGACGACGAATTTAATCTCAGGGGCCTGATCACCATCAAGGATATAGAGAAAGCCAGGCAGTACCCGAACTCCGCCAAGGACGCCAAGGGCCGTCTGCTGGTGGCGGCCGCGGTGGGTGTCAGCAACGACACCATGGAGAGGGTGGAAGCTCTGGTTGAAGTCAATGTGGACGTGATCGTGGTGGATACCGCCCACGGACACAGCAGGGGAGTCCTTGACACCGTCTACGCCATCAAGTCAAAATTCCCCGGGGTGCAGCTGGTTGCCGGCAATGTGGCCACGGCGGAGGGGACAAGGGACTTGATCGAGGCCGGGGCGGACTGCGTCAAGGTGGGAATCGGCCCCGGTTCCATATGCACCACCAGGGTTGTGGCCGGAGCCGGGGTGCCGCAGATTACGGCAATCTACGAGTGCGCCCGGGAGGCGTCGAAATTCGGTGTCCCCATCATCGGGGACGGCGGCATAAAATACTCCGGGGACATTACCAAAGCCATTGCTGCGGGAGCGGACGTGGTCATGGTGGGCAGCCTCCTGGCCGGGACCGAGGAAAGCCCCGGCGACATCGAGATTTACCAGGGCAGAAGCTACAAGGTGTACCGAGGTATGGGATCCCTGGGGGCTATGAAAGAGGGAAGCAAGGACCGGTACTTCCAGGAGGACCAGAAAAAGCTGGTGCCGGAGGGAGTCGAGGGCAGAGTGCCGTACAAGGGTCCGCTGGCCGAAACGGTTTTCCAGTTGATGGGGGGACTCAGGGCCGGCATGGGGTACTGCGGGACAAGAAATATTGAAGAGCTGAAAACAAAGACCGGGTTTATGAGAATAACCCCGGCGGGTTTGAGGGAGAGCCACCCCCACGATGTGACCATCACCAAGGAAGCGCCGAACTACAGCCTTAAATAGAAGTGAAACTAGCCCCCTGCAGCCTTCAAGCCAAAGGGGGTTATTATTTGGGAACCGTTCACCGCCTTTTTCCTCCAGGTCAGCAGGACTCGCTTTCAAACCTAATCATGTCAAACAAATCGATCATTTCCTGCGAAACATCCTCACCAATCCTGGCCATCAGGACATTGGCCGGGTGTTCCGTGATTTCGGGGTCGTTGGTGCTGACTTTCATCAGGCCAGCCGATCCGAACAGACTGGTCAGCATCTTCTGGTAGTTCCAGAGGTTCATCCCGCATCCCTCCAGGTCCCAGTGCCAGCAGTATTCCATGGTGATTACGATACGTTCTCTCATCAACGGGTTGGCAAAGGCCAGCCGGAGCATGTGCCGGGCTATTTTTTGCCCCCGCCAGGAGGGGCTTACCTCCACGGCGCCCAGTTCAAGGATCTTTGGATGTTTGACCCACCGGGTGAGAGGGTCGGGGTCGTGGAAGGTGACATATCCGATTATGGTGTTGAAGTGCCTGGCGATGTACAGCAAGCCGTCGGGAGAGTCGGCGATTTCGCACAGGCAGTCTTTCTGCTTGCGGGCGACGCGGAAATTATTGAGTCTTTCGTCAAACTCCAGGCCGGACACGTATTCCCCCGTAACTGGACCCTCGATAACGATGGGGCCTTTTTCGCAATGAAACTGGGTGCGGCCAATATCCCGGCCGTCCTTGATCAACCGCGTTCACCTCGTTCCAGGAACTTGTTGATATAACGGTCGGGGGCGCATATTGCCGTTCAACCCCCAAATTCGACCGCTTGCCTGTATTAGTATTATAATACACAATCTAGGCCGCCACAATAATTAAGACTAAAATGTCCGGCTAAAAAAATCCCCGCCCGGAAAAGGCCGCCGCCGGAGTTCATCGTCCCGCGCCCGGACCTTCTGACTTGATACCGGTTATCAGCGGTTATTCAGTAACATTTGGGCAGTTTTTCAAACCTTTGCTATAACCCGGTCAATAATTATCTTTCATTGTATTTTGATGTAGGAATATTTTACCAGTTGATGGCCGTCCATTAAAAGGGATTTGGTAAATTTTAGGGAATTAAATGTTCTATCAGAGCAGTAAAGGACGGTGTGGGTAATTTGGGCGGCAAGCTTCATTCGCTGACCGACGTTTTAAAGAAGACGCTTTTTTTCTTTGAAGAGCTTTCCGTGGCCGAGATTGTGCCCCATGTGCACAGGAAGATGTTAAAGGATTATACCCAGGAGCAGGTCGAGGAAAAGGTTATCCTGTGCCTGCGCCAGAACCCGTGCTTTGTAATCGGTCCCAAGGGCCTCTGGAGCTTAAACCTGGAAGGCAACCGGGACAACGACCAGTTTTATTCGGTCCTTCTCAAGCGGCAGCAGCCCATGAGCATCCGGGAAGTCCTGAGAACGGGGACGAACAGCAAAAACAAAAAGAAAATAAAGCCGCTGGTTTCCGGCGAGGCAAGCCTGATTTCCGACGGCCGCTTCATCCAGCTTGACAACGGTTACTGGGGGCTTACCGAGTGGGAAGTGGAGGCCGGGCAGTATTCACTGAAGCAACTGGTGATCAAGGCGCACAAGGTTCATCCCGGCGGCTTGTCCGCCCGGCAGGTGTTCGAAATAGTGAACAACTGGAGGCCGACCACCCTGAAGGCCGTTGAGGATATACTGGCAAAATTCAGCTTTTTTGAGGAAATTGGGGACGGGATCTGGGTTTACAGCCCTTCGGTCCAGGTTGCCTACGATGACTTGATGAAAAGGTTCATCGGGTCGCTGAACAGGATGAAAGGCAGGTGGCACCGGGACCGCCAGCGATGGAAACAAAAGGTGGAGGTGCTGGAGAGGCAGATCCAGGAAGTCGACAGCGCGTATAAAGAGACCGCGGCGGCCCTGGCGGCCAAAATGGAAGAGTCCGGGCAGCATGAATACCTGGTTACCCAGATGGCGGAAAAGGATTTGCTGCTGTCATTGAGGAAAAAGGAAATCTACAGGTACAGGGAGCACGTGGCCAAGCTGGAGGCAAAGGCAAACAGCATCCTGCACCAGTGCCGGCTGTGGGTGAAGAGGGCCAGGGACGCGGAAGAAGAAAAAAGCAGGCTCAGAGAAGCGTTGAACAAAAACCAGGCCAGCCTTGAGGCCCTTTTTACAAAGCTCCAGCAATACAAGGAGAAAGACCGGGAAAACAAATCCAGACTGGCCGAAATCAAGGAATTAAACGCAAACAAAACCGCCGAGCTGCAGGCCGAAATAGTTGAGTTGAGGCAAAAGCTGGAAAAGACGGCGGAAAACCACAAGCAGGAGGAAAAAAGGTACCGGGAAGAGATTAACATTTTGAGCAACGATATGAAAGAAGCCCTGGAAAGCGCCGAGGAGGCCAAAAGGTCGCTGAAGTTTCTGCAGCAGGAACTAAGCCGGACCAGGGACCAGCTTAAAAAGATGGAGGCCGCGTTCAGAAGCCCCCTGGTTAAAGCGATCATAAAATTAACAAGCTTCCTGTCAAGAACAAAAAAAGATTAGACGTCTTTATACCGGGACGTCTTTTTTTTGTTATAAATTATGTTATTATGTTCTGGGTATAGTTTTACCCCGGGGAAGCCCGTAATAACTTTAAAGTAAGCCGAGGTGGAAGATGCAGGACAGCGGTAAACTGAATCTTATACTACAGGAAAGAAAGACGGTTGACATAGATCCGGACCCGCTGACCAGAAAAATATTTCTGGGTCTGCCTGAACCCGGCCTGACGGACAACCGGGCCGACGTGGACCGGGTGCGCCAGGAACTGATCAAAATATTATCAGACCGGGTAAACATTGACCTGGACATAATGAGAAAAATCCCCCGCACGGTCAGGGAATCGGGATGGCGGGCAACCGCCGTGGCCGGATGGTTTTCCTGGGGCTGGAAGCTTGTGGACCTGCAGGAAGGGGACACCACGGCCCGGCATTTCGGGCTGGCCGTGGATATCGGAACCACCACGGTGGTGGCCTACCTGGTGGACATGGCCACCGGCCGGGTGACGGACGTCCGGGCCGGGTACAACGGTCAGATAAAGTATGGCGAGGACATACTGAGCAGGATCTTCAGCGCCCGGGACAATGAGGGCTTGATGCAGTTAAGGGGCGCGGTGACCGATACCTTAAACGGCCTCATCCTGGGGCTGGCGGAAAGAAACGGCCTGGCCGCAGAAGAGATCACCGCCGTATCGGTGGGCGCGAACACCACCATGGTCCACCTCTTTCTCGGCCTGGACCCGCGAAACATCTGCGTGGCGCCCTATATCCCCGCCGTCAACAGCCCCGGGATAATCGAGGCGGGGCACCTGGGCCTCATGGTAAACCGCAAGGCGCCGGTGTACATTTTTCCCGGCGTGGGCAGTTACCTGGGGGGAGACGTCGTTGCCGGCATACTGGCCAGCGGCATGCACAGGAGGGATGAACTGGCCTTGCTGGTGGATATAGGCACCAACGGGGAGATAGTCATGGGTAACAGCCAGTGGATGGCCGGCTGCGCCGGTGCGGCAGGCCCGGCCCTGGAGGGCGGGGTGGCGGCCTGCGGCATGAGAGCGGAACCGGGGGCAATCTACAAAGTAAAAATAGACCGTGAAACCGGACAGGCCGAATACCACACCATCGGGGAGGGGCCGCCGGTGGGAATCTGCGGTTCCGGCCTGGTGGACAGCATCGCCGAGCTTTTCCTGGCGGGCATGATTGACAGAAGCGGCAGGTTCCGGGGAGGAAAGAACAGCTTTGTGCTGGTCCCGGCCGGCCGGTCCGGCACCGGGAAGGACATTGCCGTCAGCCAGGCCGACATAAACAATTTCATGCGCACCAAGGGGGCCGTAAACGCTGCCCTGGAACACCTGCTGGAAAGCGTGGGCTGCGGCCTGGCCGACATAGAAAGATTTTACGCCGCCGGGGCCTTTGGCCACCACCTGGATATCGAATCCGCCGTAACCCTTGGACTTTATCCCGATCTGCCCAGGGACAGGATGGTTAAAATAGGAAACAGCTCGGGAGAGGGTGCCCGGATCGCCCTTATGTCCCGGCAGTGCATCCGGGAGGCCGAAGATATCGCCCGGAACATTACCTACTTTGAACTCAACGCCAGCCAGGAGTTCATGAACAGATTCGTCAGCAGCAAGTTCATTCCCCATACAAACCTGGACTATTTCCCCACGGTCAAGAGGAGGATGGCCGAAAGGGGGATTTTGAAAGAATAGGCGGCGGTCCCCGGGGCGGCGGTCAGCCCCGGCTTACTCTTCCGCCAGCGGGTCGTCGCGCTTCGCCAGTTTTTCAAACAGTCCGAAGTTTTCCGTCATAAGCCCCACCACCTCCGGGTCCAGCGCACTGCCGGACATTGTTTCAAGTATTTCCAGGATGCTTTCCCGGGGCAGGCCTTTCCGGTACGGCCTGTCCTCGGCCAGGGCTGAAAATACGTCGCTTACGGCCATGATCCTTGAACCCGTCGGGATGCTGTCCTCCGCCAGCCTGAAGGGATAGCCCGATCCGTCCAGCCTCTCATGGTGGAAGGAGGCCCAGCGGTTAATTTCACTGAAGCCCGATATTCCTTCAAGGATCCTGTGGGTAAAGTAGGTGTGCCTTTTCATTACCCTGAACTCCCCGGGGGTGAGTTTTCCGGGCTTTTCTATTATTTCTTCGGGCACGCTGAGCTTGCCCAGGTCGTGCAGCAGCCCGGCCACCACCATCTTGACCCTGTCCGCCCCGGAAAACCCTGATAGCCGGGCCAGCATGCCGGCGACGGCGGCCACCAGGCGGGAGTGCTTGTGGGTGAACCTGCTTTTATGGTCGATAACCCGGGAAAAAAGCAATGATATATCCATCAATATGTCTTCTCCGGCAAAAGTATCAATATCCGCCAACAGGCCGTTCAGCACGGCCGGTAAAAATTCCGAACCCAGGTCGAGCCAGAAGCTTTCCCTTTCAGCAAGGTCCGCAAGTTCGGCGAATATACCCGGGTCAATTATAAGGCCCGATATTTCCTTCAGCTGTTTCAATATCCCGGCAGACTGTTCCAGGATGCATGCCCCCGGCCTGATCAGCACGTCAAGCCGGTCAACGGCGTTGATAATGCGGCTTTCCAGGGGTATTTCGTCTCCCTTCCGGCCGCAGGGATTTTCCCCCTTCCAGGCATGGTGGTGGCACTTTATTATTTCACATACGGGCCTGAGAAAAGAAAATTTGCCGACCATGCTGCTTCCCAGTTCGGAGTGCGTATAGGGATCCTTCACTTCAAGTTCAGTCAGCATTTCCTTCTCCCGCATGGATATGGCCCCGATGTCGTGGATTATGGATGAAATGTAAAGGTTTTTGATGGTCTCCCCGGGGAGTCCAATTTTTTTGGCCAGTGACACGGCCATGTAGGCCACCCTCTTGTGGTGCCCGGAAAGTCCCGAATATGTAAAATCAAGGGCCGTGGACAACGAGTTGAATATTTCCCTGAAGTCAAGGATGCCGCGACTCAATTTCATCACCACGCAGTACGGAAAGCTGTTTTACAGTGAGCACTAACCATATTATCATAAATTTCCCGGCCCATCCATCCCGGCAGAAAAAAAGTCCCGGATCATGCGGGACTTGCAGCAACGGGGCAGGCGGGCCCGCCGGCGGGGATGTGATCAATGCTTAAACCTGCCGGTCATTTCCTCCATGGCGGTTCCCATCCGCGCCAACTCTTCCGCCAGGGTTGAAAGCTGCTGGATAGAAGCGGACTGTTGTCCAGTGATCTCGGCGACGTTTTGAACGCTGGCGGACAGTTGCTGGGCGGCTGCGGCCACACTCTGAATCTCATCCCCCAGGTCATGCACCTTGATTAATATATTTCTGAAATAGTCTCCCACCTCGTCGATTACCTTCCGTCCGGCGGAGAATTCCTGCCTGCTCCGGTCCATCACCGAAACGGCCCTGCCGGCCCCGGCCTGGACCTCCTGGATCAGGCGGTATATTTCTTTGGCCGATGCCGCCGACTGCTCGGCAAGAATTCTCACCTCGTCGGCCACCACTGCGAATCCCTTGCCGGCTTCCCCGGCCCTGGCCGCCTCGATGGCTGCGTTTAAGGCCAGCAGGTTGGTCTGATCGGCGATATTTGTAATTATATCCACTATCTTTGTTATTTCCCCGGAGGATTTGTTCAGGCCGCTGATAACCGCCGACACCTCTTCGGTTATCCGGCCCAGGCTGTCCATCTGGGCGGTAATCAGGTCCAGTCCTTTATTCCCTTTTTCAGCCAGTTCCGAGGCCTCCCTTGAGGCTGAGGCCACCAATTGGGCGTTGCCGGCCACCTGCTCTACGGCCAGGTACATCTGGTCGGTGGTGGCGGCCGCCGACTCCATGTTCCTGCTGTTAATCTGGGCGGCGGCGGAAAGGTTTTGGACAGCGGCGGAAAGTTTTCCGGCCATTGAAGAGATGTCCTCCACCAGTCCCTTGAGGCTGCGGCGCATGTTGTTGAAAGCCCGGGCCAGGCTGCCGACCTCGTCATTGGTTTTCACCGTGACCTCGTCACCGGTGAGGTCGCCTTGGGCTATCCTTTCAGATTCCTTTTCCAGCCTTCCCAGGGGCTTCGATATTCTGCCTGAAATGATCAGTGCCAGCAGGACGCCCGCCAGGACGGCCGTCAAAATTGCCGCGGTAACCGTGCCGATAATTTTATTTACCTTGGCGGACAGTGCGGCGGTATCATCATTCATCATCTTGCGCTGGTAGTCGGCCATGGTGTTGCCGGCCTGTATTATCGTCGCAATAGTGCCCTTCTTGTTGAGGGTATAGTCTATTACGTCCTGCATGTTGGGAGAATTCCGTTTAATGCCTACTGCTTCGTTTAAGTACGCAGTATAACTGTCGAGGTCCTTAATCAAGCCCTCAACCATCTTTTTCCCTTCCTCTTCGGTCACCGTTTCCTTTAGGGCCAGGGCATCTTTTTTGGCGGCGTTCAAGGCATCCTGACACCTTTTGAGGTAATCGTCATGGTTGCATAAAAGAAAACTCCTCAGGTAGAGAGCGCTGTATTCGAAATTGGCCACCATGGTCCGGGAGCGGTCTGCTACTTCAGCCCTGTAATTCAACAACTCCTGATAGGACCTGTTTACCTCGCGGATTTGGTAAAGGGCAAACAGTCCCGTCCCTACGGTAAATAAAAGGATAATGGAACACATCAACAGCAGGCGGGTTCTAATTCTGGTGATCATGTTTTCCACCCCCAATTATTAAATAAAAAAGCTAAATAAATTATATGTTATATATTTCACATATGTAAAGATATATTATGCCATTTATTCCATATAATAGGTTTATCAGTATAAAAATTTAACATGATTTGCCTCAAGGACAGCAATAATCACTGAAAATTAAGATATTCGAGGGTATGCGGCAGGTGGAGGATAATGTGACATTATTAACATTAATGCCTTTTAACAGCGCGAAATTTAGGAAGGTTAATCGGTCAAGGCGGAGAAGTGATATAGCGGTGATCATGCGATGGTGAAAAACCGGTTGAAATACTGGCGGAAAAGGCTAAAAATGACCCAGGAGGAATTTGCCCGTTTTACAGGATTTACCCAGAGCAATATAAGCCATTGGGAAAAGGACAGGGTGATCGGCCCCGAAAATGCACTGCAGATAATGAAGAAACTGAAAGTGGTTTTTCCCGAAATCCACCTGGAAGACCTGTACGTGGATACCGGGGACCATTAAAGGGGCAACAATAAGCGTATTATAACGTAAGCGTAATGATATATTTACATTACACATGCGTCATATAATCAACCATAAAACTGAACTTCTCCGGTCCAGGTACTGGGCATGCCGTGTACAAATTAAAAAGCCCTGCTGTTCATGCAGGACTAGACTTAACTTGGCAGGGGAGACAGGACTCGAACCCGCAGCCTACGGTTTTGGAGACCGTTGCTCTACCATTGAGCTACTCCCCTGCATGGGCATTTTAAATGAGGCGCCTTAACGCAATACCATTATAGCAGAAACCGGGGAGTTGTCAAGGAAGATTATACTGCCCCGTGAGCCTTGGAAAACTTTGCCTCCTTAAGTGTGCAACAATGGTTAAAATGGATTATAATTAATATGTACGGCCGTGGACAGACAGGCAGAAACAATAATACAGGGAGGAATATTCATGATAAATTTCCGGAGAGTCAAGGCGAAAACCAGGTTTCATGATCCCACCAAAAACTTTGAACTGGTGGAGGTTGAGAGCGAAAAAAGGTATGACCCCCTTACCGGAAGGTTGGTGCGGGTCTTTCCATTCCGCAAATTCACCTTTACCCGGCACGACTGGACGCCCTTCGTGGAGGAATCCAGACAGAGGTTCTGCCCGTTTTGCCCGGGCGTAATAGAAAAGGCCGCTCCCCGTTTCCCGGAGGATTTCATTCCGGGGGGCAGGCTTCAGGTGGGTCAGTCGGTCCTGATCCCAAATCTTAACCCTTATGAAACCCACAGCGCCGTCGTGGTCATGAGTCCCGAACACTACCTGTCAATGCGAGATATCGAACCTTCCGTGATGAGGGACAGCCTGGAGGTCGGGCTGAATTACCTCAAGGCGGTGGCGGAAAAGGACCCTGATAATGCCGGTTACAGTTCGATTAGCTGGAACTATATGCCCTACGCGGGGGGATCCCTGATTCACCCCCATCTCCAGGTTATTTCAGGTTCGGTGCCGTGCAACCTGGACGGCGAGGTGGCGGCGGCCGCAGCCGGTTATTATGACAGGAACGGCAGGGTGTACTGGGACGACCTGATTGAGGCCGAAAAAGGAGGGGAGAGAGACCTGGGTTCGACCGGGCAGATCCACTGGCTGGTCTCCTTCGCTCCCCTGGCCATGGGGGACGTGACGGCTGTAATCAAGGGATGCTCCACCATCTGGGACATCACCCCCGGCCACCTCGAAGAGCTTGCCCGGGGACTAAAAAAGATAATCGGCTACTATGACTCAATAAACATGCCGGCTTTCAACATGGCCATGTATTTTGCCGGCAAGGAGAACAAGGGTTTCTGCTGCACCGTCAGGACCGTCGGAAGATTTACCCTTTTCCCCCTGGTGGGAAGCGATATCAGCAATATGCAGATGCTCCATCACGACCCTTGGACTCTTTGCGCGCCGGAAGATATGGCCGTGGAACTAAAAAAATTCATTAAATGAAAATACCGCGGTCAATTAGGAAAGCCATAAAATACCCTGGACGCGTAAGGCAGGAAATAGGGGATTGTTGACGAATTAAGCAATTGTAAAAAAGAAAAGCCGGCCGGGGGTGGATAAATATTGAAGCTAACCTGCATCATGTGCGGAAGACCCGTGGAAATCGAAGAGTTCAAACCTGATCCCTATGACGATGAAGACGATGTTCCCGCGAGGAAGCCGGTTGCTTTTTGCCGGATGTGTGAAGCCAAGATAAAAAATGAATCGGACCAGGCCCAGAAAGTTCCCAAGCCCATGTAATCATCACGAACCAAGCCGGATCAGAGTATGCGGGAGGTTATTTGCAAGTGAGGCAGAGATTTCTGACGGTTCTCTTCGTAGTCCTGATCGGGGTGCTGGTTTTGGCCCGCTGGGCGGCCAGCCTGTATACAGACTGGCTGTGGTTTCAGTCCGTCCAGTACCAGAACACATTTCTTACAATCATATTATCGGAATTGGGCCTCAAGGTGGCGGTGGGCACGGTATTCTTCATCCTGCTTTTCCTGAACCTGCTGCCCACCAAATCACGGCTCATCAAGGCGGCCAATGAGAGCAGGTTTCTGGAGGATGAAAACAACGTCGTCACCCTGTACAGGTCGCCCCTTGGCAGGTATGCCAAATCAGGTCCCATCCTGGCCCTGTACGCCCTGATCTGCCTGGTCATGTCGTTTTTCGTGGGCACTGCGGTTACCGGCGACTGGGTGATTTTGCAGAAATTTCTGCACCCCACCCTTTTTGGCGCAAAAGATCCCATCTTTTTCAAAGACATTAGCTTTTATGTTTTCCAGCTTCCCTTTTATGAATTCATATACAAACTTTTCATCGGTTCGGTGTTCCTGATCGCCTTCTGGGTGGCCCTGGCCTATTTTGTGGCCGACAGCGCCGGCGGCCGGGGAAGAGGCGGTTTTCTGAAATCCGACGCTGCCAGGTTCCACGTTTCCTTCCTGGCGTCGGTATTCTTCCTGGCCAGGGCCTTCGGGTACAAGCTTGAGCAGTACAGCCTCCTGCACCAGCCCGGCGGGGTATTGTACGGTCCTGGCTACACGGCCATCCATGCCAACCTGCTGGCCTACAAAATTCTTTTTTATGTGTCAATAATTATCGCCCTGGCCATACTGGTCAACATTTTCATGAAAAAGTTCAGGCTGGTGGTATATTCGATAGTGGCGCTGGTCCTGGTTTCGGTTCTGGTGGGCGGGATCTATCCGGTTGTTGTTCAAAAGTTTTACGTGGTGCCGAACGAGCTGAACCGGGAAAAGCCTTACATTGAGAACAGCATCAAATACACCAGAATGGCCTACAACCTGGACAAGGTGGAGAAAAAACCCTTTCCGGCAGGCAAAACCCTGACTGCCGAAGACATCCAGCAGAACCGGGACACGGTTGACAACATAAGGCTGTGGGATTACCGCCCGCTGCAGCAGACCTACGCCCAGATCCAGGAAATGAGGACTTATTACGAACTAAAGAACATTGACGTGGACCGGTACATGATCAACGGGAAGTACCGCCAGTTGATGATCTCCCCGCGGGAACTGAACCAGCAGCAGCTGCCCGATAACGCCAAGACATGGGTCAACCAGAGGCTGAAGTACACCCACGGCTACGGGGTGGTGGCCAGCCCGGTAAACGAGGTTACCCCCGAGGGATTGCCCCAGTTGATGATCAAGGACATCCCGCCGGTGTCCAGCATTGACCTTAAGGTTGAGAGGCCAGAAATATATTTCGGGGAATTAACCGACAACTACGTCATAGTAAATACAAAGGAAGATGAATTCGACTACCCCAAGGGTGAAGACAATTCATTCACCAGATTTGCGGGGAACTCCGGGGTTAAGGTGGGATCCCTCCCGAGAAGGGCACTGTTCGCCCTGGCCCTGGGCGACTATAAGCTACTGATTTCAAGTGTTATAACCGGGGATAGCCAGATACTGTATTACAGAAGCCTCAACCAGAGGGTTACAAAGATCGCCCCGTTCCTCAAGTTTGACGGCGACCCCTACATGGTTATAGACAGAGGCAGGCTGTTCTGGATGTGGGACGCTTACACCGTCACCGACATGTACCCGTATTCAGAGCCCTTCGAGGGGAGATTGAACTATATCAGGAATTCGGTTAAAGTGGTTGTGGACGCATACAACGGGGCGGTCAATTTTTATATCGCCGACGACAGAGACCCCCTGATTCAGACCTACGGCAAGATTTTTCCGGGAATGTTCAAACCCCTTTCGGAAATGCCGGAGGGGCTGCGCAGCCACATCAGGTACCCCGAAGACCTGTTCATGGTCCAGGCAGTGAAATACCTGGTGTACCACATGGAGGACCCCGAGGTGTTCTACAACAAGGAGGACAATTACAACCTGCCCACCGAGCTGTTCGGGCAAAAGGAACAGCAGATGGAGCCGTACTACACCATAGTAAAGCTGCCCGGGGAGAAGAATCCGGAGTTCATTCAAATAATGCCCTTCACTCCGCACAAGAAAACAAACATGATCTCCTGGCTGGCCGGCCGTTCCGACGGTGAGAACTACGGTAAACTGCTCTTGTACGAGTTCCCGAAACAGGAACTGGTCTACGGGCCAAGGCAGGTGGAGGCCAGAATTGACCAGGATTCGTACATTTCGCAGCAATTGACCCTGTGGAACCAGAGCGGGTCCTCGGTAATCAGGGGCAATCTCCTGGTGATTCCGGTTAAGGACGCCCTGCTGTACGTCGAGCCTCTCTACCTGCAGGCTAACCAGGGCAGGATGCCTGAGCTGAGGCGGGTGATCGTGGCCCACGGCGAAAAAATTGTCATGGAGCCCACCCTGGACGAGGCGCTGCAGAAGATTTTCGGCAAGGAGGCAGCCCGGGAAACCGAACTGCCCCGGACGCAGGCCACCGAAACCCAGGCCGGGAAAACCGTTAAAGAACTGGCCGCTGAAGCCAACCGGGTTTATGACGAGGCGATAAATAGGCTCAAGTCCGGGGACTGGGCGGGATACGGCGAATCAACGAAACAGCTGAAGAACATCCTGGAGGAATTGTCCCGCAGGGCGGGCCAGTAATAATCATCTAGCCTTATGTCTTTGCGCCAGGGAGACAGGGAGGTTGGGGAGGAGATAACATGTTCTTTGAAACATGGTGGCAGGGACTGGTATTCGGTGTCATCACCACCATAGGCATGCTGGCGGTGGCCTATGCCTTGATGTCGATGTGGAAAAAATATGAGGATGCGCCTGAGGACACCGGTCACGGTTGTGACGCCCACTCACATCACTAAAAGTAATGCTGATTGAAAAAAACCGGACCTGGCGCCGGTGTTTTTTCATCCGCAGGGAGCGTGATTGATTTGCCCACTATAACCATTGACGGCGTTGACTACCACTATTCCGCCAAGACTCCGGACGGAGGCGAACCGAAACAGGCCGTTCTTTTTGTCCACGGCGCCGGAGGAAGTCATTCCCGGTGGTCCTTCCAGGTTGCCGGACTGGGCGGCGAATACCTGGCCATGGCCGTGGACCTGCCCGGGCACGGGCTCTCGGGGGGATCCGCCAGCGACCGCATTGAGTCGTACGGGGAATTTATCCGGTCCTTTGCGGACCGCCTGCTGGGATTCCCCTTTTTCCTGGCCGGCCACTCCATGGGGGGAGCCGTGGCCCTTTACTTCGCCCTCAATTACCCCGGCCGGCTGGCAGGACTGATCTTGATGGGGACCGGGTCAAGGCTGCGGGTGCTGCCGGCCATACTTGAAAACTTCAAGAGTGAAAAAATGCCGGAGAACATGCCCGGCGTGATGTTCAGGCCGGGAACCCCGGAGGCGGTGTTAAAGGCGGCGGAGGAGGAGATGAAAAGCACCAGTCCCTCGGTGTTTTATTCGGATTTTCTGGCCTGCGACAGGTTTGACGTGAGCGGCCGGCTGAGCGAGATTGATATCCCAACGCTGGTCCTCACCGGGGACAAGGATGTCCTCACTCCGGTGAAGTATGGAAAATTCCTGGCTGATAACGTAAAGGGGGCAACTTTTGAAATAATTGAAGACGCCGGGCATATGCTGATGCTGGAGCAGCCCGGTGCGGTAAATGCCTCGGTGAAGAAATTCCTTGAAAAACATTGCCAGTGATTCCGGAGGCGGTAAAATGGCTGCAAAGAAAAAAATAAGCAGGATAGGCGTTCTTACCGGTGGAGGCGACGCACCCGGGCTGAACGCGGTAATCAGGGCCGTGGTGAAATCGGCCATCAGGGAATACGGCCTGTCCGTGGTGGGTTTTTTGAACGGCTTTGGCGGACTGATCAAAAACCAGGCCAGGGAACTGTCCGAAAACGACGTGGCCGGCATACTGCCCAGGGGCGGCACCATCCTGGGCACCACGAACCGGGACAACCCGTTCCACTACCCGATTGAAAAGGGCGGGGAGAGAATCTTTGTGGATGTCTCGGACAGAATATTTGAAAACACCAGCATCCACGGTGTTGATGCCCTGGTGGTCATCGGCGGCGACGGAAGCCTGGCCATAGCAAAGGAGCTTTACGACCGGGGCCTCAAGCTTATTGGGGTGCCAAAAACCATCGACAATGACCTCTATGCCACCGACCAGACCTTTGGTTTTGACACCGCCCTGAACACGGCCACAGAGGCTCTCGACAAACTCCACACCACCGCCGAATCCCACCACCGGGTGATGGTGCTGGAATTAATGGGACGCAATGCCGGGTGGATAGCCCTGGCGGCCGGGGTGGCCGGCGGGGCCGACGTTATCCTGATCCCCGAAATACCTTACGACATTAATTGCGTGGCCAGGAAGATAAACCACCGCAGCAATCAGAACAAAAAGTTCAGCATTGTGGTGGTGGCCGAGGGGGCAAGGCCCATAGGCGGAGATGTGGTGGTGCAGAGAAGGGTGGAGGACAGCTTCGACCCCGTAAGGCTGGGGGGCATAGGGCAGATTGTGGCCGGTGAAATCGAGGCCATCACCGGCAAGGAAACCAGGGTAACCGTGCTCGGCCACCTGCAGAGGGGAGGATCTCCCACCGCCTATGACCGGATCCTTTCCACGAGGTACGGTACGGCAGCGGTGAACTTCCTGATGGAGGGAAGGTACGGACATATGGTGTGCCTCAAGGGCACCGAAATAGAAACTGTTCCGCTGGATGAGGCGGTGGGGGGACAGAGGAAGGTTCCCCCGGATCTGGATCTGCTGAAGTCGGCAAGGCAGTTGGGCATATCCTTCGGGGACGCTTAAAGCGGCAATGGAGACCAGAACGGTGAGTGACCGGGGAAAGGTTGTGTGCATCCCCTGTTCAATGGAAGGTTAAAATTTAGGGGGTGATCCGCATGATTAAAAATTATGCAGAAGTGGCAGTGGAAGAAATGTTTGACCGGCTGTTAAAGGAACATCTCAAGAAAGAACCGGATACCTGCACCTGTGAACAATGCCGGGAAGATATGAAGGCCCTGGCGCTGAACAATATCCCTCCTCATTACGTGGTTACCGAAAAGGGAGCCATTTTAAAACAGGTGGGCTTTGATTTGATTGGAGGGAAGGCCCAGGTAACCTCCGCAATCCTCACCGCCATTCAAACCGTGGGGGCAAGTCCAAGGCACAGGTGAAAAACGGGGGCTGAGATCAGGTGAAATACGCAATGCCGCTTTTCAGGCCTCCCAGCGAGGCCTTCAGCTTGATTTTGCAGGTGACCATAGGCTGTTCCCACAATGCCTGCACCTTTTGCGGCATGTACAAGATGAAAAGGTTCAGGATAAAAGAGTGGGACGAAATTGAAGCGGACATCCGGGAGGCGGAGGCTTGCGCCCGGGACACGGAAAGAATTTTTCTCGCGGATGGCAACGCCCTGGCCATGGAAACCGGTATGATGGTTAAATTGCTGGGGAAGCTTTATGAAACATTTCCCAGGCTGAAAAGGGTGACTTCATATGCCGGGCCCAAGGACCTGCTTGAAAAACCGGTGAATGAGCTTATGCTGATTAGGGAAAGCGGGCTTACCATGCTTTACCTCGGTGTTGAATCCGGGAGCGACCAGATACTCAAGGAGGTGCGCAAGGGGGTAAGCGCCGCCGAGATGCTTGAAGCCGGCCTGAGGGCGAAGGAGGCCGGATTTGATCTCTCGGTAACGGTCCTCACGGGCCTGGGCGGAAAATCCGGCTCCCGCCTTAATGCCGTGGAGACGGCGATTATGTTGAACAAAATGCAGCCCGACTACATCGGGGCGCTGACCCTTACCCCCACGCCCAACACCGTTCTTTACAATAAAATGAAAAAAGGTGAATTTACCCTGATTGACCCGCTGGAGAGCCTCCAGGAACTGAAATGGATGCTGGAAAACCTGTCCCTGGACAATTGCCTTTTCCGCTGCAATCATGCCTCCAATTACCTGCCCCTGAAGGGCAAGCTGCCGGAGGACCGGGAAAGGCTGACGGCCCTGCTGGGGGCCGTGTTGGAAAATCCGGGCAGATACAGGCTTAAGCCGGAGTACATGAGAGGGTTGTAGCCGCCTTGGAAAAGGCGGTTTATGTTTTAATCCGGAGCAATGCCCCGGATTAGAAAGATTTTGCGCGTAAAAAATATTGCCGGATGGACTAATAAATACCATATACTGGAAAGGATAAAGCCCCCGTTGATTGAATTTAATTCTCAGGGGGTGTTTTGGTTGATCCGGACCAGGTTGATGGTGATCATCACCGTCCTGATTCTTTCGATGAACGTCGGCATATCGGTGGAAGGAATTGAAGGAAGCGACAGGGAAGGCGATCATCAACGTTTCCGCTCAAAAGCCGAACTGGAGTTTATTGTCCGCGGCGCGGTGGAGGACCGGTCATGGATGGATACCAGGACAAAAGAGGAGTTGCGATCTGTTTTGGGCAGGTACTATACGGGGGAATTCCTGGAAGAACTGGTCCGGAGATGCTGGGAATCCATTGCCCGGCCCACGGACTGGTACATCATCGCCAGGGTGAGGGAGATGGTGGTGTTGTACGATGATGGAAAAAGGGCTGTGGCGGAGGCCGTCATCAGTATAGAAGATGTAGATACCGGCCATAATGAGACCGGGAAGGGTTTATTTGCCATGTCCAGGACCCCCCTGGGGTGGAGGGTGAATTATGCCTCCTACTCGTGGAATGATCCATCCTGACCCGGCAATATATGTTATAATGTTTGTGCACCGGAATAGCACGGGAGGATTGCGATGAGAATAAGCGTTTTCACTGACAGCTACAGGCCGTATAGGAGCGGAGTTGTGCAGTCCATTGAACTGTTCACCAGGGACCTGATCAGCCTGGGCCACGAAGTGAAAATTTTCGCTCCCAGTTACCCGCGCCACGATAAAGACCGCAATGTGTTCAGGTTTGTTTCGGTGCCCGCCCCCACCAACCCGGAATTCACCCTGGCCATACCCTTTTCCCTCCGCCTGAGGCCTGCCATGAAGAAACTGAAGCCCGACGTTATTCATGTCCATTCCCCGTTCATACTGGGGCGCCTGGGAGCCAGGTACGCCAGGATGCTGGGAGTCCCCCTGGTCTTCACCTTTCACACCCTCTACGACCTTTACATTCACTATTTCCCGTTTGCCCAGGGCGTGGCCAGGGAAATCACCAGGCGCTATTACCGTGACTTCTGCAACGGGTGCGACCTGGTAATCGCACCCACCGCCGTCATAGCCGATCACTTAAGAAATAACGGTGTTACCGCCCGGATCAAAACCATTCCAACGGGCATTGATCTGGAAAGTTTCAAGCCGGGGAACAATCGTTATATTCACCATAAGCACGGCCTCCCGGAGGAAACCAGGGTTCTCCTGTGCGTGGGCAGGCTGGGGCATGAGAAAAACCTCCAGTTTCTAATCGACGCCTTTGCCATGGTCCGCCCGGCCCACCCCGACACAAGGCTTGTGCTGGTGGGAGGCGGCCCCGAGGAAGCAAACCTGAAAAACAGGGCCAGGGAACTGGGAATCCATGATCTTGTCATCTTTACCGGCGCCCTGGACAGGCCTGAAGTGATCAAATACTACTGCAGCTCATACCTGTTCGTTTTCTCCTCGGTTACCGAAACCCAGGGACTGGTGCTGGGCGAGGCCAAGGCCGCGGGAGTGCCCGCAGTGGCCGTCAGGGCCTTCGGTGCCAGCGAAATGGTAAGGGACGGCGAGGACGGTTTCCTGACCGAAAACACCAGGGAAGACTTTGCGGCCAGGCTTGACCTGCTTTTGAGGGACAGAGAATTGAGAGACCGGATGGGCGAGGCCGCCCTGAAGAACGCGGCCCTTCTTTCTTCCAGGACCAGCGCCCAGAAGCTGATCAGGTGCTACGAAGAGCTGACAGAAAAAAAAATACATGGCCGGGGCAATGGAAAACTTGTCAGACGGTAAAATATAATTAATTTGCAGGAAATATACAAACTTATGGTATAATGTTGTTTGGGAAACGGGTGGTGTTTCCTTTTTATTTTTCGATGCGGGGAGGGGTGGCCACGGAAAGCGTTTTGTCCGTCTTGGGAGGATACCTGTTTATTTTTTCTGCCAGGGTGGTGGACATGTCCCTGGACGTGGTCAGGATTCTTATGTTAACCAGGGACCGGAAATTTCTGGCGGCCCTGATTGGCTTTGTGGAGGTGTCTGTATTCATCCTGGCCATCAGCCAGGTCCTTTCCGGGGGTCTTAGCGATCCCCTGAAGGTGGTGGCCTACGCCGGAGGCTTTGCCACAGGAAATTATGTGGGAGGCCTGATTGACTCCAAGCTGGCCATGGGGTATCTTTCGCTGCAGGTATTCAGCACTAAGGAAAATCACGAACTGGTGGCCGGCATCCTCCGCAGCGAGGGATTTGGTGTGACCACGGTGACCGGATGCGGCAGGGACGGTGAAATAATGATTCTGTTTGTGACCCTTAAGAGAAAGGATTTGAAAAAGGCCCTTTCCACCCTGGACAGGATATGTCCCGAGGCCTTTTACAACATTTACGACGCCAGGTATATACACGGGGGGATATTCCCCGGCAAGAAGAAAGGCATATAAAATAATCATATTGTTAGGAGTGGAGAAAATGGGCTTGTGGAAGGAGTTCGAAGACAAGATTATCTGGGACTTCAGGATCGGCGACGAGTTTAAAAACAACCTTGAAGGATACGCCTTTGTGGTGGATGTGTTCGAGGGGGTCCCCAGGCTGGCCCTGTACAAGATAAAAAAGTACAGTTGCGAAAGCAGCCCGACCAAAATTCAACCTCCCGAAGAAATGCTTGCCGCGGCGGTGATCAGGCAGGGAGGCGACCTGAAAAAAGGGGGTCTTTTTCAGATCGACCCCGAAATAAAGGAGTGGATAAGAAATAACATTTTAAGCGTATAGTACTGGAACTGACGGTTAAGGTAAAAATCTCAAGCATAAGCATAGGTTATACATAAAAATGGGGCATTATGTTACACGGGAAAACATTAACGGCGCCGCAGAGGGGTAATCCGCAGCGCCGGTTATTGTCAATCCATATAGTTAACATAATATATCTTATCGGAACATGAATGGGGTTTTATTTTTTTACAATTTCTTCCGCTTCCAATGTTTTGGCTTTGGCGGGAATTGAACTGGTAATCTTTTTTTTACCGTTTTTTCCATATTTAAAAATGTTTTCATCGTAAAGTATGTCAGTCAATTCTATATTGTTAAAGCTGGCCAGCTCCAGGCACTTGGCGCAGTTGTCGCATATCTTTTCGGGATCGATGTCGCAAACAAAGCAGTCGCAGCAGTTGTCACAAATTTTGTCTTCATCCAGGATGCATTTTTTGGGAATCCTTTTAAGTTTTTCAGGATCAATTTTCACCATTTTTTATCATCCCAAAAACTGAAAAATTAAAAGTGTTAATTCACAGGAAATAATAATGTATACGGTAATTTTATTTTATTTTAATGGAAAAATCATTATTTTGTCCTTTAAATGACATAACAAAGCAGTGAAAGGATGTTTTATGTGCCCAATGGAACACATTTGACAGTATCGAAATTTTTGAATTTTCCAACATTATATTATTAATAAATATTATCATTAGCATGTTTCACAAAGTAATCAAACAAATGCGCGGTTGTTTTTTGTGCAAGATGAAGTGTATCTTTGGTGGCGTTATAATATTTAACATTAAAGTTTAAAAGATCGGTATAATATTTTTTAGCAATATATGCATTATTATCAATCAAGTCCATTATGTTATCAAATACACCATAAATCCCTCCATCTTCCAATTTAAACTTGTGCTTATTTTTTAAAGCCCACAATTCGAATTTTCTGTGCCCATTAAATGGTATTCCCATTGCATGGTGAGGCACGCACATGTCCTGAACAATGTGAGCTAGTGCTCCAAGGTAGAACATTGACCTTTCATGATTGCCCTTTTTCCAGTGGTAAAGCGAACTGATAAAATATTTTTGGGCCAGGGTTTTGGCTGAAATCCAGGGCAGAATTCCTTTTCCTTCTTTGGGTTCATAATAATGGGCAAAGAACTTCAGTCCCTGGTCGGCCCAAAGGTTGCCAAGATCGATAATTGACTTATATTTTAATAACACCTGGTAAGGCCTCAGCATACCGTCGTTCTTCAGCATGGTCAAAGCCTGCCGGTTAAGAAAAAGGTGGGTCTCCCCTCCCCCGTAAATCATCTTTTGCAATGTCGTCCCCGCAGAAAATAAAGATTTAAACGCCACCCAGGCATGTTTTTCGCACATGCTCAAAATATGCAGACCTCCTGTTTCTGAAAGCATATATATTCTTTGTAATGCAGAATTTATATATTCAAAAAAAAGGAGGCCTTCAGAGAAATTTGCGTCGCCGGATTCTTGAAGTCGTCCTGTACATCAGCAGATTGGCCGACAAATTTATGATCAGAATCACGATTATCAGTATCTTTTAAAAATTAAAGACCGGGGGCACGGCTTAGCCCCCCGGCCGACGGCTATTTACACAGGTCCAGGCAGTTCACTAGGATTTGGCGGCCTCTTTTCTTCTTTTCAAAAACTCCGGGGCCACCTGCGGGAAAAGGGCTACAGAAACCACGTCTTCCGGTTTTTGGATGTATTCACCCGCCAGTTCACGCGCTTTGGGCAGTTCGGGTTCGATCAGGTCGGCGGGCCGGACTGTAATCGGTTCTTCGTCCTGAATGATTTTTTTGCGCACTTCCTCGTTCACCGGGGCAGGAGGCCTGCCGTAAAAACCCCGCATGTAGTTTTTCACTTCGTCCGTGGCGTACATGTAACGGGTACCGACGATGACATTTATGGCCGCCTGGGTGCCCACTATCTGGCTGGAAGGGGTTACCAGGGGCGGGTAGCCGAAGTCTTCCCTCACCTTCGGCACCTCTGCCAGCACCTGGGGCAGTTTGTCCAGGGCGTTTTGTTCCTTGAGCTGGTTGATGAAGTTGGAGATCATCCCCCCCGGCACCTGGTAGAGCAGAACGTTGGTGTCGACGCTCTTCGGGGAGTTGTCGAACTGTTCATAGTTCTTTCTGGCCTCTTTGAAGTAGTCGGCAATCCTGGAGAGCTTGGCGAGGTCCAGGCCGGTTTCATAAGGGCTGTTCTCCAGGGAGGCCACCATTGTTTCAACGGCCGGCTGCGAGGTCTGCAGGGCCATGCTGGAAATGGCGCAGTCAATTACGTCCACTCCGGCCTCGATGGCCTTCAGGTAGGCCATGGACGCCATGCCGCTGGTATAGTGGGCGTGCAGTTGCACCGGGATATCCAGCCGCTCCTTCCATCCCCTGATGATCTCGTAGGCGATGTACGGAGAAAGGATCCCGGCCATGTCCTTCAGGCAGATGGAGTCGGCCCCCATTTCCTGCAGTTCCGCTGCGGTTTTCATGTAGAAATCGTAGTCGTGGACCGGGCTGATGGTGTAAACCACGGTGGCCTGAACGTGCCCCCCCTCCCTCTTGACGAACTTCATGGCCGCTTCCATGTTCCGGACGTCGTTGAGAGCGTCGAATATCCTGAATATGTCCATCCCGTTGCTGACGCTGTACTTGACGAATTCCTCCAGCACGTCGTCGGCGTAATGCTTGTATCCAACCACGTTCTGGCCCCGGAGGAGCATCTGCAGCTTGGTCCTCTTAAAGTGCTTTTTCAGTGTTCTGAGGCGTTCCCAGGGGTCTTCCCCGAGGAAGCGTATGCAGGAGTCAAATGTGGCTCCGCCCCATACCTCCACCGAATGATATCCCATGCTGTCAATTTCTTCCACTACGGGCAGCATGTCTTCAATTTTCATCCTGGTGGCCAGGAGAGACTGGTGGCCGTCCCTTAGAGTGGTGTCGGTTATGCCTATGTGCCTTTTGGTCATTTTTACCCTTCCTTCCTATTTTTTAATTGAATACAATATACATGCGGGCTCCAAGCGAAAGGGTTTCCCTGCGGAGAAACCCCTTAAAATTTATATATTGACTATCTTTAACAGGTTGCGCACAGAATTGACGGACTTGGCGATCTGGGCCTTTTCATCCTCGGTCAGGTCCACCTCGATGATTTTCTCCACCCCGCCGCCTCCGATAATGGCGGGCACTCCAAAGTACATGTCCTTTTCGCCGTACTCTCCCTGCAGGTAGGCGGCCACAGGCAGGATTCTTTTCTTGTCCTTGAGGATGGCTTCGGCCATCTGGACCACCGATGCCCCCGGGGCATAGAACGCGCTGCCGGTCTTCAGGTAGTTGACGATTTCAGCCCCTCCCTTCCTGGTCCTTTCGACAATGGCCTCGATCCTGTCCTTCGGAATCAGCTTTTCGATCGGTATTCCGCCGGCGTAGCTGTACCTCACCAGGGGCACCATGTCGTCACCGTGACCGCCGAGGACGAAAGCACTCACGTCTTCGAAGGAAATTCCCAGTTCCAGGGCTATGAAAGTGCGGAAACGGGCCGAATCCAGGACCCCGGCCATGCCCATGACCCGGGCGGGGGGGAATCCGGTGGCCTTTAAGGCCACGTGGGCCATGATGTCCAGGGGATTGGTGACTACTATTATGTATGCGTCGGGAGAGTACCTCGCCACCTGTTCCGCGCAGGCCTTCACTATCGTGGCGTTGGTGTTCAGCAGGTCGTCCCTGCTCATGCCCGGCTTCCGGGCAATTCCGGCGGTGATGACCACGAGGTCGGAACCGGCCGTGTCATCGTAGCTGTTCGTGCCGAGTATATTGCAGTCGTATCCCTCAACGGGGGCGGCCTCCATCAGGTCCAGGGCCTTGCCCTGGGGCACTCCCTCCACAACGTCGATGAGCACTATGTCTCCCAGTTCTTTTGATGCTGCCCAGTGGGCGCAGGTGGCTCCCACGTTTCCGGCGCCGACAATGGTAATTTTCTTTCTCTTCATCGTGTTCCTCCTGTCTTCTGAATATGAATTACAGCGGTATATTGCCGTGCTTTTTGGCCGGCAGGGATTCTTTCTTGGCGGCCAGCATGGACAGGGTGTCAATTATTTTTTTCCTGGTGTCCCTGGGGTCGATGACGTCATCCACGTACCCCCGGGCGCAGGCAATGTAAGGGTTGGCGAATCTGTCGCGGTATTCGGCGGTCAGTCTGGTCCTGGCCTGGTCCTGGTTTTCAGCCTGGGCGATCTCATTCCTGTAAATGATATTGACCGCCCCTTCAGGGCCCATAACGGCTATTTCGGCCGTGGGCCAGGCAAACACATTGTCTGCCCGCAGGCTGCTGCTGCACATGGCCAGGTATGCCCCCCCGTAGGCTTTCCGGAGGATGATGGTAACCTTGGGCACAGTGGCCTCGGAATAGGCGTAAAGCATCTTTGCCCCGTGCCTGATGATGCCGCCGTACTCCTGCCCTGTCCCCGGCAGGAATCCCGGCACATCCATGAAGGTCACCAGGGGCAGATTGAAGCAGTCGCAGAACCTGACAAACCTGGCGATTTTATCCGATGCGTTGATGTCCAGGCAGCCGGCCAGGTAGTCCGGCTGGTTGGCTATTATTCCCACGGCCCGGCCGTTGATCCGGGCGAACCCAACCACGGCGTTCATGGCGTAATAGGGCTGGACCTCCAGGAAGTCGCTGCCGTCCACCACCAGGGATATTATTTTCTTTACGTTGTATGAAAGATGCGGGCTGTCCGGTATGATGCCCAGAAGATCCTCCCGGTCTCCTTCAGGCTCCCTGGCCGGCAATTGTGGCGCCGTTTCCATGTTGTTCTGCGGCAGGAAACCGATCAGCCGGCGGATTAAGGCCATGCAGTCACTTTCGTCCTCGGACGCGAAGTGGGCCACGCCGCTGGTCTGGTTGTGGGTCATGGCCCCCCCCAGCACTTCCATGCTCACCTCTTCGCCGGTGACCGCCTTGATCACCTGGGGCCCGGTGATAAACATCTGGCTGGTGTTTTTAACCATGATGATGAAGTCGGTCAGGGCCGGGGAGTAGACGGCGCCGCCGGCGCAAGGGCCCATAATCACCGAAATCTGCGGAATTACCCCGGAGGCCCTTGTGTTCCTGTAGAAAATCTCCCCGTATCCGTTCAGGGCGTCAACGCCTTCCTGGATCCTGGCCCCCCCGGAGTCATTCAGTCCGATTACCGGCGCTCCAACCTTCATGGCCGCGTCCAGCACCCGGCAAATTTTGGCGGCGTGGATGCGTCCCAGGGATCCGCCCGACACGGTAAAGTCCTGGGCGTAAACGAAAACTGTGCGCCCGTCAATCTTGCCGTATCCCGCCACCACACCCTCTCCGGGGTTTTTCAGGTTGTCTATGTCCTCGTCTCCGGCAAAGGTCACCAGTTCGGTAAAGGTGCCGGGGTCAAACAGCATGTCTATTCTTTCCCGGGCGGTGCGCTTCCCGGCCTCGTGCTGTTTTTCTATTCTTTTCGGACCGCCCCCGGCTTTTACCTTATCTCTAAGCCGGCTCAGGCGTTCCATCTTTTCCTGGATGCTCATTGCCGCCCCTCCCTACTTCCTTTCACAGATCTCAACCAGCGTTCCGAAAGTGGACTTGGGATGGAGGAATGCGATCATGGCGCCTCCGGCACCCCGGCGGGGTTTTTCATCGATCAGGCGGACGCCCTTGCTTTTCAGATCCGCCAGCTTCTCTTCCAGGTTATCCACCCTGAAGGCTATATGCTGGATGCCCTCGCCGTTTTTTTCGATAAAGCGGGCGATGGGACCGTCCGGAGAGGTTGACTCCAGAAGCTCGACCTCACTGTCTCCGGTGGGGATGAAGGCCACCCTCACCTTCTGGTCCGGAACCTCTTCGATCTCGGCAACCTTCAGGCCAAGCACACCCTCGTAAAATTTAACGGCTTCGTTAAGATTCCTGACTGCGATGCCTATGTGATCAATTTTTCTGACCACTTCTTCACCTCCCTCAAATTTTAATGCCTCCGGATGTTGTTCTTTATATACTCAATTATTGTTTTGGTGGGGGTTCCGGGGCCGAATACCTCCGCCACTCCGGCCTCCTTGAGGATTGGAATGTCCTCGTCCGGGATCACCCCTCCCCCTAGTACCAGAATATCTCCCGCATTATTGTTTTTTAAACCTTGCACCACCGGCGGAAACAGGTGCAGGTGGGCTCCCGAAAGGATGCTCAGGGCCACCACGTCCACGTCCTCCTGCAGGGCCGCCTGGACGATCTGGTCGGGTGTCTGGCGCAGGCCGGTGTAAATGACCTCCATGCCGGCGTCACGGAAAGACTGGGCGATAACCTTGGCCCCCCTGTCGTGTCCGTCCAGTCCCGGCTTGGCAACAAGAACCCTGATCGGTTTATCGCTCATACAAAATCCTCCCAATTAAAAAACTATTTGCTGCCTGTACTCGCCGAAGACCTCACGCAGCGCGTCGCATATTTCGCCGAGGGTGGCGTAGCTTTTGACCGCCTCGATGAAATGGGGCATCAGATTTTCAGTGCCGCCTGCCGCTTTGCGCAACTCGCCCAGTATTTTTTCCACCCTGCCGCTGTCACGTTCGGCCCGGAGACGTTCAAGTTTTTTCACCTGGCGGTCCCCCACGGCCGGGTCCACCCTCAGCAGGCCCTTCGGCCTTTCGGTCTCCATAATGAATTTGTTGACTCCGATGACCACCTTCCTGCCGGTCTCGATATCCATCTGATAGCGGTAGGCGCTGTCCTTGATCTCTTTCTGCATGAATTCGATGGCTTCCGGCGCGCCGCCCATGGAGTCGATTTTTTCGATGTACTCCGCGGCCCTTTTTTCTATTTCGTCTGTGAGGCTTTCAATCAGGTACGATCCGCCCAGGGGATCGACGGAATCGGCAACACCGATTTCATAGCCGATTACCTGCTGGGTGCGCAGGGCGATGAGCACAGAGTCCTCGTTGGGCAGGGCCAGGGCTTCGTCCCTGGAGTTGGTGTGCAGCGACTGGGTTCCGCCCAGCACCGCGCTGAGGGCCTGGAAAGCAACCCTCATGATGTTGACGTCGGGCTGCTGGGCGGTCAGCGTGCAGCCGGCTGTCTGGGTGTGGAACCGCAGCATCATGGACCTGGGATTTTTGGCCCCGAACCTTTCCTTCATTATTTTCGCCCAAAGTCTCCGGGCGGCCCGGAACTTGGCGATTTCCTCCAGGAAGTTGAGGTGGGCGTTGAAGAAGAAGGAAAGCCTGGGTGCGAATTCGTCCACGTCCAGTCCGGCGTCGATGGCGGCCTTGACGTAGGCGATGCCGTCGGCCAGGGTGAAGGCCACCTCCTGGACCGCGGTGGAGCCGGCCTCCCTGATGTGGTAGCCGCTGATGCTGATGGTGTTCCAGTTCGGGATATGCCTGGAGCAGTAAGCGAAAATATCAGTGATCAGCCTCATGGACGGGCCTGGCGGAAAGATGTACGTCCCCCGGGCCACGTATTCCTTCAGGATGTCGTTCTGGATGGTGCCGTTCAGCTTATCCGGGGCCACCCCCTGTTTTTCCGCCACGGCTATGTACATGGCCAGCAGGATGGCGGCCGGGGAGTTGATGGTCATGGATGTGCTGACCCTGTCCAGGGGTATGCCGTCGAAAAGGGTTTCCATATCCTGAATGGAGTCTATGGCCACCCCCACTTTGCCCACCTCCCCTGCGGCCAGCGGGTGGTCCGAGTCGTAGCCGATTTGAGTTGGCAGGTCAAAAGCCACCGAGAGCCCTGTCTGGCCCTGTTCCAGCAGGTACCGGAAGCGCTTGTTTGTCTCCTCGGCTGTTCCGAACCCGGCGTACTGCCTCATGGTCCACAGCCTGCCCCTATACATGTTGGGCTGCACTCCCCTGGTGAAGGGATATTCACCGGGCAGGCTAAGGTCCGGACTTTCCGCGTCCAGGTCAGCGGGAGTGTACACCGTCCCGATGGTTATTCCCGAGTCGGTGACAAACTCCGGCTGCCTTTCCGGGCGCTTTTTTGTCTGTTCATCAATTTTTTTCTGCCAGAGGTCCTTCTTTTCTTTAATCTCTTTCATTTTTTCCTTATCAAACAAGCACATCCACCTCCCGGTGATAAATAGCCTTTAGCTGTTAGCTCTGGGCATGAAGTTAACTGGTGGCAGCAGACTGTAAAATACCGGCATAAACAGATTATAATTCCCTGTTTTCTTTGGTGGCTGAAAGTTATGCCTGAAACTTGCGGCCCTTGGCCAACAGCTAATAGCTAACAGCTGACAATAGTCATCAGCCTATAAGTTCCCTGATCAGTTCCGGCACCTCGAAGGGAAGTGCGGCCACCGAGGCCCCGGCCTCTTTCAGCGCCCTGACCTTTCCTTCATAGGTGCCCTTACCGCGCTCTATAATGGCCCCGGCATGGCCCATTCTTTTGCCCGGAGGGGCGCTCTTGCCGGCGATATAAGCCACCACCGGTTTGGACATCTTCTTAATGAACAGGGAGGCTTCCTCCTCCTGGTTCCCTCCTATTTCCCCGACCAGCACCACCGCTTTGGTTTCGGGGTCTTTTTCAAACCTCTGCAGGACATCCACGAAGGAAAGCCCCACCACCCGGTCGCCGCCAAGGCCCACCACCGTGGTCTGTCCGATGCCGCCGGCAGTAAGGTTGGCCACGATTTCATAGGTGAGGGTCCCGCTGCGGGCCACCACGCCCACCGGCCCCGGTACGAAAAACTGGTTGGACGGGATGCCGATCTTGCACTTTCCGGAAGAAACAATGCCGAAGGTGTTGGGACCGATTACGGTTGCTCCCTTCTGCCTTGCAAAGTTGATAATGTCCATTTCGTCGTGCACCGGTATGTGCTCGGTGATGATCACCACAACCTTGATCCCGGCCTCTATGGCCTCAAAGGCGGCATCCCTGGCATACGGGGCCGGGATGAAGATACAGGAGGCGTCCACCCGGTGGTCCTCCATGGCGGCGGCCACCGTGTCGTAGATCCTTACCCCTTCCACTTCCTGGCCGCCTTTTCCCGGTGACGTGCCGGCCACAACCCTGGTTCCGTATGCCAGCATCTGCCTGGTATGGAACCTTCCCTGATTTCCTGTGGCCCCCTGGACTATGACGTTGGTATTTTCATCAATGATAATGGCCATTGTCGGTTATCCGTCCTTTCTTTATTCCTGATTCCCGGCTTCCGCGTTTTAATTGCCGCTGTTCGCTATCTCAACTGCCTTGGCGGCGGCCTCGCGCATCATCCTGTATGCCTCGAATCCGTTTTCCCTGAGTATCCTGACCCCGGTTTCCTCGTTGGTGCCGACCAAGCGAATGACCACGGGAACCGGTATGCCTATCTCGTTTTTAACCTTCACCAGGGCGTTGGCCACGTCGTCGCAGCGGGTGATTCCGCCGAAAATGTTGATCAGGATCACCCTGGGGTTGGTCTCCAAAAGTATTTCCAGCGCCTTTGCGGTTGCCTCGGTGCCCGTTCCGCCGCCCGCGTCCAGGAAGTTGGCCGGCCTCCCTCCGAAATGCTGGAGGGTGTCCAGGGTGCCCATGGTGATCCCGGCGCCGTTGGCCATCACCGCTATGTTGCCCTCAAGCTGGACGTAAGAAAGGCCGAGGGCGTGGGCCTTTTGTTCGGCTTCGGTTCTTTCCTCGACGTGCGGCAGTCCCTTCTGACGGTAAAGCGCTTCATCGTCTATGGTCACCTTGGCGTCGGCGGCTATAAGCTTATCTCCGCTGACCACCAGGGGGTTTATCTCCACCAGTTCGGCGTCCTTTTCCCTGAAAATCCTGTAGAGAAGGGGCAATAGCCGGTTCATCTCCCCGGCCGGGGGGCCGGTCAGGCCCAGCCGCCTGGTTATTTCCCTGGCCGCGTAGGGCTGCAGCCCCACGAAGGTGTCGATGTGGTACTTGACTATATCCTCGTCGGGCACGTCCTCTATATCCATTCCGCCGCTGGCCGAGGCGATAAGCACCGGTTTCCTGGCCGAACCGTCCACCGTTATGGCGAGGTACAGCTCGCGGTCAATTTTAATTTTCTCTTCCACCAGGACGGACTCCACCTTCAAGCCCTGGACGGTGCTGCCAAGTATTTTGGCCGCAGCGTCTTCTGCTTCCGCAGGGGATGCCGCGAACAGGATGCCCCCGCCCTTTCCCCTTTTGCCCGAAAGAATCTGGGATTTGACCACCACTTCTCCGCCGATTTCCGCCGCCACCGCTGCGGCTTCGCCAGGTGTGGACGCCATCCTGCCGCGGGGCACCGTTATGCCGTACCCGGAAAACAATTCCTTCCCCATGTATTCAAAAAGTTTCAAGTCCAATCTCTCCTTTTTGATGCTTTTAGTGGATTTTATGCGTCAGGCTACAGGAGACGGGAGACAGGAGTTTTTTAGACATTCCTGCCCCGGCCCCGATACCCTCCAACCCTATTTTACGGCGTAAATTTTCATCCCTTCTTCGTAAAGGTCCCCGCCCAGGGTATCGTTGGCCACTATTACCGGAAAGTTCTCCACATACAGCTCGTGGATGGCCTCGGGACCCAGTTCCGGGTAGGCAATCACCCGGCATTTTTTGATGCTCCTTGAAATAAGGGCGGCCGCTCCGCCCACGGCTGCAAAATACACCGCCTTGTGCTGTTTCATGGCCTTTATTACTTCTGGAGACCGTTTCCCTTTACCGATCATGCCTTTCAGGCCCAGGGCGATCAGCCGCGGCGCGTATGAATCCATCCGGCCCGAGGTGGTCGGCCCCGCGGAACCGATAATCTGGCCGGGCTTGGCCGGGGACGGGCCGACATAATAGATTACCTGTCCCTTAACATCAATGGGCAGCGGCTTTCCCTGGTCCAACAGCTCAATCATCTTTTTATGGGCAGCATCTCTGCCGGTGTACAATAAACCGTTTAAAAGGACCTTCTGCCCGATCCTCAGGTTTTCCACAACTTCGTCGCTGAGAGGGGTGGACAATTTTATCTGGGGCAAGCTGTTTCACCTCCGCTGTTAAAGGACGGCCTCTTTGTGCCGGGCGGCATGGCAGTTTATGTTCACCGCCACCGGAAGGCTGGCTATGTGACAGGGGTATATTTCTATATGCACCGCCAGGGCAGTGGTTCTTCCGCCAAGTCCCTGGGGGCCTATGCCCAGGGCGTTTATCTTCTCCAGGAGTTCTTTCTCGATAGCCGCTATGTCGGGCAGCGGACTGGGCTTGCCCAGTTCCCTGAGCAGCGCCTCCTTGGCCAGCAGGGCGCACTTTTCAAAGGTGCCCCCTATTCCCACCCCCACCACCATTGGCGGGCAGGGGTTGGGGCCGGCGGCCCTTACGGTGTCGATGACGAATTTTTTTACCCCTTCGAGACCCTCGGCGGGCTTGAGCATCCTCAGGGCGCTCATATTTTCGCTGCCGCCTCCCTTCGGGGCCAGCGTTATCTTTAGTTTGTCCCCCGGAACCACCCTGGTGTGGATGACGGCCGGCGTGTTGTCACCGGTGTTAACCCGGTTAAGGGGATGGTCAACAATGGATTTGCGCAGGAAGCCCCCGGTGTAACCCTTCCTGACCCCTTCGTTTATGGCGTCATACAAGTTTCCTCCCGCAATCCTCACTTCCTGTCCCAATTCCAGGAATACCACTGCGAAACCGGTGTCCTGGCACATGGGCACCTGGTCTTCGGCGGCGATTTTGGCGTTCATCAGTAGTTGCTTGAGAATGTCCTTGCCGGTAAGTGACAGCTCTTCCTTCAGGCTGTTCTCAAAAGCCCTGATCACGTCGTCACCGAGATAGTAGTTGGCCTCCATGCACAAGCGGGCTACCGTTTCAACAATCTCTCCGGTGGTTACCGTTTTTATAACCCACACCTCCATTCAAAGGTCCGACCTCGTTTAACTTAGCAAGAAATGTACCAAGCCGGGGTAAGTATAACCAATGCTTTATACCGCTGGATAAAATGGCCAATTTACATGTACATCATATTTAAAAACTTTATAAATGGCAAGGCCGCCCCGGCATTTTTCAATAATTAGAATCAACATATATAAAATCCCCTGATTTTAACAGGGGTCTTGAGAAGTAATCACATTCTAAATAATAGAAGTCCTCTAAATTTTATAAGATTACCAATTGATCTAATTGTCTGAACGATTTTTCTTTATTTTATTGTATAGGGTTGCCAGAGAAATATTCAGGGCCTGTGCGGCCTTCCTCTTGCCTTCCACCGTGTTCCCGAATTTCAGCAGGGCTTTTTTAATCAAGATCTGTTCCATTTGGTCGATGGGGATGAGATCCAGGTCCCTTTCGGAAGTGTTTTTAAACTGGCTGACGTGCTGGATGAGGTTCTTCTTGGTAATCACCTCATCATCCACCGTGACCATTACCCGTTCAATGACATTTTCCAGTTCCCGCACGTTTCCGGGCCAGTCGTAGCTGAAAAGCGCCTCCTCGGCGTCCCTGGAAAGTCCTTTCACCTTCTTCCCAAGCTTCCGGTTCAGCTTAACAATCAGGCTGTTGCAGAGAAGGGGCAGGTCTTCCTTGTGGTAGCGGACCGGTGGAAGGGTGATTTCCACCACGTTCAGCCTGTAATACAGGTCTTCCCGGAACCTGCCCTGCCTGATAAGTTCCCGGAGGTTCCTGTTGGTGGCCGCGATAACCCTGACGTCCACCTTTATGGTCTGGTTTCCGCCCACCCGTTCAAACTCCATTTCCTGCAGGACCCGCAGTAGTTTTCCCTGCAGGTTGAGGCTCATGTCACCGATTTCATCCAGAAAAATGGTTCCGCCGTTGGCCAGTTCAAACTTCCCTATTTTTGACTTGATTGCCCCGGTGAAGGCGCCCTTGGTGTAACCGAAGAATTCACTTTCCAGCAGGCTCTCCGGGATGGCGGCGCAGTTCACCTTGATAAAGGGCTTTTCCCGGCGGGGGCTGGCATGATGGATGGCATGGGCGAAGAGTTCCTTTCCGGTTCCGCTCTCTCCCAGCAGGAGAACGGTTGAATTTGACCTGGCCGCCCTTTCTGCCACCTGGATGCATTTTTTAAGTTCCTGGCCGTTGCCCAGAATATCGCTGAAGGTATATTTGCTGGTGGTCACCTGGCCCAGTTTTTCGGACAGGTTTTCGATCAGGGAGGCGCTCTGCCGAAGTTCGTCCATCAGCTTTATAACATCGGTGAGGTGCTGGAAAACCACCACCCCGCCGATTATATTGCCGTCCACGTATATGGGGGCGGCGTTGGAAATCACCTCGGAGTTGCTTCCGCCCACCCTGGTCCGGTGGCCGAAAATGTTTTTTCCGGTTTTCAAAACCTGGGCCAGGGCGCCGTTGGGTGAGACTTCGAAAATGTTCCTGCCAATCCTCTCGTGCTCCGGTATGCCGGTAACACGGGTGAAGGCGGGGTTGACATACCGGATTATGCCGTCGGTGTCCGCCACTTCGATGGCCTCGTGGACGGAATTCAATATAATGGTAAGCTCGCTCTGTAATTTTTTGAACTCCAGGAGTTTTTCCTTCTCTTTTAAAAGAGACACGATCAGGTCCACGGCCCCGGCGTCGATTATTGAAGTGCCCGGTTTGATCAGGCCTGAAATCCTTTGTTTCAGCCGGCCTGCCTCCCGGGCCAGAATGACCACGTCCATGCGGTTGTTCAGGGTTAATTCTTCCAGGATCTTTTCGGGAGAGTACAGGCCCACGACCTCAACCTCCGGAACAGCCCGGATCATTTTGTAAATGGAGGTTCCCTCTTCTCCCGCCCCCGCAATGGCAACCCTAAGCTTTGGCATATGGCATATTCACCCGGTTCAGATAATTCGACCTTGATATATCTGTTCCCTTCTAAAAAATATAAAAAGTTTTTGTTTGTGCGAACAAGTGTTTTATCAGCGGCATTTTTATGCTATAATGCCCTTAATAGATGAAAGGCTGGTGTTTTCATGGTTAAGCGGCTGACATCCAGGGAGTATGCCATAATGGAGTTCATCCGGAACAATGTCAGGACAAAGGGCTACCCGCCCTCGGTACGGGAAATCGGCCAGGCCGTGGGTTTGAAGTCCAGCTCAACCGTTCACGGCTACTTAAGGAGGCTCGAAGATAAAGGCTGCTTAAAGCGTGATCCGGCCAAACCCAGAGCACTGGAGCTGATCGGGGATCCCGTCCGGGCCGGGGCAGGAGAAATAAACGCAGTTCCCGTCCTGGGGCGCGTTGCCGCCGGCCAGCCCGTTCTTGCCTCCGAAAATCATGACTTTACCCTTCCCCTGCCCTCTTCCTACTTTGGTGACGGGGATTTTTTCATGCTCAGGGTGCGCGGCGACAGTATGATCGAGGCCGGCATTCACGACGGCGACCTGGTGGTGGTCAGGCAGCAGCCTGCCGCCAACAACGGCGATATAGTGGTGGCCCTGATCGGGGACGAGGCAACGGTGAAAAGGTTCTACAAAGAAAATTCCCGGGTAAGGCTGCAGCCGGAAAACAGGTCAATGGAACCCATAATCACCAGGGATGTTTCTATCCTGGGCAAGGTGGTCGGGCTGCTGCGAAGATATTGACTACTTAAAACATTTTTATCGTTGTTGTTCAGTTCGCTGAACATCTTGGCGCCCAGTATTTCCTCCAGTTTTTTCTCCAGGCCTGCCAATGCCCTCTTCCACTCCCATTTTTCTTCCGGGGTCTGGAGGTGTATTTTCACCTTTCCCGATTCCTGCAGGACTTTCATGTCCCGTTCGTTGATGATCATGGCCTGTTCCCTCTCCCAATCGGTCACCTCTTTCATGACTTCCTCCAGTTTGGCCCTGATGTCCGGCGGCAGTCCCAGCCAGAATTTTTGGTCGGCCATTACCACGTAGCCCATGAAACCGTGATTGCTTACCGTCAGGTAGGGCTGGATTTCGTGAAACTTCTGGGTCACTATGTTGGACACGGTGTTTTCCTGGCCGTCCACCGCCCGGGATGAAAGGGCGTCATAAACCTCGTTGAACCTCATCTGGACGGGCACCGCCCCCAGAAGCCTGAACTGCTCCTCCAGGATCCTGCTGTTGATCATGATCCTGAAAGTAAGTCCCCTGAAGTCGGACGGGTGCACCAGGGGCCTGACCCGGTTGGTGATCTGCTTGAACCCGTTGTCCCAAAAGGCCAGGGGGTATATCCCGCCTTTTTCGAGATCGCCGTAAAGAGTCTTGCCCATGCTGCCGTTCATCGCCCGGTGTATTTCATCGACGGATTCAAAGGCGTAGGGCATATCAAACACCTGCCAGCGGGGAAACATGTCGCCCAGCTTTGACGTGGAGGGGGCAATAATCTGCACCGCGCCGCTCCTGAGGGCATTCATTTCTTCACCGTCCGCGTAGAGGGTCGAGTTTGGAAAGACCTGAACCTCCACCCTGCCGCCGGTTCTCTTTGCCGCCAGTTCTGCAAATTTCTTGGCGGCCAGGCCCTTTGGCGTATCCTCGGCCACCACGTGGGAAAATTTGATCACTATTTTCTCGCCCGGGGCAACCTGTTCCAGGTCCTCGATTCTCTCCCCGCATCCGGTCAAAAGGAAAATGACTAGCAGTGCAATTGAGATTTTCAGTGGTGTTTTTTTCATGTTTATACCGCCGTTAACCTTATGGTATTTTTGGAAATCAGATGTCCGCCGCGATCCTGTACTTTTTGACCGGCCTGCCCACCGATCCGTACTGCAGCTCAACGGTGACCCTGCCGATTTCGTCAAGGTATTCCAGGTACCTACGGGCGGTAACCCTGGCTATTCCCAGGCCCTCGGCCACCTCTTCGGCGGAAAGGGCGTTCCGGGTCTTGATCATGTAAAGAAGCACCTGTTTCATGGTCAGGTCGTTGAGGCCTTTTGGCATTTCCGTTTCCCCGGCGGCCGGCGGGAGGCGATTTGCCTTCAGCTGGTCGATATCGTCCTGACTCATGGGATTTACCCTGCTCAGCCTTGCGCGCATGGCGGCGTAGGATTCCAGGGCCGCCTTCAGTCTTGCGAATTTAAAAGGCTTCAGAATGTAATCCACCGCCCCGTACCGGAAGGCACCCTCCACAGTCTCCGCGTCATGGGCGGCAGTGACCAGGATGGCGTCCGTTGGCACCCGGAGCCTCCTCAAATCCTGCAGCAGGTTAAGTCCGTCCCGGTCAGGCAGGTAAACGTCGATAAGGGCCAGGTCCGGCTTGAGTGAAACGGTCTTTTGGATGCCCTCACCGGCCGTTTTGGCAATATCCACCACTATAAATCCAGGCACCGTATTTATAAAGTTTCGGTTGACTTCCGCCACCATCGGGTCATCCTCGATGACAATTACTTTTATCAGGCTCAATGGGTTCACCCCGATTCAGTAGGGAATGGTTACTGCAAACTCCGTACCCCTGCCGGGGATACTGTTCACTTCTATGTTCCCGCCGGCTGCCGTCACGTGTTCCCTTACCATGTGCAGCCCCAGACCGTGCCCCGGCTCTTCCTTTGTGCTGAACCCGTGTTCAAAAATTTTATCTTTCAATTGTCCCGGTATCCCGGGCCCCGAATCGCGGACCACTATCTTTAACTGGTTGTCCCGGTCGGAAATATAAAAGTATATTTTTCTTTCGCAGTGCACGCATTTTTTCAGTGCGTCCAAGGCGTTCTCCAGCATGTTGCCGATGATTACCACCAGGGCGTTGCTGTCAACCCGCCTGGGAAGCCTGGCCAGGCGGGAATTTTTGTCGATTTCCATGTCCGCCCTCATTTCCTTCGCCCTGCCGTACTTGCCCAGCAGAAGACCGGCCACGCTGATGTCCTTAATCTTTTTGGTCAGGAAGGAGGTGATGTTCTGCTGCTCCTCGGTTATGTTGAAGATGTACTCCATGGCTTCGTGGTATTGTTTTAGCTGGATAAGTCCGGAAATGGTGTGCAGGCGGTTCAGGTGCTCGTGATTCTGCACCCGCAGGGCTTCCACAAAGGCCTTGACTCCAGTAAGCTCTTCCGCCAGGCGGTGAATTTCAGTCCGGTCCCTGAAGGTGGCCACGGCTCCCACCACCTGTCCGTTCACCCTCACGGGCACCCTGTTGCTTATTATTACCGTGTTGTTGATCACCCTCTCCTGGTTGTATTCCGGCACCCCATTTTTCAGGACCTTGGGCAGCTGGCTGTCTTTTAAAACTTCCCCGATCAACCTGCCCATTACTTCATCACCCAGGCCCAGTATTTTTCTGGCTGTTTCGTTGGCCACGGTGATCCGGCAGTCTTTGTCTATGGCTAATATGCCTTCCCCAAGAGCCTGCAGGATGGCTGTTCTTTCTTCCAGCAGCCTGGCAATCTCCCCGGGCTCCATTCTGAACATGGCTTCCTTGATTCTTCTGGCCAGGAAGACTGAACCGATGAACCCCAGTGACGGACAGAGAATAAGCACGATCAATATCTCGGACCTTATGGACTTGATAATGCTGAGGAAGGTGGGAGTGAGGATGCCCACCACCACCACCCCGACCTGAACGCTGCCCTCTTCTTTTTTTACCGGGACGAATGCCCTCACCGAGGGCCCCAGCACACCCTTGGCCCTGGAGGTGTATTCCCTGTCCCCCAGGGCGGGCGCCAGGTCTTCTCCGCTGAACGGCTTCCCGATACGGTCGGCCACCGGGTGGGACAGCCTTATGCCGTTCATATTGACCACCACGATGTACTCCACCCCTGTGGCCACCCTTGTCTTCTCAGCCACGGCCTGAATCTTTTCCCACCCGTTGCCGCTTTCCACGCTTTCCTGGATTACCGTCATCTGGGCCAGGGTGCGGGCGATGGCCAGAGCCCTTTTGCCCATTTCGTCCTCCATGATTTCGGCAATCTTGTTGACCAGCACGAAACCCCCCACCAGCACCACCAGAAAGACCGAGGAAAAGGAAAGCAGGATTATTTTAGTGCTTAACTTCAAATTTTTTCCGGCTTTTTTCATGTTAAACCCGAAATTTTGCGTTTTTCTGAAAATATTCTCGCACCTGTTCTTCAACACCTTTTTTTAAAGAAAAAAAACGCCCTGCGGGCGGTGCGGTTTTTTCATTCTGGATTCTTGAAGAATAAAGCCTTCAGTTTTATCTTCCTTCAAGGTGCAGGGCCGCGTTGATTGCCGCCGTTCTGGCGTAGTGCCTGGAAAGCCCCCCTTGCAGGTATACGGCATAGGGTTCGCGCATGGGGGCGTCGGCGCTCAGCTCCAGGGACGCCCCCTGGACAAAGGTGCCGGCGGCCATGATCACCTTATGTTCATAACCCGGCATGTCCCCCGGTACCGGATCCGCCCCGGAGTCAACCGGCGAGGCCGACTGTATTCCTCTGCAGAATTTGATCACCTTTTCTGCCGACCCCAGCACTATGGCCTGGATGATGTCCGTCCTGGGAGCATCGTATGACGGGACGGTCCTGTAGCCCAGCCTTTCAAAGAACCTGGCGGCGAAGACGGCCCCGTGCAAAGCCTCGGCCACGCAGCGTGGGGCCAGGTAAAGCCCCTGGTAGAGAAGCCTGATGTAATCCGGCGAGGGGCCTATCTCCGCCCCCACCCCGGGAGCGGTCCACCTGGCGGCGGCCATTTCAACCAGGTCCCTTTTTCCCGCCACGTAGCCCCCCGAAGGAGCCAGGCCTCCACCGGGGTTTTTTATCAGCGATCCGGCAACCAGATCGGCCCCGGCCTCCGTGGGTTCCCGGGTTTCCACAAACTCGCCGTAACAGTTATCGACGAAAATAATCAGGTCCTCTTTGCACCCCCTCAGGAACCGGGCCAGGTCCGCGATGTCCTTAAGGCCGAATGAGGGCCTCAGGGAGTATCCCCTGGACCTCTGGATGTAGACCATTTTCGTCCGGCTGCCGATGGCTCTTTTGATGCCTTCCAGGTCCGGCCTGCCGTCTTCCAGCAGATCCACCTGGCGGTAGCTCACTCCAAGGTCCTTGAGGGAACCCGGTTCCCGCCCCCTGATTCCGATCATCCCGGCCAGGGTGTCATAAGGCTCTCCCTGCACCGCAAGAAGTTCGTCCCCGGGCCTCAGCAGGCCGAAGAAGCAAAGGGCGATGGCGTGGGTGCCGCTGACGATCTGCCCCCTGACCAGGGCGGACTCGGATCCGAACACGCCGGCGTACAATTCTTCCAGTTTATCCCGGGCAGCGTCGTTGTACCCGTATCCGGTCGATCCCTTGAGGTGGTACTCGGCAACCCTGGACCGGGTGAACTGGTCAATGACCTTCTTGTGGTTGGCATATGCGTCTTTTTCAATCTGCAGGCCGATCTCCCGGATTTCCTCTTCCACCTGGTCGGCCAGCCTGTCCAATTGTTCCTCGGTAACTATTCCTTCACACCTTCCCCCGGGTTCTTTGTTATGTGTCCTGGGTTATTCTTTAAAGATCCTCCCTGGCCTTAAGCATATCTTCCCTGGTGATGGTCATCAGGTCTTCGCGGGTAAGGCCGTTTTTCCCGATCAGTCTCACCGCCTGCCTGCGCATTGACCGCTCGATGATGTTTCTGACCAGGCGGGCATTGCCGCTGTGCTGGTGTGTTTTTGATTTTGCCTCGATGATCAGCCTCAGCTCCTCCCTGGCCGCCGCGGACAGGACGTACTGCCTTTTCCTGAGCATCATGTCGGCTATGTCCAGCAGTTCGCCCGCATTATAGTCCGGAAAGGTCAGGTGAATGGGAAACCTGGACCTTAAACCGGGGTTTGTTTCCAGGAACCAGTCCATTTCATCTGTATACCCGGCCAGGATCAGCACCAGGTTGTCCCTGTTGTCCTCCATGCCCTTGCAAAGACAGTCGATGGCCTCTTTGCCGAAGTCCTTTTCCCCGCCCCTGGCCAGGGAGTACGCCTCGTCTATGAATAAAACCCCGCCCTGGGCCTTTTTCAGCTGTTCCCTTGTCTTCTGGGCGGTATGCCCGATATATTCCCCGACCAGGTCGGCTCTTTCTATTTCCAGCACGTGACCTTTCTGCAGAACCCCCATTTCCTTGAACAGCCTGCCGATGATCCTGGCCACGGTGGTCTTTCCGGACCCGGGATTGCCCTTGAAAATCATGTGCAGCACCGTGTTTTCAAAGGCCAGGTCCTCCTTTTGCCGCTTCTTTTGGATTTCCACGAAGGCGTATATTTCCCGGATCAGTTGCTTTATTTTTTCCAGCCCCACCATGGAATCCAGTTCCTGGAAAACTTCTTCCACGCCCTGGTTCTTTTTGCGGTCCGCAGGCAATTGGTGTCTTTCACTCAGCCTGGGAAACTGAGCCGGCCTTTTAAATTCCGTTTTGCTCTCCGGAAAGCCGCTTCTGCCTGGCGGTGCGGCGGGAGGCCTTTGCCGCATGTTAATTCTCAGGTGACCCACCTCCCCCGTTGACTTATAAGATATTTATACGCCGGAACGGGGAAAGGTTTGCCTTTAAGGATCTTTATTTACGCGGCCGCCCGCAAAAAAAAGAAAAGCCTCCCAACAGAGAGACCATTCTTTTCAGCCGGGATGCGTTTCATGCCTGCCTGGGCTCGGAGAAGGACGTGCTCACGGGCCGCATGGGACTGATGGTGGAGATGGCGTGCTTGTACACCATCATCTGCTTGCCTTCGCTTTCCAGGATAACGGTAAAATTATCGAATCCTTTCACCATTCCCTTAAGCTGAAAGCCATTCACCAGGAAAATGGTGACGGGTATATTTTCCTTTCTTACCTGGTTCAAGAATGCGTCCTGCAGGTTGATCTGCGTTTTTGTCATGCTGGTCCCTCCATTGGTATTTTTTTCTACCTATGCCCTGTTAATGTCATTCGACGCCGCTTTGAATACTCCTTCTGCCCCGGCAGTAATTTCTGCCGCGACTCTCTCCACCCCCTTTTCTCCCACGTCCATCCAGTGAATGCGGGCATCCCGGCCAAACCAGGTGATCTGCCTTTTGGCAAAGCGCCTGGTGTTCCTTTTCAGCAGTTCAACAGCCTGATCCAGGGTCAGTTCTCCCTTCAGGTAAAGAATGATTTCCTTGTAGCCCAGTCCCTGCATGGACGTGAGTTCCGGCGTGTATCCCCCGGCCAGGAGGCCCCTGACCTCGTCCACCAGCCCCGCGGCCATCATTTTGTCCACTCTTTCTTCGATCCGGGAGTACAGATCCTTCCTGTTCATGATCAGCCCGTACATCAGCAGGTTGAACGAGGGTGATTCCTCCCTGCCGGCGCTTCCGGACAGCGTTTTTCCGGTCAGGTAATAAACCTCCAGGGCCCGGACAACCCTTTTCACGTCGTTTACGTGCAGGCGGGAGGCAGTCAGGGGGTCTATTTTTTTCAGTCTTTCATGGAGGGCAGCCCTGCCCAGGGTGTTGCATTCCCGCATCAGCCTGGACCTCAGTTCCGGGTCAGTCCCGGCATCAGTGAAATTGTAGCCGTCCACCACCGCCCTGACGTATAATCCGGTCCCCCCCGCCAGCAGGGGTAAATTTCCCCGTTTCCGTATTTCCTTCAGGACGCCCTTCACCTGCCGGCTGTATAGCGCGACGTTGTACGTATCGCCGGGATCGGCCACGTCGATCATGTGATGGGGAACGAGATCCCGTTCCTCCCGGGTGGGTTTGGCGGTGCCGATGTCCATTCCCCGGTATATGAGCATTGAATCCGCGGAGATGATTTCGGCCCCCAGGTTCCGCGCCACCCGCAGCGATATTTCGGTCTTGCCGGTGGCGGTGGGACCCACTATGGCCAGGAGCGGCGTTTTCTCCCTACCTTCGCAGATGTCAGCCACCCCTTTTTTCTATTATTCCGTAAGCCACGGGTGAATACTTCCCCCCGGATATGTGGTCGATTCCCAGCCGTGAAAACTCCCGGCTGTCCTTCGCTTCCTTGACCACCACCCGCCGCCTTGCCACCCGGATCGCTTCCCCAAGCGCTTCCGGGGACAGGGGCGAGGGATCCGCCAGGGGCCTCATGGCTTCCATGGCACAAGACTTTTTTCCCGGAACCCGGAACATAGGGTCAAAGTATATTACGTCCACGGACCGGTCGGGCAGTAATTTCAAATACTGGTTGTAGTCGGCACATATCACCCTGATCCTTCGCATAGCCCGGACCAGGTCATCATCGGTGCCGTCGCCGTACGTGGACAGACCTTCTCTGACAATCAGCCAGATCACGGGGGAACTTTCAAGTCCGGTTATCTCACCGCTTTTACTCACAAAGGAAGCCACTATGGCGTCGGAACCCAGGCCCAGGGTGCAGTCCAGCAGGGAGTCGCCCGGGCTCAAATCCAGAGCCTTGATCATTTGGTCATTTTTCCCACTTAATATTTCCTTTATACGCAGCTTGGCCATTCCGGGATGGAAAAAAAATTCTCCCCCGGGGTAAACGCAGGAAATCCTTTTTTTTCCCACCGCCACAAGCCCGTGAAGCCCCTCGGCGCGGATCATATCCTCAACGCTCCGGCCGTTTCTCGGCAGGTACGGTACGTTCAGCCGCCCCGCCATCTCCCTGGCTTTTTCAGACTCCCTGCCGCTGTCCCGCAAAGATGTCGTAACCGCAAACACCGTTCTTTTTCCCCAACCTCTTTGGTCCGGAATTGGGAATCAGGTTCATTTTAATTCCTATGTTCTTTTGAACCTCGCCTTCAGCTCCTGTTCGGTGATGCTGACCATGGTGGGCCGGCCGTGGGGGCAGGCGTATGGGACGTCAGCCTCCCTCAGCCCTTTGATGACGGCCCATGCTTCTTCCGGGGACGATCTGGTTCCGGATTTTACGGCCGCCCGGCAAGCGGCCGAGGCGGACATTTTTTTAATCGTTTCCTCCCTGCTTAACGGTCCTCCGGGCCCCGCCAGTGATTCCAGCAGGTCCCTGACCAGTTCTTCCACCGGTATTTCGGACAGCCCCGCGGGAATCTCCCGCACCAGCAATGAACCGTCCCCCAGTCCGGAAGCGTTTATGCCCAGGGAGGCCAGCAGTTCAAGGTTTTCCTCGGCAGTCTGGTACTCCCGCGGGCTGAGTTGAACCACGGCGGGCACCAGTAAAATCTGGGACTCCACCCTGTTCCGGTTAAGGAGGGCCAGGAATTTTTCATAGAGTATCCTTTCGTGGGCGGCGTGCTGGTCGATGACCAACAGTCCCTTGCCGCTTCCTGCCAGGATGTAGGCGGGCGGAAGAAAACCTATGGGATAGGCGGTGTCCAGAAGGCTGTTATCCCTCGCCTCCAATGAACCTTCCCCCGGGGCGGAAAACGTTCCCGGCCCCTCCCCCGAAGGAGGCTTTTCAACGGCAGCCGGGGCCGGGTACCGTAAAACAGCTTCGGACACGCTTTCCTCCCGTTGAATTGGCCCGTCGTGTGAACCCGCCGGCAATCCCCCGCCTGTATATTTTTCGCCTCCGGGCGCAAGCGTAAACGCCGGGATTATCCTGTCGGTCCGCAGGGCGGCCGCCACCGTTCTCCTGACCAGGTTGAATAGCCTGTCTTCCCCGGTAACCCTGACCACCATTTTGGAAGGGTGAACATTTATGTCCAAAAGCCTTGGGTCCATGTTCAGCACCACCACCGCCAGCGGAAATCGTCCCCTTGGCATGAGGGTGCCGTACCCTTCGAGGACAGCGGCGCCGACCAGGTGGTTGGTCACATAGCGGCCGTTTATGATTACGGTAATATGCCGTTTTGAGCTCCGGCTGACCGAGGGCGGGGAGATCAGGCCCCCGACGGTTATATTTTCCTCCGCGTTTTCCAGAATCAGCATCCCTCCGGCGATGCCGGAACCGTAGACAGCCGCCACGGCGTCCAGCAGCACACCGTTGCCGGGGGTGTTCAGCCCAGCCCGGCCGTCGATGAGAAGCCTGAAGCTCACGCCGGGCCTGGCCAGGGCCAGGCGGAGGACCACGTCGCTCACCTGGCCCGCCTCGGCTGACTTTGATTTCATATGCTTCAGCCTGGCCGGGGTGTTGAAGAAAAGTTCCTTCACGGTTATTGAGGTGCCGGGCGGACAGCCTGCCGGCGATGACGACAGTATGCGGCCGCCCTGGACCTCCAGCCTGGTACCGCTGAATGCCTCGGGCGGCCTGGTGACCAGAACGGTTCTGCTGACGGCGGCGATGCTTGGCAGGGCCTCGCCGCGGAACCCCAGGGAAGATATCTCCTCCAGGTCGGAAATGGAACTGATCTTGCTGGTGGCGTGCCTCTGAAAGGCCGTCACCGAGTCCGTTTCATCCATCCCGCAGCCGTTGTCCACCACCCTTATTTCGTCCAGCCCGCCCCCCCTGATTTCCACGCCCACCCTGGTGGCGCCCGCGTCGAGGGAGTTTTCCACCAGCTCCTTGACCACCGACGCCGGCCTCTCCACAACTTCGCCCGCGGCGATTTGGTTGGCCGTGGCCTCGTCCAGCAAGATTATTCTGGGCAACAGCTACACCCCCGGTTTCGGTCCCTCCGACTTCCATTCCTGCTTCTTTTCCCGGTCGCAGGACAGGCAGGTGTCGGTGGATTTGTCCTGGAGCATGATGAAATTGTACTGCTTCCTGTCCACCATCCCCTGTTCGTAACAGGCGTAGGCTTCTGTCTGGCAGTTTTGGCAGGCGTCGATGGGAATGGAAATCGCCAGCACCCTGGCCGGTTCGCCGAATCCCCTGTTGGCCCTGGATTCGATAACCAGGTACCCGGGACAGCTGCCGCAGACCCTGACCTTTTCAAACTGCTCTTCTTCGATATAGTCGGTGTCGTAGTAGATAAACTTTTTCCTCTGGTAGAACTTACCAGTGCCGAATATTTTTTCAATATCCACTCTGTCCCTGCGTTCCCAGATGGCCAGCAGTTCCTCCACCATTTTTTGCACCTGGGCAAACCTGTCGTCGCTTTCCCTGAATCCGGCGGTGTCCAGGTCGGCCTCCCTGACGTTGGAGAAATTAATTCCGGCCAGGGCCATTAAAATGGACATGTTCACGTAGGGCAAGGCCGTTTCTATGGCGTATCCCCCCTCCAGCACCGCCATGTGGGGGTTCAGTTTCCTGGTGAATTCCGCGTATCCATGGGCGGTAAACCTCATGCTGCCCAGGGGGTCGGTGTAGTGGTTGTCCTGCCCGGCGGAGTTGATGATGAAGTCCGGCTGGAAGTCTCTGATCACCGGTAAAACCAGGTTATCCACCACGTAGTGGAAAGTTCTGTCGGTCATCCCGGGGGGCAGCGGTATGTTGAGGGTGCGGGCGTAGGCCCCCGGCCCTCCCAGTTCGTGGGTGAAGCCGCTGCCGGGATAAATGGTGCGCCCGTCCTGGTGGAAAGAGATAAAGAGAACATTCGGGTCGTGGTAGAAAATCTCCTGGGTACCGTCCCCGTGGTGGACGTCGGAATCTACGATGGCCACCCTCTTGATGCCGTACCTGCGCCTGAGGTACTCCACCAGCACGGCCTCGTTGTTGATGTTGCAGAAGCCCCTGTTCCCGTGCACCACCCTCATGGCGTGGTGTCCCGGCGGTCTGACCATGGCGAAGCCGTTTTTTATTTCTCCTTTTATAATGCTGTCTCCCAGGGACAGGGCGGCCCCGGCGGCAATCATGTGGGCCTCGGTGACCTGGCTCTGCACCCTGGGCACGCAGAAGTGGACCCTGGCGATGTCGTGGATGGTGGCCAGCTTGGGCGGGTACTCCTCGATCTCGGGCAGGTCCAGGAGACCCTCTTCGAAAATCTGGTCCCTGGTGTAAAGAAGCCTTTCCTCCCTTTCCGGGTGAGTCGGCGATATGGCCCAGTCGAAGGCCGGAAAGAATATCACTCCCGTCGGCTTACTTCTCATCCCGTTCCACCCCCGATCCTATATAGTGCAGGATCCCCCTCCTGGTTTGAACCGCGACGTCTATGAGTTTGCCCCGGGTCACCCAGTCCCGGACCATGTTGAAGACCTCTTTCCTGATAACCTCCACTTCGCCCAGGTCATCCTTCAGGCCGTATTTCTCGGCCCTCTTGCCGAGCCAGTACCTGGCCAGTTCCAGGGCTTTTTCCTCGTTGAAGGGACGGTCCTCGATGGGGCCCTGAAAGCCCTCTTCCTGGATGCTGTAAGTGCCCTGTTCGGTGTCCGCCCTCAGGCTCACTTGCAGGGTGGGCCTGGCCACGGCCGCACCCACGGCGTTGGCCACCCTGGCATAGGGGGGAATCACCGGATAGCAGTTCAGGGTGGCCGCGATCTGGGTCAGAAATCCCGAGGCTGCTCCGCCCACGCCCACCACTGTGTTGGGGCGGTCCTTCCTTTTCTGCAGCACCTCCCATACCCTGTAGGCTGGCTCCTGCTCCCAGCTCATAAACATTTTGTTTATCTCCGAGGTAATGGCGCCGGTGACCAGCAGCATTATCCTGGCCGCCACTTCCCACGTCTGCATGCCCAGGGGGCGGCCCAGCATCCGCATGGCCTCCTTCGCCCTTCCGAGGTCCCCCAGCCTGGTCAGGCCGAGCACCTTCAGGGCATCGGTGGGGGTGGGCATGGGACCGCCCATGCAGTACGGGGGACCCATCCTTTCCGAGAGGAGGATTATTTCTTTGCCCACCTGCTCGACCACGCTGTCTCCGCCCACGGGGACCGATTTAACCGCCAGCGCCCTGACGTGTGTCATCTTGCCGTCAATGTTCGCCCCCTTGGAGGAAAGGAGGGGCTGCCCGCTCAAGATCAGCGCCAGGTCGGAGGTGGTCCCTCCTATATCCACCACCACCGCGGTTTCTCCAGGGGGTATAAGGGCCTGAACTCCCAGGATGCTGGCTGCCGGGCCGCTGAAGATGGTTTCCACCGGTGAGTCCAGTGATTTATGGAGGGGCATTGTGCCTCCGTCAGCCTTCAGGATATATACCGGGCACCTTATTCCCCTTTTGTCCAGGGCCGCCAGCACCGAATCGGCGAAAAACTGGTACTTTTCACGGGTGGCGCAGGTCAGCAGGGTGGACATCACCCTTCTGGGAAAGTTCAGCTGCCCGGCCACCCGGTGGCCCAGCTCAACCTGCCAGTCCAGGCCGGATTGCCTGATCCTTTTAAATACTTCCTGTTCGTGCTTGTTGTTCCGTGAGGAAAACTTACCCACCACGGCCACCTTTTTATAATTCAGGGAGGTCATCCTCGCCAGGGCACCGTCGATTTCCCCGCTATCCAGGGGTACGATCTCCCTGCCCCGGTAATCGATGGCCCCGCCCAGGATGCAGGTTTCGGTGTCGTAACGGTAATGGCTGTGGTCCAGTCCGGGACCGGGTATAAGAATGAGGCCCACCGGGTCGTATTTCTTTTCCGCGATAAGATTGGTTATCACGGTGGTGCTCAAGACCACCCGCTCAATCAGGTCTGCGTGCGCCCCGGCCATAATCTTGTCGAATGCCTCCAGCAGGGATGTCAGCAGATCCTGCCTGGTGGGAACCTTCGCCCACGCGCGCACCTGCCCCTTTTCCAGCAGCACCGCGTCGGTGTATGTTCCCCCCACATCGAGACCGATATACAACCCGTACACCCCCCGTTAAATTCAGGAATTGGGAATTGCATCCCGGCTGATGGAGTTATTATCCGTTAAATCATGGATTGCAGCTTCGCCAGTATATTCAGGGCGGCCAGAGGCGTAATGTTTGAAATGTCTATCCTCCTCAGCTCACTGACGATTATATCTCCCCGGCTGCCGGCATTTTCAGCATTGGCTGGGCGGGTACCTCCACCGATGGCCGCGGCCGCTTCCGCCACCCCGTTTTTCATGCTTTCCAGGCCGGCCAGAATCTCCCGGGCCCTCTCGACGACCCCGGCCGGAAGCCCGGCCAGGGCCGCCACGTGGATGCCGTAGCTGCGGTCCGCCTTTCCCGGTAAAACCTTCCTGAGAAATATTATAGTCTGGTCCTGATCTTTGACCGCTATGGTGTAGTTGCTTACCCCGGGCAGGGCATCCAGGTCCGTCAGCTCATGGTAATGGGTGGAAAACAGGGTCCTGGACCCGATATTTGTGACAATATGCTCAACCAGAGCCCTGGCTATGCTGATACCGTCGAAGGTGCTGGTCCCCCTGCCCACCTCGTCCATCAGCACCAGGCTTTTCTCAGTGGCGCCGCAGACGATATTCCTGCACTCCATCATTTCAACCATAAAGGTGCTCAAACCTCCCGCCAGGTCGTCCGCCGCCCCTATGCGCGTAAAGATTCTGTCAACAATTCCAATTTGGGCTTCCCCGGCGGGTATGAAGCTTCCCATCTGGGCCAGAATCACCAGCAGGGCAACCTGCCGCATGTACGTGCTCTTTCCGGCCATGTTCGGGCCGGTCAGGATCATGACGTTGTTTCTCGCGTCGAGAAAAGTATCGTTGGGAACAAAATTTCCACTGCCGATTACCTTCTCGACTACCGGATGGCGCCCCTCCTTGATAAATATTTCTTTATCTCTAGAAATTCTAGGTCGGTTGTAATTTTCCTCTACGGCAACCTCGGCCAGTGAAAGAATTACATCCACCAGGGCCACGGCCCCCGAAGTTTTCTGAATCCTGTCCACGGCTCCGGACACCTTTTCCCGGATCTCGCTGAAGATGCTGTATTCCAGCTGTGCCAGCCTGTCCCAGGCGGTAAGGATCATTTCTTCCAGTTCTTTTAATTTGGGGGTGATATATCTCTCGGCGTTGGCCAGCGTCTGTTTCCTTATGAAGTATTCGGGCACAAGGTTGAAGTTGGCCCTGGTCACTTCCAGGTAGTATCCGAACACCTTGTTATAGCCTATTTTCAGGGACTTGATCCCGGTGTTTTCCCTTTCCTCGGCCTCCAGTCTGGCCAGCCAGGATTTGCCCTCGGTCTGCACTTTTCTGAGCCTGTCCACCTCCGGGCTGTATCCGTCCCTGATGATCCCGCCGTCCCTGACCGTGGCCGGGGGCTCCTCGGCGATTGACCTTTCCAGCAGGTCGCAGAGGTCGGTCAAAGGGTCCATCTTCCCGGCAGCCTCAGCAAGAATGGCGGACTTTACCCCTTCCATCCTTTTTTTAAGAAGGGGGATAACCCGCAGTGAATTTCTGAGGGCAATCAGGTCCCTGGCGTTGGCCGTCCCGTATGCCGCTTTTGAGGCCAGCCTTTCCAGGTCGTATACCTGGTCCAGCATTTTTTTCAGGTCCTGCCTCAGGATGATGTTGCCCCGGAGTTCCTCCACCCCGTCCAACCTGCCGTTTATCCTGTCCGGGTCGGTCAGGGGCTGGCCCGCCCAGGTCCTGATAAGCCGGCCGCCCATGGCGGTCCTGGTCCTGTCCAGCACCCAAATCAGCGTCCCCCAACGCCCTCCGTCCCTGAGGGAGGCGGTGATCTCCAGGTTTCTCCTGGTGGACCGGTCAATCAGCATGAACTGTGAGCTGGAATACAATTCGATGCTTTTTATCTGCCCGGCGTCTTTTTTCTGCGTGTCCTGCAGGTACCAGAGAAGCGACCCGGATGCCGCCGCAGCCAGGGGACAGTCCCGCAGGGTGTCCCGCCACCCGCTGCCAAGGACTGCGGTGAGTTTCCGGGCGCTTTTTTCCCAGGTGAAATATTCGTCTCCGTAGTATGTTATGTTGGTTATGTTGTGGTTTCTCATTTCTTTTTCCAGTTCATGGCCGGACACCGACCCGGGCACGATGACCTCCGCCGGGTCCAGCCTGGCCAGCTCGTCCATCAGCATGGCCATCCCGCCGGGGTCTGTGAACTGGGCGCACTGGAATAGGCCGGTGGATATGTCCGCCACCGACAGGCCGTATCCGCCGTCCCCGGGCAAAACGGATACCAGGTAGTTGTGGCTTTTTTCGTCCAGGGACGAACCTTCCAGCACCGTCCCCGGCGTGACCACCCGGATCACTTCCCTTTTCACTATCCCCCTGGCCTGGGAGGGATCCTCCACCTGCTCGCAGATGGCCACCTTGTAACCCTTTTGAATCAGCCGGGCAATGTACGTTTCGGCCGCGTGGTACGGCACCCCGCACATCGGGACCCTTTCGGGCTGCCCCGCGTCCCTGCCGGTTAGGGTTATTTCAAGCACTGATGACGCGGTTACCGCGTCATCGAAAAACATCTCGTAAAAATCCCCCAGACGAAAAAAAAGGATGGCATCCTTATGCTGCCTTTTAATTTCCAGGTACTGGTTGATCATCGGTGTGTAACTCATGAAAGCCCTCCCCGGTCAATTATACCACAATCAATTTCCCGGAAAAAGGAAAACCCCGGTTAACGGGGTCGGTCTCCGGGGGAAGGCTCACCTGCGGCTTCGGGGGAATCAGGAGCAGCCGCTGCAATTGCTGCAGCATTCGTCGGAGCAGGCGCCGCTTTCTCCGGTTATGGCCCTGGCGATGATCTCGTTTATTTCCTGGATGATTCTCTCGAAATCCTGCTGTTTGCGGAAGAAATCCACGATCAGTGGATTTTCCATCACCCTTCTTTCCAGGTCCTCCACCTCAGCCACCTGTTCGCTGGTCAGTTCCACGCCACTGGCCTTCAAATCCATGAATTTTCTTTGCTTTTCATTGAATTCCCTGACCAGCCGGCTTGCTCCGGGGTCTTTCATCATTTTCAGCTCGGCTTCTTTCATCTCTTCCAGTTCCACCGAAGAGGCAAGCTCTTCGCCCAGTTCCCTGGCTTTTTGCAGTATTGACATCTCGCACCTCCGTTAATTATAGGCATTGGGAATTGGGAACCAATCCCTGATTCCCAGTTCCCTTTTTAAACGCACGGGCACTTGACGCCGTTCAGTTCCTCGCCTTCCAGGTGGGTCAGGGACCCCCCGACTATCTTCACATAAACGGTTTTCCCGGCGTCTTCCCCGCGGCCGGGGAGAAACACCATCTTGTTTGTCCTGGTTCTGCCGCCGGCCAGGTCCCGGTTTGTCCTGCTCACACCCTCGATCAGCACCTGGTGGACCTTTCCGGCCTCCTCCACGTTTTTCTCCAGGGAAATCTCATTCTGCCTCTTGATCAGGGCTTCAATCCGCCTTGTTTTCTCCTCTTCGGGAACCTGCCCCGGCATCCGTTCGGCCGGCGTCCCCCTCCGCCGGTTGTAAACAAAGGTGAAGGCAGCGTCATAGCGCACCCTTTCCACCAGATCCATGGTGTCCAGAAAATCCTCCCACGTTTCGCCGGGGAATCCCACCATGATGTCGGAGGTAATGGCCGCGCCGGGGATCTCCTTTCTTATTTTTTCGATCAGATCCAGATAGTACTCCCGGCTGTACCCCCTGTTCATGGCCTTCAGGATCCTGTTGCTGCCGGACTGGACCGGAATGTGGAAGTGCTCGCAGACCTTGGCGGTGTCCTTGATGGCGGAGATCAGGCGGTCGGTGAAATCCCTCGGGTGGGAGGTCATAAACCTTATTCTTTCGATACCCTCGATGCGGTCTGCGTCCCTCAGGAGATCGGCAAAGCCGTAGTTTTCGCCCAGGTCCCTGCCGTAGGAGTTGACGTTCTGACCCAGCAGGGTTACTTCCTTGTACCCCTTTTCCGCCAGTTCCTTTATTTCCCGGATTATGTCCCCGGGACGCCGGCTCCTTTCCCTGCCCCGCACGCGGGGCACGATGCAGTACGTGCAGAAGTTGTCGCACCCGTAGATTACGGGCACCCAGGCCTTTAGGCCGCTCTCCCTTTTGGCCGGAATCCCCTCGAATACGCCTTCGGGCCGGCAATGGTCCAATACCGTTTCCCGGCTGCCGGCGGCCCCGGCGATCAGTTCCGGAAGCCTGTGCAGGCCGCCGGTGCCGAACACCAGGTTGACGTAGGGGTATCTCCTTTTAATGTGCCTGGCCGTTTCCTCCACCTGGGTCATGCACCCGCCCACCCCGATGATCAGGCCGGGTTTTTTTTCCTTCAGTTTCCGCAGTCGCCCCAGCAGGCCATATACCTTGTTTTCGGCCGTTTCCCTGACGCAGCAGGTGTTGATCAGCAGCAGGTCGGCCTCTTCCATGTCGCCGGTTTCGCTGTACCCCATCTGTTCCAGCATGCCGCGCATCTTTTCGGCGTCGTGTTCGTTCATCTGGCAGCCGAAGGTGATGATCCGGTAGTTCTTCAATTTGTCACCATCTCTTATCGGTTCGTGGGAACGTATGTATTATACCACATTGGAAAAGAAACCGACACCGTTTCACCCCGCCCGCATCCTTCACGGGCAGCCGGCTAATGCCGTGGGGCGGGGCTTCCTACCGGCGGGGACCACGAGAATCCCGCCGTAAAGTATGAAGGACAGTACAACCAGGGCCAGGCCAAGTTTTCTCAGCCTGCCCGAACCTCCGGCCGGCACGGGAATCTCCGTGTTACTGCTTTCCAACGGCGGCATTCCTTTCTCGCAACGCGGACGTTGTCTCCTTTTCCGTATTATACCACAACTGTCCGGTCCGGATGCGGTTTTCCGGTCTGGCCGGACGTTGCAGGAATAGCGGACCCGGCCGTAGAAATGTAGATCCCGCAAGAAAAATATTTTTCGGGGATGGCGAAAAGGATTATGAAATACCTGATTATACTGGGAGACGGCATGGCGGACCAGGGGCGGGAGGAACTGGGCGGATTGACCCCGCTTCAGTACGCCCGCACGCCCAACATGGACCGGCTGGCCGAAAGCGGCATCCTTGGACTGGTCAGGACGGTCCCGGACGGTATGCCGCCGGGCAGCGACGTGGCCAACCTCAGCGTTATGGGCTACGACCCCCTGGTCTACTATACCGGGAGGGCGCCCCTGGAGGCGGTGAGCATGGGCGTAAAGCTGGATGAAGGGGACGTGGCCTTCCGCTGCAACCTGGTCACACTGTCGGATGACCCGGTATACGAGAATAAAACCATGGTGGATTACAGCGCCGGGGAAATAAGTTCCGACCGGGCGGCGGAACTGATCAGGGACCTGGACCGCTGCCTCGGCGGTGACGAGATGAGGTTTTACCCGGGAGTCAGCTACCGCCACCTGATGGTCTGGCGGGGAGGCCCTGACGGCGCCGTCCTGACCCCGCCCCACGACATTACAGGGAAAAAGGTGGGCGGCCACCTCCCCCGGGGCGACGGCGGTGAGCTTCTCCTCTCGGTTATGAGGGAAAGCCACGTCTTCCTCAGTTCCCACCCGGCCAACCATAAGGACCTGGGGTTAAGGCCGGCCAATTCGGTGTGGTTCTGGGGCCAGGGCAGGAGTCCCAGACTGAAACCGTTCAGGGACCGTTTCGGCGTTTCCGGGGCGGTCATCTCGGCGGTGGACCTGATCAAGGGAATAGGCATCTGCGCCGGGATGGAAGCGGTGGAGGTGGAGGGGGCCACGGGAAACATTCACACCAACTTCGAGGGGAAAATTTCGGCCGCCCTGGAGGCCCTGGAAAGGGGCGCGGACCTCGTCTACGTTCACGTGGAGGCCCCCGACGAGGCCGGCCACCAGGGAAACACAGAGTTAAAGGTGCGGGCCATCGAGGAAATCGACCGCCGGGTGCTGGGGCCGGCCTTAGAACGGATGAAGGAGTTCGGTGACTACAAAATCATGGTCCTGCCCGACCACCCCACTCCCCTGTCGGTGATGACCCATACCGCTGATCCGGTGCCCTTCGTGATCTACGACTCCCGGCGGCCCCGGAAAAACCAAGGGGCGGCCTACTGCGAGGAGGCCGCCGCCGGAGGGATGTGCATCGGCCGGGGGCACGATCTGATGGACCTGTTTATAAACGGATTTTAATTAAAAACGGATTGAGGGCAGGGGAAATCACCCGGCCAGGCCGAACTCGTCGTGCAGGGCGCTGACGGCCTCCTGGGCCTGGCCGGACTTGATGATGCAGGAGATCCTTATCTCGGAGGTGGCGATCATCTCCAGGTTGATGTTCCTTTTGGCCAGGGCTTCGAACATCCTGGCGGCCACCCCCGGATTGGTGGCCATGCCGGCCCCGACGATGGACACCTTGGCGATGCCGTCATCCCAGGTGTAGCCGGAGAAGCCCGCCTCGTCCTTTATTTTTTCCATCACCGCCAGGGCCTTTTGCAAATCCGAGGTGGCCACGGTGAAGGATATGTCGTTGACCCCGTTCCGCGTGGCGCTCTGGATGATCATGTCCACGTTGATGTGTTCCCCGGCCAGGGCCCGGAACACCTTCCATGCAATTCCGGGCCTGTCGGGAACGTCGAACAGGCCGATCCGGGCGACGTTCAGGTCATGGGCCACACCGGTTACCACCATGGTTTTTTCCATTCCGCTTACCTCCCTGACGATAGTTCCTGGGTTGTGGTTGAAGCTGCTTCTCACCTGCAGCGTTATATTATAAATCTTGGCCAGCTCAACGGACCTGGGGTGCAGCACCTGGGCTCCCAGGTGGGCCAGTTCCAGCATTTCGTCATGCGAGATGTCATCCAGTTTCCTGGCGTTTTTAACCACCCGGGGGTCTGCGGTGTAAACACCGTCCACGTCGGTGTATATCTCGCAAAGGTCTGCCTGCAGGGCAATGGCCAGGGCCACCGCCGTGGTGTCAGACCCGCCGCGGCCCAGGGTGGTGATGTCCCCGGTGCCGTTGAGCCCCTGGAACCCGGCCACGATGACCACCTTGCCGGCGGCCAGTTCCTCTTTCACCCGGTCGCACTGAATTTCCTTTATTCTTGCCTTGGTGTGCACGCTGTCGGTGAATATGCCGGCCTGGGGACCGGTCATGGAGATGGCCTCCAGTCCCTGGTCCTTTACCGCCATGGCCAGCAGGGCGATGGACACCTGCTCCCCGGTGGACAGGATCATGTCCATTTCCCGTTCTCCCGGGTTGCTGGTAATGCTTTTAACCAGTTCGATCAAATAATCGGTGGTGTCTCCCATGGCCGAAACCACCACCACCACGTCATGCCCTTCTTTCTTCACGCCGGCGATTCTCCGGGCCACTTTCTTGATCCGCCCGGCATCCGCCACGGAACTGCCTCCATACTTCTGAACGATCAGCATGTCATTACCCTTTCCTTAATATTTCAGCCTCCAGTTGCTAGCGGCTAGAAGCTTACAGCTATTTTATCTCCAGCGCCCTGGCCCCCACCGGGGAGATGCTTAAAACCATCGATCGTGCGGAAACGCCGTTCTGCCTGAAGGTGTCCCGCATGACCCGGGCAATGAGGTCCAGGTTGCTGTCGGAATAAGCTATTATGGATGGGCCGGACCCGCTGAGGGTGATGCCCTTGGCCCCGGCCAGCCTGGCGGCTGCAAAAACCTTCTTCATCCCGGGCACCAGGTTTGTCCTGTAAGGCTGGTGGATCCGGTCCTCCATGGCCACCCCGAACTGGTTTATGTCGCCGTTGAAAAGGGCCGACACCAGCAGGGCCACCCGGCCCAGGTTAAAAATAGCGTCACTAATCGGCACCTGCTGGGGCAGGGCTTCCCTGGACAACCGGGTCGAAAGGGGAAAATCCGGAATCGATACCGCGGCCCGCAGGTTTTTCGGGGGAGGTATCTTCAGGCACCTCACCTCTCCGTCGGCGGGCACCGCCACCACGATGCCCCCCAGCACCGCGGCGGCCACGTTGTCCGGATGGCCCTCCATGCCATGGGCCAGGTTGATTATTTCTCTTTGGTCAAGCTTGTTTCCGGTGATGATGTTGGCGGCGATCATCCCCCCCACCACGGCAGCGGTGCTGCTGCCCAGGCCCCGGGCCACCGGGATGTTGTTGACCAGCCTGATCCTCAGTCCCGGAGGTTGATGCCCCGACAGTTTGAAGACCTTCCTGGCGGCCTGGAAAACCATGTTGTCTTCGTCTCTGGGCAGATCGGTATTTCCCTCACCCTGTACTTCTATGTGCAGGCCGGACGAGGCGACTGACATTTCCACGGAATTGTAAAGCTGCAGGGCCATCCCCAGACAGTCAAATCCCGGACCCAGGTTGGCTGTTGTGGCAGGCACCTGTACTCGGACCATGGTTATCCACCTCAGTCTCCTTCAACCCTGATCAGATTGCATATTTCTCCCACTGTGGGCAGTTTTTCAATTATTTTCAGCGCTTCCTGGATGTTCTGCTCCCTCACCTTATGCGTGACCAGCACTATCTCGGCCATATCGCCGTCGGTATGCTTTTGCAGCACCGAGGCCAGGCTTACGTTGTTTTCCCCCAGGGCGAAGGCTATGGATGCCAGAACCCCGGGACGGTCATGGACCTTGAGCCGGACGTAATATTTGCTTTCAATCCGCACCATCGGCTTGATGGGTTTCTCCTCGAAGCAGGTGCAGTTCAGTCCGGTTACGTTTTTTATCCTGTTCCTGGCAGCCTCCATGATGTCCGCCGCCACCGCGCTGCCGGTGGGCAGGTCCCCTGCCCCCCGGCCGTAGAACATTGCCTCGCCCACGGCGTCTCCCCTGACAAAAATGGCGTTGAAGACATCATTGACCGAGGCCAGGGGATGCGTCACCGGGACGAAGCACGGGTGCACCCTGACCTCAATGCCCTCACTGGTGTCCCTGGCGATGCCCAGCAGCTTGACCAGGTAGTTGAGGTCCCTGGCATAAGCGATATCTTCCCTGGCAATCCTGGTAATCCCCTCGACATAGACATCGTCCAGGGTCACCCGGGTGTTGAAGGCGATGGAGGCCAGGATGGAAATTTTTCTGGCGGCATCGTACCCCTCCACGTCGGCGCTGGGATCGGCTTCGGCGTATCCCATCTCCATGGCTTCCCGGAGGACGGTGTTGAAGTCCGACCCGTCCCTGGTCATCTTGGTCAGCATATAATTGGTGGTCCCGTTTATGATGCCCATTATATCCTTCAGCCTGTTGGCCGCCAGGCAGTGTTTCAGGGGTCTGATGATGGGAATGCCCCCGCCCACGCTGCCCTCGAACAGGAGGTCGACCCGGTTTTCCTCGGCCGCCGCGAACAGTTCCTTGCCGTGCACCGCTATCAGGTCCTTGTTGGCTGTGACCACGCTCTTGCCGTTTTTCAATCCCCGCAAGACGTATTCCCTGGCCGGGTCGGTCCCTCCCATGACCTCCACCACAATGTCGATACCGTCATTATCAAGTATATCTCCCGGATTGTCAGTAAACAACCGGTGGTCCACCCCGGGAATCCTCTTTTTCCCCGGGTTCCTGACCAGTATCCCGGCCACTTCTATCCCGGCACCGATTTTTCTGGCGATGCTCTGCCCGTTGCCGGCAAGTATCCTGTACGCGCCGGACCCCACCGTACCGAAGCCCAGGAAACCCAGCCTGATGTTTCTCATATGCCTCCCCCTCCCTGTCCCTGACGGCGGATCCCTTTCTCCAGGGATACCGTTTTCACACCGTCAATTTTCTTTATGTCGCTGATCAGCTTTTCCACGTCTCCAGTGATTTCCGCCAGTTCAAGGTTTATGCCCACCCTGGCCTGTCCATGGGAAGGCATTTCCTGGTTGATGGTGATTATGTTCCCGCCCGCGGCGGCGATGGTGGCCAGAACCCCCGACAGCACGCCGGTCCGGTGCTCCAGGGTCAGGTTGATGGTTATATCCCTGCCGATAATTCCGGCCTGAAGCGGGAAAACCCTGTCCCTGTACTTGTAATACGCGCTCCGGCTCAGGTTTACCCTTGCCACGGCCTCGTTGACGGTGGACGCCTCGCCCTTCAGCAGCATTTCTTTTGCCCTGACAGCCTTCAGGATGGACTCCGGAAGTATGTCTGCCTGCACAAGAAAAAACCTGTCCTTACCTGTTTTAGGCATTTTTCGCTCTCCTGTCCGCGTGGCATGGATAATATTCCGTCAATGGTAGACATTATATCATCATTCAGGTAGTTATGGCAATATTAACATTTATAAAAAATGCCGCCTGTGGGCGGCTGGACCCTGAATTGGGACCCTGATCGCGTCGATTAAAAAAAACCGGCCTTTTTCGGCCGATTAGATGATTATGCAGATTAGGCCCCCGCCGCCCTCGTTTACAATCCGCTGCAGCGTCTCCTGGAGCTTGACCTGGGCGTTTTCGGGCATTCTGTGCAGCTTGTTCTGGATGCCTTCCCTGACCAGGTCGTGCAGTGACTTTCCGAATATCTCCGAGTTCCATATTTTCTGCGGGTTCTCCTCGAATTCGTTGAGCATGTACCGCACCAGCTCCTCGCACTGCTTTTCGGTGCCGATGATGGGCGTGATCTCGGTGGTGATGTCGGCCCTGATGATGTGCAGCGAAGGCGCGCTTGCCCTGAGCTTGACCCCGAAGCGGTTGCCCTGGCGGATAAGCTCCGGCTCCTCCAGGTTCATTTCATCCAGCCTTGGGGTAACCACCCCGTACCCGGTTTCCCTGACCTCCTGCAGCGCCACCGCCACCTTGTCGTATTCGCGCTTGGCCACGGCAAGGTCCCGGACCAGCCTGAACAGCTCGTGGTCGCCTTCCACCTTGAAGCCTGTTTCCTCGGACAGGACCCGGTAAAACAGCTCCGGCCTGGAATGTATTTCTATGGCGGCCACCCCGCTGCCCATGTCCATCTTGCTCAGGGTTACCCCGGAAACAAAATCGTAGTCGCCCATGTTTTCCACCGCGTTGTTTATATCGCGCAGCCTCCGGACGTGGCGCACGGTCTCCTGCACGGCCTCTTCAAACTGCTTGCGCAGCCAGTGCTTGCCGTCCAGTTCCTCCACCCAGAGGGGAAGCGAAATATTGACTTCGTTCACCGGGAACTCGTAGAGCACCTTTTCCAGAATGGAAAGGATGTCTTTTTGGGTCAGGTCCGCGCAGTTGACCGGAAGAACGGGGACATCGTACTTTTCGCCAAGCTCCTCGCATAGATCGGCCATTTCGGGGGACTGGGGATCGACGGTGTTCATGATCACCAGGAAGGGCCGGTTTATATCCTTGAATTCCTCGATAACCCTCTCCTCGGCCTCCACGTAGTTTTCCCGCGGAATGTCGGTGATGCTTCCGTCGGTGGTAATCACGATGCCCATGGTGGAGTGCTCGGAGATGACTTTCCTGGTGCCCAGTTCGGCGGCCTCCTGGAACGGGATGGGCTCCTCGAACCAGGGTGTCAGCACCATGCGGGGGCCTTCTTCCTCCTCGTATCCCAGGGCCCCCTCAACCTTGTATCCGACGCAGTCCACCAGGCGGATCTTGACCTTCAGCCCCGGGGAAACGGTTACCTCCACGGCTTCGTTCGGCACAAACTTCGGCTCGGTGGTCATTATGGTCCTGCCCGCCCCGCTCTGGGGCAGTTCATCCCGTGCCCTTTCCCTTTCGTGGGGATTCTTGATATTTGGAATGACCAGCAGTTCCATGAACTTTTTGATAAAGGTCGATTTTCCCGTTCTCACTCCGCCGCTGACGCCGAGGTACAGGTCGCCGCCGGTTCTTTCTGCTATATCCCTGAAGATGTCGTTTTTTTCCATTACACTCCCTCCTTGAAAAGATTTAAAACATATATAATTAAGCCCAAAACTGTTAGCATCCCCCCCAACCCGGTCACAGGACGGTCAACTGTGGCGGGTCTGTGAAGACTGGAAACCGGTGCAGTTTTTTTCCAGTGGCATACATTAACAATATATATATATGAAGGGCTGTCCGGAATATTACAGATGGGATGAAAAAGCCGCCCTTGCGGGCGGCGGTATTCAATTCCTGATGAGGTTATTTATCAAGCCCCTGTTCCAGGTATGTTTTGGCCAGGTGAGAATAAGCCATTGAACTGGCGGTAACCCAGCTCAGGGCCTGGCCGGAAATCTCCTTCTTCGGCTCCGCCGGGGAGCCGGCGGCCAGGTGCCTGGCCGGGATGACCGCCCCAGAGGAAACAACGCTCCCGGCGGCAATCATGCTTTGTTCGCCAATCTCGCAGTTGTCCAGCAAAACGGCGTTCATCCCCACCACGCAGCCGTTGCCCACCTTTGCCGTGTGCAGGACCGCCCCGTGGGCGATGGTGCAGTTGTCGCCGATGCTGGTCTCGGCGCCGGGGGTCATGTGGATGACCACGTTATCCTGGATGCTGGTGTTCCTGCCGATGGTTATTTTGCCGAAGTCCCCCCTTAAAACTGCCCCGTACCAGATGCTGGATCCCTCCCCCACGGTGACGTCCCCGATTATAACGGCGGTGGGGGCGATGAAAACTCCCTCGGCAATCCGGGGCCTTTTGCCCTGGTATTCCACAATGATCATGCCGCCAGTCTCCCTTCATATGTCATATTTTAAATTTACGCCGATGTCCTCCATCTCTTCCTTCCTGCCCCTGCCCATCAGGTCAGCCACGGCTTCCCGCGGGTTTTTGCCCTCGAACAGGACCTTGTACATCTGGTCGGTAATGGGCATTTCGACCCCGTGCCGCAGGGAAAGCTTCCTGGCCGCCCGGGTGGTCCTGACCCCCTCCACCACCATTCTTACCGCGGCCAGGGCCTCTTCCAGGGTTTTCCCCTTTCCGATCTCAATCCCGGCCCTCCTGTTTCTGCTGTGCATGCTGGTGCAGGTGACGATGAGGTCGCCCACCCCGGCCAGCCCGGCGAAAGTCATGGGGCTGGCCCCCATAGCCGAGCCCAGGCGTGCTATTTCGGCCAGTCCCCTGGTGACCAGGGCGGCCTTGGTGTTGTCCCCGTAGCCCAGTCCATCGGCTATTCCTGTGCCAAGGGCGATGATGTTTTTCAGCGACCCGCCCAGCTCGACTCCGGTCACGTCGGAATTGGTGTAAACCCTGAAATCCGGCGACATCAGCAGGTTTTGGGCCCGGGCGGCGCTGCCGCCGTCGTGGGACGCCACCACCACCGCGGTGGGCATGCCCAGGCACACTTCCTCGGCGTGGCTGGGGCCCGACAGGACGGCGAAATTGGTTGTCTCGCCAGAAATCTCCAGGTATATTTCCGACATCCGCTGCAAGGAATTCTCGTCGATGCCCTTGGCCCCGTTGATAACAAGGGCCTGCGGCCTCGAGCACAAACGGGCCTCCAGCATCACCTCCCGGAAGGCGTGGGAAGGCACCGCCGTTATCAGCACCCCGGCGTTGCCGGCCGCTTCCTCCAGGTCGGCGCTGGGAATCACGTTTTCCGGGATCACGGCTTCGGGCAGGTACCTGCTGTTTCTCCGGGTATGCAGAATTTCCTCCGCCAGTCCGGGCCGGCGGGACCAGAGAACGGGTCTTAAGCCCTTTCTGGCCAGGTGAACGGCCAGGGCGGTTCCCCAGCTCCCGGCTCCCAGGATGGCGATTTTTTCCCCGTCCAATAAATTTTACCTCCGAACTATGGTTTCCTGAAATTTATCCTGGACTCGGTCCCCGCCAGGAGCCTCCTGATGTTGGGGATGTGCTTAAGCACCGCGAAAAGGCAGACGACTACCCCGAAAAGAAGGTACAGGCTGCTGTATTGAAACAGGGCCAGCAACATGGGCACCGACAGGGCGCCGCAAATGGAACCTAGGGACACGTAGCGGGTGAAAAGGACCACCACGGCGAAAATGATCACGGCTATGAGGGCCACCAGCGGCGCCAGGGCGGTCATTACCCCCAGGCCGGCGGCAATGATTTTGCCCCCCCTGAATCCCAGGAAGACCGGAAAGGCGTGGCCCAGCAGCGCGGCTATCCCGGCAAGCAATTCCACGCCGTCGATGCCGGCCAGTTTTCCCATGCCCACTCCCGCCGCACCCTTCAGTGCGTCCAGGACCAGGGCCAGCAGCCCCCAGCCGGGCCCGACGGTGCGCCAGACATTGGTGGCGCCTATGTTGCCGCTGCCGTGCTGTCTTATGTCAACCCCCTTCATTTTTCCGATTATATAGCCGAAGGGTATCGAACCAACCAGGTAGCTGGCAATGACGGCAGTCACGACCGGCATTTTTAACTCACCCGCCCTTCTTTCCAGCTTCTAGCATCTAGTCGCTAGCTGCTAGTCGCTAGCTGCAATATGGCTCCCTAATCCCCAATCCCTTCTTTCTTCTTCCTGAGCAGCAGCCTCACCGGGGTGCCTTCAAAGCCGTAAGCCGACCGGATCTGGTTTTCCAGGTAGCGCAGGTAAGAAAAGTGGGCCAGGTCAGGGTCATTGACAAAAAAAGTAAATTTCGGCGGCCTGACGCCGTTCTGAACGGCATAGTATATTTTAAGGCGCCGGGTTTTGTACGATGGGGGCGGGTTCTGCAAAACCGATTCCCTGATCAGGCTGTTCAGGCCCGGCGTGGATACCCTCAGGCTGTGGCTTTCGGAGGCGGCATCCACCGCCCGGAGGATTTTGCCCGTCCTCTGGCCGGTCAGGGCCGATACGAAGACAACCGGGGCGTACCTGATAAAGCCAAGCTCCTCCCGGATCACGGCGGTGTACCTGTCCATCGTCTTTTCGTCCTTTTTGACCAGGTCCCACTTGTTCACCGCGATCACCGAGGCCTTTCCCTGGTCGTGGGCGTAGCCGGCGATCCTTTTGTCCTGTTCGGTCACCCCGTCCACCGCGTCGATCACCAGCAGGACCACGCCGCTGCGGTCCACGGCCCTCAGCGCCCTGATCACGCTGTACTTTTCGGTTGACAGGTCTATGCGGCTCTTTCTCCTGATTCCCGCCGTGTCGATCAGTATGTAGCGCCGTCCGTCCCGTTCAAAGCAGGTGTCTATGGCATCCCTGGTGGTTCCCGGCACATTGCTCACGATGACCCGATCCTCGCCTAGAATCCTGTTCACCAGGGAAGACTTGCCCACGTTGGGCCGGCCGATGACGGCAATCCTGACCAGGTCCGGTTCCCCGTCTTCCTCCGCTGACTCCGGCAGGTTATCCACCACGGCGTCCATCATGTCGCCGGTGTTGAGGCCCTGGGCGGCCGAAACCGGGACCGGATCCCCCAGGCCGAGACCGTAAAATTCGAGATATTCCTTCTGTTCCTGGAAGTTTTCCACCTTGTTGGCCACCAGGATCACCGGTTTGCCGGCCCTTCTCAAAACTCCGGCAATTTCCCGGTCGCCGGGAGTCAGGCCGGCCCGGGCATCCACCACGAACAGGACCACGTCGGCCTCCCTGATGGCGATTTCCGCCTGTTTCCTGACATTGCCGGTGATCTCGTCCTTTTCGGAAAAATCCAGCCCGCCGGTGTCCACCAGGGTAAAGGCGCGGCCTGCCCACTCGGCGTCCTGGTAAAGCCTGTCCCTGGTCACACCCGCCATATCATCAACTATGGCCAGCCTCTCACCCACGATGCGGTTGAACAGCGTGGATTTCCCCACATTGGGCCTTCCCACGATGGCCACGATTGGCTTTGACATTCAATCACCAGCCGCCTCTCTGATCACCCTGACCATCTGCGCCGGACCCGAAGCAGTTCTGACGGGCCTGCCGACAGTCCGCTCCAGGTCCTCCGGGGACATGCCGTCCAGGGTTATGGGGCCGTCCCGGCGCAGCATGGAATCCGGCAGGATCACCAGGTCCCATTTTTTCAGTTCGTCCCGGTGCTTCAGTATGTCCCTCCCGGTCAGCAGGCCGGCCACCGTTACCGTGGGGCCGAAAAAACCGTTCCGCACGGCCAGAACTCCGGCCCGCAGGTTTTCCACCCGGTTCAGCCGGCCGGCCACGGGTTCCATGATCATCCGGCCCAGCGCACCGGTGACCAGGCAGACAGACAGGGGCTTCTTTATCCGGGGGGGCAGCTTTTTCCTCACCCCCGCCCACCGGTCCAGGAACAGCCTGGTCAGGCCCACGCCGTTTTCGGTCTGCGGAAAGTCGGCGTACCACCGGCGCGGGGGAACCCTCCTCCCGGCCAGGAAGTAAAACTCGTCTCCGGCGAAAACAAAAGGGTAATTGAAGGATTTCAGGAAGGTCTTCTGCCATTCCCGCACCCTTTCCACTATTCCGGCGGCTTCGGCCGGGCTGAACCGCCTCAGGGGGAAAAGGCCGTCCCGAAGGCTTGTGATCCCCACCGGCACCACCGCCAGGGACCTTACTCCCGGCCACAGGCCCGCCAGGTCGGCCACGGTTTTTTCCAGTTCCCCGCCGTCGTTGATGCCCGGACATATCACCGCCTGGGAGTGGATCTCAATTCCCCGGCGGGCCAGGTACCCGATCTGGTCAATTATTTCCCCGGCCCTGGGATTCCCCAGCATTTTCCTGCGCAATTCCGGGTTGGTGGTGTGCACCGATACGTACAGGGGGCTTAATCTCAGCCCGGCAACCCTGTTGAGATCCCGTTCGGTCATGTTGGTCAGGGTGACGAAACTCCCCTGCAGGAATGAAAGCCTGTAGTCGTCGTCTTTTATGTACAGGGTTTTCCTCAAACCCCCCGGCATCTGGTCCACAAAACAGAAAAGGCACTTGTTGGCGCAGCGGGTTATTTTTTCAAGCCCGGTGGTTTTGAATTCAATGCCCAGGCCCTGGCCCGGGTCATTCTCTATCTCCAGTTCCCGGCGTTCCCCGTTTTCTTTTTGCAGCTCCATGACCACCAGGCTGTCCCGGCCGTAAAAATGATAGTCCAGCACGTCGGTGACGGCATGGCCGTTGATCGAGACAACCAGGTCTCCGGGCTCCACCCCGGCCTCTCCGGCGATGCTTCCGGCCGCCACACGGCCCACGGTCAGGCCATGCTTTTTCACACTCGTTTCCTCTTTCCGGCAACTTTTCTACATGCAGCAATTCTCGTATAATTATCTGATATTTGGCAGCCGCAGTCAAGTTTGGACGGATCTGACCAGTTCGGGGTAAATTTTTTCTATGTGTTTTTCCACCAGGATTCTCCCCAGTCCGCAAACCAGGGGAAGTCCCAGTACAGCCTGGCCCAGGGCGAAGGAAAGGCTGGATGGTGTGTTTATTTCCACAATGCTGCAGCAGTCTTGATCAATCTGGTAAATATCCAGGAAGGAGGAGACCAGGTTCCTCAGTATACCCCTGCCGGACCTGGCGGTGAAGGCGGCCACCCTGGTCCCGCCGGCAGTGTCTCCGATCCAGTAAATCCGGCCCTCGGCGCAATTCTTCAGGGCGGCGGCGGAGAATACCTCCCATATCTTTCCCGGGGCGTAACGGTCCGGCAGTCTCCCGGTGAGGATGAACCCGGCCGCGGCTGAAAGGGGAAATCTGCAGCTGCTGATTATGATCAGGGTTTTCAACAGGCAACCTCCGGCCTTCCGGCCTGTATTATCCTTTTGTCCTTTGTTTCGGGACCCCGCCTCAGAATGGACAAAACCTCCTCCACCGCCTCCGCCAGCCGCCTGTAGTTTCTCAGGGTTCCCCAGGCCACGATGGGCCTTCCGATCCCGACCAGGCCGATTCTCCTGGATAGGAAACCTCCGGCCCTCATGGAGGAGTTTACGAAAGACGACACGTCAACCAGCATCAGGCTGTCCCGGCCGGTATCAAACAGCCGGGACATGCCTTCGATGACATTGTAAAGCAATTTGGGGCGACTGCGCCGCCCCACCACGTATATTTCATTTCCCAGGCCGTCCCGGCCCACAAAGGTTATTTTCCCTATGTCGCAGACATTCCGGCGGTCAAACAGGTCCAGATTTAACAGTTCATCGTATCCCGGCGCCCTGTCCCGGGGCAGCAGCCCCAGGTGTATGCAGGCGGCCGTCACCGAGGAATGGGTGCCCCCGTAACAGTGATAGATGATTTTCAATGAGTGCCCTCCTCTGCCGATCAAAAAAATTCCGGGCCGAGGCGCCTAATCCCCAATCCCTAATCCCCAATTCCCTGTTCCCAATTCCTGACCCTTTAAACTGTCCTCACTGGGACACAATTATGTACGTCCCGTTTTCCAGGTGATGGGCCATTGAATCCAATATGCGGGACAGGGATTCGGCCATCTGCTCGCACTCCCTTTCGCCGCGCCCCAAAAAGATGGGAGCGCCGCCGGCCGCCAGTCCCATGTCCCCAGTTACCACCGCCAGTATCCTTTTATCTCCCGTGCCGGTCATGTTTTTCTGCCGCAATCCTCCCCGCTTCGGTACTGAGGGGCTTGCTCCTGGCGGATTCCAGAACCGGCGTTCTTTTCACCGCCAGGATCAAAGCCTCCATGTTCTTGACCACCGGCAGGATATACATCCCAAGTTCCCCGGTGTCCAGGTTTTTCCGCACCAGAGGGGTCAGCTCCGGTGTGTCGATATCCTTTTTAATGCCCAGGATGGTGGCCGCGGTGTGGGCTATGGCCATGCGCTGGCCGATGTCGTTGATTACCGACATGGCGTTGGCCCCCTTTGGCTTTATCCTGACGGCCAGGGCTTCGTTCAATATTTTTTCTCTCATTTCCCTCAACCCGACGTTCATGATTACTATCTCGTCCACCTTCAGCCTGCTTCCGTCAAAGTTGATGGACGCCGGATGCACCTCGCAGATGTCCCCGATGGTCTCCCCGCTCTTGAAAGTCAGGCTGAAGGCGGTGAAAAGAAAAGCAATCAACAATGCGCCGGGCAATCCGCCCAAATAATAGGCGGCGCTTACCGACATGGAGGTGGCCATGACCAGGTAATTCCTGGCCTCGAAGGTACGGGCGATTCCTTCTATGTAATCGCTTCCCCGCTTCACCAGCTCATATTTTTCAAGGTTTTCCAGGGTTTTTCTCTCCATTCCCCTGATTTCCCTGAACTGCTGGGCTGCCAGGGCAAGGAAGGTTACCGCTGTAAAATCAGGCTTCAGGATGGCCGGAACGGCCACCGCGCCCAGGGCCGAAGCGATGAATCCAAGGGAGATGTGGGCAACCGTGCCGTGCGGGTAACCGGGGTACTGGCGGTAATCCACCCTCAGAAGCAGCAGCCTGGCCAGTGCCCCGGCCACGGTCCCGGCTATGATCATCCCGAGGTAGCCATCCATGGACTTCACCTGATCTTTTTGCGGTTCTCGCTGTCGATCCCGTTTTCGTCCGGGTCGTACCGGCTTTCCATTTCTTCAAGCACCTTTTTCTGCCTGACGGTGAGCCTCTTTTTAAGCCCCCCCACCGGTCCCAAAAACCCGGTGAATTCCCGGCCGACAAATGTTGAAAGCCTTCTGCCGGCCTGTTTCAACCCTCCGGAGCTGATCAGGAGGAATGCTCCTCCTCCCAGGATGGTGATCCCCAGAATCCAGGCCAGCGCCTTCCAGGCCCCGCCGGCCCTGCCCGCCGTCCCGGCTGCCCCCCCCGGGGCGCCGGTCATTCCAAGCACAGTTGGAATGGCGTCGGCAAAAAGGGCCACCCCGTTTTCCGCTTCCTTCTTGCTGTTCAGGTGGGTTCCGGCCTCAATGAGCAGGGCGGTGGGCATCAGGTCCTGGTTGTAGGATCCGTTGGCCATGAAGATTTCTTTTACTATGTTGGGGTGGGTCTTGTTGGCATATGCCATCATCTTCCTGGCGAAATCCAGGTTGGCTTTCATGTTCGGATTTTGCCGCCCCACCACCAGCCGCAGCTGTGCCACCGGAGTATTGGAAATGTTTCTTCTGTAATAACCGGCATCGGGAATCCCGTCCCGGTGGACATCCAGCATGGCCACCGGGTTGTTTTTCAGGAGCCTGGTGGCCGTCCTCCTGGACCGGTAATAGGCGTTGTTGTCGTGCGGGTCATGCGGAGTCCGGTCGTATGCGACATTGACATTTTGACTTTTCAGCCTGCTGACAAGGGACTGGCCCACCCCGTATATGCCGCCCTTGAAAGGTATCGCCTCCGACCCGTCGCTGGGCACGTAGGACTCGTCGCTGTGGGTATGGTATATCCCCACCAGGTTCCTGCCGTCACGGACAACGGCCGTGACGGGTACGGCCATCCTGGAAAAATAATCGCAGTAGGCCAGGTACTGCTGGTCCGTGCCGACAAGCACGGCCCTGGCGTAGTTCCCCCCCACCTTGGTGACCCGGTAATGCTTGCCGTCGGGCTGGATGATCTCATCGCCCGCGGCAACCCCCCGGGAAGCCTTGGAAATCACATTTCCGCCGTCGTCCATGATGCTCACCAGGAAGCCGGCCTGGTGGTCGCAGTTCTCTATTGAATTTAATATATCCGCCGGTTTCCAGGCCGGCATATTTGCGCCTTTATATTTGACGGCCTGCACCGATGCCAATGCCGCCATCAGCAGTCCTGCAGCCAGGCATATCTTGAGGCGAGGTTTTTTCATTCCCGAACTCCCCTTTCATTTTCTCCTTCCCTGTCTTTCCTTTGCCAGAAGACCCCTTGCCGTCGGTTTTTTCCGTCCTCCTCCCGGCGGGTTCCGGTTTCGGCCCCCCGTTCAAGATCAGGCTTGCGCAGGGCGCTGATCAGGCTTTGGGCCTTTCCTTCCTCCACGGGCCCGCCGGCCGTTCTTTCCAGGGCCTCTCCCACCGTCTCGGCCAGCAGGATGGCGAATATGCCGGCGATAACCACCGCGTCAAAGGCCCCGGCGCCCCCTATATCGACCCTTCCCGCCGGGGCGCCTTTGTTTACCAGCCAGGCGTAATAGCCGGCGTCAAAGGCCAGCATCCCCAGTGTGGCCGCCACAAAGGCGCCCCGCCTGGATCTTCCGGAAAGGTATCCCACGATGCCGGCCACCAGAGGAAACAGCCAGATGGCGTCAAGAAACCCGAACCTCCCGGCGGGCTCCGTGAGCCCCCTCATCAAAAGGGCGCCCAGCCCGAAAATTACCACGGCAGTGATCGCCGAACCCGCCAGGGCCCGGATCTTTTCCGTGGCGGTGCCCGCCGTGGCCACCAGGTAAACGGCCAGTCCCAGCGGTATCAGGGCTCCCCCGGCATTTACCGTCACCGGGTAGGCCCCGCCCCGGATGGGTATGTCGATGAAGCTTCCGATGATCAGGCCGGCTATCACGGCCAGGGCCCCTTTGTCGGAAAGCTTCATCCGGTCCAGGGCCCTCTGGGCCAGGCCAAAAAAGATGAGGGCCGAAACTATAAGCAGGATAATCATTCCCACGGGAAGTCTGGTCATTTTGAACCCTCCTGGACTTTTTTGAATATTATCCTGCCCAAAGAAATGTAAGCTATTCTTTAAAGAGGAATTCAGAATCCAGAATTCAGAATCCAGAATATGTAAAAGCCATAATGTAAAGCATTGGCATTGGTAATTAATCCAGAGTGCTTCAAAAAAATAAACCCCGATAAAGGGGTTGAAGTTTTAATTCTTTTTCCGCATTCCTGTCAGCGTTTATTCTGAATCCTGACTTCTGAATTCTGGATTCCTCTCAAATTTCATGCTTTACTTCTGTTCGAAGATGTCGCCCACCAGGTCTCCTATGGTCACATTCCCGCCGTCCCCGGCCTCGTGCACCTTCGGCTCATCCTGCACCTTCGGCTGGCGGGGGCTCCTTTCCTTCTCCGCTTCCCTGATGGAAAGCCTGATCCTCTTTTCCTTCTGGTCCACGCTCAGTACCTTGACAGCCACTTCCTGCCCTTCCTTGACCACCTCGTCCGGCTTCTCGACGTGGCGGTCGGCCAGGTGGGAAATGTGCACCAGGCCTTCCACACCCGGCTCAAGCTGAACAAAGGCGCCGAAGGGGGCCAGCCTGACCACCCTGGCCTGCACCACCTTGCCGGCGGGGTATTTTTCGGCAACGTTGTCCCACGGGTTTGGCAGCACCTGTTTCAGGCCCAGGGAAATTTTTTCGTTTTCCCTGTCGATGCGCAGGATCATTACGTCCACCTCATCGCCCACCTTGACCACTTCCGAGGGGTGGTTGACCCTGTGCCAGGCCATTTCCGATATGTGCAGCAGTCCGTCTACTCCGCCGATGTCCACAAACGCTCCAAAGCTGGTCAGCCGCCTTACGGTGCCCCGGACCACCTGGTTTTCCCCGAGGTTTTGGAACATTTCCTCGCGTTTTCTGGCGTATTCCTCTTCGAGGACGATCTTCCTGGAAAGTATTACTTTCTTCCTGGCGCGGTTAAGTTCGATGACCCTGGCGGTTATCTTCTGATCGAGAAACTTGGACAGGTCCTCCACGTATCCCCGGTCAACCAGGGACGCAGGCAAAAACGCTCGCACGCCCACGTCCACCAGGAGGCCGCCCTTTACCACTTCCTTCACGGTTCCCTCCACGGGCTGGCCGCTGTGCATTTTCTCCTCCAGTACGGCCCAGGCTTTGTCCGCGTCGGCCCTTTCCTTTGAAAGGATCAGCCTGCCCTCGTTGTCTTCGGATTTGACCACATAGACATCTATTTTATCCCCCACCTTGACCACGTCATGGGGGGATGCAACCTCAAAGCTGGAAAGTTCCCGCAGGGGAATAACCCCCTCCGACTTCGAACCGATGTCCACCAGCACCTCGTCGGGATTGACCTGCACAACCACGCCGGTGACGATGTCGCCGGGGCGCACGGATTTTATATCCACCGCGTCCCCCATGCCGCCCTCTTTCATCGGTCCTTCTAGATTCGCAGGGTCGTTTCCGGCATTTTCCGTCTCCGCCGGTTCCTGCGGCGCAGTCTCAACAGGATTCCCAGACTCAACCTCTTTTCCGGGCTCAATGATTCCCCCTTCGTTTTCCTTGACCGCCATCTCACCCAACTCCTTCATCCTTCTTTCTACCTCCTCGATAATCCGCTGCGGCGTCGAGGCCCCGGCCGTAATACCGGCTGTTTTTTTGCCTTTAAACCATCGGGCCTCAAGCTCTCCGGCAGTCTCCACCTGATAGGTGGGTGTTCCCTGGGCGGCGCTCAGCGCTGCCAGATTGGCCGTGTTGGAGCTGTTTTTACCGCCCACCACGACCATCACGTCAACCTTCCGAGCCAGATCCACAGTGGATTTTTGCCTTTCTCCGGTGGCGCCGCAAATTGTATTGTATACCTCAACCTCGCGGCACTTTTCTCTTAACACGTCCACAACGGCGTTAAAATTTAGCCTGGTCTGGGTTGTTTGAGCCAAAACTCCCACTTTCTCCGGAAAGTTTTGCCTGCGGGCTTCTTCCGGCCCCCCGACAACCATGGCCCGGCCGTCCGTCCAATCAACTATCCCTTTTACCTCGGGGTGACCGGCATCACCCACCAACACCGCCTGGACGCCGGCATCCGTGATCTCCCTGGCAATTTCCTGGGCCCTGGCCACAAAGGGACAGGTGGCGTCCACCATGACCAGGTTCATTTTTTCGGCTTCCGCCTTTACGCCGGGACCGGCCCCGTGTGAACGTATGATTACCGTGCTCCCCGGTTCGGCCTGGCCGAGACTGTCTATCACCCTGACCCCCGAACCGGCCAGTTCTTCCACAACCTGCCTGTTGTGAATTAAAGGGCCCAGTGAATATACCGGCCCATCCCTGTCCCCGGCGCATTTTACGGCCAGGTCCACAGCCCTTTTCACTCCGTAGCAGAAGCCCGCGCCCCGGGCGACCAGAACATCCAATAATACCACCGCTTATTTTTTACTGATCATCAGCCCGGCCACCCTGTCCATAATTATTAAGCTGATTTTCGAAAGGTCGTTCCGGCTGACCTTTTTGCCCCTGCCGGAGGCAAAATCCGGTCCGAAAGCCATGGGTGGCCCTATGACTACCCTCACTTTGCCGAAAAAGCCCCTTGAACCAATCACCGCCACCGGCAGAACCGGCACTCCCGCCCTGGTGGCCAGCATGGCCGCCCCCAGGTGGGGCTCCAGGACTCCTTCGGATTTATTTCTGGTTCCTTCCGGGAAAATGCCCACTATCTCACCGGAGGCCAGGTGGTCCAGGGCTTTCCTGATGGCCGAACGGTCGGCCCCGCCCCTTCTGACCGGAAAGGCCCCCAGCCGGTCTATGATCATCCCCAGCAGGGGTATCTCAAACAGTTCGGCCTTGGCCATAAAAAATACCTGCCGCGTCTTTGGAAGGGAACAGCCCACGATAACGGGATCCCAGTAGCTTCTATGGTTGCTGGCCAGCACCAGCCCACCCTGCGGGGGAACATTTTCCAGCCCCCTCACTTCCATTCTGCGGACGGCAAGAAGTATCGCCCTGCAAAGTGTCCAGGCGAACCTGTAGAACATCAGGCGCGGCCCTCCGTAACTTTCTTTACAATCAGGTCGATTACCTCTTGGGCGGTCATCCCGGTGCAGTCAATTATTTCGGCGTCTTCGGCCGGCCGCAGGGGGTTTACTTCCCTGCTGCTGTCCAGGCAATCCCTTGTCTCTATTTCCTCAGCCAGTTTTTCCAGGTCCACCGGGTAGCCCATCTTTTCAAGGTCCCTGGCCCTCCTGGCGGCCCGTTCCCGGGCCGAGGCCACTATATAAAACTTAAAGTCCGCGTCGGGTATTACTGCTGTGCCGATGTCCCTTCCCTCCATGACCACTCCTCCTTCCGCGGCCATGGCGCTCTGGGCGGCCGCCAGCACTTTCCTTACCCCCGGCACGCTGGCAACCCTGGAAACATTTCCGGTAACCAGCGGGTCCCTGATTTTTTCGGTGACATCCCTTCCGTTCAGCAGTACGGTTATTTTTTTTTCATCACTTTCTATTATATCAATTTTTGCATTGTTTGCCAGTTCACTCAGCGCCAGGTGGTCATTAAGGTCAACATTCCTTTCCAGGGCCAGCAGGGTTACCGCCCTGTACATGGACCCGGTGTCCACGTACCTGTATCCCAGCGCCAGGGCCGCCCCCCTGGCCACGGTGCTCTTTCCCGCCCCCGCCGGGCCGTCTATGGCGATGGTATATTTTCCGGGCATTTTACCTCTCCCTGGTCTCTGCTTGCATATAGGATCAGGATCTGACCTTACGCCCTGAAATTAAAACGAACAGAAAGTATTTTCGACATGCCGGAGTAATTTCCTTTTTTTTAATGTAAAAAGTGAAATTATTATCAGCGCCAAGCAAAACAACCCGGACAGGAAAAAACTATCCAGGTTGTATTATTCTTTCTCCACGGATTTTAATACGTCAAAAAACCCCGGAAATGAAATATTCACGCACTGCGCGTCCCTGATTACAGTTTCCCCTTCGGATATCAGGCCGGCCACCGCCATGGCCATGGCTATGCGGTGGTCCCTTCCCGGATCCACCACGGCGCCCCTCAGTTTATTTCCCGGCCTGACCAGGAAGCCGTCCTCCAGCTCTGAAATGTCCACGCCGAATTTCTGGAGGTTCTTCACCACGGCGGCGATCCGGTTTGACTCCTTTACCTTCAGTTCAGAGGCATCCCTGACCACTGTCCCGCTTTCCGCACATGACGCGGCCACGGCCAGCACCGGTATTTCGTCGATCAGGCGGGGCACCAGGTCGCCCTCTATGACGGTGCCGCGCAGGGAGGAGGACTTTATCCTGATGTCGGAGACCGGCTCCCCGTTGACCTCCCGGGTGTTGGAGACCTCGATCTCCGCCCCCATCCTGTGGATCGCCTCGATTATTCCGTCCCGGGTGGGGTTGGTGCCCACGTCTTTAATCGTCAGGTCCGAATCCGGAGTCACGGCGGCGGCCACCATTAAAAAGGCGGCCGAGGATATGTCGCCGGGAACGGTGATCTTTCCGCCCTTAAGAGGGCCCCCTCCCCGCACCCCCGCCCGGTTGCCCCTCACCTCGACACCGGCACCCATGTGTTTCAGCATCCTTTCGGTATGGTCCCGGGACTTTGACGGCTCGGAGACGTATGTCCATCCTTCGGCAAACAGCCCGGCCAGAAGGACCGAAGACTTGACCTGGGCGCTGGCCACCGGCGAAATGTAGTCGATGGCCCTCAGATTCCCCCCCCTTAACGCCAGGGGAGCAAGGGTGTTGTTGTTCCTTCCCAGGATAACCGCCCCCATCCGGGTCAGCGGTTCCACCACCCGGCCCATGGGCCTCGATCTCAGTGAATCGTCGCCGGTGATTACGCTGAAGAACGGCTGCCCGGCAAGAATGCCCGCCATCAGCCGCATGGTGGTGCCCGAGTTTTCCGCATCCAGAACCTTGCAGGGCTCCCGCAGGCCCCGGAGGCCCCGGCCGGATATGATCAGGCTGCCCCCTTCCGGACCGCGGAAAGTTACGCCCATTTCCATGAAGCACTTCATAGTGGCCAGGCAGTCCTCTCCGGCAAGGAAATTTTCCACCACCGTCTCCCCTTCGGCCAGGGAACCCAGCATAACCGCCCTGTGGGATATGGACTTGTCGCCGGGGACGGATACGGTTCCCCTCAGTCCCCGGGACCTTGCTAATTTTGCCTCTATCTTCAACCCGCCCTTTCATTTTATGCTGCTAGCTGCTGGCTGCTGGCTATCAGCTTTCGGCTGTGGGCTTTAAGCTTCAGGCTGCAGGCTGTAAGCCTTAGCTGTTGCCTGTCAGCTTGTCGCTTATAGCCTATCGCCTACCGCCATAACCCCCAATCCCCGATCCCTAATTCCCGCGCTTCCTGGCCGGGATGCCGGATTCGTTCAAAAGGGCCGCGGCCCTGTCCTGTTCCTCCCCGGTGGCAAAAGCCAGCCTGATGGTTCCCCCCTCGCCTTCCCGGACCCGCAGGATTTCAATATCGCTTATGTTTATGCCGGCATTCCCGAGGATCCCGGCCATGAGGCCGATTATTCCGGGCCGGTCGGGAACCGTAACCACTATTTCCCAGAGGGCCGGCAGGTAACCCCTGGTCCGGGCGGGCATCCCGGCTTTAAGGGTCCTGGCCCTGTCCAGCAGATGGTATATTTTCAGGTCATCTCCGCTTTCCACGGCCTCCCTGAATTCATCCAGCCTCTTGCTGAAAGCCGAAAGGGCTTTCAGGATGAATTCCCGGTTGGTCATGAATATGTCCCGCCACATCCCGGGGTTGCCGGCCGCAATCCTGGTGGTGTCCCGGAAGCCCCCGGCGGCCAGAAGCGACATCTTTCCGGAACCCGGAAAGTCGAACAGGCAGTTGACCAGGGTGGCCGCCACCAGGTGGGGCAGGTGGCTGACGGCGGCCACCGACAGGTCGTGATCAACCGGGTCCATCAGGACGGGCTTCGCGCCTATACCCTCCACCATCCCTATCAATTTGCGGAGGCTGTCTTCGGGCGTTTCCGGACCGGGAGTGATCACATAAAAGGCGTTCTCGAAAAGGTAGGGGTCTGCCCCGGCCACACCCTCCTTTTCGGACCCGGCCATGGGATGCCCGCCTATGAAGACGGCGCCTTGGGGCAGGACAGACCTTGATTCCTCCACAATCCGGACCTTGGTGCTGCCGACGTCGGTGACCAGCACGCCGGGGGTCAGGTGGGGCGACATCTGCCTCAGCACGCCGGCGGTGGAACCGACGGGAACGGCCACGATCACCAGGTCGCACCCGGAAAGGTCGCCGTAGCTGAGTGATACCCGGTCCACCGCACCGTGATCCAGGGCTGCCTGCAGGGCCTCCGGGCTGCGTCCGATCCCGATCACTTCCCCGGCCAGGGATCTGCTTCTGATGGCCATCCCCAGGGAACCCCCAATCAGCCCCACCCCCACCACCGCCGCTTTGCCGAATAGAGGCTCAGTGCGCATCAGGCAGGGTCCTGTTCATAATTTTGCCGACCTGGCGCAATTCTTCCATGAGGCGCCTGAAGTTCTCCGGGGTGAGTGACTGCGGACCGTCACAGAGCGCCTCCGCCGGGTTTGGATGGACCTCCACCAGCAGCCCGTCCGCGCCGGCGGCGACGGCCGCCCTGGCCATGGGCTGAACAAACCGCCACTTGCCGATGGCGTGGCTGGGGTCCACCACAACCGGCAGGTGCGTCAGGTATTTCAGCACGGGCACCGCGGTAAGGTCCAGAGTGTTCCTGGTGTACGTTTCGAAGCTCCGGATACCCCTTTCGCACAGGATAACCTGCTGGTTGCCCCCGGAAATGATGTACTCGGCGGCCATCAGCCATTCCTCGATGGTGGCCGACGGTCCCCTTTTCAGCAGCACGGGCTTGCCCGCCGCCGCCACGTCCCTGAGCAGGAAGAAATTCTGCATGTTGCGGGCGCCTATCTGTAAAATGTCCGCATACCGGGCGACCAGGGGCAGGGTCCTGGAATCCATGACCTCGGTAACTATGTACAAGCCGGTGGCCTCCCTGGCTTCGGCCAGTATTTCCAGTCCCTTTTCCTCCAGGCCCTGGAAAGAATAAGGGGAAGTCCTGGGCTTGAAGGCGCCTCCCCTGAGGATGGTGGCACCCGCCTCCTTAACCCGGAATGCCGCTTCCATCAGCTGATCCTTGCTTTCCACCGCGCATGGACCGGCCATTACGTGGATTGCGCTGCCGCCTATTTCTATATTTCCAACCCTGACCACGGTGTCCTCTTCCTTGAAGTTTCTGCTGGCCAGTTTAAACGGAGCCAGGATTGGGACCACCTTTTCCACCCCGGGCATGGCCTCCAGCGCCAGGCTGCCCAGCCTCGTCTTGTCTCCGATGGCCCCGATTATGGTTCTTTCCACTCCCTGGGAGAGGTGGACCTGAAAACCCGTGTTTTCAAGTTTCTTTATTACGGCCTCCATGTCTTCCTTGCTGGCTCCGTGGTTCATTACCACTATCAATAAAATACTCCTCCTCGGCGAGTTTTTTGTATTTTTCCCTGATCACCGGCTTAATACGTACAAAGGCACCCCTAAGGGGTGCCATAGAGCTTAACGGACACACTTATCCCCCCTTGCCGTTCTTCCATACTGCTGAATTTTGACAATGCGCCGCAAATCCGTTTTGATCCGTTCTACATAGTATATATTATCACAGGGCCGGCGGCTCAACAATACATACTATCCTTTATACTGCCGTTTTTCGCAAACTGCTGCAGGCGGCGTGCAGAACCTGCAGGGCCGGGACGAGACTTTCCAGTTCGGAGGGGTAAAGCGATTGGGCACCGTCGGAAAGCGCCCGGGGGGGGTTCTCGTGCACCTCCAGCATTACTCCGTCCGATCCGGCGGCCACCGCGGCCTTGGCCAGCGGCCCCACCAGCGACCTCCTTCCGGTGCCGTGACTGGGGTCCGCTATAATCGGGAAGTGGGACAGCTCCTTGATGGCCGGTATGGCACTAATATCCATGGTGTTCCTGGTGTAACCCTCAAATGTTCTGATTCCTCTTTCACAGAATATTATTTTATTGTTTCCCTCGGCGGCGATGTACTCCGCGGCCGACAGCCATTCCTCCAGGGTGGAGGAAAATCCCCTCTTCAGAATGACCGGTTTGCCGGATTTCCCCGCTTCCCTCAGCAGGGAAAAATTCTGCATGTTGCGGCTGCCGATCTGGATGATGTCGGCATACCCCGCCACCTTTTCAATGTACCGCACGTCAGTGACCTCGGTGACGAACGGAAGACCGGTCTGTTCCCGGGCCGCGGCCAGGATCCTCAAGCCCTCTTCGCCAAGTCCCTGAAACGAGTATGGTGATGTCCTGGGCTTATACGCCCCGCCGCGAATGATGGAAACACCGGTTTTTTTAAACAGTCCGGCAAGATAAATCATCTGGTCCATGCTCTCCACGGCGCAGGGCCCGGCAATGATGGCCAGGCTGCCGTCACCGATCCGGCATGTTTTGAGGTCAACCACCGTACACTCATTTTTGTACCTGCGGCTGGTGAGGATATTGTCCATGGTCCCGCACCTCCTGTTTCAGCGCTTCCTTGATTTCCCCGGCCAGCCTGCCGGCCCTTTCGATAGCGCCGGTTAAGCCGCCGTCGCCTTCCAATGCGGCCATAATCGCGCTGCCCACAACCACGGCGTCGCAGTGGACGGCCGCCCGGGAGGCCGCCTCCGGCCCGGAAATGCCGAAGCCCACCGCCAGCGGGAGGCCGGTATGCCTTTTTACCCTGTCCGTGAATGATTTCAGGTCGGTGGTTATTTCCTTTCTTGATCCCGTGACTCCCTTAACCGACACGCAGTAGATAAAACCCTCAGCCCCGGCGGCAATTTTTTCCAATCTCCGGTCCGATGAATTTGGTGCCACCAGGGGGATGAGGGCCAGACCGGCGGGGCCTGTCTCGGCGCGCAGCGGCCCGTCTTCCTCCACCGGCAGGTCGGGCACGATCAGGCCGTCTACCCCGGAATCCCTGGCTTTCCTCACAAAATTACCGGTGCCGGCCCTGAACACCGGGTTGTAGTAGGTCATCAGCAGGACTGGCTTGTCGGTGTGTTTCCTCAATGATCCGGCCATGTCAAATATATCCGCCAGTTTTACGCCGCCGGCCAGGGCCAGGTGTGAAGCCCTCTGGATAACCGGCCCGTCGGCTATGGGGTCGGAAAAGGGAACGCCTATTTCAATCAGGTCGGAACCGGCGTCCGCCAGGGCTTTGAGAATTTCAATGGTTTGCCTCTTGCCGGGATAGCCGGCGGTAACGTATGTGATCAGTCCCTTTTCGCCTTTTTCCCTCAGGCGGGCGAATGCCCCGGCGATCCTGATCTTGCCGTCCATCACAGTTCCACCCCCAATGTTCCGGCCGCTGTTTCCACGTCCTTGTCCCCCCGGCCGGAAAGGCAGACCACGATAATTTGGCCGGGATCCATGCCTCCCGCCAGCTTTATGGCCTCGGCCAGGGCGTGGGAACTTTCCAGGGCCGGAATGATTCCCTCGGTGCGGCACAGGATTTTAAAGGCCTCCAGGGCCTCCCGGTCGGTCACCGAGGTGTACCTCACCCTTCCGGTTTCTTTAAGAAAGCTGTGTTCCGGGCCCACGCCCGGGTAGTCGAGACCCGCCGAAACGGAATGGGCCAGTTGAATCTGACCTTCCTGATCCTGTAGAACGTAACTGAGGGAACCGTGCAGCACTCCCGGGGAACCGGCCGTCAGGGTGGCGGCGTGCTTTCCCGTTTCCAGCCCGTGACCGGCCGCCTCAACGCCCACAAGAACCGTTCCGGTCTCCAGGAACGGGTGGAAAATGCCCATGGCATTGCTGCCCCCGCCCACGCAGGCTACGATGCAGTCCGGCAGCCTGCCCTCGCGATCCAGGATCTGATCCCTGGTCTCCTCGCCGATGATTTTTTGAAAGTCCCTGACCATCACCGGGTACGGGTGCGGCCCGGCCACCGATCCCACCAGGTAGTGGGTGCTGTCCACGCTGGCAACCCAGTCCCGCATGGCCTCGTTCATGGCGTCCTTGAGGGTGCGGCTGCCCGAGGACACCGGGACCACCCGGGCGCCCAGGATTTTCATCCTGAATACGTTCAGGGACTGCCGGGCCATGTCTTCCTCGCCCATGTACACGGCGCACTCCATTTCGAACAGGGCGGCGGCTGTGGCTGCCGCCACGCCGTGCTGGCCGGCCCCGGTTTCGGCGATGACCCTTCTCTTGTTCATCCTCCGGGCCAGCAGGATCTGCCCCAGGGTGTTGTTTATCTTGTGCGCCCCGGTGTGGTTGAGGTCTTCCCTTTTCAGGTAAATCCTGGCCCCGCCGCAGAAGTCCGTGAGCCTTTCGGCAAGGTAAAGGGGGGATGGACGGCCCACGTATTTTTTAAGCAGCTTGCGGTACTCATCCCGAAAAGCCGGGTCGTCTCTTGCCTCCCGGTAGCAAATCTCCAGCTCCTCCAGGGCGGGCATCAGGGTTTCGGGGACGAACCTTCCGCCAAACCGCCCGAAGTATCCCCTCTCGTCGGGTTTAACATCAGTCAACCTTTAACCCTCCTGACGAATTCCCTTATTTTGTCGTAGTCCTTGCGGCCGTTGGTTTCTACGCCGCTGCTCACGTCAACGGCAAAAGGACGCGCGATCTTCACGGCCTCCTGGACGTTGTCCCGGTTCAGGCCGCCGGCCAGAATCAGGGGCCCCGCCCGGAAATTTTCCGCCAGCCGCCAGTCAAATGTCCTGCCGGTCCCGCCCCGGAAACCGGGGACCCGGGCATCCAGCAAATAGGCGTTGACCCTGTACCGGCCCACCGCCTGAAGGTCGGATTTTTCAGCCACGGCGAAGGACTTGACAACCCTGTACCTGCAGCCGAGGGCGCTGCAGAATTCAGGGGGCTCGTCGCCGTGCAGCTGAATGGTGTCCAGCCCGGCATAGCCGGCAATGTCATTAACCTCCTCCAGGGAAGGGTTGACGAAAACCCCCACCCTGGAGACGAAGGGGGGCAGACTCGCGGCTATCTGCCTCGCCTGTTCCGGTCCGACCCTCCTCCGGCCGGGCGCGAACACGAAGCCCAGGGCGTCCGCCCCGGCCTCCACCGCCCGGAGGGCGGTTTCCAGGTCACAGATCCCGCATATCTTCACCCTCACATAGCTGTTTGCCATAAAACAGGCACTCCCGTTGAGACAGCTTGACTGTCGGCTGTTAGCGATTAGCTGTTAGCTATTAGCTATTAGCTTTTCAAGGTTGAGTTGCTACTTAAAACATACATCTTATTACTTAAAACTTATAACTTACAACTTATTACTTAATACTTATAACTTATAACTAATAACTTATATGACCAAGGTACCGGGCACCTGAGCCATTGTAAGCTGTTGACGGCTGCCATCTATTTATTCTGAGTTCTGAGTTCTGAGTTCTGAGCTCTGAGTTCTGTGTTCTGAGTTCCGACCCCCTGGTAATACCTCAGTTCCCTTACCTTTCCCGCCATATCCGCGGATGACATGAGGGCCTCCCCCACCAGGGCGGCGTGAACCCCGGCCGCATGAAGCAATCTCATGTCCGCCGCCGATTTTATGCCGCTCTCGCTGACCACCGCTGCCGGGCTGCCCCTCAGCCTTTCATACAGGCGCAAGGTGGTGCCGAGGTCGGTCCGGAATGTTCTGAGGTCCCGGTTGTTGATCCCGATGATTCCGGCCCTTGCCGTCAGGGCCATCTCCAGTTCGGCGTCGCTGTGCACTTCCACCAGGGTTTCCAGTCCGGCCTCCCCGGCCGCCTCTATCAATTCGCCCAGTTTCCTGGGCGACAGTATCGCGCATATCAGCAGCACCGCGTCGGCCCCCACCAGCCTTGCCTGGAAAACCTGGACGGGGTCGATAATAAAGTCCTTGCGGAGCAGGGGCAGGCCGGCGGTTTTCCTGACCAGGGCCAGGTGTTCCGGGCCGCCGCCGAAAAATTCCCGGTCGGTCAGCACCGAGATGGCGTCAGCCCCGTTTTCGGCGTAAATCCTGGCAATTTCGCAGGGGTCGAAATTTTCCCGGATCACCCCCCTGGACGGTGAAGATCTTTTAATTTCGGCCAGCAGTGTCACTCTTCCGGGCCTCTTCAGGGCCCGGGCCAGGGATCTGGCCGGGGGCAGCCTGCCGGCGGCCGCGGCCATTGATTTCAGGCTGTTGTCCCGTTTAATCCGGTCAACCTCCCGTCGCTTCTGGGCGATGATCCTGTCCAGGATCACGATGCGGCCTCCTTTCCGGCTTTCCTTGCGGAGGTGAATTCCGCCAGCGCCCGCAGCTTTTCGGCTGCCCGGCCGGAATCTATGGCCTCAGCCGCCATTTCCAGGCCCCGGGCCGGGTCCGGGGCAAGCCCCGCCGCCACCAGCGCCAGGGCGGCGTTGAGAAGCACCGCGTCCCGCCGGGGACCCTTTTCTCCGGCCAGGATGTTTTTAATGATGGCCGCGTTTTCCGCCGGCAAGCCTCCCCTGAGATCGCCAAGATCGCACCTCTTCACGCCGAACTCCGCCGGGTCGATCTCGTAGCTGCGCACTTTCCCTTCCGACACCTCGCAGACGGAAGCAGGCCCTGCGGGGGTAATCTCGTCGGTACCGCCCGCCCCGTGCAGCACGAAAGCCCTGGATGTTCCAAGCCTGGCCAGCACCCCGGCCAGCTTTGGGACCAGGTCCCTGCTGAACACGCCCAGCACCTGGGCACCGGCCCCGGCGGGGTTGGCCAGCGGGCCCAGGACATTGAACACCGTCCTCACCCCGATTTCCCCCCGGGGCCCAGCGGCGTGTTTCATGGCGCCGTGCAGGGCCGGGGCGAACAGGAAGGCGATGCCAAGTTCATCCAGGCAGCGCCCTGTTTCCTCCGCCGGGAGATTAATGTTCACCCCCAGGGCTTCCAGGACGTCGGCCGATCCGCACAAGCCTGAAACCGATCTGTTGCCGTGCTTCGCCACCGTCGCCCCGCACCCGGCGGCCACCAGGGCGGCGGCTGTGGATATGTTAAAGGTGTTCGTCCCGTCGCCCCCCGTGCCGCAGGTGTCCACCAGGGACCTCCGCCATGTGCGGACCGGGGTCGCCCTGCTTCTCATCACCCGGGCGAAACCGGCAATTTCACTCACGGTCTCTCCTTTAAGCCGCATGGCAACCAGCAGGCCTCCGATCTGGGCCGGGCTTGCCTCCCCGTCCATGATCAGGCCCATCACCGCCGCGGCTTCCTCCTCGCCCAGGCTGCCGCCGGAAACCACCTTCCTGATGGCCTCCCTGATTATATCCGATCCCTTCATGCTGTCCCGCCTCCCGCCGCTTCGCTTACTAACCCGTTGTTCAGCAAAAAATTCCGGAGTATTTGACGGCCGTGTTCGGTTAATATCGACTCGGGGTGGAACTGAACACCCTCCACGCTGCAATCCCTGTGCCTTAAGCCCATTATCTCGCCGTCGTCGGACCAGGCGCTAACCTTCAGGCACGGGGGAAGCCGCCGGGGGTCAACCACCAGGGAGTGGTACCTGATCGCCCGGAAGGGGGACGGCACTCCTTTGAAAACTCCCTTCCCATCGTGGTGGATGAGGGAGGTTTTGCCGTGCATCACGGTTTTGGCCCTGACCACCGACCCGCCGTAAACGCTGCCGATGGCCTGGTGGCCCAGACACACTCCCAGGATCGGTATTCTGCCGGCGTGTCTCTCGATGGCGGGCATGGTAATTCCCGCCCCTCCGGGGCTGCCGGGTCCCGGGGAAATAACCAGGCCGCACGGATCCACTCTCTCTATGTCGTCCTCCCGTATGGCGTCGTTCCTGACCACTGAAACTTCCATGCCGAGTTCTGAAAAATACTGGACCAGGTTGTAGGTGAAGGAATCGTAATTGTCAATAATTAACAGCAATCTGACCATCCTCCTCGGCCAGGGCCTTCAGAAGGGCTCCGGCCTTGTTTTCGGTTTCGGCGAATTCCCGGGCGGGGTCCGAATCGGCCACAATGCCCGCCCCGACCTGCACCGAGGCCCTGCCGCCATGAAAGACGATGGTCCGGATGGCGATGGCGGTGTCCACGTTGCCGTTGAATCCGATGTACCCCACCGCCCCGGCGTAGGGACCCCGGCGTGAAGGCTCCAGTTCCTCGATGATTTCCATGGCCCGGACCTTTGGCGCCCCCGACACCGTCCCGGCCGGGAAGCAGGCCTTCAGGGCGTCCATTCCGTCAAGGCCTTCCGCCAGTTCCCCGGTTACCGAGGAAACCAGGTGCATGACGTGGGAGTACCTTTCCACTTCCATGAATTGAGGAACTCTCACCGTTCCCGGCCTGCTCACCCTGCCCGCGTCGTTCCTGCCCAGGTCCACCAGCATCACGTGCTCGGCCCTCTCCTTTTCGTCGGACAGCAGGTCGGCAGCCAGCGCCTCGTCCTCCGGGCCGGCGGCGCCCCTTGGCCTGGTCCCCGCGATGGGCCTTGTTTCAATGAGGCCGCCCTCCACCCGCACCAGCATTTCCGGCGAGGACCCGGCCAGCACCACGTCCCCCATGTCCAGGTAATAAAGGTATGGCGACGGGTTGTTCCTCCTCAGCCGCCGGTACACCCCGAAGGGATCTCCCCTGAAACCCAGGTCGATCCGCCTGGACAGCACCACCTGAAGGATTTCTCCCGCCCTTATGTACTCCTTTGCCTTCTCCACCCTCTCCATGAATTCTTCCCTGGTCAGGTTTGTTTTGACTGCCCCGGCCCGGCGTTCACCCGGGTGCGCCAGGACAGGCGGGGTTTCCTGGCCGGAGATCCGATCCAGGACTTCTCCGATGGCCTCCAGGGCCTTCCCGTACCCGGCCTTCCCTCCGTCCCCCGGCCGGGTGTTCACCACCACCCTCAGGGTGTGCCTCAGGTGATCGATGATTATATTTGTCCGGGGAACCATTATCATGCAGTCCGGGACCCCCGTTTCCTCGCGGTTCAAGTCGGGCAGCCTCTCGATGTGCCTGACCAGGTCGTAGCCCAGGTAGCCCACGGCGCCGCCGTAAAAACGGGGCATGCCCTTTATGGCCGGGGTTTTGAACTCCGCCATGACATCCCGGATTACCCGGAAGGGGTCCCCGGCCGCCCTGTCCCTTCTGCCATCCCTTTCCACCGTCACCAATCCCCTGTGACAGGTGATCTGAACCAGGGGATCCATCCCGATAAATGAGTACCTGCCCAGCCTTTCCCCGCCCTCAACGCTTTCCAGCAAAAAGGAGGGCTTTCGACGGGCGGCCTTGGCGTACACCGTGATGGGGGTTTCGGTGTCCGAGGGCCATTCCGCGCTCACCGGCACGTTTTGGTAATCCCGGCACAGGTCCAGGTATTCTTTTTCATCCGGATAGAGCATTTTACCGACCTCCCGGAAAAATAAAAACCGGCACTCAAATGAGTACCGGTTGTTATATTACCTATTAAAGCGCAGCACAACCCACTCATCTCAGCTCATGCTCGTCCCGGCTATTCTCTTCTCAGCTCTGCTCTACTTGAATATACCAGATTTCAAACGGCCGTGTCAACCGCGAATTGGAAAAAGTCCGCGTCAAGACCTGTCCTGTGATTCATCCGTTCCGGTTCATCCGGACAATCCTTTCCGGTATAGATCATAAAAGTGGTGGGTGGGGCCGCAGCCCTTTCCGATGGCCAGGGAATGCCGGATGGCGGTCGTGACGTATTCTTTGGCCTTCTTCACCGCATCCTGCAAATCAAGTCCCAAGGCAAGGTTTGCGGCTATGGCGGAGGAATAGGTGCAGCCTGTGCCATGGGTGTTTTTGGTGTTGATCCTTTCGGCGCTGAAATGCCAGAACCGGCTGCCGTCGTACAAAACGTCCAGCGCGTCCCCGGCGGCGTGGCCCCCCTTGACCAGCACGTTTTTCACTCCCATTTCATGAATGCGCCTCGCCGCCCTCTCCATATCCTCCACCGATCCCAACCGCATTCCGGAAATCTTTTCGGCCTCGGGAATGTTGGGCGTAAGCACGTCCGCCAGGGGAAGCACCTCGCGGATCAGTGTGCCGACGGCGCCGGGATCCATGAGCGGGCAGCCGTTTTTCGCGTACATGACGGGATCAATCACCACGTTTTCAGGTTTGTACTCCCTGAGTTTTCGCGCCACGGCTTCCATGCAGTGCGATTTTGAGAGCATGCCCACTTTTACGGCATCAGTACCGATATCTTCAAAAACGGCGTCTATTTGTTTTTCGATCATCCCGGAACTGATATCCTGAACGTCGATGACCCGGAACGTGTTTTCCGCAACCACCGAAACAATCACGCTCATGCCGTAAACGCCGTTTGCCGCAAAGGTTTTCAGATCGGCCTGGATGCCCGCGCCGCCGCTGCAATCCGACCCGGCGATGGTAAGAGCTTTTTTCATCGGCTTTGAAATCCACCCCCTCCGTACTCTCCATCAATGTGTTTCCATTCCTGGTTCTGTGTTCTTAATTCAGGCAAAGTGATTGAATCCCTTTGGCGGCAGGGGAAAAGTCCCGCCGCCCGGGCCCGGCCTGACGGCCGCCACTCCGCCGGAAGCCGGGATAAGCCTGCCGATGACCGTCACCGGCGTGCCCGTCAAATCCCGGACAAGTTCCGCAAGGCCGGGGGCCTCTTCCGGCGGGGCCGTGAAAAGCAGCTCGTAGTCCTCACCCCCGTACAGCGCCCAATGGGCCGCCTCCTGCCCGGCGGCGCAAGCCAGCTTTTCCGCCTGGGGGCTTACCGGAAGGCGGGCCAGTTCCACCACGGCCCCACAGCCGGAATTCCGGCAGATGTGGTGCACCTCGCTGGCCACTCCGTCGCTGACGTCAATCATGGCGGTGACACCCCCGCGGCCGGCAAGGGCCAGGGCTTCCCAAACCCTGGGCGTCGGTTCCTGGTGACGGGACAGGAGATATTCAGCCTCACCGGTGAGACCTGCGCCCGGGGCGGTATCTGGATTCAGCAGCGCGTAGAGGCCCGCGGCGGAGTCCCCCACTGTCCCGGTGACCAGGATCAGATCGCCGGGCCTCCCGCCGCCGCGGGTGATGGGCCGGTGGGGCGCTAATCCCAAAAGCGTCACGGCGATCACCCATTTGTCGGACCGGACGGTGTCGCCCCCGGCCAGGACAACGCCGAAGCTGGAGGCCATCTCCCCCATTCCGGCGTACAGTTCCTGGGCGTCTTCCGCCGCCGCCCCGGGGGGAACCCCGATGGACAAAAAGGCCCACCCCGGCACTCCTCCCATGGCCGCGATATCGCTTATGTTGGCGGCCATGGCCTTGCGCCCCAGGGACCTGGGTCCGGATTGGGACCAAAGGAAATGGACGTCCTCCACCAGCATGTCGGCGGTGGAAAGAAGGGCCTTTCCGGGCGGAATGTCGATCACCGCAGTGTCGTCACCCACGCCCAGCCGCAGGCCTGACCTTCCGGTGTTAATCCAGTCCGCGCCCGGGCGGCCGGGGGCCGGCACCGCACCTTCCGCAGCCCCCGCTTTCCGGCCCGCTTCCCAGGCCCGGACCAGGCGGTCTATCAGGCCGAATTCACCTACTTCGGCCAACGGCGTTCTCTTGATCATTGCCCCCTCCCCATGACGTTCCGGCAAATCCGCCGGACCAGCCTTCCCCCTAAAGAGGGATTGAAAAATTAATTTCCCTTTCCGGAACGGAAAGGGATTAAAACATTTTTAGTTGGTTTTTGACCGGACCGCCTCACTGCGGCAGCAGGTCCTTCCTGAGAACGGTCGCCCCCCGCAGGTACACGTGACGGAGGTCCCGCTGGGATTTTTCGGTATTCACCAGGACCATTACCCGGATGCATTTTCCCAAGCGGCCGGGAACGTCGATTTCGTTCCCGCACAGCATGGGCACGTGGGTCCAGCCCATGAATTCCCTGGCCGCGGTGGCCGGGAACTCCGCGTTCAGGTCGGCCGTGACGGTGAAAAAGGCGGCCGCGATGTCCCCGGTGTCTATTTCATTTTCCCTCACTATCTCATCCAGAAGTTCCCTGGTGGCCTCGAGAATATCCCGGGGTTCGTTCTTCTCCACCGTTATGGCCCCTCGTATTCCCCTGACCGCCCATCTACCCATCCTGCCATCCTCCCGCTTAGTCTGATGTCACCGCCCTGTGTCCCAGTCCCACGGCCACTTCGTCCAGGTGAAGCAGGCCGACGCCGAAAAACACCGCCACGCTGATATGGTCCCCGTGGCGGGCGATGCCTATCTTGCCGCCAATGTTCAGGCCCAGGGCCTTTTGCATAATCTGGGACATGGCCTCCCTGACGGCCCCCGCCACGGCCCCTTCCTCGGCGTGGATTTCCCTGATTACGCCTTCCCTCTTTGCGGCCACCACGGCCCTTTCGACAATTTTATTCAAGGAAGAAATAAAATCCCCACCATAATCAACGGCGGCGGTCTTTACCCCTTCCCTGGCGAAAACGGCCTTGAAATGTCGCTCCTGTTCCCGGTCTTCGGTAAGGGCCATCTCCAGGGCCACCTTTGCCACCTTCCTGCTGCCGTGGAGGACCAAGCGGCGCACCCCCCGAAATAAAACCGCAGCACTCCGATCCCGGAGTGCATGATCTTCTTTATGGTAAATTCATTATATTTCAGTCTCTCTGAAAATACAATACCCGCCTTCATCCAGGGACTTCAGGCAAAATGCCGGCGCCTGTAAAGGCGTCCTCATGGAGTCGGCCCCTTCGGCAGGCTGCTTTTCCAGCCCTGAATTTTCCGGGGAGTGAAATCTTCAACCAGCTTTCCGTCCACCACCAGCGCCACCGGAAAGGTGCGGGTGTTGTAGGCCGATCCCCAGCGGCCCCGGCTGTCCGCCACAATAATGCCGCCCGGCGCCCTTCTCGACCCGGCAAGCCTGACCATGGCTTTTTCCGCCGCCTCCTGGGGATGCCGGCCGTGTGCTATAAGGGAGTCCACGTACTTGGCGGTCAGGGTTTCTATGAATGCCTCCCCCAGTCCCGTACAGACCACTGCGCACCTGCGGGAAGCAAAAATGCCGCCCCCAATCACCGGTGTATCGCCCACCCTCCCCGGCAGCTTGAGGAAGGAACCGCCGGTGGAGGAGGCCGCCGCCAGCCGGCCCCGGTGGGAAACCACGCAGCCGACGGTGTCGCAGGCCTGCCCCCTTTCCTCAGGCATTCCGGTAAAAAGGTTTACCCCCGCGGCTTCCCCCCGCCCCGCCAGTGAGACCGCCTTCCGCCACATTTCCATCATTTCCGGTGTTACACAGTTTGCCGGGGGGAAGCCCCTGGAACGGGCGAATTTAATGGCCCCGTCGCCCGCAAGCAGGACGTGGGGGGTTTCCTCCAGCACCCGGCAGGCCACCGAAACCGGGTTGGATACGTCCCGGACGGCCGCCACGGCCCCGAACCTGCCGGTTTCGCCGTCCATAACGGAAGCGTCCATTTCCACCTGGCCGTCGAGGTTCAGCACAGAACCGTAACCGGCATTGAAGAGGGGGCTGTTTTCCAGTACCCTTACGGCCTCCTCGGCGGCCTTCAGGTGCCCTGAGGACAGGGCGTTGAGACCGGCCAGGGCGGATTCGCGAAGCACTTTGATGTATGGGGGGGCGGTGCTGGTTTCCACACCCCCGTGCACCATTATTACACTCATATCGCTCAATTTCCTCGTTTTCCGGGGGGCCGGGCACTACCCCCCGGGCATGTTTCCACTTCACATCTTCTTTGCCACAGGGAGGGAAAGAACCGGCTCCGGATGCTTATCGCCGGGTTGATGTATTTACCCTTACCCTGCCCAGGGTGACCAGGTTTCCGTCCAGGGTTATCACCCCTCCTTCTGCGGGGAAGGCCACACCCGCGGAAACACCAAGGACCTCAACGGCCACCGGCCGGTTGTAAAAAGTGCCGTCCAGGGCTATAACGTCCCCGTCCTGAACGGGAACGGTGACGTAGCGGTTTTTGAACGAACCAGCCACCTCCCCGTTAACCACCACCCTTAGGTACGGCATTAGGGAGTAATCCTTCAGGTAAAAGGTTACCACCGGGCTGCCGGGTGTCCAGCCGGCCTGCCCGCCGCCTTTCACGCCGTCGGACGCCGGGCTCCGGGGGCCTGGATGAACGACACTCGACTCCGGGTCAAACGTCAGTGATTCCGACGATTGGCCACCGGCGACCGGCGGCCTGGTATCCCCGGCCGCTGAGTCCTTGTAAGCAGTGAACAGGTGCAAGGAGAGGAAAAGAAGCACCGCGCCGAAAAAAAGCCTGGCCAGAAGCCTTTCGGTATATCCTCCGGCGGCCAAAGAAAACACCCCTTCATTTTTATTCCTGTAAAAAAATATGCCTGTACAGGAATATTTATCCGGGGCAATTAATTATTTAAGGTTGTATTTTCTTTCAAGGTTGTTGCGGTACTGCCTGAATTCCTCCGCCATCCGGAACAGCACCCTTTCGGCCTCCACCCGGCTCAAACTGATCGGACCGTTTGACAGCACCTCAATCTTTCTGAAGTCTTCCCTGGCCACCATCCTCACCAGGTCCTCCAGGGAATCCGCCACCACGTCGATGACCAGCGGCGCGTAGGCCGTGTCGGTGTTGGTGACGTCGTCGTAGACGGTATAAACCTCGTTGCCCATATCTATGTCCAGGATGTTGATTCCCTGCAGCGGGATGTTTCTGAAGGCCGCGATATTGTGCTCTCTTATTTCCTCGGCCACCCTTTCGACGGACTTTCCCCTGAAGAACAACTTGCCAGGCTTGGCCGTCCCCTTGAAATCAAGCCTTATTTTTGCCCTGATGGTCCGGTTCTCTGTATTTTCCGGCAAATGACCGTCTGCCACAAGGCCACCTCCTGTCCCGCCGTTATGACAGATACTTCTACTTTTCTCTTGAAAATTCCTGCTCAATTTTGCCAATTTATGCTGCCTGACCCGCATACGGGACAGGTGTTGAAAAATGCCGGAGGGTCCTCAAAGGCGGCCTGGGCTTCGTCGAGGCTGGAACCCTGGCACTCCATGGTGGTGATCCGCCCTTCCTGGTCAAAATTGGCCAGGAGACCGTACGGAGGAGGGTTGGCTGTCTCGGTCTGCCTGGATGTCAGGGTGCTGGCCAAAACACTGCTGTTTCCGCAGGATTCACACCTGGGCACGGCAATCCCCCTTCGGCATCAGTGTTTTTAATTATCCCCTGCCGGCCGGGGGCCTTATTCCGTCTTCCGCCATCTTTTTCAGCCGTCTCACCTCACCCTCCCCCAGGTGTCTGTACTGACCGGGCCTCAAGTCACCCAGGGACAGCGGGCCGATCCTGATCCTTTTCAACCGGACCACCCGGCACCCGATCTTTTCAAACATTCTTCTGATCTGCCTGTTTCTCCCTTCGTGGATGGTCACCTCCAGAAGCGCGTTGCCTTCCCTTTCTCCGATGAATTCAATCCGGGCCGGGGCGGTCATGCCGTCCTCCAGCATTATGCCCCCGGCCAGCCGCTCCAGGTCGCCGGCGCCCGGGACGCCCCTGACCCTCACCCGGTAGGTCTTGGTAATGCGGTGGGACGGATGGGTAAGCCTGTATGTGAGGTCACCGTCGTTGGTAATGATCAGCAGTCCTTCACTGTCATAATCCAGCCTGCCGACCGGGAACACCCTTTCCTTCACTTCCGGGATCAGGTCGGTGACCTTTTTCCGCCCCCTGGGGTCGTCCACCGTGGAAAGATAGCCCCGGGGCTTGTAGATCATGATATAAACCGGCCTTTCCGGCCGACCCAGGGCGCGCCCGTCAACCTCCACCCGGTCCCGGGAGGGATCTATGGCGGTGCCGGGGGCGGTCACCGTTTTCCCGTTCACCCTGACCCTTCCGGCGGCGATCATTTCCTCGCAGTCCCGGCGCGAAGCCACTCCGTGCCTGGACATGAACTTGTGCAGCCTTTCCACTGTATCATCCCGTTCGTCATTGTTTCTTAATGCATTTTACCAAAAAACCCTATGAAAAACAAAAAACCGGGTAATATATGCCCGGATGATACTGCACAAATCTCTCTAATGCCGGCGGCTGACAGCTTATTGCCAACAGCTTATAGCTGACAGCTTGGGGCTGACCCCCAAGGGCTCTGTTATTTGCCGTACAGGGCGTTGACTATATACACCGAGGCCAGCAGGGTGGAAAGGTCGGCGGCCAGGCCGGAATAAACGGCGTAGCGGTAGCGGGTGATGCCCACTGAACCGAAATAGAGGGTGATCACATAAAAAGTGGTGTCGCTGGTCCCCTGCATGGTGGACACCAGCCGCCCCGCATATGAATCCGGGCCGTGGGTGGCGATGATGTC
>JAILZP010000077.1 GCA_023512435.1 Peptococcaceae bacterium | reverse complement strand
CGGCTCATCTGGAAGTCCGGGTATGAAAGGTCGCCGGACCGCGGGTGCACGGCCATTCCCCGGGCGGTCATCTCCACGCACTGGATGGCCTTCAGGGCAGCCCCGGCGGCATCCTCCACCGCCTGGGCCATGTCCATGGGCCTCCTCACGCTGCCGGCGGCGTATATTCCGGTACGGCGCGTTTCATACGGGAAGCAGATGAAATGGGAGTCCGGGAAGCCGTATTTGAGAGACGGCAGTTCGGGACCCTGCCTGTACTCGAGGTTCAGAATGTTGGATTTGATGATCTTGCTGGCTTCCGTGGCCGGAGCCGACTCCTGCCCCTCCTGGGCGGCGGCCGCCTCGGCCTCGGCCTGGCCGGCCCCGGCCAGGGCCGGGTCTTCGATGGCGGTGGTGGGAACCATGCCGTTGGCCAGCACCACCAGATCAACTTCGTCGGCCATGGTGGGCGACCCCATCAGCAAGTCCTGGGCCTCCACGGTGAGATTGCCCCCGTCGTCGGTGACGCCGGTGACATCGGCCTTGACGAAGATAACCCCTTCGCTTTGGGCCCTCTTGTAGAAGTGCTCGTACTGGCCCGAGGACCTGATGTCCTTGTAAAAGACGTAGACCGCGGCCTCGGGGTTCCGGGCCTTGACGTAAAGGGCCTGCTTGATGGACTCCACGCAGCAGGCGGCCGAGCAGTACGGCAGGTGATCCTGGTCCCTCGATCCGGCGCACTGGACAAAGACCACTTTTTGTACCGCCTTCCCGTCGGACGGGCGGGTGATTGAACCCCCGGCGGCCAGTTCTTCCATTTGGGCCTGGGTAATCACGTTGGGGGAGGCCCCGTAGCCCAGGTGTTCAAGCTTGGCCGGGTCGTAGGGCACGGCCCCGGTGGCCAGGATAATGGCCCCCACCCGCTCGGTGAGAGTGCCGCCGCCCTGTCTGATGCTGACGTCAAACATGCCCGGCGCGCCCGCGGTTTTCTCGATGGCGGCCGAAGTGTAAACCTTGATGTTGGAATTGGCCTCTATTTCCTTGATCCTTTCAGCCAGGCCGGGATCTTCGGGATCGGTATAGGGAGCCTTCAGGGGGATAACCTTATAGGACTTTTTGAGCCAGCCCCCCAGGGAATCCTCCTTCTCCACCAGCACCACCTGGTAGCCTGCCCTGGCCGCTTCCAGGGCCGCGGTCATTCCGGTCAGGCCGCCGCCCACCACCATGATCTTCTTGGAAAGGTCCTCTCCGATAAAGGGCTCCGGCAGCTCCAGGTTTTTAAACTTGGCCAGGGTCATGCGCATGTAGTCCTCGGCCATGGCCTGGGTATCCTCGTCGTTGGGCTCCTGGGTCCAGACCACCCTCTCCCGCAGGTTCACCCTTTCCACAGCCACCGAGGGGCCGAAATCAAAAACGTCGTAGTTGACGCGGCCGGAACAGCCCGCCACCACCACGCAGTTGACCCCTTCGCCCTCGATGTCCTTTTTGATCAATTCCACGCCGTCCTTGCCGCACAAAAAAGCATCGGTCCTGCAGACGGGCGCCTTGTATTCCTTGGTGGCCACCTTTGCGAGGGCATCCATGTCCAGTGCGTCGCCAATGCCGCATCCCGAACAAATATATACTCCAATCTTGTTAGACATTGTTCTGCCCCCTCACTGATTGAATTGCCTTCAGGGCCGCAGCGGTGGCGTCCTGCACCGCCGCCGCCACATCCAGCGGCTTCCTTACGCATCCGGCGGCGCAAACCCCGGCCTGCAGGCTTTCGGCCACAAAGCCGTCCTCGTCGTAAGACATTTCGGCGGGGATTTTTTCCGTGGCTGTGGCCGGCTGCATACCAGTGGCCAGCACCACCATGTCGAACCTTTCCTCGGTCAGCTGCTGTCTGATCTGGTCCTCGGCCACGATGATCAGGTCACCCTCGGGCCCCTCCAGGATCTCCCCGGCCTTGCCCTTGACAAAGGTGATGTTGGCTTCGTTCTGGACCTTGACGTAGAAGTCCTCGTGCCTGCCCCGGGTCCTGATGTCGATGTAGTAAATGTAAATCCTGGCGTCGGGGTACTGTTCCCTGACATAGGTGGCTTGTTTCAGCGAGGCCATGCAGCACACCGTGGAGCAGCAGTGCAGGTGGTTTTCGTCCCTGGAACCGGCGCACTGGATAAAGGCGATGCTGCTGATTTCCTTGCCGTCCGAGGG
>JAILZP010000013.1 GCA_023512435.1 Peptococcaceae bacterium | reverse complement strand
GTACGTACCTTGTCAGTCTCAGATTGAATGAGCTTTTTTACTTCTTCAACTTCGGCATAATTGATGTTCTGAGTTTTCGTCTCCTGCTCCTGTTTATTTTCAGTTTCAGGATTCTTGCCCTCAGTTTTAGTTTGTGACATTAAAAAACCACTCCTTTAAATATTTTTTAATATAAAATTTGAATTTAACCGCAAAATAAAAAGGATGGCGTAACCATCCATATTTTAAAAAAGAACTCGCAGAAAAACGCGAAAAAGCGGAGGTAATGGGCAGATTGCTGCTGCTACAACCTGCCCGGAATTGAACTTACTAAAAATTCAAAAATCGTTGAGGTATGCTCTAGTTTGCCCACCTAAAAATTCCCATGAGGAATTTTTAAATGGCTGTTGTTTTTCTTGAACTTTGTATGGATGTAAGATTTAATATATATAAACCCGCCTGCTGCTGCCCAGGAGGGATTATATTTAAATAAAAATACTATCTATAAGATCACTAAACTATTTGTGAAAGTGTGACGTTTCTTGCTCATTAGATAGTGCATCATTTCTTGATTTCTTTTGTTCTCTCTTTGCTGCTCCTGCTCAAATTCTTCTCTTGATTGACGTATAGCTTTTTCAACCTTTGAATTATCAAATTTCATTTGTTCCAGCTCTATAATAATTCGCTTTTCCTCCATCTGATTTACCCTTTGAATTATTCTTAATAGTTTATGTTTAAGATTAGATTCATCCATTCCTAGCTTATGAGCTATATATCTTTTATTTAATTCAGTTAATCCAATTGAATTTAACTTATAATTATCTATTTTGTTTTCAGCAATATCTTTCTCAATAATTTTTAATATTTTTTTGATAAGCTCAAACTGTTTTGGGGTTAGGTACTCCTCTAATCTACTCTTAGGAATATCACTGCGTCTAATAATCATGTAAAGAGGATTAGACCAAATTGGATATACTATATGAATATCTCTCCTATTGTTACGTTGTAGCCGCTTTTTGCCATTACGCTTTAATTGGATATTCACCCACTCTGAAACCAAGATTCGATTTATATATTTGACAATTTCTTTGTCAGTCCTGTTTGTATCAACCAACATAAGAGCATTTTTTAGTATTGGAATAAAAATATCCATAATCTTTTTTCTGGTATTATTTTTTTCTTCCTCAATTCTGGCCTCTACATCGTCTATAACTTTTTTTAGCTTAAAAAATTTCTCTACAGTATAAGGAGTATTTTTAAAAAAGTGTTCAAGATCGCTTTTAATTTCATACAATTGATCGTAAGTTTCTATATTGTAAAAATCCTTAATCTGATTAAATATTTCGTCAAATACTTCTTTTTCGTCTTTAACCTCAGCCCTAAGACTTTGATGTTGTCGGGCAATTTTTTCCCTAAAAGCTCTAATTCTATATGCTATATACATTTCTGGTTCCGGTAATTCTATATAAACCTTTTTTCCTATCACCTTATCTTTAGTAACTGGTATATCTAATACCTCGTCATAATATAAATCACCTGATTCAATTATTTGTTTTTGATATCTAGTGCCATGCTCTAAAAAGTTTATTTCAACATTCTGAATGATTCTATTTAAAACATTATCGCTTAATCCTTGTTGATATTCATATATAGATTGTTGAAAAGGTGTTTTTTCCAAATTCCATACCCTCGCTTTCTCTTTCTATCTAATTCAATTATACCATAATTATTATTAATTGTCAAAGTTTGTATAGGGTTATAATGATTGATTATTGATTGTTGTATAATATTGTGCTTGGGACTTCTTTAATTTTCTGACAATTTCGTTAAATTTCGTTTGAACAATAAAAAAGCCCCTTTAGGCTCTTTTATTGTTCAAAAATTTTATTTTAATTTCTTATTTTACAAGCACTCCAAAGGTTAGGGGAGTGCTTGTTTATTCATTTATCTGTAGTTGCTAAGTTATCATATCTCTATTTTTTACTCCAATCAATATTCTTTTCTTTTAGCCATGTTAAATTAACGTCAATTTCCTTATCTAATTCCGCAATAATTTCCTTACCCAAGTCCTCTATCCTACCAAATACCTTGTTAACAACCTCTTCGATAGCCTCCTTTCCCATTTCGTCTTGACAATATTCGTTTTTTACAATGTTCAGTGCTTTAGCGGCGTCCGTAAGCAGTTCCAATTGATATTCAATTTTTTTGGTGATTTCCATGCAGGTGTCAGTAGTCATGTTATTTTTCTCCTCCTTTTTTTGATAAAGATAAAATTTTACTCATTGTACAACTGGCTAAGTATAACTGTCAATGCCTAATTTCAAATTTTTATCTAAATTTAACTTTAAAGTTAAAATAATAAAAAATGAATTAATAAGTGTAAAAATTATTATTTTAACTTTTGTTTTTTGTGCTTATTAAATGCAAAATTTAATTTAAGTCCTACAATGCCCTGAAAAATTCATATTTAAGGTTTGGAATTTTTTTATTTTTGGATAGGTACAAAACCATTCGGAGGGTCGTTTTCACTTGCCAGAAAGGAAATGTGGAGGTGTTATTCAACCAATTCCTGCAATTCTGGAATTAATTGGAGAAGTTTTTTGTAGTTAATAAGCTGTGTCCTATCAATACCTAATTCATTTGCTAAATCTTTTTGGGTTTTTAGAGTTGAATTATTCAACTCTAAAATTTTTCTCTTTCCAATTTGCTGATACACCGAGCTAATTTAACAGGATTGGGAAAATTTTCGCTAGGGTCAATTTCTTTACCAAATTGGCATTATCAAAAATAAACTTTGCTTTTTCATAATTTTTACCGGAACCAAAACCGACTTGTTCAGCTACTTTGTCACGGGAGTTGCCATTTTCTTCCAACGCTTCTGGAAAATTTTCCAGAAGCGTTTTGCCGGGAGCAGTTTGCCCATGAGCCTGCCTTTCTTTCGCCTTCAATCTCTCTACCTGCTCCAGCCTCCTGGCCCATTCAACTCGTTCTGAAAACGTAAATTCCTTCCGGTTCTCATTTTCAGATATTTCCAATTTTAATTGGTGTTCATAATCTCTTACCGTCATTATTCTTACTTCAATCTGTTGAGGGGATTATGTGAGGTTGTCGCAACTGTTCATCAGTAAAACCAATTAGCAATTCTAATTGAGCAATTCCCAAATCGAACCCCAGGGTTCGATTTCCAAATCTTTCAAAAACTTTTTGGAATTTGAAATAGGTAAATTACGCGACATCGCGAAAATTACCAAATTTTGTTCTCCTGTAGAAGGAATTATGTGTTGTTGCTGGAGGAATTGTTCTTTATTAATTTCTTTTGGTAAGGAAAGAATTTCAAAAAGTTTTCTCTGTCCTAAATGTTGGATCGATCCGACATTTGAAAATTCGGTATATACTTGAATAAATCTATAAGCAGTAGAACGATCAAATTCAAAATTATCCTTCAACCAATTTTCCCACTGTCCACGAGTTAAATCCTTCTCTCTAACCCATTTTAATCTCCTCCCAATCTCAAAAATAGCATGGCCTGCAATTTGTTTGTAGGAATTTATTGATTCGAACTTAGTATCAATTGATACAAGGTTATCAAAACCTGAAGCAACTTTCGATAAATCGGAACCTAGGTTCCGATTTCAAATTCCTTAAAGGAAGGTTTTTCCTACCTTTAAAAATGGTTAAGGAATAATTTTCCTTGACTTTTTTCAGTTACCCTTTTAGAATATTGTCATAAACATATAGGAGGTAACGCAATGAAAATTCCTGCTGTGGCTTACTGTCGAGTATCAACCAACAATAAAGACCAACACAATAGTTATGAAGCACAGATAAGATTTTTTAGGGAGAAAGCTGAAGAATTAGGTTATCAGTTAGTTAAGGGAATAGGAACTTTTGGTGACGGAATTTTTGCAGATAAGGGTATTTCTGGCAAGTCATTAAATAAAAGATACGAATTTTTAAAAATGATAGAAGAAGCAAAAAACCAGGACTTTCAAGCCATACTCGTTACAAATGCTAGTAGGTTCGCCAGGAATGCCGTAGACGGAATGGATAAAATACGGGAACTAAAAAGGAATAACGTTTACATCCATTTTCTAAAGGAAAGTTTAAAAACATGTAACCACTCAGACGAATTTTTAATTGACTTCTTTTTGGTCTTTGCTCAAAACGAACTAAGGGAAATGTCTAAAAAGATTCAAGACGGAATTAGAAAAGCCCAAAATATAGGCAAATGGACTTCTACACCCCCTTATGGATATGACCGTATTGAAGGTTATCTTCAAGTTAATCCAAAAGAAGCAGAAATAGTTAAACTAATTTTCGACATGTATGTAAACCAAAAAATATCTATTAATAGAATATCAGCATACTTAAATGATAATAAAATACTATCAAAAACAGGTAAGAAATGGGAACCTACTACTATTAGGCATATGTTAACCAACCCTATATATACAGGTCTACAAATTAGTCATCAGGTAGAAATGGAAGACGTATTAGCAAATATAGTAAAGAAAACAGACAAAGACGAAAGGATACTTAAACATATTCCAGAACTACAAATTATCACTGAAGATATATTTGAAGCGGCCCAAATGGAAAAAGAATACCGTCAGAAACTATACGAAAACAAAAGTAAGTTTTCTTCTGTAAATGTACTGTCTAACTTATTTTATTGTGGTAATTGCGGATCTGCCATGAAAAGAATGCACAGAACCGATAAAAAAGACTTATTCTTTTATGTTTGTTATAATAGACATGCAAAAGGTAAGGCTTTCTGTGAGCATTATAACTATATTAAGGAAGAAGATATTTTAAGTTACATACGAAATGAAATAATAAATTTTAACAAAGACGAACCTTTTGGAACACTTGAAGCAATGAAGGAAGTTTATGAATTTTATGTTGAAAATTATTTAGGTAATGATTTTATTAATAGACTTCCTGAAATTGAAGAACAAATTACTAAATTAGAAAATAGGAAAAATAATTTAATTGATATCTTAGCTGACGGGATAATTACCAAAGAAAAATTTAAAGAAAGGGTTAAAGTAATAGACGAAGAATTAGAACCGTTATTACGTGATAAAAAGAAAATTGACAATATAAACCTTGAAATTGAAAAGGTATGGAAAGTATATGAACAGTTTTGTAGGATTATAAAAGAATTTGACCCAACTAATATAAGTAATAGTGAATTACGTAAGGTAATAGAAAAAGTCACCATTACTACTAATGGTGACAATAAGAAAGTACAAATTTATTGGAATAGCGGATTAAGTGTAGACTTAGGAAGACTTTCAATGGAATTGGCTGACAGTAAGGTTGCTGACGATTATTCAGCGGAGGATTATCATTATCATCAGATATATGAGTTTGACAGATAGAAAAACGTGTGTTCGTTATCTAATACCGTTACCGTCTCTCGACGTTTCCGGGCAGTGGCATATGTCTGTACAGACGCCTCACCTAACGAAGATGACTGATATTATTTTTCCATGACTAGAATAGCATATGAATAAGTATGTGACAAGCCTGTTTACTCCTGAAGGTACCCGAGGTTCCGCAGGTGCCTTTCGTTGTTGCGCCAGTCGGCCTTGACCTTAACCCACAGCTCAAGAAAAACGCGGTTCCCGAACAGGGCCTCCATTTCCTCCCTGGACCTTTTGCCTATCTCCTTCAGCATGCCGCCGTTTTTGCCAATCAGAATGCCCTTCTGAGAATCCCTTTCGGTATAAATGACCGCCCTTACGGCCACCAGGCCGCCGGTCCTTTCCCGGACCTCCTCCACCTCCACCGTCACCGAGTGGGGCACTTCCTGGGAGGTAAGCTGCAAAACCTTCTCCCTGATTATTTCCGACATGATGAACTTTTCCGGCTTGTCGGTAATCATCCCGTTCGGGTAATATTTCGGCCCCGGCGGCAGGTAGTTAATTACCAGGTCCGAGAGGCGGTCCAGGTTCTCGCCGGTAAGAGCCGAAACGGGCACTATTTCACTGAACCGGTACAATTCCCGGTAAGTGTCTATGAGGGGCAGAATTTCCTTCCTGGGTATGAGGTCGATTTTGTTCAGCACCAGGATAACCGGCGTGTCAATGTCCCCGAACAGGTCAATGATGTATTTGTCCCCGGCTCCGGGATCCCTGGCCTCGCATAAAAAAAGGATGACATCAACCTCTTTCAGGGCGCCCAGGGCCAGTTCCACCATGTGCCGGCCCAGCCTGTGCCTTGGCTTGTGAATGCCCGGAGTATCGAGAAAAACCACCTGGGCGTCCTCCCTGGTCAGTACCGAATGGATTTTATGCCTGGTGGTCTGGGGTTTATCCGATACTATGGCCACCTTGCGCCCCACCAGCCTGTTCATCAGGGTGGACTTGCCCACGTTGGGCCTGCCCACCAGGGCGGCAAATCCCGACCTGAAACTGCTTTCCGCACTCATTTCCGGTTCACCTCAACACGCCATGTTAAATCATTCACCCGCTGAATCCCGAAGCAGGCTGAAGCGCGCCGGCAAAAGTTCCCCCACTGTCTTAACCAGGTACTCCCCGGTGTTGTTGACCATGTAAACCGTCAGCCGGTCCCCGAACTCAGCCAGAACCTGCCGGCAGGCCCCGCAGGGAGAACAATACTCTTGGCTGTCGGAAGCCACCGCCAGGGCCTTGAAATTTCTCTCGCCTTCGCTCACGGCCTTGAACAAAGCCACCCTCTCGGCGCAGCAGGTCAGTCCGTAGGAGGAGTTTTCAATATTGCAGCCGGTATAAATTTTCCCCTCGCCGGTAAGAAGGGCCGCTCCCACCCTGAACCCGGAATAGGGGGCATACGCCCTGGTCCGGGCGGACAGGGCCGCCCGGACCAGCCCGGCCGGGTCCGGGAACTTATTGTTCACTTCTCCCGACACCCCCTAATACATTATTTGCGCCAGCCATTTTTTCACGTACGGTATAAACACCAGCAGGCCGATGATGACAGAAAAAAAAGCGGCCAGCAAAACCGCGCCGGCTGCCGCATCTTTAGCCAGGCCGGCCGCGGGGTGATAGTCAGGGGCCGCCAGGTCCACCGTCTTCTCCACCGCCGAGTTCACCATTTCAGCCACCAAGACCAGCGCGATGGCAAAAACAATCAGGGCCAGGTCCCGGATGCCGATTTTGAACCAGGCGGCGGCAGCCAGCACGGCGGCGGCAACGCCCAGGTGAATTCTCATATTTTTCTGGGTGGCCATAACCCACCCGATTCCCCTGCCAGCGAAGACAAAACTTTGAGTCAGGGATTTTTTTTCCCTTGCATTACCTTGAAAATCTTTCATACTAAGTCCCCACGAAATTATAGCACCGTTTTCCATTCTGGATTCTGAATTCTGGCTTCTGAATTCTGACCATAAAAGTCTGTCGTGCTAACCAATTCCCAGCCCCAGGCGGGCCAGGGCGGCCTCTTCCTTTTCCCTCATTACGGCCCGGCTTTCCTCGTCCCGGTGGTCATATCCCAGGAGGTGCAGGATTCCGTGGGCGGTCAGGTAAGCCAGCTCCCGCCGCAACCCGTGGCCGTACTCTTCACCCTGGCGGGCGGCCGCCTGCAATGAAATGACCACGTCTCCCAGGATGTCCTCCCCCCCGGGATCCGGCATCTGTTCGCCCTCGTGCTGGGCAAAGGAAAGGACGTCGGTGGGCGCATCCACCCCGCGGTACTGCCTGTTTAATTCCCGGATGTAATCATCACCGGTCAGGAGAACGCTGACCTCGGCTCCTTCCCGGCAGCCCTCCATGTCCAGCACGGCCAGGGCCGCCCTTTCCACCAGGGACTCAAGTTCCGGATCAAGCTGATCCTCTTCCTGCAGACTGCTTATTAATACCGCCATGCCTGGACTTTCTCCTTTCCATCTCCTTGGTCAGGTCGGGGTATTCCACCCGGGAATGGAAAATCCCGCTGAGCACCTTTAAAAAGGCCTGGGCTATCTTCTCCAGGTCTTTGAAGGTCAGGTCGCACTCGTCCAACTGGCCGTCCAGCAATTTGTCCTTCATTATTTTCCTGACCAGCCCCTCGATCCTTCCGTGGGTCCGGTTCTGCATGGACCGCACGGCCGCCTCCACGGAATCGGCCAGCATTACGATGGCCGCTTCTTTGGTCTGGGGCTTCGGACCCTCGTACCTGAATTCATCCTCGTTAATATTATCCCCACCGTTTTCCCTGGCTTTATGGTAAAAATAGGTGACCAGGGAAGACCCGTGGTGCTGCTCGATAATTTTCATTATAGCCTGTGGAAGTTTATGCTCCTTGGCCAGTTCAAGACCGTCCCGGACGTGGGAGGTCAGGATCAGGGTGCTCAGGGTGGGGGCTATCTTATCGTGGGGATTGTCGTTGGACAATTGATTTTCAATAAAAAAATACGGCCTCTTGATCTTTCCTATATCGTGGTAATACGCGCCGACCCTGACCAGCAGGCTTTCTCCCCCAACCGCCTCGGCGGCGGCCTCGGCCAAATTTCCCACCAGTATGCTGTGGTGGTATGTGCCGGGGGCCTCGGTGAGCAGCTTCTTCAACAGGGGATTGCTGGGCTGGGACAGCTCCAGCAGCCTGACCGACGACGTGATCCCAAAGGCATTTTCCAGGTAGGGCAGGGACCCGTTGGTCAAAATGGAGGACAGGATGCCGTTGGTGATGCCGAGGAAAAAGGCGGACCCCACCACCAGGGCCGGAGAAGAATTGCTAATTATACCCATCACCAGGATGGCCGCCACATTGGCCGCACTGGTGTAAAACCCGGCCTTTGCCAGGTCCTCCCGCTGGCTGAGCTTGCTGACGCTGTAAACCCCGGTGATGCCTCCCACCAGACCCACCACGCCGAAGTTCACCTGTCCCCCGGCCATCAGTGCCAGCAGCAGGCTCGTTACGCTGACCACCAGCACGGCCAGCCGGGAATCGATCAGGATGGCGATCAGCATCCCGGCCGCTCCCATGGGCACCATATAGCCCAGCAGCTCCCCGAATTCCGGGGACCTGGTCAGCTCAATGGAGAGTATCCCCCTGGCCACCGCCAGGATGACCACCACCACTATGCCCAGGAGGTAAAGGAGTCCGGCATTTGTATATATTTCACGGTTCTGCTGGTAGAGGTAAAAGAGAACCACCATCATCAGCAGGGCAATCAGCATGGCATTGCCGATGATGGCCCGCCAGGGCACCCCTCCCCTGGAAAGACCCAGGGCTTCCAGCTTCTGCATGTGTTCGGCGGTAACCACGTCTCCGGGTTCCAGGATCTTTTCTTCCTTGCGGATGGTCACCATCTCCGGAGGCACCGACTCCCGGGCCGCCATCTTCAAAAGCCTGGTTTTTTCTTCATCCAGGAAGGTATTGGGACGCAAGAAGTGCTTCACCAGGCCCTGCCCCAGGTTGATGTACTCCTTGGGCAGCCCCGTCCCGGAGAGCCTTTCGTTGATCTCCCCGGTCACGGATCCGATGTTTTCACTGGTAACCCCGTTCTTGGAGTTCATCGCTCCCGACACCAGGGTGTTTACTTCCCTGGCCAGGGCGGCCAGCGACTCCGGGTCGGGCCGGGACAGAACACGCCGGGTTGATTCGGACAGGGTAAAGGGAACAATCCCGGCTATTTTCCCGGCCCTTTCCTCCTCGGTGCCCGCCTCCTGCTGAACCGCACCCACGCGCTGAATCACCGTGCCGATGTCCTTGAGCACCGCGGACTCCACTTCATCTTTCTTGCTGTACTGCGGAGGGATGCTTTCGGCGGCCTGCTTCCTCTTTTCCTCGGTCTTGATCCGGTCTTCGAAAACCACTGTGCGCGGGGAGCGGACAGTCTCCCTGGAAACTTCCCCGGGCTGAAGGTTTACCTTGCTTGGGACAATGTCCACGGTAACTAAAAATGTTAATAACAAAAAGAACAGCACCGCGGCACTGCCCCTGCGAACGCTCCTTTTTTTCATGAGGAAAACGATGCTGTTTATCAATTTTCCTCTCATACTGCCAAAAAAGGGCATTTTTTACTCCCCTGACTTGGGCTGCAGCCGCCCTGCGACCCGCAGCTTATTAAACTCCCATACCCCTGCTATGTCTCTCTCCCCGCTTCTTCATAAGCCCTGATGATGTCCTGCACCAGCGGGTGGCGGACTATGTCCTCCCCGGTCAGGTACTGAAACGCTATGCCCCTCACGTCAACCAGTATTTTCTGGGCGTGAACAAGGCCCGGGACCTGCCCCCTGGGCAGGTCGATCTGGGTGACATCTCCCGTAATGACGGCCTTGGATCCAAAACCCAGCCTGGTTAAAAACATTTTCATCTGTTCCACGGTGGTGTTTTGGGCCTCGTCCAGGATTATAAAGGCGTCGTCCAGGGTCCTGCCCCTCATGTAAGCCAGGGGGGCAATTTCGATTATATTCCTTTCCAGGTATTTCTGTGTGTTTTCCATGCCCAGCACATCATAAAGGGCGTCATAAAGGGGCCTTAAGTAAGGATCCACCTTCTCCTGCAGGTCACCCGGCAGAAAGCCCAGCTTTTCACCAGCCTCCACCGCCGGCCTGGTCAGCACAAGCCTATGCACTTCCTTGGCCCGCAGCGCCCGGATGGCCATAACCACCGCCAGGTAGGTCTTGCCTGTCCCGGCGGGCCCAATGGCGAAAACCACGTCGTGTTTTCTTATGGCATCAAGATACAGTTTTTGCCCGAGGGTTTTTGGTTTTATCTGCTTTCCCCGGAAGGTGGCCAGGGATACTTCGGCGGCCAGCCTGGAAAGGGCGTCCTTTACCCCGGCCTTGACCGATTTCAGGGCATAGTTTATTTCGTGAAGGGTCAGTCTGTTCCCCGCCCGGTAAAAGTTCTGCAGTTGATTGAAAACCTCTTCGGCCAGGGCCACCTGGTCGGGATTGCCCAGGATGACCAGTTCCTCGCCCCGGACCACCACCCTCACTCCGAGGACCTTTTCAATAAGGGCCAGGTGCTCGTCGTTGCGTCCGAATATTTCGGCCGCCACCCCTATGTCTTCCAGCACCACCCTGGCTTCGGTATTTTCCGGCAATAAATCAGTACCTCCTGCATCAGTTGTTGAGCCGACAGATTTAAGGCGCCGGACTGATAATTCCGGTATAATATTTTATGGGCCGCCAGGCCCTTTGTCGATATCTGCGCCTTTATGGAGCCAGGTTGTTTATCGGCTTTTCCGTCCCGATATCCTCCAGGGTTTCAATACGGGCCTTGAACCTGACCAGGTTGTCCGGGTTTTTCAGGGTTATTTCCCGGGACTGCTCCTCAACAACCTTAGCCTGGCCCTGGATGCCGGACCTGGCCGACTCCAGAGCCTTCCGGCGGGCAATCCCGGCTGCTTCCTCCCGGCTGATTTGTTTCCGGTAGTTTTCCATTTCAAGGTATTTCTCAATTATTAGTTCGACGGGTATTGAAAGATTCCTCCAACCGGGCGGTTTTTTAACGTCCCTTTCAAGCCTGTAGTTTTTAAAAGGAGTTTCTTTCGCGCCTGATAAAATTATTTCCCTGTCCCGGATTTTAATACAAACCCTGGAAACCGAATTCCCCGTCTCCCTGGTTCCTTCTTCCAAAAGAGGAACCTCCGCGTAACCCTCATACCAGACCCTGGCCCTGACCACTCCCCTGGCCTGAACGTACGCCGGGGGGCTTGGGGGCGGCGGCGTCAGCCGGTCCGCACCGGGGTCTCCAGCCTGCCCCGGGTTTTGTTCTTCCGGGGGAGGGATGATCCCCGAGATCAATACCTGCCCCGGTACAACAGTATCGCCTTCCCTGACCGCCGGATTGCCCACCAGGACCAGTACCTCCTTCACCAGGCCGGCCTTTTTCGCCACAATGTGGGCCGGCTGCATCTTCGGGCTTTGGATGATGGTTTTCTCGGCAATCTCGATGGTCGCCTTTGTCCCGTTTATACTGACTCCTACGTAGGAAATCTCCGGAATCCGCTCCCGGATATGGTTCTCAACCTCCTGCTGGTCCACCATGAACTTGGCCGATCCGAACTTAAGCCCGGCCTCGGCGGCCGCCTGAAGAATTTTTTCCGACGGCAGGCGCTGGTTACCCCTGACATCGACGAACCAGACAAAGGAGCTGAGGAGGTAAAGACCGGCCAGAAAAACGGCCACGCCGATAACCAGGGATTTCCTTTTCCTCATCCTGCTGGCCATAAAGGGCAGCCCTTCCCGGTTTTTGAAACTGAAGCGGCATTTGGTCTTCCTGGCGATGTGCCTGAGGGGCTTGACCGCGCTCAGCCTGGTCTTGACAAAAATTTCGTTTTCCCCGATCCTCCTGATATCCCAAAGGTATATTCCCCTGCTGACCGCCATGTTCAGAAACTTTTCAAGGTTGTCCCCCCTGACCAGGATGTTCACGTAGCCGAATAAAAAAGAAACCAGTCTGAAGAGAAACACGGCCATCCCTCCCTCCGCCGGGCGTTCGGGGTTGTCCCCCGCCCACGCGTGAATAGTCAGTCAGCGAATAAACTGGACACTTTTAATACGCCCTTCAAGGCATATCTCGTCGGGCAGTATATTGCGCAGGAGCAGGCCTTCACCTGAAACCGCCACCTCGTAGTCACCCGCATTGATCCTTACATTTTCAGCCGTGTATTCAACGATTCCCCGGTGGTTCTCGATAAACAGCTGAAGGTCCCCCACCAGCACCACCTTCGGCAGGTCCATGATCACGTCCCCGGGAATCTCCAGCATGTCAGACATCTGCCTTTTCAGTCTTTTTTTAAACTCCCGCCAGCCCACGAAAACCCCTCCCCGTGAAAATATATGACCGGGCTTGGACAAACATTACTGCCGGTTGGCGCGGCTGATACCCAAAGAATGTCTATATCCGGCGGCAAAAAGATAAAAAATATTTATGGCTGAAAATTTTTTATTTATTCGATGATAATATATAACTGGTTTTTTCAATTCCATTGGGGAGGGGGGATGAGCAGTGGCAGAACTCAAGCTGACCCAAATGACCGCGGCCTCGGGCTGAGCATCGAAACTGGCGCCTGCCGCCCTGTCGCAGGTTCTGCGACACATGCCCGCCATCGACGACCCCAACCTGCTGGTGGGACTGAAAACCTCGGATGATGCCGCCGTGTACAGGCTGACCGACGATCTGGCCATAATCCAGACCGTGGATTTCTTTACCCCGGTGGTAGACGACCCGTATCTTTTCGGCCAGGTGGCGGCGGCCAATTCCCTGAGCGATGTGTACGCCATGGGGGGAAAGCCCCTTCTGGCCCTGAACATTGTATGCTTCCCCAACTGCCTTTCGCCCGAAGTGCTGGAGCAAATCCTCAGGGGGGGCGCCGAGAAGGTGGCCGAAGCCGGGGCCATTATCGCCGGGGGCCACACCGTCCAGGATGATGTGCCCAAGTACGGGCTGGCCGTAACCGGCCTGGCCCACCCCAAAAAAATACTTTCCAACGCCGGGGCCTCTCCGGGAGACTTCCTGGTGCTGACCAAACCCCTGGGCACCGGGATCATCAACACCGCCGTAAAGGGCGGCCTAGCCCCGGAAGAGTCGGCCCAGGCAGCCCTGGAAACTATGCTGGAGCTGAACCGGAAGGCAGCCGAAGTCATGGTCAGGTCCGGAGCCACATCCTGTACCGACATAACCGGGTTTGGCCTGCTGGGGCACGCCGCCGAGATGGCTCAAGCCAGCGGGGTATCCCTGGAATTTTGGGCCGACAGCATCCCGGTTCTGCCCGGAGTAATAGATCTGGCCGCCATGGGCATGATCCCGGCCGGAGCATACGCCAACCGCGATTTTCTGACCGGCCGGGTGAACGTGCCGGAAAACCTGAAGCCGGAAATCACAGCCGTTTTTTATGACCCCCAGACCTCGGGCGGGCTTCTCATCTCGGTTCCGGCAGCCATGCTTGATTTAATGACCGAAGAAATGAAACGGGAAGGCGTCCGGGCAAGCGTGGTGGGAAGGGTTCGGGAAAGGGAGAGCGCCCCGATAGTGCTTCTTTAAAGAGGGGAGAAACTAAAAATGCCTGAAATTAAAAAGGTGGACTGCCGGGGCCTGGCCTGCCCCCGGCCGGTGATTGAAACCAAGAAGGCGCTTGAGTCCATGGACCGGGGCACTGTTATAACCGTGGTGGACAACGACACGGCCAGGGAAAACGTTACCTTATTTGCCAGAAACACGGGGCACGGGGTAGAGGTTGAAAAAATAAACGGGAACTACCATATTGCCATAACCAAGGGCGGTACCGGGGAGACAAGGAATGAACAGATCAAAGAGCTTACCCCGGCGGTGTACCTGGTAACCAGCAGCCAGCTGGGCCAGGGATCGCCCGACCTGGGCCAGGTTCTGATGAAAAGCCTGATGGTCACTCTCAGCGAAATGGACCGCCCTCCCGGGGCCCTGCTGTTTCTGAACACCGGGGTTATGCTGACCTGCCAGGGATCCCCCGTCCTGGAGCAAATAAAAATCCTGGCCTCAAAGGGCGTCGAGATTATATCCTGCGGCACCTGCCTGGAGTATTACAAGCTCAAGGACAAACTGGAAGCAGGCAGGGTGGGCAACATGATGGAGATAAACGGCTTCATGACGGACAGCACAAAGGTGATCACAATAAGTTAGGGTCCCCCGGCAGACTCCCAACGCAGGTTCCCGGCTCCGTGGGCCTTTCTTTTGCCGGCTTCCCGCAAAACAAGTTAGAGGCTTCGCACTGAAGCCTCTTTTTTTGCATCCTTAACATTAACTCATGATTATACCTGCACAACTTCCTTAACCCCGGGTACTTCCTGTTTAATGGTTCTTTCAATGGCCATTTTCAGGGTATAGGTGGACATGGGACAACTGCCGCAGGCGCCAACCAGCTTGACCTTGACCGTCCCGTCGGAAGTGACATCAACCAGCTCCACATTCCCTCCGTCTCTGACCAGGGCAGGGCGGACTTTATCTAAAACCGCTTCCACTTTTTCCTTCGTTCCTGCCATCTGCCGGGACCTCCTTCCTCTTTAAGATTTGCATTCAACTGCCGGATGCAGCCTATCCTTATTATGTATTCCGAAGAGCGGCCTTAAACGGGCCTGGCTTGACATTTCCCGGCGGCCGTTCCGTTAATAAGCCCAGGTTGCCCCGGCATTTCAACTAATTTTACATTGTTTGCCCTTCAATGGCAAGGGGAACCCCAAAAATTCATTATTCACTGATCACCGGCCAGGAGGCCGGTCACCCTGTTTTCTTTAGCCAGCCAATACCCTCGGGCGGACAGCCTGATGGAGGGTATGGCCGTAAAGGTAATGGTGAAAACCGTCAGCAGGGGGTTTTCATGCGCCCATCCCTCCTCCCTCAAGACCCGTTCCAGGGATTCAATTCCAGCGGCCGCCTCATGGGCGCTCAGTTCAGACACCACTCCGAAAATGGGCATCGGCAGTTCCTCCACCACCCGCCCATGGCGACAGTAAACAAGACCGCCTTTCAATTCCCTGACCCGGTTCACCGCGGCCGCCATATCCCGGGCGTCGGCCCCGATTACCACCAGGTTTCCCTCGTCGAAACTGAAACTGGTGGCAAAAGCCCCCCTTCTTAAACCGCTGCCCCGCAAAAATCCCATGGCCCGGCGGCCGCTTCCCGCGTGTCTCTCCAGCACGGCCACCTTCACCACATCATCCTGCCCTTCTATGGAGGCCTCTCCGCCAATAACCGGCAGGGTCAGAAAAACTTCCCGGTTCACAATGTTCGTCACCATCTGGATCGCCCTTACCCTTACCTCCGGGCCGGACGCCTTAAGGGTGAAAAATTCCGGATCAGCCGGCGGAAGGTTGACACAACTGTACGCCCCGGCGGGGTAATCCTCCCTGGCCGGACTTACCGTGAGCCTGCCTTCCCGGGCCACAACCCGCCCCCGGCAGATCACCAGCTTTGCCTGGATGGTCCGCAAATCGGGGATGACCACCAGGTCCGCGCATTTGCCCGGGGCAATTCCCCCCAAATCTCCGTCCAGCCGGAAGTGTTCAGCCACGTTCAGGGTGGCCATGCGAACGGCCTGCACCGGGTCCAAGCCCAGGTCAATGGCCTTCTGAACAATGTGGTCCATGTGGCCTTGGCTCATCAGCACGCTTGGCCAAACGCCGTCCGAAACAAGAATGGCCCGGCGCAGGTCCAGGTTCATCCCCGCCAGCGGGCCGATAACCGTCTCCAGCTCACGGCGCACCGATCCTTCCCGGATCATGGCGGCCAGCCCCAACCGGAGCCTTTCCCGGACCTCACCGGCGGTAATGGGCTCGTGGCAGGAATCCGCCCCGTGAGCGGTCATGGCTGCCAGCTTCTGATTCCTGGCGCCGGCGCCGTGCCCTTCCACCGTTTTTCCCCGGGCGATGGCGGCCCCCACCAGCTCCGCCAGTTCCTCATTGGATCTGCCGTTTATCAGGTGGGTCCAGTAAATCTCGCCAAGCCCCACCACCTCCGGGAGGTCCAGAAGTTCAATCATTCCCCGGGTGTCGATGGCCTTTTTGCCGTTCCCCCGGTAGGAGCAGAGGTAAGTAATGGTGGGAGCCATGACAAAGAACCTCTGGGGCTGGTTCCGGCACTGCCGTATAAATGCCTTCACCCCTTCAGTCCCCATGGCGGTGGCGGAAGCCCCGGTGTCGGTGATCACGGTGGTGGTTCCCCCGGGCAGGGACAGGCGGACGAATTCCCCCACCCTCATCCAGGCGTCCATGTGAATGTGCCCGTCAATCAGGCCCGGAATAATCACCCGGCCGGCCACGTCGATCACTTCGGTATCAGGCCCCGCCGGAAAATCACCAGGAGGGCCCTCATACGCGATTCTGCCGCCGGCGATAAGCACCTGCCGGCCCTCCAGCACCTCCCCGGTGTACACATTAACCACACGGCCATTGTTCAGGATTATTTCCGCCGGCTCCTGGCCCATGGCCACCCGGGCAAGCCTTTTAAGGAGTTCTGCGGTAATTTCCAGTCTCATTTCTTGCCGGGGTGACCTTTTTCCGGAACACCCCGCTATCCCCCCGCCGCGATTTTTTAGCTTTTTGTCATTCTTCTGTGCGGGAGGATGTTTTTCCTTTTATCAGCCGCCTGTTTTTTTAACGGGACAGCTCCCCTCACCGCAACTTAAGCCTGACCCTGATGGTTGCCGTGGCGGGGGTGCTTTCAGCGGCCGGATCGTTTTCAGCGGTTAAGGGCTGTTCTTTTTTTACTCCATTGATCTCCGTCCGGCTTTCTTCCGGCTCCCGCACGGGGGTCACCGATCCCGGCGGCAGGGTCCCTGCGGTACCGCCCCCGCCCAGTCCCGATTTATCATTTGCAGGTGTCCCCGGAGAGGCCGTCTCTGTGATTTTGGCCGTAAATTTAAGCAAATCCGCCTTTTCGTCCTGCAGACGGTTTGCACTCATTATTTTCCCTGTTTTGCCTATTTCTTCAAGGGCCTCTTCAAAATGGTCCTTCGGCACCGTCATTATCACTTCCCCGCCGTCGCCCACCGGCGGAACAGCGGCCGTACCTCCCAGTTTTTGGGCGATGGAAATAACCTCCTGGACGGCTCTGGTCTTATCTTCAACCTCAACCTCGACGGCGGCCTGCACCTGCCGATCGGGCCAGACCGCAGGCGGAACCGCGGCGACACTGCGGGCAGCCATGCCGGACACCCCGTTGCCCGCGGCAATCTTTCTGGCCTGCAGTGACTCGTCCGATACTTCCGCATTCCCTTTAAGGGGGGCCGGGGAAGCGGAAGAGGCAGCCGCGAGGTCCCTTTCCGCTTGTACCTTCCGGGCAGGCCCGGCTTCACCTGAAGCTATGCCGGGCTGGACCGGGCCGGATGCACCGTACCCGGACAGCTCCACGGAAAAAACGCGGGCTTCCCCCGATCCCGAATAAGACCCCTCCCGGGCAATGTTCTCATTCACGGTATAACTGTCCACCCGGGCACCCAGGTCCGGAACGCCATATTTTCCCGGTACTCCGTTCCAGTCGGCCGCCAGCCCGACGACCAGCAAAAAGCTGGCTGCCACCGCCAAAATGCGGGGCCACCTGCCCCCGGTCAGTTCCGCCAGGAAGCCCGCTTTCCTGACCGGCCCGGTTTTCCGTTCCAGTTTGCGCCTCAACTCCTGCCTGAATCCCGCGGGTGGATCCACCGGGGGCAGGTCCCGGACCAGGTCCACCACCGTTTTTAACTCCTCCAGCTCCGAACGGCATGCCGGACACTGTTCCAGGTGCCGGCCGGCCGCTTCTCTTTCAGAGGGATCCAGCATGCCGTCAAGATACGCCGACAGTAACTCTTGAACTTCCTGGCACTGCATGTTCATCCCTCCTTGCCTTTATTCGGTAGACGAATTTTAATGTCGAAAAGTTCCCTATGTTCAAGCACCTTCTGTTTCAGGCTCCGCCTGGCCCGGCTAAGCCTCGACTTGACCGTCCCCAGACTACATTCAAGAGCCGAGGCAATCTCCTCGTATGACAGTCCCTGTATCTCCCTCATCACCAGGATCAGCCTCTGATCCTCGGACAGGCTGTTCAGCTGCCTCTGCACCAGGTCCTGGGTTTCGTTTCTTTCCAGGCATTCCTGGGGCGACATGTCCATGGTGACCAGGGAAGGGTTCCCCCCCGGCTGGGACATCACCTCATCCAGGGATACCTTTTTCTTCCTCTGCTGTTTTCTAAGCTCATCGCGGCAAACATTTGAGGCAATCGTAAAAAGCCAGGTGGCGAAGCTTGCATCACCACGGAAAGATCGCAGGGCCTGGTAGGCGCGGATAAAGGCATCCTGGGCAAGATCGCTTGCATCGGCATGGTTTCCGGTAAACCGGAAGGTTATGGTATAAACCTTGCTCTCATAACGCTTCACCAGTTCTTCAAAAGCGTCCAGGTCTCCATCCCTGCTACGCTCAACCAGCAGGCTGTCATCCAGATGCAAACTCAACCACCCCAAATTGATTAACCAATCATTTCAATATTCGACAGGTGTCCGGCCAGTCCTGCACTAAGTTTAAGGTATAACTTCCATACAGGCTCCGGCGGAAAATAATGTCAATCATTTTGACGCATGCAATTTATTGACAATGCCTGAAGGTCCCTGATATACTTAATATCTAGCTTATAATTAATTTATGCCGAAGTGGCGGAACTGGCAGACGCAGCGGACTCAAAATCCGCCGGGGTTCACCCCCCGTGTGGGTTCGACTCCCACCTTCGGCACCAGCAGAGAACAGGCCCCCGGAAAATCCGGGGGCCTGTTCTCTGCCGGTCCTTCTTTGAACCAGTTTCTTAATGCTTACCTGCGGGGATCTTTTACCATTTTACCTTGTTCAGGCGGGCAAGCACCCGTATATGTTCTTTTTCTTGTTCGATCAACCTTTGGACAATTTCACGGCCTGAATCGTTAACCAGCTTGTCAAATTCCTGGAAAATCATAATCGAGTCCTTTTCAAACCGGAGGGCTATGGCCAGGGCTTCCCGGGCAACCACCACACCCCCTACCAGGCCGTCCACATTGTTAATGTTAAAAACGTGGTTGTCGATAATGGCTTTAAGGTATTCACCGTACTCGCCGGCGTAGCTTTCATTCGGTGTGAAGGAAGCTTCCTGCAACTTCCGGCCCAAGGCCTGGAAGTCGGCCAGATGCCTTTCCTCCTCCCCGCCCAGGGCCTTGAACAAAGCGCTGATCTCCGGGTCCCCCACCTTTTCCGCGGCCGCATCGTAAAAAGCTTTACCGGCTTTTTCAATCTCGGTGGCCAGTTTTATTATTTCTTCGCCGCTGAATTGCAAAATGCTCCACGCCATGGGTTGTCCTCCTCTCTATTCAACCTTCTTTGGTAAACTCGTCCTTTCCAACCCCGCAAACAGGACAAACCCATTCATCGGCAAGCTTTTCGAACGGCGTCCCCGGCGGAACACCGCCCTCTGGATCGCCGGCGGCCGGGTCGTACACGTAACCGCACACATTACACACGTATTTGTCCATCTGTAATCCCCTTTCCCCGGTTTTCGGCGTAAAGGCGGGGGCGGTTTTGGGCACGCTGCCCCTCTTTATCTGCTGGTAATACGCGTAGGTCATGGGAGTGCCTTCTTTCAAAACCTCCGCCCCGGTTATTTCTCCTATAAAGATGGTATGCGTCCCGGCGTCCACTTCTTCAACCACCCGGGCTTCCAGGTAGGCCAGAACAGGCCCGGTCAGGTAAGGCACTCCGCTCAGGGTGGTCCCGTACTCCATCCCCGCGAACTTGTCCGTTTCCCGGCCGGATTTAAAGCCGAACTGCCCGATTAACGACAGCGGGGCCTCCCGGGCCAGTACAGAAACCACGAAAACCTTGCTGTCCTTAATGAACTCGTTTGTCAAGTTCTGCTTGTTGATGCTCACCGCCACCGTCGGCGGGTCGCCGGAAATCTGAAATACGGTGTTCGCGATCTGGCCGTTGAAACGTTCGCCTTTACGGGAAGCGACCACATAAAGCCCGTAGCTGATTTTGTGCAGCGCTTTCAGATTCATGAAACCACCTCCGGTCAGGCCTTCCAAAGCCCGTGAAGGTTGCAGTACCCCCTGGCCGCCGCAATTTCCGCCCGGCTGGTGAACTCAGCCTCCGGCGGATCCCCCGGTTTCAGGAACCTCCGGTGATTTCCCTCACCGGTGATGATTTCAATCCATTCGATGTAATGCCTCTCCTCCATCGGGTGGAGCACGCTGCCCACTTTCACGGTTATTTTTTCCCCGCTTTTTTCCACCACCGGCACATGTTTCTCTCTTGAAGCGTCCACCGTGTTTTCCGCCATCAGGTCCATGGGCTTGTTGCAGCACACCAGCTGTCCCTTGCCGGTATGCAACACTTCCACCATGTTTCCGCAAACGCCGCACTTGTATACCTGGTATAATTCGGTCATTTTTATTTAAACCTCCGCATCATTATTATTTTGGTTCTGCGTGCGGATCAATAGTTCTCCGCAAACACCTCAAAATAGGCTTGCGGATGCAGGCACGCGGGGCATGTTTCCGGAGCTCCCGCACCTTCGTGAACATAACCGCAGTTGCCGCATTTCCAGAGAGTTTTGTTGTCTTTTTTAAATACTTTTCCGTTTTGAACGTTTTCGGCAAGCTTTTTATACCTGGCCTCATGCCTCTGTTCAGCGGACGCGATCATATTAAACGCCGCCGCGATTTCCGGGAAGCCTTCTTCCTCTGCAATCTTCGCAAAAGCGGGATAAAGATCGGCCCACTCCTCGTTTTCACCGGCCGCAGCCGCCTTCAGGTTGTCAAGGGTGGTTCCCTGGGCCACAGGATAAGAGGCGTTGATTTCAATCACGGCCGGCAGTTTGCCCTGGCAGCCCTCCAGTAAAAGCTTGTAAAACCTCTTGGCATGTTCTTTTTCATTGTCGGCGGTTTCGATAAAGATATTCCTGATTTGCTTGTAGCCTTCCTTATCCGCCACCGAAGCATAATAGGTGTAACGGTTTCGGGCCTGGGATTCACCGGCAAAGGCCTTTAAAAGATTCTCCGCGGTTTTCGTACCCATCAAGCTTTTCATAAGTTACCCCCCTAAAATATATAATCCTTTTTATCAGCCCTTCATTTGATCAGCGAAGGATTTGCCAATTTCTTTCAAAGCAGATAAACGCCTCCTAAAAAAGCTACTCTTTTTCAAAAAGTGTTTTATCGTTTATCGTCTTCCCTCCTTCTGTCTCTTTAAGGCAACCGGGGCAAACCCCGTAGAGGTTAAGCACATAATTTTCCACCAAATAGTCTTTGACCCGGCTGGCAATTCCTATGTCTGCAGGATTTATACGCCAGTCATAAATGGAATTGCAGATCCTGCAATAAAAATGAGCGTGCGGAGAGGGATCGGGATCAAAGTGCCTTTTGCCGGCGGTTATTCTTACTTCCTGCAATTCCCCGGCCTTGGCCAACGCTTCCAGGGTATTGTACACCGTGGCCAGGGACAATGACGGAAAATCAGGCTTCAACCGCTTGTAGATATCCTCAGCCGAGGGGTGAAGCTTGTTTCCGTCAAGCAGTTTAAGAATTGCCAGTCTTTGGGGAGTTGCCTTGAGACCTAATTTTTTTAATTTGCTAATCATATTATAACACTTATTTGTTTAGAATAATTATAATTTAAAAACCGTATTAATGTCAACTGCTTTTTTGGCTTGGCGACGCCGCAAGCTTGGCCGAGAAGTCCGCTATTTCATCCATGGCCCCGGCCCTGGTTAATATTGTTCCCTTTTTATCCACTCCGGAATAGCAGAATGTTCCCGCCAGTCTTATGTCCATTATCTTGAAAAAGTACCTCGCCACCCTTGCCGGTCCGTCAAAAACCCCCGGCAGATCTGTACCCGCACAGGAAATAAACATTCCCCTGCGGGCCTGTCTTAAGCGGACGTCCTCCACCACAGGCCTGCCCAGAATATACCTGGCGGCCCAGAACTGCTGAGCCCTGTCGATAAACATCTTGGCCTGGGCGCATAATCCCATGCTGAATACGGGCGCGGCCAGGATTATTATTTCAGCCCTTAATATTTTCTCGAAAACAGGCCCCGCATCGTCTTTAACAATGCACCTGCCTGTTGCGTGGCATCCTTCGCAGGCCCGGCAAGGAGAGTATTTCAGATCCGCCAGGTAAATGATTTCCGCATCCACGTCCAGATCCCGCAGCGTTTTAACCGATCTTTTCAGTAATATGTCCGTATTCCCATCTTTTCGGGGGCTGCAGGCCAGCCCCACACACAACTGTCCTGACATATTCATTGCCTCCATGTTTCCGACCTCGTCCGAATAGATCAATTTAATTATTATCCTTATTAACTGAAATCCCGTACTTTTTAGCCTTCCTTAAAATTGTGGAATGATCAACTCCCAGCGCACCGGCCGCCTTGCGTGCCGAACCGTAAAAATCAATTGCCTTCTTAATCAATTGCTTTTCCACAATACTGCGAGCTTCCTGCAATTCCATCATGCCATCAAAAGCAATTTGGCCCTCATTGCATATTCTTTCACCAAAATATTCCAAAATGGTTTCGTCATTAAGGGTTATTTCCGGATATTTGGAGCAAACCACCAGGCGTTCAATCAAGTTTTCCATTTCCCTGACATTTCCCGGCCAGGCATATGTTTCAAAAAAATGAAAAACCTCGGTTGTCAGTCTTTTACTGGCACTGAATTTTTTATTGTACTTCTGTAAAAAAAACTGTGTCAACGGGACTATATCTTCTTTTCTCTCCCTGAGCGGCGGGATGGAAATAGGAACAACGTTAAGCCGGTAATACAAATCCTCCCGGAAAATCCTTTGCTTTACCATGTCTTTCAGGTCTTTATTGGTGGCGGCGATAATGCGGATATCAACATCGATCGGACGAAGACCGCCGACCCTTGTTATCTTTCTTTCCTGAAGGACCCTCAGTAATTTGACCTGAAGGCCCAAAGGCAGGTCGGCTATTTCATCAAGAAACAAAGTACCCCCCTGGGCCACCTCCATCAGGCCGATTTTTCCATCTTTACCGGCACCTGTAAAAGCGCCTTTTTCATACCCGAACAATTCACTTTCCAATATATTTTCCGGTATGGCCCCGCAGTTCACCGCAACAAAAGGACCGTTTGAGCGGCGGCTTCCGCGGTGAATAATTTTTGCGAATATCTCCTTTCCGACGCCGGTTTCTCCTGTGACCAAGACAGTGGAGTCCACCGTGGCCACCCTTAGAACCATATCCAGAACACGTTTTATCTGAGGACTCTCAAAAACCATGTCCTTGATTTCCAGCATACGGTTCCTCAATTCCAAAACCTCGGAAAAATATCTTTCAGAAAGGTTTTTGACTTTGTTCACCTCGTGTTCCGTTTTCTTTAGTTTTTCCTGCAAGACAAGCATCTCGCTGGCATCCCGGAAAACGGCCACCGCGCCTGCAAGTTTGTCCCCGTCATATACCGGCGTTATATTGGTTACAATATAGATTCCCACGGAATTTATCCACTGCTTGTCATCCACGATTGGCTTTCCCGTTTCCAAAACTTTAAGAATCTGGGATCCCGGTTCTATATCGGACAGTTTTCTGCCAAGCACTTTTTGTACCGGAACGCCAAAAGTCCTGGTATAGGAAGGGTTGGCAAACAAAATGGTTGAACCGGCATCAACAACCAGAACACTGTCATAGATTGAATTTAAAATATTGGCGAGCCACCTTATTTTCGACTCGCTTTCATCGGGAAACAGGCTTAATAAACTGTCCAGGCCCTGGTTTTCGGCCTTTTTATCCCTTTTGAACGATCCGGGCTTTTTCGGGTCTAATACTGCCACCCTGCATCACCCCGCGCCTAAAACTTTTAAACGTCAGATTCTCCTTAGACAAAGACAATTACATGATTTCCACCGGGCCGGTATTGAAACTTAGAGTAATTTTATCAAAAATAATTAATATGTGTTTTTGTAATTTTTGCATTAAATAAACAACTGGCTCACAAAGATCCTGTCCGGCGCGACTACCGGAACAGGGGCATTATGAGCCAGAATCCATACAAATGTTGCGCCCTGTTTCCAAGGACCGCAATTATTTTCAATCTTGTTCCAAACCGCCCCCTATATATCGGCTATTTTATCCGGGGTGGCAATACAGTATCAATCAGTTTCTGGTCAAAGGGTTTTGCCTCGGCCAGCATCCTTCTGTAGGCAATAAAATCACACTCGCCCTTGCCGGTAAGTTTCTTATTATTAAACGCGTTGAATCCAAGATAGGCCTCGCTCATCATGTTGGCGGCCAGCCAATGCCTGCTGGGAAGTTTATTCATATCCCAGAAGAACTTCTTCTTCTGGCGGATACCGTCAATTGACATCATCAGGCAGTGGGGGAAGAGGTTGGTCAGGGTCCAAACGACCTTATTTACCTCATTATCCAGCAGGGTAAAGTCCACTTCGCATTCCTTTATCAGCGCCCTGGCATCTGCGGCGGCCTGACCCTGGACAAATTCTCCGTACACGATCCGGCCGTCTTCAATATATCTGTCGGTGATAACCTGCGGGTTCCTGATAAACTTGCCGTCCCGCTTCAAAACCGGCAAAGCCTTTGAAATCAGGCCCAATCTCTCCATTTTGTAAGCGCTCCACTGCTCACAGGAGATACAGCTCCACATTGCCTGCTCCACGCCCAGGTACCAGAAAATGTAGTCAGTGGTGCCGCCCACGGGCGCCGAACCGTGCTTCGGGCCGGCCTGCCCGAAAACGGCCAGGTCCGAGGAAAGTGAAATATCGCAGGCCATGCCGATTTCCTGCCCGCCGGCCACCCGCATCCCGTTTACCCTGCAGATCACCGGCTTTTTGCACATGTAGATGGCATCCACCATCCCGTTGAAAAGGTCCATATAAGACGCGTACTCAGAGGGGTTGCCGCTGTAGTATTCGGCATATTCCTTGGTGTTGCCGCCGGTGCAGAAAGCCTTGTCGCCAGTTCCGGTGAAAACGGCGGCCACCACCGACCTGTCCATTGAAGCCTTGTGAAACCCGGCAATGACTCCTTTTACCATTTCAGTTGTGTAGGAATTGTACTGGGCGGGGTTGTTCAAGACAATCCAGGCCGAATAAAGGCCTTCCACCTGTTTGCCCTGGGGGTCGGTCAAAGGCTTTTTTTCATAAACCACACACGGCGCTTCCTTACCGAAATGCTCATCCCCGAAAATATCGTGGTCCTTGACATCAGTCTGGCGGGGCCACTTGAACAGGTCCATTCTTTCTCCTCCCGTTTAATAGATTTTATGAGTAAACATTAAACCGTTGCTACATCCAAAACTCTTAAGCATACCGCCCCTACCGGGCGGGCAGAAACTCGTAAGCAACCTGCCCGTCGGAAAGCCTGCAAATAACAGCCTTCACCGGCATGCCCACCTTCAGCGCCTCCTGCGGCACGTCACTTCGCATACGGCCAAAAACCCTCACTTTGCCGAAATCCACCAGGCTCAAGATATACGGAACATCCCCTTCAAAGCCGGCGGGAGCGTAATTGACCTGAGTGAAGCTGACAAGGCTCCCGGTTCCTTCAACTTCAACCCACTCCATCCCGTCACCGAGGCAATTGGGGCAATCGGCCCTGGGCGGGAAAAAGACCTGATCGCAGTTGTTGCATTTTGTAGCCCGAAGCTCACCCTTGTCGAGGTAATCTACAAATGCCGCCACCTTGGTTTGAGAGGTAAAACTTTTCCTTCCGAACCGCTCAAAACCCAATTTTTTCACCTCCCCAGAATAATGACGTTGCTGTAAATTCCAACGCCGCCGATGTTGTGAACCAACCCGAACTCGGCCCCCGGCACCTGCATTGCCCCCGCTTCCCCCCGGAGCTGCAAAACGATGGTCCGCACCTGGGATCCCCCCGTCGCGCCAATGGGATGCCCTTTTGAGAGCAATCCCCCGTCTACGTTAACCGGGATTTTACCGCCGATATAAGTCTCGCCGTTGCGGACCAGATCAACACCTTTGCCGGGACCGGCAAACCCAAGGTCTTCGTAGGCCATCAGCTCGGCAATGGTAAAACAGTCATGGACTTCCGCAACATCAATATCCTGGGGCTGCAGTCCGGCCATTTGGTACGCCTGCCGGGCGGCCGCCCGGGCGCAGCTCAGTCCGTCCAGGGCCTCACGGCCGGTAAGATTCATTGGCGCCGTCGCCGCTCCCAGGCCCAAAAGCCACACCGGCTTCGGCGACAATTCCACGGCCCTGTCCCTGTTGGCCAAGATAACACAGGAGGCGCCATCGGCATTGGCACAGCAGTCATACACTTTAAGGGGGCTGGAAACCACGCCCGCGTTTAACGCCTTTTCCAACTTCACTTCCCCACGGTACACCGCCTTGTCGTTAAGCATTCCGTACTTGGAAGACTTAACCCTGATCATGGCCAGGTCCCTCTCGGTGCTGCCGTGTTTTTCAAAATGGGCCCTGGCGTGCATGGCATAGTATGCCGGCATCATTGTTCCAAAGGGCGATTCCCACATGATATCCGCCCCGCGGCCCATCCGCTCCTGGGACTCCGCCGAAGATATCTCGGACATCTTCTGGAAGCCGATCACCGCCACAATGTCATGCAGACCGGACTTGATCAGGGAATAGGCCGCCCTGATACCCGAAGTGCTTGATGCACACACATTTTCGATGACAAAAGTCGGCTGCGGATTCAGCCCCAGATATTCAGCAATCAGTCCCGACGGACTGCGCTGCCTGTCATATTCGGGGGCTGAACACACCACCGATGCGCCTATTTCTTTCACACCTATCGAAGCGTCCAGCATGGCTTCCCTGAAGGCCTCAAAAGCCAATTCCCTGATGGAACCCGGATAACCGCGGACAAAGGCGCTCTGGCCCACCCCGATTACAGCCACATCCTTCGGCATCTTTATACCCTCCCCTAAACTGTCACATCATGACCATTCCGCCATCCACACAAATGGTCTGGCCCGTGATATATCCGGCTTCATCCGAGGCAAGGAAAACCACGCAGGGGGCAATTTCCTCGGACTTGGCAAAGCGCCCCAAAGGTATGCGCTCCAGGTATTTGTCCCGGAAGCGGGGGTCATTGGCTATGGTTTTGGTCATTTCCGTCTCCGCCATGGGAGCGATAACATTAACAGTGATGTTATAGCGGGCCAGCTCTTTGGCCGCCGACTTGGTCAAAGCATGCACGCCGCCCTTGGCGGCTGTATAATTGACCTGTCCAATGGTGCCGATCAGTCCCGCCGAGGATGTAACATTGATAATGGCGCCTTTTTTCTGTTCCATCATGGGCTTTGACACAGCCTGTATACAGTTGAAGGTCCCTTTCAGATTGATATTTATAACCTCGTCCCATTGTTCTTCCGTCATTTTCCAGAGCATCGCCGGCTTGCTGATCCCCGCGTTGTTAAAGAGGACGTCCACCCGGCCAAAAGCAGCCAGCGTTTCATCAACCATCCGTTGCACCTGCCCGCGGTCACTGACATCAACACTCATGGTCAGATAACGGCCGCCGGTTTCCTTTATTTTTTCCACCACCGGGCTGTCCGGCCGGATGCTCCGGCTTACCAAGACCACCGCGGCCCCTTCCCGGGCCATCGCCACCGCCGCCGCTTCACCTATACCCTGCTTTGCGCCTGTAATAATAACCACCTTGTCCTTAAGCTTCACGTGATCACCCCTTTAACTCCGATAAAGGTGAAGGAAACACCAGCGCCTTGGTTAAAACGAAAGCCGCCTGCAGGGCCTCCGTGGGGCAAAGCGGAAAGCATTCTTTGCAGTTCCAGCACTCCTTGGAGGCTATCTCCGGAATGAAGCTTATCTCCCGCCTTGTTCCGCAATTGATAAATCCAATAGCGTTCTTCTTTTTGACCTCGGCGCAGTATCTTACACACAGGCCGCAGTGTAAGCAAAACGAGGACTCTTTTTCAAAACGGTCCCTGTCCGCCCCGTACTCTAAAGCCAGATCCTGCAATTCAAAGGCATCCGGAGCATGGGCCAGCAACAGCTCCAGGATCATCTTGCGGATTCTGTCCACCTTCTCTGTCCTGGTCTTTACAACCAAATCCTTTTCCACCGGGTAAAGGCAAGCGGCAACCATTTTGGTCCGGCCGCGTTCTTCCACTTCCACGGTGCATAGGCGGCAACCCCCGTAAGGCTCCAGTTTTTCGTGGTGACAGAGGGTCGGAATTGATATGCCCGCCTTTTTGGCCGCCTCCAGAACGGTCATCCCTTTCCTTGCCGCCACTTCTCTTCCGTCAATCTGTAAAGTGATTTCACTCATTTTTCTTTCGCTCCCCCTGATGCGGCCAGTTCCTGGCAGGAAAGGGCCGGACACCGCTTCTCCTTGATGTGCGCCTCAAACTCGTCTCTAAAGTATTTCAATACGCTGTACAACGGCTTGGCAATACTCCGGCCCAATGAGCAAAGGGCCGCTTCACCGGCCACCCCGGCTATTTCTTCCAGGAGCTGGATATCTCCCTCTTTTCCTTTTCCTTTGGTGATATTGGTGAGAATCTTGAGCATCTGCCTGATGCCTTCACGGCACGGGACACATTTGCCGCACGACTCGCCGCTCAGGAAGTCAAGGAAGTACCTGGCCATTTCAACCATACAGGTATCTTCATCCATCACCAGCATGTCGCCTGCGCCCAACGAAGTTCCCAGTTCCGCCAGCACATCGAAATCCAGCGGGCTGTCGATAAGGCTTTCGGGAATGGAACCCCCCATGGGTCCTCCGAAGTGCACCGCCTTAAGTTTCTTTCCGTTTGGAATGCCGCCGCCGAAGCCGTAGATAATCTCTCTGAGCGGGGTGCCCATGGGCACTTCCACAACCCCGGTATTGCATATATTGCCTGACAAGGATATGAGTTTTGTTCCCTTGCTCCGATCCGTGCCGATACTGCCGTACCATCCGGATCCCTTGCTTATTATCTGGGGCACGTTGGCCCAGGTTTCCACATTGTTCAGGTTGCTCGGCCGATCCCAGATACCGCTTACCGAGGTGCGGATATATTTCGGCCTGGGCTCCGGCGCCTTTCCCTCGATCGACCTCATTAACGCGCTGGACTCGCCGGAGACGAATATCCCCACGTCAAGATGCACCTCGACATTGAAGTTGAAACCGGATCCAAGGATATTTTCGCCCAAAAGTCCGTACTCCTCCGCCTGGGCGAGGGCAATGGCGATATTCTCCCGCAGCTGGGGAGTGTCGTGCCGGGTGTAGATAAACCCCCGGTGTGAACCTATGGCATAGGCGCCGATAATCAGGCCTTCCAGCACCAGGTGCGGATTTCCCGTAAAGAGGGCCCTGTCCATGAACGCCCCGGGCTCCCCTTCGTGAGCGTTGACGATAACATACTTTTCCTCTCCGGGCGCATTGCGGGCAGTCTGCCACTTCGACCCGGCGGGGAATCCTCCGCCGCCCCGGCCGCGCAGGTTGGCCTTCTTTATCTCCTCGATGACCTGATCGGGCTTCATCTCAAAAAGCGCCTTGGCCAACGCGGCATAACCGCCAATCGCCAGGTAGTCTTCGATGCTCTTGGGGTTTATCCTGGTGCTGTTGCCGGTAAGAAGCCGCATCTGGTTCCTGTAGAAGGGGATTTCAGATTGGCGCGCCGCTTTTTCACCGGTGTCCGGGTCGGTATAGACCAGGCGGTCGATCACTTTCTTCCCGACTATAGTCTGGGAGACAATTTCCGGGACATCCTCCGGCGTTACCTGCAAATAGCAGATTTCCCCAGGATAGATAATGGCGATGGGCCCCTTCTCACAAAAGCCGTGGCAGCCGGTTGCCCTGATCTCGACCCTGGCTTCCAGAGACTGTTTCCTGATTTCTTCTTCAAAGGCGCTGATCACCCTGTCGTTGCCGGGGCCGAGACAGGCGATTCCCGCGCATATCGCGACACAGGGCTTGGCGGCGTCTCTTTTGGACACGATGTCCTTCCTGAGTTCTTCCAATTCAGCAGCTGAATTTATCCGTGCCATAATCTACCCTCAATCGTATTTTTTTAGCGCGTCTGCTATCTCGTCCGGCGATATCCTGCCGTGAGTCTTTCCATCGATTGCCACCACCGGGCCTAAAGCGCAGCAGCCCTGGCAGTTAACGGTTTCCAGGCTGAACCTCGAATCCGAATCCGTTTCGCCGGGCTTGATTCCGGTCAGGTCCTGAACCGTTTCGAGGACGCGCCGCGCCCCCCGGACATGACAGGCACTGCCCGTGCAAATGTGAATTTCATGACGTCCTTTGGGAGTCAAACTGAATGTTTTATACATGGTGGCTATCCGCAGCACCCGGCTTAAGGGCACATCCAGCTTCTCGCCGACCTTCTCCAGCACTTCCCGGGGAAGCCAGTGATTCTCTTCCTGGATTTCCATCAATACCTGAACCAGAGAACCGGCTTTGCCCCGGTGTTTGTTTATAATCCGATCAATCTTGTCATTGTCCATTGCCTCTGTCCTTCCTTTTTCCCCAAATCACTTTATGATCTTCCTTCTCAGGCGAGGGCATATGCTTTAAGGCTTTCCTCGTACCTGACCAATCCGTGCCTTGCCGAACTGATCAGGTGTCTTGATGTTTCAGACGGGGTCAGGCCCAATTTCCTGGAGATTTCTCCGGTTGAAAGGGGTCTTTCCCGCAGGAGCGAGATGATCCGGCTCATTTCCAGTTTCTCTGCGATTGTTTCATCAAACAGCCTCCTGAATTCGTCACTGGTGAAAAATTTACGATACCCCTCCTCGGATTTAAAGGGAATTCTCAGTCTCTCCCTTTCCACCAGCCTGATATATGGGACCAGATCCGCAACTGCTTCAAGCCTGGACTTTAACTCTTTTTCGTCAATTCCTTCACCTTTGCCGAGAGGTCCCAAATTCATCACCGTGTTGCAGAAGTCGTTCATGGCTTCGGCGAAACGAATTCCTTCACTTGAAGACAACCTTTCAATCCTCAGCCTTTCAGGGTTCAGCCCTATGTGGTCCATCAATTTTTTGCATAGAAGCACCATGCCCAACGCATCATAATTTCCATGAGTATTGTAATGGCAGTCGTTAAGGTGGCAGCCGCCGATAAACACCCCGTCCGTTCCGTTTAAGAAAGCCCGGACCACATATGACAGGTCGACCCTGCCGGTGCACATCACGCGAATAAGTTTGGTGTACGTCGCATATTGTTGTCTGGACACGCCAGCCAAATCAGCAGCGCCGTAAGCTCACCAGTTACACACAAAGCCCAGGATCTTCGGTTTGAACTTGAGTTCCGTACCCATTCTTACTCACCACCCTTGTTATAAGCACTCGCTTTATTTTAATCGGGGACATTCCTGTCTACAGAGGAATACTCAAGCTTCAGCAGGTGTGTCCCACGCCGCGTCAATCTGGCTCAGGATCTCCTCATCGGTGTAGTGCTTGAGACGGATGGCCCCTGTCGGACACTTCGTATTGCAGAGACCGTCTCCCTTGCAGAGGACCGGATTAACCCTGGCCTTTCTGCCTTGCGGCGTATCATGGAAATCAACGGCTCCGTACGCGCAGACCGTGATACACGCCCCGCACGAAAGGCACTTGCCTTCATCCACCTCGCAGACAGATCCGGAGGCGGTTACCGTATCATGCGAGAGAAGCGTTAAGACCCGGCCGGCGGCACCATAAGCCTGGCTGATCGTTTCCGGCATAAGCTTGGGATAGTGGGCCGTCCCGCACAGGTACACGCCTTCCGCGCTGAAGTCAACGGGCCTTAACTTGACATGGGCCTCCTGGAAGAAACCGTCCGGGCTTAAGGATACCTTGAACAATCCGGCTGTTTCCTTGCTGTCCGCGGAGGGAATGACGGCGGCGGCCAAAGCGATTGCATCAGCGTCTATTTCAAGCTTCTTGCCCAAAATGGGATCGGTCACGGTGACTCTCAAAACGGGCCGGCCTTCCTCATTCTCGACAGCTTCCACCCGGGGTTTGTCATGCGGATCATAGCGGATGAACCTTACCTCTTTACCCGCCGCTTCCCGGTAATAGTCCTCTTTGAACCCGTAAGTCCTTATATCCCGGAAGAGAATGTAGATATCCATGCCGGGGTTTATCTCTTTCAGCTTCAGGGCGTTCTTTACGGATTCGCTGCAGCATATCCGGCTGCAGTAATTCCTGTCTTCCTGCCTGCAGCCCACGCACTGGATCATCACCAGGCTCCCGGCGCCAATCACCCTTTCTTCTCCTTTGGCGATTCGCTCCTCCAGCTCCAGGTGGGTCATTACCCTGTCGTCTTTACCGTAAAGGTATTCGGTGGGCTTGTATACTTCGGCGCCGGTGGCGATGACGGCCGCCCCGTGTTTAATCTCGGTTACCCCTCTTTCAGACTTCACCCTGGTCAAGAAATTCCCCACATAACCGCCGGCCTCCATAACGGCGGCGCCGGTATATACATGGATTAAGGGGTGCCGGTAAACCCTGCGTATAACATCACGCAAATATGCCTGAACATCCAGCCCTTCCAGGGTGTAATGAATCCTTCGGGCCATCCCCCCCAGTTCGGTATCCTTTTCCACCAGGTGGACCTCATGTCCCTGTTCGGCTATGGAGAGAGCACAGGTCATGCCGGCCAGGCCTCCTCCCACCACCAGCACCGCCTTGCGGACGGGCAGATCATATTCCTGCAGGGGTTCCAGGCGGCAGGCCCGGGCCACCGACATGCGGATTATTTCCTTTGCCTTTTGGGTGGCCTCCTCCTTTTCTTTGGAGTGGACCCAGGAGCAATGCTCCCTGATATTGGCAAAGTCGAAATAGTATTGATTTATTCCCGCCTCCCGGAGGGTGTCCCGGAACAGCGGCTCATGCGTCCTCGGGGTACAGGCGGCGACAACCACGCGATTGAGTCCCTTTTCCCGGATCGAGCTTGATATTTGCTTGGCGGCATCGGTAGAACACATAAAGAGGTTTTCTTCAGCGTGAACAACATTGGGCAGGGTCCGGGCGTACTCAACCGCGGAGGGGACATCCACCACCCTTCCGATATTGGCCCCGCAGTGACACACAAATACACCCACCCTTGGATCCTCTCCCGAGACATCCCTTTCCGGGGGATATATCCTTTCATTGGCCAGCTTCCCCCGCCGGTAGGCAAGGAGTTGTCCGCACTGTGAACCGGCCCCGCTGGCGGTCACCACCGACTCGGGGATATCTACGGGACCCTGGAAGGCGCCGCTGATGAAAATACCCGGGCGGGAGGTCTCCATGGGATTAAGGGGATTGGTTTTACAGAATCCGTGGGCATTTAGATCGATGCCGAATTTGTCCGCCAGTTCCTTGAAGCCGGCGGGAGGGGTCAATCCGACGGACAGTACCACCATGTCGAATTCTTCTTCCTTCACTCCGTCCCCGGCGGCGGCATACCTTAAGGTTACATTCCTGCTTTCCGGGATCTCCCTGCCTATGGATACGTAACTTCTTATAAACCGGACCCCGGGAAGATTCTCCGCCCTCTGGTAGAAGCGCTCGAAATCCTTGCCGTAGGAACGGATATCGTTATGGAATATGGTGCACTGGGCCCCGGGATCATGGTCTTTGGTCAGGATCACCTGTTTCTGGGTATAGGTGCAGCACACGGCTGAACAGTAGCTGTTGCCGCCCGGGTTGACCTGCCTGGATCCGACGCACTGAATCCAGGCTATTTTACGGGGATGCTTTTGGTCGGAAGCCCGCAGTATTTCACCTTCGTAAGGCCCCGTGGCGCATAACAGCCGCTCGTAGTCAAGACTGGTTACCACGTTGGCAAACTGTCCGTAACGGTATTCCCCCATCATCTTTGGGTCATACGGCTCAAAGCCCGGAGACAGGACTACGGCCCCCACCTTTATTTCCACTTTCTCCGTCGTTTGATTGAAATCTATGGCGCCGTTCTTGCAGATACCCTGGCAGACAGTACATGTCCTTCCTTTAAGGTAGCGGCAGCTTTCATCTATGTAAGTGACAAGGGGAATCGCCTGGGAGAAGTATATATGGATGGCCTTGTTTTTCGATATTTCCTGATTGTATTGATCAGGGCACTCCACCGGGCAGTATTCCACACAGAGAGTACAGCCCGTGCATTTGCTCTCGTCAACGTACCTGGGCTTTTTAACCAGGGTCACCGTAAAATCTCCCGCTTCGCCTTCCACACGGTCAACCTCGGTATAGGTCATGATCTCTATATTGGGATGTCTGCTGCATTCAACAAGCTTGGGAGATTCAATGCACATGGAGCAGTCGTTGGTGGGAAAGGTCTTGTCCAGCTGGGCCATGTGGCCGCCGATGGCCGGCGCTTTTTCAACCAGGTAAACCTTAAAACCCGCGTTGGCAAGATCGAGGGCGGCCTGAATACCGCTGATCCCTCCGCCGACAACCATAACATCTCCAAAATTCCCGCCCGCAAGGCTTTTAACAAGCCGGCCTTCAATTTTTTCCAGTTCTTTTTCCATTTTTCTCCGCCCTCATCAGTAATCTGTACAGCCGAGCCGCTCCGGGTGGGAATACACCGTCAGCCGGCCTCCGCGCGCACCAACCAGGGTAATGCCCAGATCCCGGGCAAGGAAAACCGCTTTCTCTGTTGGTGTGTGCCGCGAAACCACAACCGGGGACTGCATCTTTGCGGCCTTGAGCAACATTTCCGACGAAACGCGGCCGGTGGTCAGCAGCAGCCGGTCTCTGGTCGCCAGTCCCGTGGCCAGGCATTCACCCTGGATCTTGTCCAGGGTGTTATGCCGCCCGATATCCTCAGCCACTACCAGCAGGTTCCCGGTATCAGACAGGGCCGAAGTGTGTACGCCGCCGCTAAACCGGTACAGATCCATCCGGTCCTGAAACTGCTTCATCAGTGACATCACTTCCGCCGGTGCAACAACAACACCCGAATCAACCCTCTGCCCCCGGGTTGTGAAAGTTGCACCGCCGCCGCACCCGCTGGTAAGTGTCCGCTGGACCGGCAATTCATACCCGGGGTTTTTGAGCCTCACATCGGCCAGCGATTTGTCCTCACAGACCCGCATCATCACCACCTCGCCGGCGTCCGAGATGATTCCCTCTCCGTACAGGTAACCCAGGACAAGGTAATTAAGCTTTGTGGGAGTGCACAGGATGGTGACCAGTTCCTGCCGGTTTACATAGATGGTGATCTTCATCTCGCCCGGCACATGAACCGGGGTCCCGACCCATCCCTGGTCCGAGAAGCGATGGCACACTATTTCAGATGCCAAACCTTTTATATCTGATAATCCAATAGCTTTATTCATGTCCAACACCCTCGTCCTCCAATTGCCACATTCCTGTCTGCAAAGGAAACCTGAACTTCGGCAGGTGTGTCCCCTTCTCCAGTGGGGACATTCCTGTCCCTTAAGGAATTCCACAGGCTTCAGCAGGTGTGTCCCCTTTCCTTAGATCACCTCCAGGAGGACCTCCGTAATGTCCTTGACCTGTATGACATCGTCATAATTTAATACAACCCTGCTATCCTCAAAATTGGTAATGCAATAGGGGCAGGAAGTAACCAGCTCACGGGCTCCAAGTCCAACAGCTTCTTCCAGTCTGAGGTTGGCGAATCTTTCAGATACCGGGGTTTCCATCCAGATCCTGCCTCCGCCCATTCCACAGCAGAGACTGTCTTCCCGGGACTCGGCCATCTCGATTAGTTCCAAGCCGGGGATCTTCTTCAAGACCCCCCGGGGATCTTCATATATGCCGTTATGCCGGCCCAGATAGCACGGGTCATGATACGTCACTTTCTTCCCGTACTGCTTGCTGATCTGAAGCCTCCCTTCATTAATCAGCTGGAATAAATACTGGGAGATATGAACCACCTCAAAGTTCACCCTGAATTCGGGATACTCGTTTTTGAATGTGTGGTAGCAGTGAGGGGAAGAAACAAGAATCTTCTTAACTCCCTTTTCGATAAAAGTTTTGATGTTTTCCCTGGCCAGGCGTTTAAACAAATCCTCGTTGCCCGTCTTGCGGATGCTCTCTCCACAGCAATTCTCCTCGCTGCCCAGGATCCCGAAATCCACCCCCGCCTTATTGAGGATAATGGCCGTGGCTTGGGCTACCTTCTTTAATCTTGCGTCATAGCTTAAATAGCAGCCGGGGAAATATAAAACTTCCATCCCTTCGGCGAATGATTTTACAGGGAGGCCCTTTGCCCAATCCGCCCTCTTTGTCCGTTCTTCACCGAAGGGGTTGCCGTCCCCGGCAAGGCCGGCGCTTGCGGCGCGAACAGGCTTTACCGCGGCTGGAAAAACACCGTATCCCGTGGCCATCCTGCGCAGGGCAATCATGTTTTGGATCTGCTTTACATCCCTGGGGCATTTCTGAGGACACTTCCCGCAGGTGGTGCAGCGCCAGATCTCTTCGCTCTCTATCTCCGACAGGCCGAATGCGGCCTCCCGGATCAGCTTGCGCACACTGAAAGATCTGACCTTGTTCCAGGGACAGACAGTATCGCATTTGCCGCATTGATAGCAGAATTTGACGGCCTCTCCACCGCTCTCTTTTATTTCCTCTATTGCCTCTTTGAAGGGGACAACAGTCTCCACGGTTTTAATCCTCTTCTTTCATATTTAGTTGGGGACATTCCTCCGCAGGAGGTGTGTCCCCTTTCCTTATTTAACCCTTCTGCGACATCCGGGCAAAGGCATCCGACAACTTCTGCATTCCATACTTGTCTATCAATGACTGCAATCCCAGCTCCATCTCATCCGGCTTCACCTGTTCATCAGCTTCAACTTCGACTTCCCTTTCCTCGTAAGTCAGGGCGTTACGGCTGCATATCTGAACACAAAGCGGCTCCTTTTCACCTTCACACATATCGCATTTAAGCGGCAGACCGGAATCGGGTTCTTTAAACAAGTCCCTGGAAGGGCAGATCATCCCGCAAAAGCTGCACTCACTGTACTTTTTTCCGTTGATCGTATAAGTACGCCTGCCGTCACATTCGGCTTTGGTGTAATTTGTGGAGCGAACGGCAACCCACTCGTCATTCTGAGCATCAATAACCATCCGGATCCGGGCCCGGTTTGGATTGAAGCTGCTGTACCTGGGTTTGGCGTGATATGCTGCGCAGGCTATCTCACAGGCGCGGCAGCCATTGCATTTGTCCAGGTCGACATTTATTGATCTGACTATTTTCTTAACCAGCTTACCCATGGCGGTTTTCACCTCCCTGACTGTCACTCTTATTTATTCTTTTTCAAGTACTCCGTCAAAGTAAATTCCGAAGACTTCCGCAGCGCTGAAAATTGCATATTTTCTTTTTGCTTTTCATCCGAGTAACACGGTGTCTCCGTATACAAATTGTCCTCGTTGCCGGTCAGGATTCCCCTCCTGATAAATTCTTCAGCCACATAACCCAGGCCCAGTTTATCCAGCGTGGCTTTGGACGGAATTCCGTCCTGGGTCCACCCTTTGAATTTATAGTACTCGTCAAGCAGCTCTTTCTCTTTTTCAGGCTCCCTGATCTTCCAGTGGTCTTCAGGCGGCTTTTCATCGGCCCTTCTTAAGCCCCTGCTGACATTGATGGCCCTGACCAGGTTCCGGTTTCTTCTGGCTATTTGCCACAGGTCGTCGGCATCAATATTCATCCCGGCAGCCAGGTTGATGAAAGCCGGAATATTATAAATGTGATACGCGGTGCCGCCGCCAAACTGGCCTCTGAAAGACGAGCAGAAGGCGCATAAGCCGGTGGCGTCGTCAACGTAGTGCATGGTCTCGTTCCAGTCACAAATGTTGATTGACGCTTCCACAGACGGATTCGTGCGCGGCTCCCACTCCATAAAGTATCTTTTAAACCTCTCGGGAGCCGCTATCCATTCGTCCACGAACTTTTGTCTCTCCACAGGATCCGCAATGGGGTCCTGGGGGTAGGATCCCTCGGTCTGGTTGATGGCCATCTTATCACTGGTGCAGTACATCAGGTAATAAGGGTAATTTACTCTCCCCAGCTTGATTGGTACCTGCTCAAACTTTTTGATTGTGTTATGGTCGTATTCTTCCGCGCCTTTGCCGATCTGGCGGGCCGCCCGGTAAACGCCGTTGGCCAGGACATCTCCGATCCCTTCCCGCCGGACAAGCTTTTCAAGAAGATAATAAAATCTGTCCCCGCTGTCCGAAGGAAAATCAGGCAAATCTTTGTCGGTTAAAATGCCGGCTTCGTAAAGCTCAATGGCGAAGGCTATCACCTGCGGCGCCGCATAGCTGTCCACACCGTACTCCTGACTAAGCGCCAGGATGTCAAAAGTAAAGTCTATTTCTTTGAAGGCCGCCATATGCCAGGTGCCTTTTCCGAAGCATTTCAATATGTATCTTTGCCGTCCGGGGGGTTTAACCACAAGATGGCAGTTCTTGGGACAGTTATAGCAGCCTTGCAACCGGTCACGAATCTTAAGGGTGTATTCCTTCCACCTGTCTTCAATTTCCTGGGTCCAAAACCCCTTTCTCCGTACACGCGCATTGCCCCAGGCGAAATTGTCGTGGTGAAAGGCATCGTTCCACTCTATCGCCATCAGGTCCCCGACAAACGGGCTGGCATGCATGTCCTGGCTGTGTTTCAGGCACAGCTTAAAAAGTTCTTCCGGATTGGCAACTTGAAGGTCTTTTGTGCCGCGAACAGCGATGGCCTTCAGCCTTTTGTCCCCCATTACCGATCCCACCCCGCGCGCGGCGCTGGCGTTGACATGTTCGATGCTGGCCATAAAAAGCCTGTTTTCGCCTGCCAGGCCGATTGCGGCCACCTGGATCCTGGGGTCTTTCAACTCTTCTTTAATAATTGCCGCGGTTTCCTGGGCGCCTTTCCCCTTAAGATGGGAGGCGTCACGAATTTCAACCTTGTCGTTGTTTATCCACAAATAAACCAGATCGGGGGCTTTGCCGCGAATGACTATTTTGTCGTAACCGGCATGCTTCAGCTCCGGCCCAAAATACCCTCCAAATATTGAATGCGAAAAAAAGTTTGTCTGGGGAGAAATGGTATCCACCATGGTGCGGTTGCAGCCGGGAACAGGTGTGCCGACCAGCAGGCCGGCGCTGAATATGAGCAGATTATCAGGAGAAAAGGCCTCTACTTCGGGAGGCACCCTGTCCCATATAATCTTGGCGGCGGTACCGTTGCCGCCCAGATGAAGCTCGGTCAATCTCCGGTCGGTTTCCACCTTCTCAATGTTTCCCCGCGATAAATCAACTTCCAAGTTGTACCCTGTCTCTGCGTACCTCATTTTTAACCCCTCTATATCTCTTTTTTTAATATTGTTTGCCGCATATTCACAGCAAGTAATGTGCCAGCATGAAAATCCAGTATTTTTGCAGCAAATAGCTTTAAGAATCTGAAGGTGGTTCAGAATTACACCGCACGGAATTATGCCTGTGTTTTTTAACCGGCAAATTAAGTGCTGCGCCAGGAAAGGAATGGAAAAATCGGCTCCATAGAACGTTGATTCAATGCTCTAAATGCGTTACCCGGGGTATGGGACAGAGTAAAAATATAAAATGGCAAAAACGCACCGGGTGGTGCGTTTTTGCCGAGCTTTTTTTTTTCGGGGTAAATTGTTTCAGTTCCTGTCACCAATCCGCTTCAATCCGGGAACCTCACCAGCTGGTTTTTATTAAAGCTCCATTCGGGGGTAAACAGCGTTTCTCCGAAATTAACCGGATACCAAGGGCTGATTTCCCCGTTCCGGGGATTCTTTAAAATATGGATATCCTGGGCCGGCATGTAACTCTGCGCCAGCATGAAAAGCTTCTCCCCGGTGGCGCGGTTTTCGGCCATGTCAACCACGATGGCGCAGTGGCCGGGGTCCTCTCCCTTTAAAAAAACGTCCCCAATCTTCATTTCTTCCAGGGGAACATTCTTCATTTCTCCGGACAGGGACAGGGTCCCCGCATAGGCGAAGACCATGTCCAGGTATTGCCTGAAACTGCTGTAATCGCTGGAATAACCAGCCTTTTTGACCCAGTGGGCCCTGTTTCCCTCCACCACGATCCTGTTTCCCTGCATCCAGGTTGTGTAATCGGCTCTGAACCCGTTGGTGAAGTTGAAGTGTATCCTGTCATACAGCCCTTTTCGGTAAAGGTATTCCGCCCTCAGCCTGATCACCGCGTCGGCGCACTGCTGCAGGTCCCTGTCCCCCACGTCCAGGTCAACCACCGCCTCGTAAACGTCCCTGGTTTTGACCGACCCGTTGTAATATTTAACTTGAGAACCATGAGGCTTCAACGGCAGATCTCTCAAATAGCGCCCGAAGGACCCGTCCGGGGCTTCCACCCTGGTGAACCCCGCGGGAGGACTTATTCTTTCCAGGATGGTTCTTCCTTCCCGGTTGATTAATTGAGGGCTTTCCGGTGCCGCCGCGGCCGGAATTTCATCGTGGGTGGCCCGGCCGTCGCCGGTGACGGGTATGGCCGGCCCCAGGAAGCGGGGCTTTAACCCGGCGGCAATCTGGAGAAAGGCCTTGACCCGGGCCGCCACTTCCCTCAGGTGGTAAATTTCGGCCCCCGCGTAGACGTGCCTGTCGGCGCTTACGCCCACGGCCTGCAGGCCAAGCCTGCGGGCTGTGTATACCGCCCTGGGCAGGTGAAAGTCCTGGGTGACGATTACCGCGGAATCGACCCGGAACACCTCCCTGGCCCGGTACATGCTGTCATAGGTGGAAAACCCGGCGTGGTCCATAAAGATGTCGCTTGTTGGAACACCCGCGGCCTCGGCATACTTCCTCATGCTGTTTACCTCGTCGTAGGAGGCCCTGCCGTGGTCGCCGGTCATCAGTATTTTCTTCACCTTTCCCTGCCTGTACAGGTCAACGGCTGTAATCACCCGGTCGGCCAGCATGTCGCACAGCCGCCCGTCCGGCGAGACGTAGGCCCCCGGCACAATGGCGGTATGGGCGCCGGCAAAAGACCCGGTGTCCACGATATCCGCCCTCCCGGATGCGACGATCACCATGTTGATCAGAAATACTGCGGACAGCATGAGAAGTGTGATTATCAAGGTGAATTTAACAAATCTGCCTTTCAAAAAAGCCATCCTAAATCCCTGCTCCCGGTTACAACATTACACTTTTTGTCTCCCCCTGATTTTCTCCACAATGGGAGGCCACCCGAACAGACGGCCTATCTTGGTATAAATCCACTTTGACTCTTTGGTCAGCAGCGGCCCCAATACGGCCAGAATCAGCACATAGAGTGCGGCAAAAGACTGGATGACGGGCAGCAGTGCCCCAGCCTTGGCCAGGCCGGCCAAGATAATGGAAAACTCGCCTCTGGATGTAATCGTCAATCCAATATTCACAGAAGCCCGGTGTGAATATCCCGACATGCGCCCCGAGATCATGCCGGAAGCAAAATTTCCCGCAACTGTCAGCAGGACCGCTACTATTGCGGGCCATACCGCACCAGGCAACGACTGGGGGTCTATGCTCAAACCGAAGCTGAAAAAAAACAAGGCGCCGAAAAAATCCCTGAACGGTACCACCAGGTGTTCTATCCTTTCAAGGTGTTCGGTTTCGGCCAATACAAGTCCCACCAGTAATGCGCCTATGGCCTCGGCAACGTGAATGGCTTCTGAAAAACCGGCCACCAGGAACAAGGCGCCGAATAAAGCCGTCATGAATACTTCATCCGAAGGAATTTCAAGAAGCCGGTTTAACAAAGAAATCAATTTCCGGCCCAAGAACAATATCCCGATCATAAACCCCAAGGCCATGGCTGCGGTCTTTAAAACCATTGCCGGGGAGGCTGACCCGGTCAAAACAAGTCCAGAAACTACCGACAAATATATGGCCACGAAAATATCCTGAAACATCATCAGGCCCAGAATCATTTCGGTTTCAGGCCGCACGGTCCTTTTCAGCTCAACCAGCAGCTTTGCCACAATGGCACTTGAAGATATGGTCATGATTCCGGCTACTACCAAGATCTCTTTAACTGGCCAACCGAGGATAAACGGAAACAACAGTCCTATTGTAAAGTTGATCGCCATGTATATCAGCCCGGTTTTGAAGATCGCCCGGCCGGCCCTTAACAGCCGGCCCACGGAGAATTCAAGGCCGAGATAAAACATAAGGTACAGTACACCGAGCCGGCCCATAAAGTCTATCAAAGAGGCACTCTTTATAAACCTTAAATCTATAATCCAAAGCTGCGGCATGTGCGGCCCCACGGCCAGTCCGGCCAGGATCAGCAGCGGGACTATGGAAAAACGCAGGCGGGAAGCCAGAAGCCCGGCAGCGGTTATAATACAGATTGCAAGTCCTATTTCGAAAAGAACGTATCGATCCATCCACTCAAATACTCCCATCGTGTATAAGTCGCTTACACGCCTTAACCTGTCCCCTTTCTCCAAGAACAACAAGAGTTGCCCCTTCATGGATAACCTGGTCGGGACCGGGGTTTATAATTTTGGAGTGGTCCTTTTTTATTACAGCAATGATCATGGCCCCGGTCGTCTTGCGGATATGGAGGTCACCTATGGTTTTCCCGGCTCCTTTGGCTTCCGGTTCAACCTTGAACCATTCAATAACCATTTCGTCAAAGGCCACGTCCACCGATTCCAGGGCCCTCGGCATATAAACCATGCCCCCGAGAATGGCCCCCACACGGCGGGCCTCGGAATCATCTAGAGTAACCATGGATATGCTTTCATCCGGGTCATTATAATCAAAATGGTGCATTTCACGTTTCCCGTCGTCATGAACAATGATTACCAGTTTATCCCCGCACCGGGTGTTAATCTGAAACTTTCTCCCTATCCCCGGCAGGTCCGATTCCCGGAAGGTGCCCATTAAATCCCACCCCTTTGCTTGCTTTTGAAAAGCGTATCATATTATATTCATTCTAACATATTATAGCGCTTGGACCTATCTCAAGCCCTGTGGCAGGCCACGTACCGGCCGTCTCCCATATTCCTCAGGGCCGGTGCCTCTTCAGTGCAAATTCCGGCGGATTCCCGGCAGCGGGGGGAAAAGGGGCAGCCGGGCGGGGGATTGATGGGGCTGGGCACATCACCGCCAAGTACGATCCTCCGCCTTTGAGCTTCCGCCCCGGGATCGACCAGGGGTATTGCCGAAATAAGGGCCCGGGTGTACGGATGGGCAGGCGAGGCGTAAAGTTCCCGGCAGGGCGCCAGTTCCACCAGCCGCCCCAGGTACATAACCGCCACCCGGCGGCTGACATACCTGACCACGGAAAGGTTGTGGGATATGAACAGCAGGGTGAGGCCAAACCTTTGCTGCAGGTCTTTCAACAAATTGAGGACCTGTGCCTGGATGCTCACATCCAGGGCGCTTACGGGCTCGTCGCAAACGATAAATTTCGGTTCCACGGTCAACGCCCTGGCTATCCCCACCCTTTGTCTCTGCCCGCCGCTTAACTCGTGGGGAAACCGGCCGGTGAAGGACCTGTCCAGGCCCACCGTGTCTAAAAGATCCTCCACCCTCTCCCTGATCTCTTTACCCCGGGCCAGGCCGTGGATTTCCAGAGGCTCTCCGATGATCTCCCCCACCGTCATGCGGGGATTGAGGGAGGCGTACGGGTCCTGGAAAATCATCTGCATTTTTTTGAAAAGGGACCTGCTTTCCCGTTTCCCGCAATTATGCACATTTACCCCTTCCAGCAGCACCTCTCCCGCCGTGGGCCTGTACAGGCGCACTACAACCTTTCCCACGGTGCTTTTGCCGCACCCGCTTTCCCCCACCAGGCCCAGGGTCTCGCCCGGATAAATTTCCAGGCTGATGCCGTCTACGGCTTTTAAGACCAGGTTTCTTGCCAGACGGAAGTATTTGCTTAAATTCTTTATTTCCAACAGAGCCTTCATGGTTATAACATCATAACCTTTCCGGGCGGCTTTCAGCCGCCATGGGGTGGGCAAGCCAGCAGGAAACAATTCTCCCCTGTCCAAGGATGGTTTCACCGGGTTCAATCTTTGCACATATATACATGGCTTCGGGGCAGCGGGGCCGGAACGGGCACCCGGGAGGCGGATTGATCATTACCGGCGGCCGCCCCGGGACCGGGGCCAGCCTCTCTTCCGGACGGACTTCCAGCCTGGGTATGGATGCCAGCAGGCCTCTGGTGTACGGATGGGCCGGGCTGTTCATAACCTCCTCCGCAGTACCGGTCTCAATAATCTTACCCGCGTACATAACCGCCACCCGCCGGGCAAATCCGGCCACCAGGGACAGGTCGTGGGTGATCAGCAGTACCGACATACCCCTTTTTTTCTGTAAATCCCTCAGCAATTCCATAATCTGGGCCTGGATGGTCACATCCACGGCGGTGGTGGGTTCGTCGGCAATCAGCAGCCGGGGCCCGCAGGCCAGGGCAATGGCCGCCATCACCCTCTGCCGCATTCCCCCGCTGAGCTGGTGCGGGTACTGGTCCAGCCTGCGCCCCGGATTTGATATCCCCACCAGACCGAAGATCTCCAGGGCGCGTTCCCTGTTTTTCTTATTGTCTTTTTCACCGTGCCTGTACATTACCTCCACGACCTGGCGGCCCACTTTCATGGTGGGATTAAGGGAAGTCATGGGATCCTGAAAAATAAATCCTATATCGCGGCCCCGTACACGCTGCAGTTCCTTCTCGCTCATTGCCGTCAGGTTTTCGCCGGCAAAGAAAACGCCGCCCCGGGTAATCCTGGCGGGAGGCGAAGGAAGGAGCTTCAACACAGACTGGGCGGCCGCACTTTTGCCGCAGCCGCTCTCCCCCACCAGGGCCAGCGCCTCGCCGGGGCCAATCTCGAGGTTTATCCCCCGTACCGCCTGTAATACGCCCGCGCGGGTTTCAAACTGGACATTCAGGTCCTCTATTTTAAGCAGGGGTTGCATACAGGTTCACTCCCGTCATCTCCGCAGGCGGGGGTCCAGGGCGTCCCTGATCCCGTCCCCCACAAAATTAAAGGCCAGCATGGTCAGGCTGATGAAAAATGCGGGGAAAAACAGCTGCCACGGATAGTTTCTCAATCCTTCCATTCCCTCGCTGGCCAGCACACCCCAACTGGCCTTGGGAACGCTGACCCCAAGGCCCAGGAAACTCAGCCAGGCCTCGGTGAAAATGGCCTCCGGAATGATCAGGGTCAGGGTCACAAGAATTGGGCCCATGGTGTTGGGGATCAGGTGCCGGGTCAGTATCCGCCAGGGGCTTATCCCCAGCACCCTGGCGGCAAGTATATACTCCTGTTCCTTTAAAGCCAGCACCTGCCCCCGGACAATCCTGGCCACGGTCAGCCAGTAAACCGCCCCCAGGGCGATAAAAACGGCTTTGAGGCCCGGTCCCATCAGCACCATCAATAAAATGACATACAGCAGGAACGGGATGCTGCCAAGCACCTCCACCGCCCGCATCATCAAATCATCCACCCTGCCCCCGGCATAACCGCTTATGCCCCCGTATAATACCCCGATCACAAGGCAGACGGCGCCGGTAACAAAACCAATCAATAAAGAAATGCGGGCTCCGTACCATATCCTGGTAAATAGATCCCTGCCCAGGCAGTCGGTTCCAAACCAGAACCCGGCCCCCGGAGGCTGGTTGATCATGCTGAGGTCCTGCCGGTCATAGGTGTGGCCGCTCAAATAAGGACCCGCCAGGGCGAAGAAAACCAGCACCGCTATGACTGTCAGCCCGAAAACGGCCGCGCGGTTGGCTTTCAGCCGCCGCCAAACGTCCCGCCAGTAGTTCAGCGGATCAGCGGACAGCCCCTCCGCCGGGCCCCCTTTATCCCCAAGCGCCTGAAAATCTTCCGGCCGCAGTTCCAAGACTCTAATCACCCCTGTCATCGGCCAGTTTTATCCTGGGATCCAGGAACATGTAAACAAGATCGACGATAAAATTCATCAGCATAAGAAATACTGCGTAAAAAACGGTAAGACCAAGGATCAGCGTGTAATCCCTGTTTAAAACGCTGATTACAAAATAGCGGCCCAGGCCCGGAATGGCGAAAACGGTCTCCACCACAAAGCTCCCGGTGAACACGGCCGCCACCAGCGGGCCGAGGTAGGTTGCCACGGGCATGAGGGCATTCTTCAGAGCGTGGTTGACAAGTATGGCAGCGGGGGACAGGCCCTTGGCCCGGGCCGTTTTGATGTAATCCTGCTGCAGCACCTCCAGCATGCTCGACCTCATCAGGCGGGCTATAAAGGCAGTGGGCAGGGCCGACAGGGCCAGGGCCGGCATCACCGCGTGCTGCCATCCTCCCCACATGGCCGGGGGAAGCCACATCAGCTTATAGGCAAAAATATACATCAACAGGCCGCTTAATATAAAGCTCGGAACCGAAAAGCCCAGGGCGGCCAATGACATGGCGGTGTAATCCTGCCAGCGGTTCTGTTTCCAGGCCGCCGCCACACCCAGGATCACCCCGGCGCCAAGGGCTATGGATACCGCCACTGCCCCCAGTTGGGCCGAGACCGGAAAACCCTGGGATATGATTTCATTAACCGAACGGTCGTACTTGAAAGAGGGGCCCAGGTCCAGCCTGGCCATGTTTAAAAGATAATCAAGATACTGCTTCCAGTATGGATCGTTGAGGCGGTACCGGGCGTTCAGGTTTTGCATTACCGCCGGAGGGGCGTTTTTTTCAGAGGAAAACGGACCCCCGGGCACGGAATGCATAATGACAAAGGTTGCCGTGATAATCAGCCACAGGGCCAGGGACATGGTGACTATCCGCCTGAGTACGTACCGGGCCATGAAAGATACCTCCGGGATTAAAAAAAGGCACACGGGCTTTACGTTCAGGCCCGCATGCCTTTATGGATCCTGTTCCTATTCAACGTAAGCGTTCTTGAAATCGGCATAGACGGCAAAGGGCGGGATGACGACACCTTTCACGTTGTCCTTGATCAGGTTGGGATTGGTATAGAAATAGATTGGCATGACCGGCATTTCTTTCATTAAAATGCTTTCCGCCTGGTGCATGGCTTCCATCCGCGCCTTCTGGCCGCCGGTGAAGTTGGCCCTGGCCACCAGCGCGTCGTACTCCTTGTCGGACCATCCGGTGTCGTTGTTGCCGCCGTTGGTGACGAACATGTCTATAAAGGTCATCGGGTCGAGGTAGTCCGGACTCCAGCCGGAACGGCATATGTCATAATTAAGGTTGTCCTGGGAGTCGAGATAAACCTTCCAATCCTGGACGGTGATCCCCACTTCCACCCCCAGGTTTTGCTTCCACATCTGCTGAATGGCCTGGGCAACCTTCTGATGCCCGGCGTGAGCGTTGGTCAGTATGCTCACCCTGGGGAAGCCCTTTCCTTCCGGGTAGCCGGCCTCGGCCAGCAATCTCTTGGCCTCGGCCACGTCCTCCTCGAAGAACTGGTTGCCGGCGTTTTGGCGAAAGTCCTTGCCGTCGGCGTCGGGAATGCCGTACGGAACAAAGGCGTAGGCGGGAACCTGCCCGGCCTGGGCAACCTTTTCCACTATCTCCCCGCGGTTGATGGCCATGGCGAAAGCCCTTCGCACCCTTGGATCGTTAAAGGGCTTTTTGGTGACATTAAACCGGTAAAAGTATACGGACGCATCCGGAAATATCTTTACCTCGTTCGCGGCCTTCAGCCGGGCCATCTCCTGGGTGGGCACCTCTTCCTGGAAATCAAGCTGGCCTGCCTTGTACATGTTATACCCGGTGTCTATATTGTCGATCAGGTAAATCTCGAGCTTTTCCAGCTTGACGCCCTGGGCGTCCCAGTACTTTTCGTTCTTAACCAGCTCTATTTTTTGGTTGTGATCCCATTTCACCGGCTTGAAGGGGCCGTTTACCACGTATTTTTCCATCACTTTTGGCCAGTCCCTGGTTTCCCTGTCCACCCCGGGGTTGACCGGGAACAGGACCGGAAAGGCCGTCAGGCCCAGAAACTGCGGAGCAGGAGCCTTCAGCGTAACCTCCAGGGTCAAATCGTCTACGGCCCTGACCGCCACATCCTCGGGCCTGCCTTTGCCGCTGTTGTATTCCTCGGCGCCCTTGACATAAAAAAGCTGGTAGGCGTACTCATAGGCATTTTGGGGGTCCAGCGCCCGCAACCAGGAATAGACAAAATCCTTGGCCGTCACGGGGTCGCCGTTGCTCCATTTTGCTTCCCTTAACTTAAAAGTATAAACAAGACCATCGGGGGATATGTTCCATTCCCTGGCAATGCCCGGCTTTATTTCATTGTGGGGGCCGTACCGGACCAATCCCTCGAACATGTTGGTCAGTATGGTCCCCTCCGGCTGGCCGGTGGACTTCGCGGGATCGAGGGTTTCCGGCTCGGTGCACACATTGTAGCGAATCACCTGGGGAGCCTTGGCCTTGCCGGCCGCTTCCCCGGCTTTGCCCCCCCCGCACCCGGTCAGGGCAATCACCAGGAGAGCAGCTAAAATCAAAAAAATTTTCCTCAAAAAAAGACCCCCTTAATGAAATATAATTCAGGGCATTTTTCCGGATTTACTCCCCTTGATGTGTAAAATTTTACATAAATATTATAAATATAAAATTTTACTTTGAACAGATATTTTTTAGAAATTTGTCAATAAAAAAGGGTTCATCACTGAACCCTCATATTACTTATGCGCTATATATCTATAAATTTCCTATTAACCCCACTTATTCCCCGCACCTCCGGCCAAAACCGCCAGAAGCACCACCAACAGCGAATAGGGAATCAAGGTGGCCCACCGAAGCATACTATCAACCTCCTTTAACATTTATTTATGCATCAACATCATTTGTTGAACGGTTAAAAAAGCCCCCGCCGCAATCAAAATATCACCTATGCTGTAAACATTAATATGGGGAAAATAAAAAATGTCGCACAAAAACTTAAACCTCGTTTGTTCCGATATTAATACCACGTTATAAGATGCAGATCCGCTAACCAGAAGATTTATTTTTTCCGCGGGAAGCACCTTTTTTAACGATTCCAAACTTGACGGCATATAGCCCCCATTGGCAATAATGGCGGTGGCGTTTGAAATTATGCCTAAACCCAGAATCCTAAAACCGAAAATATTTATATTGATAAATAAAAACGTAATTAATAATAATATTGATAGAACATATATAAAATTATTTATACTAAAACCTGCCACGTGCTTGTCCCACACCGGGTTAAATATAAGTATCTGTAAACCTACAGCCATAAACACGAGCCATGTCTGTCTGAGCCTGAAAGTCTTTAAATTTTGCCATTTTCCGCCCCTGGCCAGCGCAACCAACACACCCACTATCACCGAGACGCATAGAAACAATTTTTTTGACCTCCAACTAATCCCTCTTCTTCAGTATGTTAATAAACGCTTTTACAACCCCGGGATCGAATTGGGTGCCTGAATTTGCCTCCAATTCAGCTATTGCTTCCTCTTTTGTCATTGCCTTCCGGTAAGGCCTGTCCGATGTCATTGCATCGTAGGCGTCAGCCACCGCTATTATTTTGGCTCCGATATGAATACTCTTATCTTTGAGCCCCCGCGGGTAACCTTTGCCGTCACATCTTTCATGATGATCTCTTATTATAATAGAACCTCTCTTGTACATCTGTAGCGGTCTTAGTATTTTATAAGCAACCTCTGGATGGGATTGAACAATTTTCTTTTCTTCCCCGGTCAGTTTGCCGGACTTTAACAAGATGCTGTCACTAATTGTAATTTTACCTAAGTCATGGACCCTCCCAGCAAGCTCTATCAATTCTTTATCACTGTCACTCAGATTCATCTCTTCTGATATTAAATTGGCATATTGAGCAACTCTTTTTGAATGCTCAGCAGTATACCGGTCCCGGCAGTCCACAAAATCAGCAAGTATTTCCAATGTTTTTCTAGTCTCAATTTTTAAAGACGCATAATTTCTAAAGCTCGTGTGGGTAAAAGCCAGAGGAGGGATTATTAACAACATTGTCAATGGATGATGCTCTTTATATAAAATCACCATAAGCATACTTATGGGAACTAAGGACAAGAAAAACATCACAACCATTCTAGCATCTCTTTTTAGCAAGTAAAAAACACTTCTGTTAGACGTTAGGGCAACAATAACCGCCACCAAAAGAGTATTTATTACAACATAGATCAATGAAGCACAAATAAAGGCTAATAAATCATCGGGAAGAAGAAAAGGAATATCTCTATTTTTAAACAAATTATAAACTGTTCCGGTTAAATAAAGGGTTATAGAAAACTGACTAACATTAAAGATTAACTTAACCGGGCCCTTTTTTCCCAAAAGATCGGCAATAGATGTCACAAAGGCGGCCACAGTAATGGCTATCCACGATCCGTATATAATTAAAAGTGAAAGATGTATAGCAAAGGACAATGTGTAATGCCAATCTGTACTTACTTGAATCGGTTTTATCTCAAACGGAGTGGCAATAATTACCCATAAAATTACTATGAGTAATATATTTTTATCTAATTTACTAAAAGCATAAAAAGCAATTGACAAGCCGACTAAATATATGACAAAAAGATATAGCTTTGCCTTCCAGGTCAAATCTTCTGCACGTCCTTCCTAAATCTTAGCAGTATATGTCAAGAGGGACAAGCCAAAAGTTACCCGTTAATTAGACAATTTGCATCAAATTATTTATAAGTTTTCAACAAGATTTGGAAAAATCCTTTTGTAATTTTTCCGGCTTTTTTTATTACATTTGAATAAAAAATTCTCTTGACACAAAAGTTACCTTAATATATATTATGGTCAAGATAGGTCAAAGTTAAGGTTAGGTGGGGCTGCGTGCTTCGACATTAAAATCAGGAGGTTCTAACAACGGCGGGGCGGAAAACGGTGCGCCGGTCCGGGCAGGCCGTAAACCCCCAAAAAGCATACTGACAGCCAGGTCGAACAATAATATTGGATAATTACGGTTTTAATCACCCGAGAAAAGGAGGTTTTAAAATGGGTAAAACAGTGGGAATAGACCTTGGCACCACCAACTCGGTGGTGGCGGTAATGGAAGGCGGCAAGCCTGCGGTAATCATCAATGCGGAGGGCTCCCGGACCACGCCCTCGGTGGTGGCCTTTAAGCCCGACGGGGAGCGGCTGGTGGGCCAGGTGGCCCGGCGCCAGTCCGTGCTCAACCCGGAAAACACTCTTTACTCGGTGAAGCGCTTCATCGGCCGCCGCTTCTCCGAAGTGGCCGAGGAGCGCAAGCTGGTGCCCTACAAGGTGGTTCCCGGACCCAACGACGCGGTCCGCTTCGACATTCGCGGCAAGCTGTACGCACCGGAGGAGATTTCGGCCATGGTGCTGCGCAAGCTGGTGGACGACGCCTCGAAGTACCTGGGCGAGAAAGTGACCGATGCGGTAATCACCGTGCCGGCCTACTTCAACGACGCCCAGCGGCAGGCCACCAAGGACGCCGGCAAAATCGCCGGGCTGAACGTTCTGCGCATCATCAACGAACCCACGGCGGCGGCCCTGGCCTACGGAATGGATAAAAAGGCCAACCAGACCATCCTGGTCTTCGACCTGGGCGGCGGCACCTTCGACGTTTCCATCCTGGAGGTGGGCGACGGGGTGTTCGAGGTGAAGGCCACCAGCGGGGACACCCACCTGGGCGGCGACAACTTCGACAAAGCCATCGTGGACTGGATGGCCGAGGAATTCAAAAAGGAATACGGAATCGACCTTCGCAACGACAAGCAGGCGCTGCAGCGCCTGACCGAGGCGGCGGAAAAAGCCAAGATCGAGCTTTCCACCACCCTGGAAACCCAGATCAGCTTGCCCTTTATCACCGCCGACGCCGCCGGCCCCAGGCACCTGGAAATGAGGCTGACCCGGGCCAAGTTCGACGACCTCACCCACCACCTGGTGGAGCGCTGCCGGGGGCCGGTGAAGGCCGCCCTGGCCGACGCAAGGCTGACAGAAAAAGACATCGACGAGGTCATCCTTGTCGGCGGTTCCACCCGGATTCCGGCGGTGCAGAACCTGGTCCGCCAGCTCACCGGGGGCAAAGATCCAAACCAGGGCGTGAACCCGGACGAAGTGGTGGCCGTCGGCGCGGCCATCCAAGGCGGCGTGCTGGCCGGAGAGGTTAAAGACGTGCTGCTGCTGGACGTGACTCCCCTGTCCCTGGGCGTGGAAACCCTGGGCGGGATCATGTCCAGGATCATCGAGAGGAACACCACCATCCCGGTGCGGCGAAGCCAGGTGTTCTCCACCGCCGAGGACAACCAGCCGGCCGTGGACATCCACGTGCTGCAGGGTGAGCGGGAAATGGCCCGGGACAACCGGTCCCTGGGACAGTTTAAGTTGGACGGCATCCCGCCGGCGCCGAGGGGCGTGCCCCAGATCGAGGTGACCTTCGACATCGACGCCAACGGCATACTCAAGGTCAGCGCAAAGGACAAGGCCACGGGCAAGGAGCAGACCATCACCATCACCGGGTCCACCGCCCTGGACAAGGCCGAGATTGACCGCATGGTCAGGGAGGCCGAAGCCAACGCTGCGGAGGACAAAAAGCGGAAGGAGGAAGTGGAGGCCCGCAACGAGGCCGATTCCCTGGCCTACCAGGTTGACCGGCAGCTCAGGGACCTGGGGGATAAGATCCCGGCGCACGAAAAGGCCCGTATCGAACAACTGCTGGGCGATCTGAAGGCCGCCCTCAAGGAAAATGCGCCCATCGACCGCATCCGGTCCCTGCGCGGCGACCTGCAGCAGGCGGCATACTCTCTATCCCAGGCGGCCTACCGGCAGGCCGGCGGGGCTGGGGGCCAGAACGCCGGCGGAGCATACGGACCTCCGCCGCCAAAGGACGACGTGGTGGACGCCGAGTACGAGGAGAGGCCTTAAAATACCCGGCAGGAACCTATCCGCCCGGCCGCCGTCAGGGCGGCCATAAGGCAGGTGAATAACCGATGGCTGTCACTTATCAGGACTATTACGAAATACTGGGGGTAAGCCGCAACGCCACGGAAAAAGAAATAAAGGCCGCCTACCGAAAGCTGGCCCGCCAGTGGCACCCCGACCTGCACACCGGCAAGGACAAGGAAAAAGCCGAGGAGAAGTTCAAACAGATCAACGAGGCCTACGAGGTTTTGAGCGACCCCGAAAAGAGGGCCAGGTACGACCGCCTGGGGGCCAACTGGAAGGCCGGCCAGGACTTCCATCCTCCCCCGGACATGGAGGGGTTCCGCTTTTACTCCGGTACCGGGGCCACCGGCTTCAGCGACTTTTTTGAGGCCATCTTCGGCGGCGGGGAGTTCTTCGGCCGTCCGGCCCGGCGGGGCCCGGTGCCCGGGCGGGACGTGGAGAGCGAACTTGATCTTACCCTGGAGGAGGCCTACCGGGGGGGTGAAAAAACCATACAGATCTCGGCCCGGGAGATTTGCCCGGCCTGCGGCGGCGACGGGTTTGACGAAAACTCCTTCTGCAGCCGTTGCGGCGGCACCGGTATGACCGGCAGCGTCAAAACCCTGGCGGTAAGGATCCCGCCGGGAGTTCACCACGGCAGCCGCATCCGGCTGAAGGGCCAGGGCGGGGAGGGCCTGAACGGAGGCCCTCCGGGCGACCTTTACCTGAAGGTCCGCCTGCTGCCTCACCCGGTATTCAGGGTGGAGGGAAACGACCTGGAAACGGAGGTCGTCCTGATGCCCCACCAGGCGGTACTGGGCGACCAGGTGGCAGTGCCCACCCTGGACGGACCGGTGAAGATGAAGGTCCCTCCCGGGGCCAGGGCCGGCCAGCGCCTGCGCCTGCGGGGCAAGGGGATGCCCCATAAGGCTGGCCGGGGCGACCAGTACGTGCGCATTAAAATAGACATCCCGGACCGCCTGACGGCCGAGGAAGAACAGCTTTACCGGCGGCTGGCCGACTTGAGGAAAGGGGTGTAGGGCCGTGAAAAAGTTTTACTTGCAGGTATACCGCCACACCCTGTCCACCGGCCAGGAGGATTCATGGGTGGACGCGGGCAGCCTGGGGATCCACCCGGACACGGCGCTAAAACTGGCCGAACTGGGCATTATTGATGTACGCCTGGGGCAGATACCGGCCGGCCAGGCCGCCCGTGTAAAAAAGATCATGCGGCTGCGCCGCAGCCTGGGCGTCAACCTGCCCGGAGCGGCCGTCATCCTGGACCTTCTGGAACGGATGGAAAGACTCCAGGACGAAATAGAGAGGCTGAAAAGGAGGTGACCTGATTTATGGACATAAACCGTTACACTCAAAAATCCAGGGAGGCCCTGGCCTCGGCCCAGCAACTGGCGGCCGAAAGGCATCACCAGGAAGTGACCGGCAAGCACCTGCTGGCGGCGCTGCTGGCCCAGGAAGGGGGCCTGGTCCCCCGCATCCTGGATCATGCCGGGGCAAATCCCGGGTTCCTCACCGGCGCGGTGGAGGACCTGATCAGAAAAATACCCTCGGTTACCGGCTATGAAAGCCCGCTTCACCTGGGATCCGGCCTGGCCCGGACGCTGGCCCGGGCTGAAAAGGAAGCCCGGGACATGAAGGACGAATACGTCAGCGTGGAGCACCTGCTGCTGGCCCTGCTGGAGGAAGGGGAACCCGAAACCAGGGAATTGTTGCGCCGGGCCGGTCTGTCCCGGGACGCCCTGCTTAGTTCGCTGCGGCAGGTGCGGGGCAGCCAGCGGGTAACCGGGGAAAACCCTGAGGACACGTACCAGGCCCTTGAGCGCTACGGCCGGGACCTGACCAGGCTGGCCGCCGAGGGCAGGCTGGACCCGGTCATCGGCCGGGACAACGAAATCCGGCGGGTGATGGAAATTCTTTCCCGCCGCACCAAAAACAACCCGGTGCTGATCGGCGAGCCCGGCGTGGGCAAGACAGCCATAGTGGAGGGCCTGGCCCGGCGCATAGTGGCCAGGGACGTGCCCGAGGGGCTGAAGGACAAGCGGATCATCGGCCTGGACATGGGTTCCCTGCTGGCCGGGGCCAAGTACCGGGGCGAATTTGAGGAGCGGCTGAAGGCCGTGCTCAAGGAAGTGCAGGAATCCCAGGGAAAAATAATTCTCTTCATCGACGAACTGCACACCGTGGTGGGGGCGGGGGCGGCCGAGGGAGCCGTGGACGCCGGCAACATCCTGAAGCCCATGCTGGCCAGGGGCGAGCTGCGCACCATCGGGGCCACCACCCTGGACGAATACCGCAAGCACGTGGAAAAAGACGCCGCCCTGGAAAGGCGCTTCCAGCCCGTAATGGTCAACCCTCCCTCGGTGGAGGACACCATTTCCATCCTGCGGGGCCTCAAGGAACGCTACGAAGTGCACCACGGAGTGCGCATCCAGGACAGCGCCCTGGTGGCTGCCGCCACCCTGTCCGACCGTTACATCTCCGACCGCTTCCTGCCGGACAAGGCCATCGACCTGATGGATGAAGCGGCGGCCAGGCTGCGCACCGAAATTGACAGCATGCCCGGTGAACTGGACGAAATCACCCGGCGCATCATGCAACTGGAGATAGAGGAGGCGGCCCTGAACAAGGAAAAAGACCCGGCCTCCCAGGAGAGGCTGAAAAAAATCCGTGAACAACTGGCCGGGCTGCGCGGCGAGGCCGACGCCATGAAAGCCCAATGGCAGGTGGAGAAGCAGGCCATCTCCAGAGTGCGCCAGCTAAAGAAGGAAATTGAGGAGACCCGCCAGGAAATTGAGAAGGCCGAGCGGGAGTACGACCTGAACCGCCTGGCCGAGCTGAAATACGGGCGCCTGAACGACCTGGAGCGGCGCCTCAAGGCAGAGGAAGATCTTCTGGCCGGCAAGCAAAAGCACAACATGCTGCTGAAGGAAGAAGTGGACGAAGAGGACATCGCCCGGGTGGTCAGCCGCTGGACCGGGATTCCGGTGAGCAAGCTGATGGAAGGGGAAAAAGAAAAGCTCATCCACCTGGACGAGGAACTGCACAGGCGGGTCATCGGCCAGGACGAGGCGGTGCGGGCCGTGGCGGACGCCGTGCTTAGGGCCCGGGCCGGGATCAAGGACCCCAACCGGCCCATCGGCAGCTTTATCTTCCTGGGCCCCACCGGCGTGGGCAAAACCGAGCTGGCCCGGGCCCTGGCCCAGGCCCTGTTCGACGACGAGCGCAACATGACCCGCCTGGACATGTCCGAGTACATGGAAAAGCACACCGTGGCCAGGCTCATCGGGGCACCTCCGGGATACGTGGGCTACGAAGAGGGCGGACAGCTCACCGAGGCGGTAAGGCGCAAGCCATACTCGGTAATCCTGCTGGACGAAATTGAAAAGGCCCACCACGACGTGTTCAACGTTCTGCTGCAGCTGCTGGACGACGGCCGGCTCACCGACGGGCAGGGGCGCACCGTAAACTTCCAGAACACCGTGGTGATCATGACCTCCAACCTGGGCAGCCATGAAATACTGGCCCACCAGGAGCACGGCGGCGACTTCGAGAAGATGAAGGCCAGTGTGCTGGCCATCCTGCGCCGTCACTTCCGCCCGGAATTTCTCAACCGGGTGGACGAGATCGTGGTCTTCCACGCCCTCAACCAGGCCCAGGTGCGCCAGATCGCCGCCCTGCTGCTGGACCGGCTGGCCCGGCGCATCCGGTCCGGATCCGGAGTGGAGCTGAACTGGGATGACAGCGCCCTTAACTACCTGGCCGACAAAGGATACGACCCGGCATACGGCGCCCGCCCACTCAAGCGCCTGATCCGGCAGGAGGTGGAAACGCCTTTCAGCCGGATGATGGTCAAAGGAGAAATCTCTCCAGGGGACTCGGTAACGCTGCGGGGCAAAGATAACGGCCTGGCCTTTGATCTTAAAAAGAAATCCGAACAAAACAAATAACCTGTTAAACGGCGGCCCCGCCTTGAGGTCGGAAGCCGCCGTTATTAATTCAAAGCATAACCGCAAACTGCCTGCCGTATTATGTTAACCAATTGGCCGGAACCCCAACAATGCAAACATTGCCCCAAATAGAGGAATGTCCTTTTCCATGTAGAACAAAGAAAGCAGATGAACCGGGGTGATTGGAATGAACATACAGGACTGCCCGAAGTGCGGCGGCCGCGGGATTGTCATCAGGGACCGGAACACCGCCCTTGTCTGCGGCTGCGCCGGAAAAAACAGAATAGACAGCCTGGTCAGGTCATCCCACATGACCGGCCCGCTCAGAAAAAAAAGTTTTCAGAACTTTTCCCTGGGGTACTACTCCAAAACCGAGAGGGATCCCCTGATTGGGAAAACCCACTTTGAAATCGCCGCCAGATCCCTGGAAACCTGCAAGTCTTTTGTGAAAGACTGCCTGGGCGGCAAGAACCCCCGGGGCCTCTACATATTCGGCCAGGTGGGGTCCGGCAAAACCCACCTGGCCTGCAGCATAGCCAACGAACTGATTAAAGAGGGTGTGGAGGTTCTTTTCGTGGTGGTCCCGGACTACCTGGAAGAAATAAAGTATTCATGGGACCAGGGGAACGACTACCACGAGAAGGAGATCCTGGACCGGGCCAGGGAAGTGGCCGTGCTGGTAATGGACGACCTGGGGGCGCACAGTTATTCCGAATGGACCAAAAGCAAGATTTATTCAATATTGAACCACAGGATTAACAACAGCCTCCCCACGGTAATCACTTCAAACCTTGAGTTCCATGAAATAGAAAAATATCTGGATCACCGCATCAGCTCAAGGATAACCGAACTTTGCCGTCCCGTGGTCCTGCTGGTGGACAAGAATGAAGACATTCGCCTTCAGAAACTGTCCGAGGCCGCGCAGAGAACGGACAGGAAAAGCAGCCTTTAACCGGAAAAAAGTGGGTGCAACCCGAAAAGGAGGCTAAATATTCCCGTAGCCGTCGGCCAGGCCGGAGACCTCCTTTTTTCTCCCGAGGCAGAAACCGATAAGCTTTTGATGACACTCGGGGTGGCTGGACATGAAATCCACCAGGTTTTCTATGGACCTTATGGTGGGAAGAGTCAGGTAGTGTTCCATGGCCTCGGCTTCGGCAGGTATATCGCACTCCGACTGGATAATCCGCAAAAAGTCTTGAAGTATCCTGTTTCTTTCCACCAGGAACCTGCCCAGGCGGCGTCCCTTATCGGTCAGCACCAATTCCTTGTACTTCTTGTATTTTAAATAGTCCTTCCTGCTCAGTTTCCTGATCGCGCTGGAAACCGAGGGCAGGCTGACGTCAAGGCAGGCGGCGATATCGCTGACCCTTACCACGTCGTGGTTCATTGAAAAACGGTATATCTCCTCCAGGTAATCCTCAAGACTGGGAGACAGCATGGATGCTTCACCTCGGCGGGATTCCTCACAATAATATATTAACCGGCGTGAACATTTGTACAATGCGCTCCCTTGGGGCCCCCGGATGCAGGTGCGCGGGGCCGGGTATAACCGCGCAGTAAAAAGGAAAATGACATCGGAAGAACTCCTGGTTATAATTACCTGAAAAATGCGGCTTGACTTTTGTACTTCTGTTTGTTAGAATAAGCTTTGCTGACAGCGAGCAACGGTCAGCGTTGATTTTTTGGGATGTATGGTGGATGTAGCTCAGCTGGTTAGAGTACCAGATTGTGGCTCTGGGGGTCGTGGGTTCGAATCCCATCATCCACCCCAAATATTACTGGGGCGTAGCCAAGCGGTAAGGCACCGGTCTTTGGAATCGGCATTCGTTGGTTCGAATCCAGCCGCCCCAGCCAATTTTTCACCGCATGGCGGTGCAACTAATTATGTGAGCCATTAGCTCAGTCGGTAGAGCACCTGACTTTTAATCAGGGTGTCGCTGGTTCGAGTCCAGCATGGCTCACCAGGAAGAGGCGTCCGGAAACCCCGGGCGCCTCTTTTTTATGCCCGGGGCCAAACAGTGATCCGAATCACACCTGGCCAGTGATTTTTGCATTACCATTCCCGGCTAAAAAAGTATATAATTTATCAAAAATATTCCCGGAAGATGGTAACCAAAATGGAAGACAAAATGGCCCGCGAGGGTGGGTTCAAGCCGGATATAAGCGCATGGACAAAGGCATACTTATGTAAAATGAAGGGCGGCAAGTGTCCGAACCTGCCCAGAATGTCCTGGTCAAATTTGCTGGTTACCGCGGCGGGAAGCATGGCAGGCCTCGGCCTGGTATCCTTTCTGCTGCCTTCGCTGGGAGCCTCGGCGGTGCTTCTGTACGGCGCCTGCCATGTCCCCATGGCCCAGCCCAGAAACGTCCTGGGCGGCCATTTGGTATCGGCATTCTTCGGAGTATCGGCCTATCAGCTTTTTGGAGACGCCTGGTGGGTTATTGCCATCGGGGTTACACTGGCCATACTGGCCATGGCGGTTACCCATACCATGCACCCCCCGGGGGGCGCCACGGCCTTCATGGCGTCAACCTGCAAAACGATCCTTCCCGGTTGCAGGCGCCCTCCCGCCGCATCTTGACGCCCATACCTATCCATGCTAACATATGAGTGCGGTCAGGGCAACCGAAGTTATCCGTCCGCAAACAAGGCGGGCGTGGCGGAACGGCAGACGCGCTGGACTTAGGATCCAGTGGGACCACACCCGTGGGGGTTCAAATCCCCCCGCCCGCACCAGTTAAATAAAGCCCGATACTACTTAGGGTGAATTCCTTGCTTCAATAAATAGCTTACGTGAGCGTATCTCAGGCCGTGGAATGTCACTTTAAACCCGGCCTTATATACAATGGGAAGAAAAGGAGGCCTCAGCTGATGCCGCGCAAGTTCAAAGTTATCCTTTCCTGGGATAATGAAACGCAGGTCTACGTTGTAACCGTCCCCGCCCTGCCCGGCTGCGTTACCCAGGGGAAGAACCGGGAAGAGGCTTTAGAGAGAGCTCAGGAAGCCATTGCCGGCCACATCGAGGCCTTAAAGTTAATCGGCCAGGCGGTCCCCCAGGGGGATGTTGAGTTTGCAGAAGTGCAGGTAAGTGTTTCATGACCAGGATGCCCAGGGTAACAGGTAAAGAAGGTTGTATCCGCCCTTAAAAAGGCCGGCTTTATCGTGGTAAGAGTAACCGGCAGCCATCACCACCTACACAAGCCCGGCGGTAAGCTGGTGACAGTGCCGGTTCATACCGGTGAGACTTTAAGCCCCATGCTGATAAAGAGCATACTGGAGCAGGCTGGTTTATCAGTTGAGGAATTTACCAAATTACTATGATCACACTCCACCCGGCCACAAGCCGGGAACCAGATTCCGAAAAAAACCCCGGGAACTCCCCGGGGTTATCTTTTCAGAACTTTACTCCGGCGGCCTGTTACCCAGCGCTTTCCTCACCCCGGAATAGACCGCCCAATAAACAACGAGTCCCAGGACGGCCAGCGGAACCAAGGTCATTACAAGCCACCACAATCCGAAGCCGTAACCGGACATCATCACGCACCCTCCCCCTCTTTTTCGCTTCTCTTTTAGCATGCCACTGAACCGTCGCGGAAAATTCACGGTAAATTTACATTTTTGTTGATGTATTATAGACTATATTGTGTATTGATCCGGCAAACAGGTGGTAAAGATGAATCAGCGTTTCTTTTTCTGCCCCAAATGCGGGGGCGGGCTGGGTTATGTACGGCACGGCCCGCGGCAAAGGCTGACCTGCGGCCGATGCGGTTACATATTTTACGAAAACCCGGCGGTGGGAGTCGCCGCAATCGTTATGGACGAAAAAGGGCGCATCTTGCTTGGCAGGCGAACCGGGACTTACCGCGGATTATGGTGCATCCCCTGCGGTTACGTGGAATATGACGAGGATGTATACGAGGCCGTTATCAGGGAATTCAAGGAAGAAACAAACCTGGACATAAAAGTCACGGGAATTTTTTCGGTACTGTCGAACTTCCACAATCCCGAACTCCATACCGTGGGGATATGGTTCAAGGCCGAAGTTGTGGGAGGAGAACCGAAGGCGCAGTCGGACATCGATCAGTTGGGCTATTTTCACCCCGGTGAACTGCCGCCCCTCGCTTTCCCCACCGATGCAAAGGTCATAAGAGAAATTCAGGCACGCTGTCTTGAACGGAAGACCGGCAAATGAATGTTGAAGAATTTTTACCGGACATGAAGGATAAAGCTGTTTGCCGTCAAATCATCCAAGATAATGGCATGGACCTGTCAATACAAAAGGGGTGGGAACTTGCGCGAACTTCAAATCATTCTGGAAGACATCCGAAATCAGCTGACCGTCGCCAAGGGGTTCGTCCAATTGCAGAAAAACCCTGACCCCATGTTCGTGGAACTGCTTCTTAACCCCATCAACAACGTTGACAAACTTACCCAGGAGGCCCTAAACATAATAGAGATGTCAAAGCACAGAAACATTTTGTGAAAGGATGAAAAAACCCGCCAAAAAAACAGTGGCGGGGCTTTTCTTCCCGTCAGGCGGGTCTCCGGGGCAGAACAAAGTGTCCCGCGCCGTCAAAGTTGTCAAGAACAGCTTCGGACAGTTATAATAACATTGTTGCAGGGTATTGAGACTATCTACAAAGGTGATCGTCTGTGACTCTGAAAAAGGACATAATCGCCATTCTTGCGGGCCTGGTTATTACCGTCTTGCTTTTCGGTTCGGTCTTTACTGTCAAACTGCCGGCACCGGACAACGCGATAGTTTATGTCGACCACGAAAAAAAGGTCTACTATGCCCCCCCGTATATCGATAACCTGATCAAGCAACCGAAGCCGGAACCGCCGGTGGATGTCAAAAAGCTGCAGGCCTCGACGTTAAAGGAGGTCCGTGCTTTAAAATACACCCCGGACCAGGTCAGCCGGGAAAAAGGTTATTTCGTGCAGCAATACAGGAGCTTCACCAGCTACCTGCTGGAGAAAATGGGCCTGACCAAACCCCTGCCCTCAAGGTGGACCGGGGATGGGGCCTGGAACTGGTAACCTCCGTCAGTCCAACGTTCAAGGACTGAATACTACACGCCCTGATAAACCCTGGCCTTGGAAAGTTCAAACATGTGCTCCCGGACATTGAGGCTCTTGGACATGACGATCATTTCCCCGTCCTCCAGGGGCAGGCCGTCCTTCGGGTTGGGGCCGATTTGTTCCACCAGCCACTCCTTGAACAACTGAAGCCCGCCCAGGTTTTCGGGGAAGCCTCCCCACAGGTCCCACACCCTGAAGTAGACGAAGAAATGAAGCCTGTAAACATTGGCAATCCTGTCTTTTCTTATCTTGGTGTCAATCAGCCTGAGGCAGGGCTGGGATTTTCCATCCACCAGGTCCTCGGGCCGGGCGATTTCAATGCATGACTTGACGTGGCCGAAACCGTGCTCCCGGAAGTTTTGGATCAGGTGGTCCACCTGTATACATATGCGCTCCCCGTAGGTATACTTCTGGTTCTCCTCTTTTCCAGGCCCCAGAATGTAGGTCTGAAAGTATTCTTCAATCCTGTCGATGGTGGTGGGGGGGGCTATGCTGAGACCCGGCGGTATCTCGTCACACAGCGGCCTCAAGCCGGGGTGCCTTATCCTGCAGCAGACAAAGTCGAACTCCCTTCTCAGCTGCCCCGGGTAACTGCCCCATTCCACCGGGTACTCATAGGCGTCTATTTCCCACAGTTTTTTCTGCAGTTGAAACCAGGCGTCAGGCAGGTTATGGGCATCGATAAAGACGGGGTTGAGATACTCGATAGCCTCGGCCAATCGGCATTCCTCCGGTTGTTCATGATTATTTTCTTCCAGGTTTTTTCGCTGGGCACACCCCTTTTACCTTCTTTTCTCCACAAAAAAAAGTCTTTCTCCCCAGCCCTTGCCGCCCAAGGGACGCGCCCCGTCCGGTAGAAAGCATTACCCGAAATAAGTTAGATTTTGTAGAAAATATAATCCATAATACTGGAGGAATTAGGATATTCCCGTCAAAGTATTAAAGACCGCTTTATTAATGGGTACAATTAACATTCAAGGCAGTGATAGCCGTTGAATCACCGTGATCTGGCTCATACTATCCTGAACTGCATAAATGAACTGGTTTTTGTAAGGGATCTGGATAAAAATATTCTTTTCATGAACAAGAGGGCGGAACAGGTAACCGGTTGGGCCGCCAGTGAAGCTTTAAAAATAAAGAAATGTTACCAGGTATTCGGCGACTCCGGGGAACCGTGCAGGAACTGCCGCTGCGATTCTTTCATTGAAACGGGCGGCGGCGACAACCGCTTTGAAAAAATCATTATTAACCCCGGGAAGGAGAAATTTCATTTCAGGGGATCCGTATTTCCCCTCCTGGCCAAGGGTTCGGTCAGCGGCTTCATTGTGGTCATGGAAGACCGCCCGGACATGCCTCAAAAGCCCGGCAGCCAACAGGCTGAACAGCGTAAGATTAAAAAAGCCCTGCTGGAATCCGAAGAAAAATACCGCCAGCTGGCGGAGACCATCGAGGACGGTTTTTACGAAGTCGATCTGGCCGGCAACCTCCTGTATTACAACGACGCCCTGGCCAGAATTTACGGGATGAAGAACGGGAATACGGTTAAGGGCGCAAGCTACAGGGACTTTATGGACGAAAAAAATTCAGAAGCAGTTTACCGGGCCTTCAACAGGGTTTTTAACACCGGACGGCCGGAAAAGGGCTTCAGCCTTGAAATAAAAAGGCCGGACGGCGCCGTCAGAACCCTGGAAGTCTCCATCTCGCTGATGAGGGACGCCAAGGGAAAGCCGTACGGGTTCAGGGGCATCATCAGGGACATCACCGAGCGCCGCCAGGCCGAGGAAAGGCTTAAGTATCTAAGCATGCATGACATCATGACCGGGCTCTACAACCGCACCTATTTCGAGGAGGAGATGGCCCGCCTCAACGGGGGCAGGTTTTCCCCGGTCACCATCATCTGCTGCGACGTGGACGGGCTGAAGCTGGTCAACGACACCTTCGGCCACAAAAAAGGGGATGAACTGCTCAAAACAGTGGCGGAAATCCTGAAGAGCCCGTTCCGTTCCTCGGACGTGGTGGCCAGGGTGGGAGGGGATGAATTTGCCGTAATCCTGCCCAGGACTGATGAAGAGGCCGCCCGCCGCACCTGCGAGAGGATAAACCAGGCCGTGGAGAACCACAACCTGAAGGGCACCGATATTCCCATCAGTCTCTCCGTCGGCATGGCCACCGGGATCATTTCGGGAGATTTAAACTGCGACGAACTGTACAGACGGGCCGACAACGATATGTACCAGCGGAAGATGCAGAACAAGGCCAGTTCCAGGGGCGCCGCGGTCAGATCGCTGATCAAGGCACTTGAAGACAAGGACTTCCTGGCCACTGGCCACGCACACAAAACCTTCCAGTATGCGAATCAACTGGGCAGCGCGGCGGGACTGTCCAAAAGGGAACTGAACGACCTGAAACTTATGGCCCAATTTCATGACATCGGCAAGGTGGGGATTACCGAAAGCATACTATTCAAAAGGGAACCCCTGGACCAGAAAGAGTGGGAAGAAATAAAGCGGCACAGCGAAATGGGGTACAGAATCGCCAGGTCCACCCCGGAGCTTTCCTCCATAGCGGACTGGATTCTCTACCACCACGAATGGTGGAACGGCGAGGGCTACCCCCTGGGCCTTAAGGATCAGGAAATTCCCCTATTATGCCGGGTTTTTTCCATAGCTGAAGCATTCGATGTGATGACCAGCGGCCGGCCATACAGGACGGCCGTGGGCCGCAACGAAGCCCTAAGAGAACTGGAGCGTTGTTCGGCAACCCAGTTCGATCCCGATCTGGTTAATCTGTTTACAAACATAATAAAACCGTGAAAATCAGTCATATTGTTTCCGATTTATCGGCCTTCCGGCCGGGCTGCAGCTGCAAAATAATAATTCCGGCCAGGATCATCATACCTCCCGCCGCCTGCAGGGGTGTCAGCGCTTCCCGGAACAGAAGGGCGGAAAGGCTTACGGTGACCACCACCTCGAAGGTGCTGATGATGGAGGCCTTACCCGCCTCGATCCTCTTGAGTCCGGCAAAAAGGAAAAGTATTCCCATGGAGGTGGAAACCAGCGCCATGGCCAACAGCCAAACCCAGGAGGTTGCGGGAAAGGCCAGGTTTATATTCCCGGCCGCCAGGCCGTAAAGGGTAAAGCCGGCAGCGGCGAAGGTGATCACCAGGGCCGTGGTCACCACCGGAGGGTGTCTCCTGACCACCCGGTTGCCGTACAGCAGGTAGGCGGAATAAGACAGGGCCGCAGCCAGAGCCAGCAGCACCCCTTTGAGGCCGGCCCCGCCGCCGGTGTTTCCAAGCACCAGGATCAAGCCCGTGGTGGACAGCGCCAGGGCAGCCGTCTTTTTAACAGTCAGCGGGTAGCGGTACACAATGACCTCGAAGAGGGAGACCATCACCGGGTGGGTAAACAGCAGCAGTGAGGCCAGGGAAGCCGGAATCACCAGCAGGGAGGCAAAGAAGAAGGTGGACGCCCCCCCGTACCCCAGCAGGGCCAGAACCAAAAGGGAGGCCGCTTCCTTGAGGGAGGGGGAAACAGGCTGCCTGCCGGCCCACACCGCCACCCACAGAAATAAAGACGCCAGTACAAACCTGCCGGAAAGGGTGGTTATCATGTTTATTTGTCCGGTGTAGGCAAATTTGACGAAAATGGCCAAAAAGCCGTAACACACAGCGGAAAGGACCACCAGGACGGCCCCGGCATGTTCTTGCTTCATCCCAAATCATCAGGTCTTTTCTATAAAATCTTGCTCAGGAAAGCCTTGAGCCTGCTGTTTTTGGGTTCCAGGAAAATTTCCTCCGGAGTCCCCTCCTCCACCATCAGGCCCTCGTCCATGAAAATCACCCTGTCCCCAACCTCCCGGGCAAACCCCATCTCATGGGTGACCACCGCCATGGTCATGCCCTCCCGGGCCAGGTCCTTCATCACCGCCAGCACCTCTCCCACCATTTCCGGATCCAGGGCCGAGGTGGGCTCGTCAAAAAGCATAACCTTGGGGCGCATGGCCAGGGCCCTGGCTATGGCCACCCGCTGCTGCTGGCCTCCGGAAAGCTGGTCGGGGTAGACATTGGCCTTGTCGCTCAAGCCGACCTTTTTCAGGAGGTCGTAAGCGACGGCCTCGGCCTCCTGGCGCGGCAGGTTGCGCACCTTCATGGGAGCCAGGGAGATGTTTTCCAGGGCGGTCTTGTGAGGAAACAGGTTGAACCGCTGGAAGACCATCCCCACCTCGGCCCGGATGGCGTTGATATCGGTTTTTGGATCCAGCAGGGAAACCCCGTCAATGTAAATCTGGCCTGATGTGGGCTGCTCAAGGAGGTTGATGCAGCGTAAAAAGGTGCTCTTGCCGGACCCCGACGGCCCGATGACCACCACCACCTCCCGGGGGGCCACCCGGCAGCTGATGCCGTTTAAAACCTTCAGCTTGCCGAAGCTCTTGTGCAGGTTTTCCACCCTAATCACCGGTCTTCAACCTCCTTTCTGCGTAGTCCACCAGGCGGCTGAAACAGAAGGTCATGATCAGGTACAGGAAGGCAACAGTAAGCCACACCGGAAACGCCACGTAGGTCTGACCTACCACCAGCTGGCCCTTCCGGGTCAGCTCCTCAAACCCGATAACAGAAAGCAGGGACGTATCCTTCAACATGGCAATAAACTCGTTGCCGAGGGGAGGGATTACCCGTTTGACCGCCTGGGGAAGTATGACATAGCGCATTGCCTGACTAGCCGTCATCCCCAGGGACCTGGCGGCCTCCATCTGGCCTCTCTCGATGGACTGCACCCCGGCCCTGAAGATTTCCGCTATATAGGCCGCACTGTTGAGGCTGCAGGCGATCACGGCGGCCAGGAACACCGGCAGCGCGTACTGGGTAAGGATCTGCGGCATGTTATAGTTGGCCATCAGGTAGGCTTGTCCATCCCTCAGGAGCTGGGGCAGTCCGAAATAGACGATAAATATCTGAACCAGCAAGGGAGTACCCCGGAAGAAATCCACGTAGGCGGTGGCAGCCAGCCTCAGCAGCCTTATCCCCGACAGCCTTGACAGCCCCACGATCAGACCCAGGATGCAGCCGAGGGCTACCGAAATAACGGTTATTTCCAGGGTTGCCGCGGCCCCGGCAAGAAGAATATGGAAGGACTGCCTGACAACTTCCACAATACATCACCTCAAAATGCGGACAGACATTAAATATGCGTAACACGGGCGGTGTTACGCATATTCTCATGTAATTATTGGGTTATCCTGCAGTGATCACTGTTTGGGAGGTTCGCCGGGCAGGTAGGCCGGAGGATCCGCGCCGAACCACTTCTTGTAAATCTCGGCATACTTCCCGTTGTCCTTCAGGGTCTTCAGGGCCTTGTTGAAGGTGTCCAGAAGTTCGGTATTCTTCTTCGGGAAGGCGATACCATAGTGCTCGCTGGTCCTCAGTTCGCCCACCAGCTTGACATCCTTGTCCTTGCTCTGCTTAACAAAGTAAGCGTTGACGGGATAGTCGTTGACCACCGCGTCCACGGCGCCGCTCTTCAGAGCCATGAAGGCCTCGTTGATGGTGTTGTAGTCGGTAACCTTGGCGTTGGGCACCTTCCGGGCCTCGTCAGCCCCGGTGGTGGAAATCTGGACTCCAAGTTTCTTGCCTTTCAGGTCGTCCCAACCCTTGATGGCGTTGTTGTCCGCCCGGACCGCGATGCTCTGGCCGGACAGGTAGTACGGGACAGAGAAATTAACCGACTGCTTCCGTTTATCGGTAATGGTCATGGCCGAAATGGCGCCGTCCACGCTGGCGGTCTCCAGTGCCGGGATGATTCCGTCGAAGTTCATGCTGCGGATCTCGATGTCAAGATTGGCAACCTCGGCGATGGCATTCACCAGATCAATGTCGAAACCAACATATTTTCCGGTCTGGGGATCCTGGGACTCAAAGGGCGCGTATGCGGTATCCGAGGCCAGGACAACCTTTTTCTTGGCCGCCGGCGCCGGTTCGCTCTTTTTCTCGGCCGGCGCTTCCTTTTTGCCGCCGCAGGCGGAAACGGTAACGGCCAGGGCCGCCACCACCAGCCCCACCAGGATCAGTTTCAGCGTTTTCTTCAAAAATTTCCCCCTCCTCGAAATTTAAAATCTTCCGGGCGAACCCAAAAATTTTGACAAAGAAAAACTTTCGACCCGGCTTGAAAAATTCCTGCTAGATTTATTTTTTTACGGATTATTTTTGAATGGCCTTTCATGACCGGCTTGACACCCCCGGGGCCCCGTGAGAAAATATTTAAAGTTTTGTTGGGAAAAGGAGCCTTTTATGCGGACAAAGGAGGATAAAATCAGGCAGCACAAGGCCGACCTGGCCCTTCTTGGTGTGGCGTTCATCTGGGGGATAACCTTTGTGGCGGTCAAGGATGCCCTGGCCGACATAGGTCCCTTCTATTTTCTTGCCTTCAGGTTCGCCGCCGCCTTCCTTTTCCTTGGGGCGATGTATTATAAGCGGTTGGTTAAAATCAGCCGCCGGGAACTGGGGGCCGGGGTTTTTATCGGCCTGTTCCTGTTCGGCGGCTACGCCTTTCAAACGATGGGCCTCAAATACACCGGGGCGGCCAATGCCGGGTTCATCACCGGCCTCTCGGTGGTGCTGGTCCCCCTTTTCATCTCCGTTTCCTCCAGGCGCCTGCCTTCGGGCAGCCTGACGGCGGGAGTTTTAAGCTCGGCAACCGGCCTGGCCCTTCTCTCCCTCAGCCAAACCCTGATCTTTAACTATGGGGACCTGCTGGTATTCTTCTGCGCCGTCTGTTTCGCCGGGCACATCATTGCGGTGGGCAGGTTCGCCTCCCGCCTGGACCCCGTCCCCCTGACGGCCATCCAGATCGGAACCGTTTCGGCCATCAGTTTCTTGTTCGGGATCGCCCTGGAAACACCGCCCTCAACCATCACCGGGCCTGTCTGGAAGGCGTTTCTAATCACGTCAATCCCGGCCACTTCCCTGGCCTTCCTGATTCAAAACAAGGCGCAGAAATTTACCTCGGCCATCCATACGGCGGTAATTTTCACCACGGAACCGGTATTCGCCGGGATTGGAGCCTACTTTTTGGCCGGGGAAGTTCTCTCACCCCGCCAGCTGGCAGGCTGTGCCCTGATCCTGGCCGGCATGCTGGTCGCCGATTTGAAAGGCGCCGACCCCCGGACCAAAGAGGCGGGAATTGGGAAGCAGGAATTGGGAATTGGGGAAGCAGAAAAAAGAAAGCCCCGCGGGATATAGGCACGGAAAATGAGACACTTATTCAATTGTTCTATCAAAATTTAGTTCAAAAAGCACTCCCGGTCCAGAATCATTCTGACGCCTGTTTTCTGACTCCTGTATTCAGTTGTTAAAGCAACTCGGTTTGAACGTCCAGTATTTCCACAGTTCCCAAAGTCTCGACGAATTTTACCACCGAGGACATCATCTGGTGGGCGTGGGCGGCGTCATTGGAAACACAGGTCACCCCAACGGTGGAATGCTGCCACTGGTCCTGTTTGTCCACCTCGGCCACAGCCACATTGAAACGCGATTTCATCTTATCCAAAAGGCTTTTCAGGATCCTCCGCTTGCTTTTCAGAGATGATGCCTCGGCCATAAAGAGTTCCAGAGTCAGCACGCCCACGACCAATTTTCTGCACCCCGCTGCGTATCCTAAGCTAATAACATTATACCGGGACGGTCGAAAAAGTCCACCGAATCCGGACGGCAGATATTCTTTCCAGCCTGTCAAGCCTATGATAAAGATAAAATTGAGTCAGTTAACCAACCCGGGGAAGGTTGAAAGAATTAACAACGCCGGCGGATATAAAGGGTTAAACCGGCCGGAAGGGGGCTTCCCGGGGCGGTTCAAACACAATGTACAGCCTGAAAAAGGCCTTTCGGGGCTTTAATTTTTTGGACCTTAAACGCGAGGAGTGATCCGCCATCCATACCGTAGATCTGCGCAGCGACACAGTTACCCTTCCTTCCCCGGAAATGAGGGAAGCCATGGCCCGGGCCCCGGTGGGAGACGATGTGTACGGCGAAGATCCCACCGTCAACAGGCTTCAGGAGGAAGCCGCCGCCCTGGTGGGAAAGGAAGCGGCCCTATTCGTACCCAGCGGAACCATGGGCAACCAGCTGGCCATCCTGGCCCACACCGGCCGGGGAGAGGAAGCCATCGTGGACAGTCAGTCCCATATCTGTTATTACGAGGCGGGCGCCCCGGCCATGTGGGCCGGCGTCACTTTAAAAACGGTGGAGGGGCTGATGAACGGGGGCGGGGAGGAACTGCTGCTGAACGCCTTGAGGCCGGAGGACATCCACTTTCCTCCCACCCGGCTGGTCTGCCTGGAAAATACATTCAACCGGGGAGGCGGCACGGTAATGCCTCCCGAAACCATGGAGCGGATATACAACCTGGCCCGGGAGAAATCTTTAATAGTCCATCTCGACGGCGCCCGTATTTTCAACGCCGCGGTGGCGGCCGAAAGGGACGTCCGGGATTTTACCGCAAACTGCGACTCGGTAATGTTTTGCCTGTCCAAGGGCCTGGGAGCCCCGGCGGGGTCCATTCTGGCCGGAGACCGGGATTTCATAGCCAGGGCCCGCAGGTACCGGAAGGCCCTGGGAGGCGGGATGCGCCAAGCCGGGATTCTGGCCGCGGCCGGCCTGGCAGCCCTGCGGAACATCGGCCGCCTGGCTGAAGACCACCGCAACGCCCGCCTTCTGGCCGCGGGACTGGCCGAACTGCCGGGGATAAAAGTGGATTTGGAACGGGTGCAGACCAACATGGTCATGGTCAGGGTGCCTGGTCCGCGCACCGCCGCGGAGGTGGTCAACCTGCTCAAAGAAAGGGGCGTCAGGTGCGGCGCCATGGGGCCGGATTTGATCCGCCTGGTCACCCACCTGAATATCAGTTCGGAAGATATTCACTACACCCTGTCAGTGGCCAGAGAAATCTTTTCACATCCCTGATTTCCGGGCCGGTCTTGTCAGCCCGCCCCGTAACCAGCGGCTGAAAAAATTGAAAACCGCCCGGCCGGGGTCCATTCCCCGCCGGGACGGTTATGTAAACTAAAAACTGTTTACCGGTCCGGGTTTTTGTGTTATGGTAAAAAGCAAAAACATGCGCCCCGAACAAATCCACACAGGCAGGGAGTGTTCATCTTTGGCCAGACAGATTAAGCGGATCTACCGGTCCCGCAGGAATCGCATGATTGCCGGGGTTTGCGGCGGCATCGCCGAGTATATCGACTGGGACCCCACCATTGTAAGGCTGTTATACGTGACCCTTTCAGTCTTTTCCGCAGCCTTCCCCGGGATCCTGGTGTACCTGATCGCCTGGCTGATTATACCGGGGGATTTCGAAGGAGGCTTGTAAGATCAGGATTTAAAAGCCTCCACAAAAAAACGGGCCGCCATGCCGGCCACCTTATCCTCATGTCCCCGCCAAAAATGGTCGGCCCCGGGGACAACCTCTATTTTCTTGGGTTCGGCCATTTTGGCGAATTCCTCCAGGATGGCCGAGGAAGGAATCAGATCGTCCGCCGCGCCGCAGGCTATGAACTTGGGCTTCGGGAACTCCCTCAGAGCGCCGCCGGGCGGGATGACAGGGGAAACAGCCGCAACCGCCCTGACCTGGCCCGCCCGCTCCGCTGCCGCCATAGCCACCATTCCGCCAAAGGAATAGCCCATAACGCCGATCCGGGCCGGGTCGATTTCCTCCCGGCCGGATAGAAAGTCCAGCGCAAACCTGGCATCTTCCCTTTCCCCCGCGCCGTTGTCATAAGCGCCGCCGCTGCGGCCGACCCCCCTGAAATTAAAGCGCATGCCGGCTATCCCGGCTTCGCCGAGGGCCCTGCTCACTGCCAGGATCACGTTATTATCCATGTTTCCGCCGTACAGGGGGTGGGGGTGGCAGAGAACCACCCCGGGATGCGGACCCGGCCCGCCCGGGAGGTCAAGGCAGGCCTCCAGATCCAGGCCGCCGCTGTCAAAAAAAATTTTTAACGTTTTCATCAGATCACATCCCGCACAAATCATGGCCGCACCGGCCGGATTATCATTATTCTTTACTGTGATGAGTTGTACCCGTCAATCAAAGCCTGTTTTGAAACACCAATAGATACAAGTTTATTTGCCAAAATGGCCTCTTGCAGGAAATCCTGAGCTTCTGTGAATTTACTCATTTTTTTATCATCAATGTAGCTTTTTAAGTTGTCTATGGAACCCTGCAAATATAAAACCGCGGTCACCATGATCAGCTTCTGGTTATTATACTGCTTTGCTATATCCATATTCTGAACCGTCCTGAACAAATCCAGATTTTGCTGGCTCAGTCTTTCGAGATCACTGTAGCTGTTGGGGTCGATGGCTCCATTGCTGATATCCTTTATTTCGGTCTGACATGAAGTTAAAATGTATTGAAAAACTTTCTGTACCTGGGTGAAGGACTTGACCGCCTTCTCCGCTTCCTGTTTTCTCGTTATTTGTTGCGCCTGCACCTGCTCCTGGGTTTGCTGCGACTGTTCCTGTGCTTTTACCGGGGCTTCGGCTTCCTGCGCCGTGGTATTGTGGGCCTGCTGCCCGATATTTTCAATGGCACTGTCGCTTTTTTTAGTTGAAAGCCAGATTGAAGCTCCCCCGGAAATAAAAAATATTGCCACCGCAAAAAGAAAAACGGAACCAAAAATATTGGCTTTTTTATCTTTTTTGTCCATGCCTTTCTTCCTTGATCCCCAAAACATCAATGCGCCCAGCAATCCCAAAAACCCACCTGCTGCCATGATTATGGCCGGCGTAATATATTTCAATTTACAGTCCTCCTAAGTTTTTTCGGTATAAACACTCTAAGAGGCATGAATTTCTACGTGAACCCTCTTTTTCCTGCCAATAAAATTTTCCAGTTTTGACCGTATATTATACCCAGATTTCCCCGCCGCATCCCGGATCTGCCGTCGTGGACGTCTTAATCCCGGAACCCTGAATAATTCTTCTTGTCACTGATAAACATACCCCCTGAATGAAGGGGGTTTTTTTTTATGAGAAAAGGAGTAAAACTTATCTTCTTACGGGTCGCGTTTTCAACGATCATGCTGCTTGGAACAACCGCGTTTCTCGGCATAACCGGCAGCTGCATGGAAAAGCCTGAAAGCAACGGAGACCAGAAGCGGTTTCAGGCCATGCAAAAAACCGATTACGTGAAAATTGACGAGTACATTCCCTCCGTGATAATCGAACCGGTATACTACACGGACAAAAACTTCACCGGGCAAAAGCTTTACGATATCCCGGAGGCGTACTTGCGCAAGGGCACCGCCGACAAGCTCAAAGCCGCTGCCGGGGAGGTGGGCGCAAAGGGTTACCGGCTGAAAATATGGGATGCTTACCGGCCTCCAAGGGTACAGTATAAAATGTGGGAAGCATTCCCCAACCCCAACTATTTGGCCAACCCCTATAAAAAACCCTCCGACCATTCAAGGGGGTGTGCCGTTGACCTCACCCTCACCGACAGCAGCGGCAAGGAGCTGGAAATGCCCAGCCCCTTTGATGAATTCAGCCCCAGGGCGGACCGGGATTACAGGGACGTTAGCCCCGTGCAGGGAGCGAACGCCGCATACCTTGAAGACGTAATGAAAAGACATGGATTTATATCCATAAGGACCGAGTGGTGGCACTTTTCGGACTGCGAAAGGGGAATTTACAGTGTTACAGACGATTTCCCGGTTGCCGAATAAATCACTGCCCAATCCGCTAACGGATGGTAATCATTTTCAAATCAATCTTCACGCTCGAAAAGAAAACGGCAAGGGCTCCCAGCTTTGTTACCCTTGCCATTACTGCTTTTTCTGGAGCTGATGGCGGGATTCGAACCCGCGGCCTGCGCATTACGAGTGCGAAACAGGCCCTTTGTATAGTTTGGCGAAGTTTGCAAAGCCTTGTCCCGCTTGGTCTTGTTAATTACTTCCAGGTTGCTGATGGGCTGTTTTTGCCCCCGTTTTTTTATGTTTGCTCCCAATCTGCTCCCACTGGGATCACCTGCGCATTCTGGTTTGCAGGCCATACTGCTCCCAAAACAGGGGGCGGTTTCGCTGCCGGAGGAACACCCCTTCGCTGGCCCTGTGGCCGCGCAGGAAGGCCCTGGAACAGAGAAAAGGCCCCGGCAGGTATAAAACCTTTACCGGGGCCGTTAACGTGGCCTACAGGGCTTCCTGGGGGGCTTAAAGATCAATCCTTCTCAATCCGGTCCCAGTCCATCCCCTGCCAATACCTTTTCGTGAAATGCGGCCATGTTCTCTTTCATGCTTTTGTACTTAAGCATTGCTCTAACGGCTAATTTATTGATTTCCTTGGCGTTTCCCGCCATAGAGGCAGGTATGTAAAGTACAGGATCCTGGGGCAGTCCGCTTTCCAGATTAATACTTACCGTTGGCTCGGTCCTCCAAGAAACAATTTGCACTTTTACGGACATAAATCTATAACCCCCTCTCCAGCCGCCAGGCCAGGAAGGCTAAAAGCCTGTTGGCGAAGCGGTTGGCTTCATCCTCGATAAAGTTGTGGTAATCATTGTCGGCTTCGTAATAGGCTAAGTCAACAGTTAAGCGGTGAAGTTGGTAATGCCCTAATTCGTGGGCTAATGTAAATTCCTTTTCCTTCCATGGTTTGTCCTTATTTATTACGATCATGTCCATGTCTAGGCAGTGGGCGAAGATGCCATTGAAAAAAACCAACTCCTCCGGAAGTGACTCTTCTATGACGCGTATATGCCGGCGTTTCGCGATTTTTAATAATTCTTGATAAACTGACAATATAATCACCTCCAGGGTTTTGATTTTTCCGCCCCTCTGAGGTAAAATAAAAACAGGCATCCTCCCGGACAGGGCGGGTGTTCAGAAGGAAGCTGGTTACTCTTGGTGGAGGCAGCTTCCTTAACTTTTGTGGCCGTTCTTTCGTTCAAGCCACTTTTTTACTTCATCTTTGTCAAATCTGACGCTTTTCCCGTGCTTTAAAAAGGGCATCCCCTCCTTCCTCCAGCGCCAGGCCGCAGCGGCGGCCGAAGGCCTCGGGGTCGACGCCGGCGCGCAGCCTCAACCCCAGGACGACGGCGTCGCTGGCGGCGCGC
>JAILZP010000052.1 GCA_023512435.1 Peptococcaceae bacterium | reverse complement strand
TATGCCCTGCGAATTAACTCGATTTCTTCTTTGGTATCCTGATCCACCTGGTCGGAAATAATTGAATTGGGGTAATCCACCAGGCCCAGCAGGTAGTCCGCCGAAACCTCCAGCGCGGTAACCAGCTTGTAAAAAATCTCCATGGACGGCAATGTCCCGTTTTTTTCGTGTGTGTATTGGTACATTGCGCTGGCGGAAATTCCCACCATTTGGGCCAATTTGTTAAAATTTAGTTTCTTATCTTTAATTGCAGTTGTCAGCCGTTCCCTAAAAACGGCCATTAATTGTTCCTTGCTTAAAAGCTCTTTGTCTCTATCCATCGTAAAAACCCCTTCCAGAAAAATTTCAAGGAATACTTGCATTAAGTTATTGACATTTTAGCTGTGCTTGACTATTATATAGTATAACAAGGTTGCCTGGAGTTGTCAGCAGGCAACTTGGTCATGCTCCGATAATTTGATTAAAATGTACAAAAAACGTTGCAGGAAAATTCTGTAACGAGATGGTTTAAACAGTCCAAAAAAGAAAAATAAAATGTACATAAAACGTTGCAAGTATCAGGCCGGGTTCAACCCCGGCCTTTGCTTTTTTAAAAAGGAGCTGGTGCCTTTGTTGTTGCCGAAATCGGCAAGAGTGATCAACCCCGCGGCGGTCAAAGCAGCGCGGGGCAAGTTCTGCCAGGTTTGCGGGAAGTACCAGGAATCCGGGCTGCACGTCCACCATATAAAGACAAGGGGTTCCGGTGGCGGGGACACCCCGGATAACCTGGTGAGGCTCTGTTATGAGTGCCATGGCAGGGTCCACGCAGGGACTTTGAAAATCGAGACCGTGGTGGTTAGGGAGCTGCCGGGAGTAGAGGAAGTCCTCCAGGTGTTCACGGACTACAGGGAACTTACGGAAAGCGGCCAGTGGGGACAGGCGGCTGCCCTGGTCGTCCTTAAATCCGGGCTGAGGATGACGGCAAAACAAATATCGGCCGACACCGGCCTCTCCCCGGCCATGATCCGGGAGATGATCAGGACTTACAGCGCATTCCATGACGAAAGTACGCGCGTACCCGACCTCAGTTTCTACCACCACCGGCTGGCCAGCAGGGCGGAGAACCCAATCGAGTGGATACAGAAGGCCGCCGATAACGACTGGAGCACCAGGCAGCTGAATGAGGCCATGAAGATGGCCGGGGCCGTGTCCGCGAAAGCCAGGAAAGAAAAACTGATGGCCAAGGCTGAGAAGGTCTTCCGGATGGCGGATGAGGTTTTTACTGAAGGCGGGGAGCCGTCAGAGTGGCTCTACAGCAATCTCACAAAACTACTGGCTCTGGCAAAAGCCAGCTGAAAAAGGGGGTTGGTGGCAATCAAAAACTATTACGAAATTCTCGGCATTCCGCCGCACTCCGGCCCGCACAAGATCAAATATACGTACAGGATGCTGGCAAAAAAGCACCATCCCGACAGATTTCAGGATCCAAAGGAGAGAGTGCGGGCGGAGGCACTGATGAAGGAAATCAACGAAGCCTACGAGGTACTGTCGGACCCTGAAAAGAGGGACGCCTACGACAAGGCCCGGAGACAACATGCCCTGGTGGTTGTGGATTCCCCACGGAACCAGGAAAGATCACAGACCGGCAAAATCATGGCATGTCACCGCCACCCTGACAGGGCGGCCGTCGCCACGTGCAGGGAATGCGGCAGGGGGCTATGCGTCGAGTGCTCGGCGGCGTTCACCGTAATGGCCTGCACTGTTTGTGTGCAGAACCATAACAGTGTCACCATGAAAAAGATGAACTTTGAACTCATGATAAATATAATGTTCATAATCTTTAGTTTCATTGCCGGCGCCTACCTCTGTGACAGATATTCCATCGCAACGTATGACCCCCGGCTGAAGTACATCGCCCCGTTTTGGGTGCTGGGAAATTTATGGGGTCTGGGGTTCATGCTGGAAATGGCCAAGATTATTTTCCTGGGAACCGTCAGCGGGGGCATAATCGCCTCGATGTTTCTGTTGATCATTGTTCTGTCCGTCGGCTGGATCCCGGGCCTTGTTGTCGGACTAATCAGTTTCATCAAGCTGCTGGTTGCGTACCCTGATAACCTGGGCAAGGCCAGGCAGGCCGAAGCGATCATCCGCAATCTTTCCTGAAGGGGGGGCAGGGCATTGCTTGCTAACCTAGCCAACAGGGGAGCAGCCCTGGAAGACCTGGTTGCCCGGGCGAACGATTCCTACCGCTCCCGGAAAGTTGCCGTCATCCACAAAGTCCCCACCGCCTGGCTGCCCGTAAGGGGCCCTGGGGGAAAGATTGTTTCGGCCAAAGTAGACAGGAAAGCCAGCGTTGACTTCTTAGGCCACGTCCTTTTGCCCGGCGGCCCCCTTCCCCTGGCGTTCGACGTCAAAGAGGTGTCGAAGGGATGCCGCTGGCCGCTGTCAAAACTGGAAGAGCATCAATACGAATATCTGAGAGATTCGGCCCTCACCGGGGCCTTTTCGTTTGTATTGATAGGTTTTTGGGAATTGCAGCAGTTTTTCATCCTGCCATTCACCAAGCTGGAGCCGCGCTGGGCTGCCTGGAAGGCCGGGATCGGTCCGGCTTCGGTCAAGGCGGGGGAAAGCGGCCTGGTGGAAACCGGATTTTTAGATTATCTTTACCCACTTCTCTCCAATACGAAAAAAGGAGCACGAGATAAATGCCTGAAGAAGCCGTTCAGCTTACCGAATGCATCGGCGTAATCAGTAAATTCATTTTCCAAACTCCAAGATTCGCAATATTCAGGTTCAGGACCCCGAAAGAAGACATGGTGGCCCTGGGGGAAATATTCAACGCCAGGGAAGGCGAGAAACTTTTCCTGAGAGGCTCCTGGGAAATCCACCCGAAGTACGGCAGGCAGCTCAAAATAAAATCATGGGAAAAAATCGTCCCCACCAGCAGGGACGAAGCCATTGAATTGCTTTCCTCCGGCCTTGTCAAGGGCGTGGGGCCGGCCACCGCGAAAAAGATAGTAAACGTCCTGGGAGCCGACGCTATAGAGATAATCTTGAAAAATCCCGAAGAGCTTAAAAAGGTCAAAGGTTTGGGCAAGAGGGCGGAACAGATAGCCCAGTCCATCCAGGAGACATACGACCGGCAGAGGATTGTCAAGGACCTGGCTTCCTTCGGGTTGACCATAGGCATGGCGCAGAGGGCCTTCAAGCACTTTGGCAGGCCGGTGGTGGACTACATCCGGATAAACCCGTACAGTTTGACGAAAGTGGACATGATCGGGTTCGTCAAGGCCGACGAGATAGCCCACAATATCGGCATAGCGAAGGACTCCCACTTCAGGATTCAGGCCGGGGTGATGCATGTCCTGAACGAAGCCCTGCAGAACGAGGGTCACACCTACCTCCCCGCCGGGGAACTGGTAAACAGGAGCCTGGCGGTGCTCAACAAGGAATCCCCCGTGGTCACCGAAGAAAAAGTCCGGGAAGCCTTTGATCACGAAGATATAGAAGTCCACGGCAAGGGTGTTTCCCTGGAACGGGCGGTCAGGTGTGAAGAAGCCATTGCAAGGCACGTCAAAAGGCTCAACAGAAAGGTGGCCTCTCTGGAGCCGGCGCCCGTGATAAGGTTATATGAAAAAAGAGAGGGCGTGGAGCTGACCGAAGATCAAGCCAGAGCCGTGGCGATGGTTTTAAACAGCGGCTTCTCCATCCTCACCGGGGGCCCCGGGGTTGGAAAAACAGCCACGATCAAAGCGATAAACGCCGTCGCCAGGAAGATATATCCCGACATAAAGATCGTATTCGCCGCGCCCACCGGGAGGGCCGCCCGGAGGATATCCGAAGTCACGGGTGAGATGGCCCACACAATCCACAAGCTGCTGGAATTTGACCACGATGGATTTCCCCTGTACGATGCCCGAAACCCCCTGCCCTGCGACCTCATAGTGGTGGATGAAGCCTCCATGGTGGACATTTATATTGCCAGGCAGCTCCTGGGCGCCCTGAAGACCGGCGCCAGGGTGCTGTTCGTGGGGGACGTGGACCAGCTCCCCAGTGTCGGCCCCGGGAACGTTCTCAGGGACCTGCTGGCCTGTCCGGACATACCCAGGGTCACCCTGGACAAAGTTTTCCGCCAGGCGGCCAAGTCCCAGATAATCGCCAACGCCCACCGGATCAACAAGGGGCAGCCCCTGGTAATCGACAACAGCAAGAAAGACTTTATCTTTTTAGAGAGGGAAAGCCCCGAAGACATCTGCAAAACCGTGGTCCATTGGGTAAAAAACCTGGGCTGCGGGCCGTCTGAGATCCAGGTCCTTTCACCGATGAAGAAAGGCCCAGCGGGGACCCAGGAACTCAACAGGCTGATCCAGGAGTCGGTGAACCCCTCGGGAGAGGAAATCAGGCTCAAAAACACCTTGTTCCGGGTTGGGGATAAAGTCATCCAGACCAGGAACAACTATGCGAAAGAAGTCTTCAATGGGGACATAGGCATAATCACGGCCACCGACGGTGACACGATCATGGTCAAGTTCAACGGGCACGAAATCGAGTACGCCGGGGACGAATTGAAGGAAATCGAGCTCGCTTACGCCATCACGGTACACAAGTCCCAGGGGTCGGAATTTAAAAACGTGATTATCCCCGTAACCACGTCCCACTATGTGATGCTGGCCAGGAACCTGATATACACCGGGATCACCAGGGCTACGGAAAGGGTGGTCCTGGTGGGGACGAAGAAGGCCCTGGCCATAGCGATAAGGAACAATAAGCCCGTGTTAAGGTACACCATGTTAAGAGAATTTCTGTAGCGCTTCACAGACCCCCTTTCCTTTGCCGGAAAAGGGGGTTTTCTTTTTTTAAAAAGAGGTGGTTTGTATTCTTTACCGCACTCACTTCGTCACCGGCCTGGCCGTCGGGTATCTGCTCAGCGGCAGCCTCGAAATGTCCGCCATCTCCGGGGTTGCTGCGTTGTTGCCCGACATCGACCACCCGGGTTCGTACATCGGCAGAAAAATTCCAGTTATTCCGACCGTTCTGAAGTGGACCGTGGGCCACCGGGGGCCGTTTCACTCTTTGATCGCGGCCCTGGTTGCTGGGGCAATCGCCCTTATAATCGGAGGAAAGGCTATAGGGCTGGCGGTGATGGTTGGATACCTGGCGCATTTGTTGGGCGACCTGTTTACCTTCTCGGGAGTGCCGCTGCTATTTCCGTTAAAGTTCAATGCCAGGGTTCCGCTTGTGAAGACAGGGGGTGTCCTGGAAAAGCTTGTAGTGTTTCCGGCGTTATGTGTAGGTGTTGTGTATCTCATAGGGAACCCCCTGGTAAAAACATTTTTTGCAAGATTGTAGAGGGGAACCAGATGTCCAGAACAATGTTTTCACTGATGCCAAAGGAAAGCCCCGGTTTTTTGCCGGGGCTTTCCTTTGGTAAGGCATCCAAAAGATTTTATTGGACTTGCAGTTTTCGATTTCAGAAAACATAAACTTTACAAACAAAGGGGGTTTGTGTCGTGGGACAGGAAGAGAAGGTCAAGGCCCGAGAAGATAATCATCTCGCTGTTCCAACGGAGAGGATTATGATAAAATGCACTTTAAATAATAAGCCAATCAGCGAAGATGAAGCACGAAGAATAGTCGTTCGGGGAGCTGTCGAAATAGCAGCTAAGAAGCAAACCGAAAGAAAAAAGAAAAGGTGCAAAAATTTATATAGTGCTTAATTGGTTCTACGCCACATCCAGGAAGGTCCCGCCGGGATATATTTCGATGCCGTGCGATTTGGCCAGTTCGATTTTTTCGGGCAGCACGTTCTTGTTGTAGAGGGCGGAAGTGCCGAAGGCCAGCTTGATAAAGTCTATATGCTCACCGGCTATATTCAGCAAGTCCCTTGTTTCGGCGAGGCCCATCCCTTTGTCGATGATCATGGTCAACCCCTGGCTTCTCGGTTTGAAAAGCCTGCCCTCCAGGGGGAATTTGACAATCTCGCGCCAGGCCCACCCGGAATTGTTATTCATCTCGAATCTCCTCGCATGATAATTATTTTCATAAGTCGTCAGGGCTTAATCGTAATTACTGTATGGTTTAGGGTATTCATTGAAAAAGTAAAAGGTTACCCGTAAAAAAAGGAGATAAGCGTAACCGTTTTGAGGATTTTCTGGTGCTAATGAAAAAACTAACATATAATGTTAAAATATGTTATCTAAAGAAGGAAATTCCCTCTCCGGAGTTCAAATTCTGATCTATTCTTTTGTGCGGGGAGGATTTTGCCGGGCGGGGTTAAATATATTGGTCAAACGTTCATGCGGGGTGGCTGCCGTGCTGTTAAAAGACATGATGAGCAGGGAGGTTCCCTATCTCCGCCGGGGAGAGACCATGGAAAGGGCGGTGCACCTTTTCAAGCAGTCCAAGATAGACGCTTTGCCGGTGGTCGGGGACGATATGCGGCTGGTGGGGGTGTTCACCCGGACCAATTTTTTTGATGCCCTCCTGCAAAGGGCGTCCCTGGAGGATGCCATCGATCCCTTCGTGACGGTGAAACCCCAATCGGTGCCCTGGGACACCCCCTTCGAGACGGTGAAGGAACTGGTCAAGGCCGCCCCGGTGGGAACGGCCCCGGTTCTGGACGGAGAGGGCAGGGTCTGCGGGGTGCTGACCAAGGCCAACATGGTCATGACGCTCCTTCAAAAGTCGGACATGCTGAACGCCCAGCTGAAGGCGATACTTGACGCCATGCACAACGCGGTGGTTGCCGTGGACAGGAATAAGGCGGTAACCCTGCTGAACCGGAGCGCCGAGAGAATACTGGGGCTGACCGCGGATAAGTGCGTGGGCAGGCCGGTGGAGGAACTGCTGCCGGGGATCAGCGTGGACCAGGCGCTGTCAGGCGCGGCCAGGGTGGGGAGCAAGTACACCATCGGCAATATCGTGACCATAGCCAACATTATGCCCATCTCGGGATCAGGCGCCGTGGACGGGGCGGTCATTGTCCTGCAGGACCTGACCGAATTGGAAAAGATGGCCCGGGAGCTTGAGATTGTCAGGGAACTGAACCGGACCCTGGATACGGTCTTAAACATAATCAACGACGGCATAGTGGTGGTGGACCGGGAGGGCGTGGTATCCCTGGTTAACCAGGTGGTGGCGGGCTACCTGAAAACCACCGTCCAGGACCTGGTGGGCAAGCGCGTGACTGAGGTGTTTAAAAACAGCAGGCTGCACATCGTGGCCCGCACCGGGGTGGCTGAACTGAGCGAGATCATGAACGTGGGGGAGGATCAGCTCATCGTTTCGCGCCTGCCGGTGATAAAAAACGGGAGGACCGTGGGGGCCGTGGGCAAGATTATCTTTCCCCACCTGGCCGAGATCCGCGAACTGGCCAGCAAGTTGAATTCTCTCCAGAACAAGCTGGCATATTACGAGGAGGAGCTTAAAAAGAACGCCCGGGAAGGTTTTGACGTCAACGGCATAGTGGCCGTGAGCCCTCCCATGGTCAAGGTCAAGGATGAAGCCAGGCAGGTGGCCAGGGGCAGTTCCACGGTGCTGATCACCGGGGAGTCGGGCACGGGCAAGGAGTTGATTGCCCGGGCCATCCACGCTTACAGTGACCGGCGAAAGAACCCCTTCGTCATGGTGAACTGCGCCGCCATACCCGAAAACCTGCTGGAAAGCGAACTTTTCGGCTACGCCCCGGGGGCCTTCACCGGGGCCGACCGCAACGGCAAGCCCGGCAGGTTCGAGCTGGCCCACCGGGGCACCATTTTTCTGGATGAAATAGGGGACATGTCCCTCCACTTGCAGGCCAAGCTGCTGCGCTTTCTCCAGGAGAAGTCCTTTGAAAGGGTGGGGGGGACTAGGACCGTCAACGTTGACGTGCGCATCGTGTCGGCCACCAACAAGGACCTGTCCAGGGCCATCAAGGAAGGAAAGTTCAGGGAGGATTTGTTTTACCGCCTCAACGTAATCCACCTGAGAATGCCTCCGCTGCGGGACCGCCCCGAGGACTTGGAACCGCTGGTGGGTCACATTTTAAACAGGCTGAACAGGATCATGCACACCAATATCTCCGGGGTAACGGCCGATGTCCTGGAAATACTGAAGAACTACCACTGGCCGGGCAACGTAAGGGAACTGGAAAATGTGCTGGAAAGGGCCGCAAACTACGCCCTGGAGGGGCCAATCAGGCCCTCCCACCTTCCTCCCTACCTGTTAAGCACCGGGATGGGGGAAGCCGAGGATGAAAACCCCGGGGAGGACACTCTGAAATACAGGGTGCGCTGCGCCGAGCGGGAGGCCATATTAAAGGCCCTGGAAAAAACAGGCGGGAACAAGACCAGGGCGGCCAGGCTGCTCAACATGAGCCGGTCGAGGCTGTACATCAAGCTGGAAAGGCTGGGGATCAAATGCTAGCCGCCTATTTTCAGTGTGAACAATGTTCATTAAAAAAATAAACGTTGACTTTCACAAACAACGTTTGATAACATTTAGTCAACAAAAAATTTTGAACATTGGAAAGTACCTGCGTGAGCGAAAGGAGAATGGCAATGACGCTGCCCGGCGGGGAAAACCCGTATTCCTTCGACCTGTTTTTGAACAGGAGAAATTCCTTCGACTTTTACAGGGACGACCCGTTCCTGCAAAGAACGGTGAAAAAGTTCGCGGGGGGCGAGTGGGAGACCCTCCACGCAAAACTCCTGGATTTTTCGCCCAGGGTATCGTTCAGGTGGCGGGACATGGCGGACGCCGCCGCCAGGCCGGAGGAACGCCCTTACATATTGCACTACGACGCCCACAATCACCGCATCGACAGGATCGTCCGCCCGGACGGCACCCTGGTTCTGGAGAAAGAGATTTTCTCACTGGGTCTGTTCTCTGAAAAAACGACCCCCTGGGAACGTTTTGTCAAGCGGTTCCTCCTGCACCAGATCGGCGAAGCCGGGGTGCTGTGCCCCGTAGCCTGCACCGAGGGACTGATCGCCCTGATCGAGTACTACCCGGACCACGGCACGCCCGAACTGGACCGCATCCTTGCCCACTGTAAAGAAGGTATTGACGGGGATTTCGGCATCGGCGCCCAGTTCATGTCCGAAATCCAGGGGGGGTCGGACATCCCCGCCAATCTGCTGCGGGCGGTGCCGGAGGGCAGGCATTACAGGCTCTACGGCAACAAGTTCTTCTGTTCGGCCATGCACGCCGACTACGCGGTGGTCACAGCCAGGGTGGAGGGCAGTGAGAAGGTGGGGACGTTCGTGGTGCCCTCATGGCTGCCCGGGGACAAGGGGCGGGAACGCCGCAACGGCTGCGTGATCAACCGTCTTAAATGGAAAATGGGCACCTCGGAACTGCCCACGGCGGAAGTGGACTATAACGGAGCGGTGGCCTACGCCGTGGGCCCCACCGACAGGGGGGTGGCCAATGCCGTGGGCATCGTGCTCACCCTGTCCCGGATTGCCGTGGGCATGTCCAGTGCGGCGGGGATGCTGCGCGCTGCCAGGGAAGCGCTGATGTACAGCCGGTTTCGCGACGTTTTCGGCATGAAGATTTGCCAGTTCCCCATGGCCGCCCGGCAGGTGAACGGCATCGTGGAGGCGGCCATGCGAACCACCGCCGGGGCTTTCAGGGTCTATGACCTTTTCCTCCGTCTGGGCGCCAGGCTCCAGCCCGGCCTTACTTCAAGCGAGCCCCTGGAAATGAGAAAGAAGCGGTTTGATCTAAGGGAAATCATCCTGCTGCAGAAGGCTTTAACGGCTTACGAAACCGTGGACGTGATCCGGACTGCCATGAGTATCTTCGGAGGGCACGGAGTGATGGAGGAATTCTCCTCGCTGCCCAGGCTGTTCCGGGACGCGACGGTGAACGAGTTGTGGGAAGGGCCCCGCAATGTGCTGTTGACCCAGGTGTACCGGGACCTGCTGCGGGCCTCGTCGTGGTACGACCCGGCGGAGTTCGCCGCCAACATCCTGGAGGGGGCGCCCGCAGACCGGGTGGAGGAACTGGCCGCCGAGCTGAAGCGCCTCCTGGCGCGGCCGCTTACCGTCCCGGAGGAGGATTCCGCGCGGGCGGCCGGCGAGTGGGAGGCGCTGTGCGACGCCATTTTCAGGACGTACCAGGAATGTTCGCTGGCCGAGGTGGGAAGGGCGCCCATCATCGCCGGCGGGGAATAACGGGGAGGCGATGAACGTGAAGGTAAATGTCGGGAAAATGCTGTCCAACCGGGCGTACCTCTCGCCCGGCCTGGAGGGGTTCGCGGGGGAAGGGTACCGGATCACCTTCAGGGAGGCCAACGAAAGGGTGAACCGTTTTGCCGCCTACCTGGCGGACCGGGGCGCGGCCGCCGGGGATCGGGTGGCCCTGCTGTGCAAAAACAGCCAGTACTTTGCCACGGCTTTTTTTGCCGCGGCCAAGGCCGGCGCCGTCACCGTGCCGCTCAACTGGCGCCTGGCGGCCCCGGAGCTGTCATACATCCTGAATGACTGCGGGGCGTCGGTCCTTGTTTACGACGCCGAGTTCGGCGCGGTGGCGGATCAACTGCGCGGGGAAACGCCCGTGCGGGCCTTCGTCCGGGCGGGCGACGGGGGCGGCGACCCCCGGTTCGAGGAGGTCTTGTCCGGGCAGCCGGCGGACGAACCCGGGGCGGATGCCGGGGGAGAGGACCCGGCCATCATCATGTACACGTCGGGCACCACCGGCAGGCCCAAGGGAGCGGTGCTGAGCCACAATAACCTTTTCTGGGCCTCGGCGGGGATTACTCACACCATCGATTGGCGTTACGGCGACCGTTTTCTTTCGGTGGCCCCGATGTTCCATATCGGCGGTCTGGCCCCCCTGGTGGCCAACGTGCACAGGGGCTGCACCTCGGTGTTCATGCCCAGTTTCGACCCCGTGAAGGTATGGCAGACCATAGCCGCCGAGAAGATTAACTTCATGATGTCGGTTCCCCTGATGATCGCCTTCATGATCAGGGTGCCCGATTTTACCAGGCTGGACCTGTCATCACTGCGCTTTATCATCTGCGGCGGGTCGGCGGTGCCCGAAACGCTGATTAAAACGTATCACGGGATGGGTATCAAGGTCCACCAGGTGTACGGCATAACCGAGTATTCGGGTGCGGTCACCTTCTGGACCCACGACATGGGTATGGAAAAATGCGGTAGCATGGGCAGGACGGTGTTCCACGGGAACGTCAGGATAGTGGACTGGAACACCGGACGTGACTTGCCGCCGGGGGAAGTGGGGGAAATCGTCTGCGGCGGGCCCCAGGTTTTCAAGGGATACTGGAACAACCCGGACGCCACCGCCCAGGCCCTGGAGGACGGGTGGTACCGGTCGGGAGACCTGGGGAAGATGGACGAAGACGGGTTCGTTTACGTGGTGGACCGCCTGAAGGACATGATCATCAGCGGTGGAGAAAACATCTACCCGGCCGAGCTGGAGGGGGTAATCGCCGCGCACCCGGCGGTGGCCGAGGTGGCGGTGGTGGGCGTGCCGGACGCCAACTGGGGAGAAATCCCCCGGGCCTACATAGTGAAAAAGCCGGGAGCCGGCCTGAATGAAGAGGAGGTTATCGCCCTCTGCCGGAGCAACCTGGCAGGGTACAAGTGCGTTAAGGAAGTGCGCTTTGTCGATGCCCTGCCCCGCAACGCGGTGGGGAAGATACTGAAACAGGAACTCAGGGGACAGAGACCGTAAGCACCCGCGAAAAAAGGTCAATAACCCGGGGATTTTGGGGGCCGGAAAAAACGGTCCCTTTCTGTGCCGCGGGTCAAAGGGCCCCCTTTTTAAAAATTCCGGCCAGCAGGCGGGCGATCCTGTGCACGTGCCTCCTGACCTCCTCATCGCTGCGGCCGGGGTATTTCCGGAAGGTGATCATGATCCCGTTCAGGGAGGCGAAAAAGGCGTGGGAGACCAGGCGCACGTTTTCACGGACACCCATTTTCCTGAATATGTCGTCGAAAACGCTCAGGAGCTGGCGCTCCGCGGCGTTGAAACGCTGCAGGGACTCCTGGCTGATGCCGCTGTCCATCATGAAGTGGGTCATCATCTGGAAAAAGTTATCATGGTCCAGCAGGTAGTCCACGAATACCGCGGCAATCTTTTCGATGGAAAGGTCGCCGTTTTCCCTGACCAGCCTCTCCAGGTTCCCGCTGATGTCCTTTCCCTCGCGGTAAAGGGCAGCCACGAACAGGTCGTCGCGGTCGGAGAAGTAGCGGTAGATGGAGGCCGGGGATATGCCCGCCTCTGCGGCGATGTCGCGCATGCTTACGTTCTTGAAGGGTTTCCTGGCGAAGAGATTGATCGCCGCGTCGATGATCAGGTTTTTCCTGGTTTCCCGCTCTTTTTCCTTCAGCTTGCTCAGTGTTGACCTGACGGCCATTGAGACAGTCCCCGCTTTCTTTCGCGCTGAACTGTCCTCTATTATACCACAGATTTCCGGAATAAGTGACACCGGGGCCGGCTGCCGCCGCCAGCCGGCCGGGGGCGAAAAAAAAAACGGGCCCCGGGAGGCGGGGCCCGGGCCTTCCGTAAAGGCGGGCCGGGGATCCGGGCCGCCGCTAGTATTTTATGGCGGTGCCGTGCTTTTCCCTGAGCCTGGTTTTGAGCACCTTGCCGGCGGCGTTCCTGGGGAGGGCGTCCACGAATTCCACCGACCGGGGCTTCTTGTAGCCGGCCAGGTTGGCTGCGCAGAAGCTGATCACTTCCTCCTCGGTCAGGGTCTGGCCGGGTTTCGGAACCACCACGGCGTGCACCGCCTCGCCCCATTTATCGCTGGGGACGCCGATTACCGCCGCTTCCAGTATCTTCTCGTGCCTGTAGAGCACTTCCTCCACCTCGGCGGGGTAGACGTTCTCTCCGCCGCTGATGACCATGTCCTTCTTGCGGTCCACCACGTATACGAACCCTTCCTCGTCCATGCGCACCAGGTCGCCGCTGTGGAACCATCCGTCCACTATGGCCTCCCGGGTGGCCTGGGGATTCTTGTAGTACTCCTGGAGCATGCAGGGCCCCCGGTAGACTATTTCTCCCACCTCGCCCACCGGGACGTCGTTGCCTTCGCTGTCCACCACCCTGACTTCCACCCCGACGATGGGTCTGCCTACGGAGGTGGGTTTGCGCAGGGTATCCGCCGGCTTCAGCAGGGTGGTCACCGGGCTCATTTCAGTCTGGCCGAAGGCGTCGTACAGCTGCAGCCCCGGGAAAACCTGGAGGAGCCTTTTTTTCAGGTTCAGGGGCATGATGGCGGCCCCGGTGATGGCCGTTTTTACCGAACTGACGTCGTATTGGTCCAGGTTGGGAATCTGGACCAGGAAGTTCCACATGGCCGGAACCAGGAAAAGCGAGGTTACCTTTTCCCCGGCCACGGTCTCCATGACCGCCCTGGGGTCGAAAGTCCTGTGGATGATGGTGGTGGCTCCCAGGAAGACCATCTGCAGGGTCATGATCAGGGCGGCCACGTGAAACAGGGGAGGGACGCACAGGTATACCTCCCCGTGACCGGCGGGCCGTTCCACCAGATTGAACACCACGTTGCTGTACAGGTTTTTGTGGGAAAGGACCGCTCCCTTGGGCCTTCCCGTGGTTCCCGAGGTGTACATGATGAAGGCCGGATCGTTTTCTTCGACCCTGACCAGGGGTTCGACCCCGCTGCCCCCGTCCAGGAGTTCGTTGTAATCAAGCGCGAAGGATGTTTCCCCCGGTCCCGGTACGGCGATAAAGTGCCTTACCCTGGGCATTTCGCCCCTTGCCGCGTCGATCACTTTCTCAAAGGAACCGTCAAACACCAGGGCCACGGAATCGGAGTTGTCCACGATATACGCTATCTCCGGGCCCACAAACCGGAAGTTTACCGGGACCGCCACGGCGCCCAGCTTGGCCAGGGCGAAGTAACAGTCCATCACCTCAATGCTGTTGAACAGCAGCACAGCCACCTTGTCCCCCCGCCCGATGCCCAGTTCCCTGAAAGCGGAGGCCAGCTTGTTGACCCGGAAATTGTACTGGCTGTAGGTAAAACTGCGGTTCCCCTCCTTAAAGGCCGTCTTGTCGGGGTATTTTCTGGAGTTGCCGGCCAATATTTCCCCAATCAAAAAGTTTCTGGAAAGGTGCTCCTGGATTTCCATGGGCTTTCCCCCTTCTATGAGTATTGTTGACCTTGGGTTTGCAAAGAAAATGCCAGTTGTTTAAAGACCGTGCCGCCTGCCGGCGGAGCCGCTTTCCGGGGTTGCCTTGTCCTGTTGACCGGACGTTTCTCATGCAGTTCTGTTCAATTCTCCGGACAATAAAATTCATATATCCGGTGGAACAGGGCTGCCCGTCATGGTATGTTTATTGTAATATCTAAAGGGGACGGTTTTGGGAGCAGAACGAAAAAAATGAAAGGGTGGCTGATCTGATGGCAGAATACGAGACAATCATTTACGAAGCGAGCGAAGGGACGGCCAGGATTACGCTGAACAGGCCGGATAGGCTGAACAGCATAAATAAGCAGATGGTTTTGGACCTCCGGAACGTGTTTGACCGGGTTCGAAACGATCCCGGCGTAAGGTGCGTGGTGCTGACCGGGGCCGGGCGAGGCTTCTGCGCCGGGGCCGACCTGGCCGCCGGGCTGCGGGACGGCCTGGCGGACGTTTCAAGGGTGTTGAGGGAAATGTATAATCCTGTGATCAGGGCGATCCGGGAGATGGACAAGCCGGTGGTGTCGGCGGTGAACGGCGTTGCCGCCGGGGCGGGGTGCAGCATGGCCCTGGCCGGCGACCTGGTGATTGCCGCCCGTTCGGCTGTTTTTATCCAGTCCTTTGTAAAGATCGGCCTGGTTCCCGACGCCGGGGGCAGCTATTTCCTGCCCCGGCTGGCGGGCCCCAAAAAGGCCATGGAGCTGGCCCTTCTGGGAGAGGAAATCACCGCCGAAGAGGCCCAGCGCCTGGGGCTGATCAACCGCGCCGTTCCGGACGGCGACTTCGAGGACGAGGTGAAAGGGCTGGCCGCCAGGCTGTCCTCGGGCCCGTGCTGCCAGGGTATGATCAAGACAATGTTTGCCCGGTCCCTGGAAATGGACCTTGATTCCTGCCTGGAAATGGAAGCCCGCTTTCAGGGAGAGGCTGCAGCCACGGAGGACGCCGCCGAGGGAATCCGCGCCTTTTTGGAGAAGCGAAAGCCGCAGTTTAAGGGCAAATAGGTCAAATTGTTTTTTTGTGAGGACACATCTGACTTAACCGTCCTGGAAACGGGACAGCGTTCCCTTTTCGATCCGCCGGTTCTTTGCGTCCTGCAGGTTTTTGCCCGCTGGCATGAATGTTGCGTATTTTAGATAGACATTTTAAGACGCAAAACAACCATAGAGGAAAAAAGGGGGACAGGGAATGGTCGGAATTGTGTCTTTCGGGTCCTACGTGCCCTTCAACAGGCTGGAGCGGAAAAGGATCGCCGAGGCCGTGGGGGAGCCGGCGGCCCCCGGTGAGAAGGCGGTGGCCAACTACGACGAGGACAGCGTTTCCATGGCGGTGGAGGCCGCCCTGGACTGCCTGGCCGGCTTTTCGGCCGGAGAGGTCGGGAACCTGTACTTTGCCACCACCACGGCGCCGTACCGGGAAAAGCAGTCCTCCTCCACCATCGCGGCGGCCCTGGATGTCCCGGCGAATGTGAGGACCCTGGATTTCACCGGCAGCCTGCGGTCCGGGTCGGGGGCCCTGCTGGCCGGGTTTGACGCGGTAAAGGCCGGGTCCGGCAAGGTGCTGGTGACCTGCGCGGACTGCCGCCTGGGCGCGCCCCAGAGCCAGTGGGAGCAGGTTTGCGGGGACGGTGCGGCGGCCTTTCTGCTGGGTGACGGATGGGTTATAGCCTCCCTGGAGGGCAGCCGCAGCACCTCGGCGGAAGTTTTTTCCCAGTGGAGGTCGGACAGCGACAGGTTCATCGCCAGCTGGGAGGAGCGCTTCTACGTCACCCAGGGGTACAACCGGTATGTGAAGGATACCGTGGGCGCCCTGTTGAAAGAAAAGGGGCTGGAACCGAAGGATATTGCCAGGATAGTCCTTTACGGCCCCAATCCCAGGTACCAGGCGGCCCTGGCCCAGTCCATGGGCTTTGCCATGTCCCAGGTCCAGGACAGCCTGTTTATGACCGTGGGCCTGGCCGGAGCGGCCAACGTGCCCATGATGCTGGCCGCCGCCCTGGAGGAGGCCAAGCCGGGCGACTACATACTGGCGGCCACCTTCGGGGAGGGCTGCGACGCGCTGCTGTTCAGGGCCACGGACAACGCCGGGAACTTGCCGCCCCGGCGCGGGGTAAGCGGCTTTGTAAGGTCAAAGAAGAACACGCTGATCTACCATACCTACCTGAAGTGGCGCCGGATCGTGGAGACCGAACCGCCCCGGCGGCCCGACCCGGCCAGGCCGTCGGCCCCGGCCATGTTCAGGGAGCGCAGGAAAAAGTACGCCTTTTACGGGTCCCGGTGCCGGGCCTGCGGGACTCCGCAGTTTCCGCCCCAGAGGGTGTGCGTGCACTGCCGGGCCAGGGACGAAATGGAACAGTACTGTTTTGTCGGGAGGCCCGCCCGGGTGGCCACCTATACCATCGACCACCTGACCTTTTCCCAGGACCCGCCGGCGGTGTTCGCGGTGGTGGACTTCGAGGGCGGGGGCAGGATGATCTGCGAAATGACCGACTGTGACATAGCCAGAATAGACATCGGCATGGAAGTGGAGATGTCCTTCCGCAGGCTTTACGAGGCCGGGGGAGTCAGCAACTACTTCTGGAAGGCCAGGCCCAAAAGATAGGGAGGTGTCGAACAATGGGCGGAAAAGGAATTAAAGACAAGGTGGCCATAGTGGGAATGGGCTGCCTCCGGTTTGGCGAGCACTGGGACAAGAGCCTGGAAGACATGATGGTGGAAGCCGCCTACGAGGCCCTGGAAAGCGCCGGGGTGACCCCGGACGACATCCAGGCGTACTGGCTTGGAACCTGCTTTTCCGGTTACTGCGGCATCACCCTGTCGGTCCCCCTGAAGATCCAGTACAAGCCCGTGACCAGGGTGGAAAACTTCTGCGCCACCGGGTCCGAGGCCTTTCGCAACGCCTGCTATGCCGTGGCCTCGGGCGCTTACGACATGGTCATGGCCATCGGGGCTGAAAAACTCAAGGATTCGGGATACAGCGGGCTGGTGGTCGATTTCCCGGCCGGCGACGGCACCAGGCCGAACTACTCGGCCCCGGCGGCCTTCTCGCTGCTGGCCCCGGCCTACTTCAAAAAATACGGCCTGGACCCCGCCAAGGGGAAAGAAGTTCTGGCCAGGATAACCTGGAAG